>DATATB010000037.1:0-55825 GCA_036268995.1 Pirellulales bacterium | reverse complement strand
AAGCGATTGCCGACCGAGGCAAGAACTTTCACGCCACGCCGACGAGGAAAATCCGGGCCAACCGCTGTGTCCGCTGAATTCCACGTTCACCAAAGGCCCAACTGCGAGGCAAATCCCCAGAAATTTATACAAAAAAAGATTGCATGCCTCCCCCCCGCAGGTAATATCTGGACTTTACGCTGTTTCATTAGGTCAATTCAATCGACTACACGCCGCTCGGAGTCGGACTGCTCGCCATGAAGACGCGCACGCTGTTCATTACCCGCGCTGTAGTACTGTTGTTGCTAACGGCTGGAACCGCTCGTGCTGATTTGCTCAGCGTGGGGGCCGGCGTTTGGTCAGACGTCGGCACCGGGACCGAGACCTGGGATCGCGGCGCGAATCCATCGGGCTCGCAGAACATCACGATTCCGGTCCTGAATGGTACAGGTTCTCCCACGGCCACCATGTTTGGTTGGGCCCTAGGCATTGAGATCGTGCCGGTTGGCGGCGCCACTGGCACTCTCTCGATCGGTGCAACCAGCGATACCATTGACCCGAATACGGGCAGTGTAATTAACCCGCCGCCCAATGATGTTTTCACCAACTCATCCGGGGTTCTGACGCCCTTTGTCTCCAGCAGCCCAGCTTATACCACAATTTCCAATACAAACGCGGCCTCCGCCGGAGTCAAGGTGCCCACCAGCGGTGACAACCTTGTTTACTTCAATCTGACTTCGACGAATGCCGTTGGCACCTTCAAAATCGTCGCGTTCAACGATTCTTCCAACGGCTATTCGAACTGGACTTACGACAACCTCTCCAACCCCAGCGACCCCAACAACTCGTTGAGTTTTGCTTTTACCAACATCGGGGCCTCGGGCAGCTTTCCCGGTTCAGAACAGCAGTTCGTGCTGGGAACCATCACCGTGTTGGCGCCTTCGGCCGTGCCCGAGCCAGGTAGCCTAGTGCTCGCGGGAATTGCAGCGGCTGGCTACGCGGGATACGGCTGGCGCCGCAAGCGCCGGCTCGCGGGCGAGGCGCTGCCAAATACGGCCGATGGCCACAACTCGCCGGCGTGAACTGCACAGGCCAGCGGCATGGGTCGGCCAGCGTCATCGATCGCGGCCGCCGCAGGCTAATTAGCGATTCGTCACGTTGCCGGCCGTGAGTTGGGCCGCTTGAGCGCGATCGGCCCGGGCCTGGTCGTTACGCCCGAGTGCAACGTAGCACAGACTGCGTTCCAGATAGGCAGCGGCAAATCGCGGATCGATTTTCAGCACGCGATCCAGTTCCACCAACGCGGCTCGCGGATCGCCTTGCAGGCGGCTGACCTGCGCGTGTCCCAACATGGCCGGGCAATGATCCGCTTGGAGCGTGATTGCTGCCGTAAAATCAGCCTTGGAGCGCTGCTGGTTGCCGAGCTTCAGCCAGGCAAATCCGCGATGGCAATGCGCGTCGGCCAAACCGGGATCGAGTCGCAGCGCCGCCTCGTCGTCGGTAATCGCTTGCTGCCAGTCGCCGCGGGCAGCCCACATCTGTGCCCGCCGGCAATAGGTCCGGCTCGAACCGGGCGCCAGCTCGAGCGCTCGCTCGTAATCCACCAGGGCCGCGTCGAAGCGCTCGAGCTTCGTATAGATCTCGGCGCGGAGCACAAAGGCTTCGACATTGTCCGCCGCCAGCCGCAGCGCGGCGTTGACATCCGCCAACGCGTCCTCGCAATGGCCCGCGTCGGCATGAATACGGGCACGCTGAAGATAGCGCCCGGCATCGCCCGGAAATTCCTGCAGCTCCTGTTCCAACCGTGCCAACCGGGCCCGGCTGTCATGTGCCAGCACTTCGTCATCAATAATCGCGGCCGAGGCACTGACCGTCACGACACGGTCGGTTGGTGAATCGCCGATGCTCGCGACGCTTTCACGTGTTTCCGCAGACAACTTCGACGCGCTCTTGTGAGCCACACCGGATACATGGATTTCGTCGTCGCTGGCGAGCGCCGTAGACGCCTCGGCATGCGGGCTCACCGGCCTGGCCGGCATCGACGACTTGGCGGGCTTAGCGACTGCGGACGAGCGCACCGGCGCAGTCGTCGCAAGGGCGCTAGCGACCCGCGACTGCGGCACGGGCTCGATTGCCACGGCGGGAAGCGCTTCCAATCCCTCGCGGCTGTCCACGCCGAGCGGTTGGGCCAGCAAGACGATCGGCCGCGCAGCGGCAACCTGCGCCGACCTGGCGTCTTGTTTCGAATTTCGCTTTTCCGGCAGCGCGTGTGGCTTCGGCGGCGATTGCTGCGCGACTTGGGCCGCGGGCGGGGCCTTGCGCTCCGCCGGCTTCGGTTCGACGGGTTTTGGTTCGACCGACGATTGATTTGCCGGCGATGCTTTACGCTCCCCGGCGGCGGCCAACGCGGCATGGGTGCCGCTGAGTTTCGCCGCGGCCTTGCGGTCGGCATCGGCCAAGCCGGCTTGCCCGAGCGCTAGCTGAGCTTCGGCCCGCGACAAGTAAAATGCTGCGTTGTCGGGCTTGAGTCGGATGGCGGCATCGAAATCGGCCTGCGCTTGCGGCCAATGACCGAGTGCGGCATGCGCTCGGCCACGATCGTAGTATCCCAGCGCGATGCCTGGCGAGCGCTCGAGCAAGGCGTCGTAGTCGGCAATCGCTTGCTTGTATTGACGGCTGGCCAGCGCCGCCTGACCGCGCTCGCCATACGCGGCAATCAACTGTGGATCGAGAGCGAGGGCTTGCGTAAATGCCGCACGGGCCGCGTCCCATTGCTGTTGCGAACTCAGTTGCTGGCCACGCTCGAAACACTGTCTGGCGGTCGAGGCCGACAGTCCGGCTGCGGGCGTCTCTCGGACGCGCGGCAAAGACGGCAATGCCGGCAGCGTTGGCCCGCCGGCGCTGGGATGGCTGGCTCCCGCGCCGGCCAAGGGCTGACCAGGGGCTCGCCCGTCGGTCGCAGGATGTCGCTTCTGCGCAACTGCATCACGGGCTGATGGCGCAGCGTCGCTGGCCCGGACGACTGGTCCGATCGATTCACCGGCGGCCGGCGTCGATGCCTGGCTGGGCACGATCGCTCGCGCAGGGCTATCGCTGTCGCGATGCACTTCCGGTGCGATTGCGCTACCGGCCACGTCGGCCACGGCCCGCTTGGAATCGGCGGCCACGAGCGGCGGCAAATTGCTCGCCAGCGGATCGATGGCTAGGGCTGCCTTCAGATCGGCGGCCGCCAATTGGGTGTTTCCCGAGAGTCGATGGATGCGACTGCGATGTTGAAGCGTGTCGGCGTTGCGCGGCTCGAGTTTGATTGCCAGTTGCAAATCGGCCAATGCTTCTTTGTATTTCCCCAGGGCGCCGTACGCATCGGCACGGGTGACCAAAGCGTCGGCGAACTGCGGGTGCTGCCGCAGCGCGACATTGCAGTCGGTGATCGCTCGGTCGTGCTGGCCCAGTTTGAAGCACGCTTTGGCGCGGCCCAAGTATGCGACGCCGAGCTTCGGATTGCGCTCGATCGCGTCAGTATATGCGCTGACCGCTTTGGCGTACTCGCCGGAAGCATAGTGGTAGCGGCCAATGTTGAAAGCGTCGATGGCTGCTAAACCGCCGGCGCCCCAAGCTGGTTGCGCCGCGATTGCCATCCCGAACAGCAGCGTGGCCGCCATGCCAGCCAGGCGCCTGCCAAAGGATGCCGCGGCTCCGCCTGTCGATCTGCCAGCATCTTGAGCGCGCATCGCCCTACTCCTCCGGAGGTTTCGGAACTATCGGTATATTCGACAAGTCCGATCTAATCGGTACAGTTTCTTCGGCGCTAAGTTTGTGAAAGTCGTCGGCCACGGGGCCGTTCCAGGCAAGCTGGCTGGCCCGTCACGACGTCGGTCCGCCGCTTTGCGTCTGCCGGCGTGCTGTCCACTAGCAATGCACGCATGCGGCCCGGCGATCAAGCCGCGCGGCCGCAATCGCATATTTGGCAGGCAGTTACCAGCGCCCGACGGCGTTGCCGGAGCGCAGTCTCCCTCGGCCGCGCGGCATTTTCGGAATATGCGTAGTTTCCCTTACAAACGGAATAAACCGTACAAGCCGATTTATCCGAATAGGAGGTTAGGGCTCCGCGAAGGCGCAGCTTGGGATGCGTATTCACGCGGTGAATTTGGAAAGCGAAATTATGTCCTGCAAAGCTTGGTTGCTGATCTTGGCGCTTTCGCTGGGTGCATCCGGCTGCAAACTGCCGTCGGTCCAAGAGCAGTTCATCGCGCTCAAGAACAGAAGCTGGGCCAAGATCGCCTGGGCCCAGGAGTATCCGCGCTACCGCAAGCAGCCGCCGCCGATCCGCAAATCGTTCGGAGCCGGCTGGCGCGAGGCTTATTACGACGTGGCGCAGGGCGGGTCGGGCAAGATTCCGCTGTTTCCGCCGGTCGATTATTGGGGCGTCAAGTATCAGAACCCGATGGGGCGCGACCAGATTGACGCCTGGTTCGCCGGATATCGCTTCGGGGCAGTGGCCGCCTCGCAGGACAACGTCGGCTTTTGGATCCAGATTCCGATGTCCGGCGACCCCAGCGCGACGCATGAGATGGTCACGACCGCGGCGGAGCCGCCGGCCGAACAAGTGTCGCCGCCCGATTCCGAGGCGCTTCCGCTGCCTCCGCCAGAGAACCTGCCGCCCGCCAGGCAAACCAGTTTCGTCCCGGGTGATGCCACGATCCGCGCGGCGGCCGATCCCGTCCGGCGATGAACCACGACCCACGACGCCACGAACACGCGATACGTGCTATGCAATCCAGAACTGCCAGCAGCATTGCAACAAAGGAAGTCTGTCCGATGGCCAAATCAGTGATCCTGCGCGGAACCTGGATGGCGCTGGCGGCCTTGCTGGCCGTCGTCGACAGCGGCTGCACGGTGTGCGAGGCCATTCCGGCCAGCCGCATGCCGGCCTCACTCTTGGCGAAGCCCAGGGCCGACCTCGAGCCGATCAATTTCATCCGGCTGCGACAGGATCCGCCGCCCGTTTATCAACTCGGTCCGCGCGACATCCTGGGCATTTATGTCGAGGGCGTGCTCGGACAAAGCGACCAGCCGCCACCCGTCCACTTCCCCGAAAAGGAATCCAACACGCCGCCGGCTATCGGTTTTCCCATTCCGGTGCGTGAAGACGGCACGATCTCGTTGCCACTCATCCCACCGATCCGCGTGGCCGGCCTGACGCTGACTCAAGCCGAAGACGAAATACGCCGCAGCTATACCGAGAAATATCACATCCTACCCCCGGGCCGCGAGCGCATCGTCGTCACGCTGATTCGCCAGCGGACCTACCAGGTCCTCGTCGTGCGCGAAGATTCGACGAGCGACAACCCTGTCAGCACGAGTTCCGGCAGCGTGGGTCTGGCCAGACGCGGCCAGGCCCGAGCCGTCGATCTGAAAGCCTATGAGAACGACGTACTGCATGCCTTGACGCAGAGCGGCGGCTTGCCCGGCCTTGATGCCAAGAACGAACTGAAAATCCTGCGAGGCGCCTTCGCCGATGCACAAGGCCGTGCGGCGCTGCTCTCCGACCTGACGGATGGCAAGAACACCGCGGGCGTTTCTCCCGACAACCCCAATGTGACCAACATCCCCTTGCGCATGCGCCCCTCGGATCCTCCCGCTAAATTCAGCGAGGAGGACATCATTCTCACCAATGGCGACATCGTCTTCATCCAAACCCGTGAGCGCGAAGTGTTTTACACCGGCGGGTTATTGACGGGCAAAGAGCAGCTATTGCCCCGCGACTACGATCTGGATGTCATGGGTGCCATTGCCGTCGCTGGCGGCAGCGTCTCATCGGCCGCCGGTACCGGTTCGTCGGGCGGCATGGGTTTCAGCGGCGGTATGGGCAGCTTCAGCAACGCCCGTGGTTTGATCCCGCCGACGCGGGTAATCATCGTCCGTACCGTCGAGGGGGGGTATCAGATTCCCATCCGCGTCGACCTGCGCAAGGCACTCACTAGTCCGGCCGAGCGAATCCTGATCAAGCCGGGCGATCTCGTGCTGCTGCAATACACGCCGGCCGAGCTGATCACGAACATCGCGATGAACAACATCCAGCTCAACTACTTCCTCAATCAACTCGGCGGCGGAACCTAATCCGGTGCCGAATCGGGCAGGACGCGCGCGGCCGCGCTGGCGGGCGGCCGCCTAGGGTGATTGCATAGCGAGCCCGCGCGTCCGCGATGCGGCTCGGCGATCTTCTCAACAGGCGGTGCCCGCTGCCGCTGTTGCCGACGAGTCGGGAACCAAGCTGCGCGCCGCTCGCTCTCCGGACGACCGTCTCTCGAGGTCCTCTGTCGCGGCCGACGTGGCCCGGCGGCTTCCGATCTCGACCACTCTTCATAACCGTAATATTTGCAGATACTTACGGAAAACACCACCCCCTTGGTGGCCGGTTTTGCCGCGCAGCACCGCATCGCGGCCGCATCTAGGCCTGCCAGCAGGGTCTGTAAAATGAAAAATAAATTGCTTTTCGCCGTTTCCAAAATATGATGAGGGGACCATTTACGGCGACCGATGCCCGGTCGTCGGGGGCTTCAACGGAGTTCTTCCCCATGTCCCTGTCGCGTCTCGGTTGGCTGTGCTTGGCGCTTTTCGCTTTGACGTCGATTGCCCCTGGCCAACAGGTCGGTCAACCGCTGCAAGGCCCGGGTATCCAGGCGCCAATTATTGCAGATCGTGACGCGGCAGCGAACCTCTCGGCGACCGATGCCTGGTATGCCAATCATGAGATGCGGTTGCGCAGCGATGGCAACCTGCCGGGCCAGCTTCGTTCGTTTGACGTGGCGGGCAATCTGACGCCCGTACGTGCCCGGCTGTTTTTCATTCAGAACGGCCAGATTATCGGTCGTGCCACGGCTGACGAGCATGGCCGCTTCCAGGCAGTTGGCTTGGATGGCGGGCCGTATTCCGTCGTCGCCGCTGGCCCAGAGGGCTTCGGCGCGTTTTCCTTGCGAGTTCTAAAGAACGATGGCACGCCCAACGTCACTCCGCCCAAGGTCAAGAGCATCGGCAAGTACAAAGAAGCGTCGGACGTCAAAGTGATTGCCAACCAGCCTGGCGGCGATCCGCTGATGTTGGACATTTCCGTTATTGGTCCAAATGATTTTCCATTGATTGCGCAGATCATCCGCGATCAAGTGCCGGGCCTGTCTTTGCCGGGAGCCCCGCCAGTCGCCCCGGCCGGACTGGGTGGCGGCGGCGCCGCTGTGGGCGGCGGTGGCGGTGGCGGTTTTGGAGGGGCATTGGGCGCGGCGGCGGCTATTGGCGGCGTCGGTGCACTGCTGGGCACCTCGCGCAACAGCAGCACCGCCAGCGACTCTACCGGTTCGTGATTTGGCCTTATTTTGCCGGCCTTCCATTCGCCTGATGCGTTTCGATCGTTGAATGACTTCGCCGTGTCGAGGCAACCGCATGGTTTGCCCGCCACGGTGGGTCTCGGAATCTGCCGGGCAGGCGGCACGTTGAGTCAACATGCTTCCTTCGCCAGCCGACCGGTTGGCACTGCCTCACACACCTCGCAATATTCTCGCGGACCGCAAACGCTATGATCAGCCGCGCAATGTCTGCCCGGCGGCGGTCGATCAATCGACCGCCCCAAGCGGCGTCAACCGTTCGCTGGCCTTGGCTTGAGCGGTTGCCGGTTTGGGCCGCGCAGGCCGCGATGTTGGTGCTGTTGGTGGTGTCGCCTTGGGCTTTCGGCGGCGTCGGCGCCGAGTTTCAAACCTGGTGCTTCGTTCCCATCGTGTTCGGCCTCGTCTGCTGGGGAATACTGCTGCCACTGGATCGCAAAAGCAAACAAGCGCTGCCGCTGGCGCTGGTGCCCATGCTCTTGGGATTGGGATTGGGTTGCCTGCAACTGCTGCCAGTGGATCAACCGCTGCGCACGTTTCTTTCGCCACAAGCAACCGAGTGGCGCGAAACCTTGGCGCCTGCCGCCCAGCCGCCTACGGAGTTGCCGCCGGGCAGCCGCGCGGCCCCGATCGCGACGCCTGGGCAGTCCAGCCGCCAGCCGCTAAGCATTGATCCGGCCGCGACGCGCCGCCAGTTGGCCTTGCTGGCAATGGCCGCGGGCGCGTTTGGATTGGGTGCCCGATTTTTCCGCCAGCGCCATCCGCAATTGGTGTTGTGCCTGGCAGTCGCAATCAATGGCGCCGGCATTGCTTTATTGGGAATCGTGCAACGACTTTCCGGCAATTACTCGTACTTCGACGGTTCGAAAAAACTCAGCGGAATGTTCGGCACGTACTTCAACGAAAACAACGCGGCAGGCTATTTGACTATGTGCCTGGCCTGCGGCGTGATCGTGCTTTGTTGGCTGCTGGCCCGCAATCAGGCGCCGACTGGCCCGGTGTTCGTCGACGGCATCCTTCCGCTGGAGCCGCCTCCGCCGGCGTCGCGCTGGGTCCAGATTTGGTCACAGGCTTGCAGTTTTGTCGGCAGCCTTCGGGCCTCGACGCTTGCCATGTGGTTATTGCTTGGTTGGTTGCTGGCCGGCGTTTTATGCTCGTTGTCGCGCGGCGCCTGGCTGGCCTTGGCGATTGCTGCGCCGCTGGCGATTTTTGCCGTTCGTCGCAGAAAAGGGCTGGCCGCCGCTTACGGGTCCTTGGCCGCTGCCGGCATCTTCTCAATCGGTTTGATCGGCTGGTTGGGCGTCTCTCGGGTCATCGAGCGGCGCGGCTCGACGCTGCTCGACCTCAGCGGCCTCGCGAGCGACGGCCGGCTCGGCAATTGGGCCGATAGCCTGCGCGCCCTGGGCGACTTCTGGCTGCTGGGCTCCGGCCTGGGCACCTACGGTTATGCATACCTGCCCTATCAAGAGCGCTATCATAACGCGTGGCACTTGCACGCCGAGAACCAATATCTCGAGGCCTTGCTGGATGGCGGAGCGGTCGGTTTGATCCTGCTCGGCTGCCAGATCACGCTGGTGCTTTTGGCCTTGCGGAAGATTTTCAGCGAGCGCGCCGATGCCGCCGGTGTGGGCCTGGCGTTGGGTGGCATGCTGCTCATGTTGGCCGCGTCGCTGCACGCAGTCGTGGACTTCGGCCTTTATTTGCCCGCAAACTTTCTGCTCATGGCGACCATCTGCGGCGGCTTTTGCGGCCGGGCAGCGCGGCTGACTGAAAAAGATGGCTCCGGCTCGGGGTTCTCTTGGGTAGCGCTGCCGGCGAGTTCGGTGCTCAGTCCCGCCTTGATTTCCGGATTGCTCGTTGTCGCCATGCTGGGCTGGCAGGAGACCAGGCATGCGGCCGCCGTGGAAAACGCGCTGGCCGCCACGCGCTGGGATGAAAACGATCCGCACCAGCAAATCGCCACCGTGGGACAAGCCGTCGACCGGCTCACGGCCGCGGTCCGCAACCGCTGGGACGACGCCAATGCCCATTTGCGCCTGGCTCAATTCTGGATCCAGCTTTATCGCTTGCACGCCTTGCAGGAATTCAAACGGGAACTGCCGGCACAGAACGAAGTCCAATTGTGGCGATTGACCGACATTGCGCAGCTCCACGCGCGCGCCGCGGATTTGGCGTCGGTCAAGAATGCCGTCGAACTGGACCGCATGCGGCATCAGCCGTTGGTCGCCCGATATCTATCCGAGGCTTGGAATCATCTATTGTGGGCCCGGCAGGCCTGCCCTTGGCTCGTTGAAGTCCATCTGGACCTGGCAGCGCTTTGTTTTTTGAACGGCGATCCGTCGCTCGACCAAGCCCACCTCGAGCATGTGCGGCTGCTGGCGGGCCATGACTTTAACTATCTGTATGCGATCGGCCTGCTCGAACTTAACGACGATCGCACGGCCAATGCCTATCGGGATTTCAAAGCCTCCTGGGCTTTGGAGATTCGCCATCAATCCGACATCATCTCGCTGATGTCCCGCCGCTTGACGCTGCCCGAAATGCTGGACCTGCTCGTGCCGGCCTCGCCGGAAATCATGGTCAAGATGGCTCGCGAAGAGTATGCCGGGCCCCAGCACGCGCGCGAGCGCCAGCTCCTCATGCGGCGGGCCGAGAAACTGCTCTCCACGCTTTCGATGGACACGGCTGAGAAGTTTCATGCCCGGGCGGGCCTGGAACTCCTAAAGAACAATTTGCCCCAAGCCCTGGCCGACTATCAACGGGCGACGCAATTGCGGCCGTACGACGCCGCGTGGCGATCTGAAATGCAAGGACTGTTACAAAGAATTCGGCCCGCCGAGCGAGCACATGCGGCCGTCAGCCAAGTGCCCGCAGGATCGGCTCAAGACCGCGGCAGCCCCGGAACCTCGATAGGCACCCACCCGTGATTTCACCTTCGCAGCTTGTTTGGCTGCCCCTAGCGGCACTGGTTTGCAGTGCCGTGACAACGCCGTTGGTGCGTTGGCTGGCGCTGAGCTTCGGCCTGGTCGATGCACCCGACGGACGCCGCAAGATGCATGGCCGCACCATCGCGCTGGGCGGCGGCATCGCGGTGCTGATCTCGACGGCCATTGCCATCGCCATCGCAATGGCCGGCCCGCTAGCCGGCATGGACTATACCCCGTATCGCTTGCTCATGGGACTGGCCGCGGCGGCGATCGTGCTTTGTTCGGTCGGCCTGTTCGACGATTATTTTGAGCTCCGGGCCCGGCACAAGCTGCTGGGGCAGGTGGCAGCTTCCTTGATCGTCATGTCGTCGGGCCTGGTGATTCAGAGCGTGGAAATATTCGGTCAAGATGTTCAGTTGGGGCTGCTGGCCTGGCCCTTCACGATGTTCTGGCTGTTGGGTGCGATCAACTCCGTCAATTTGATCGATGGCGCCGACGGCCTGGCCACCACCGTGGGCATCATCCTCAGCGGAACCATTGCCATCGTAAGCTGGATGACCGGCAATGAGCTGTCGTGCGTGCTCGCACTCTGCCTGGCCGGCAGCCTGGTTGGCTTTCTGATCTTCAACTTTCCTCCGGCCAGCATCTTTCTGGGTGACGCCGGCAGCATGCTCATCGGGCTAGTGACCGGCGTTTTGGCAATCGCCGGCTGCCTGAAAGGGCCCGCCAGCATCGCCATGGCCGCGCCGATCGCGATCTGGGCCATTCCGGCCTTCGATTGCGGGATCGCCATCCTCCGCCGCAAGCTGACCGGGCGGAGCATGTGCACCACCGATCGTGGACATTTGCATCACTGCCTTTTGCGGCGGGGGGTCGGCAGTCGGCAGATGCTGGCCTGGGTGGCCGGGCTGTGCGGCTTCACGGCCGCCGGTGCGCTGTTGAGCTTGCAGTTTCAAAACGAAGCCATTGCCATCGCCAGCATCATCATCGTGGTCGGCTTCCTGGTGGCGACACGCATGTTCGGCCATGCCGAATTCCAACTTGTCACAAACAGCTTTTTGAACGTTGGCGTCTCGTTGTTCGTGCCCGGCCGGGTCGGCCATTGGGCAGTCCGCAAGCGAACCGTGCACTTGCAAGGCTCGCGCAAATGGGAACCGATCTGGGACGTGCTCACGGCGGCTGCCGAGCAATTGGAACTCACGAGCCTGAAACTCAACATGAATCTGCCCTGGCTGCACGAAAGTTACCACGCCACCTGGCATCGCGAACACACCGAGGCGGCCCACGACTTGTGGCACGCCGACCTGCCGCTGCAAATGCAGGGCAAAACCGTGGGCCATCTTCGCGTGACCGGCAGCACCCGCACCGGGCCGGCAAGCGATTGGGTGACAAAGTTCGCCGAGCTCGTTTCGTCGGTCGAGGGGCAGCTCGATGCCCTGGCCGAAGAACCCATTGTCAAGGCGGAAACGCACCCGGCGGCCGCGCCTCTGCTGCCTGGCGGGCTGCCGCTGACTTCGGAAGCGGCCGCCCATTAGCCTGTCCAGCCTGTCCTAGGCTGCCCTTTGACGCCGGTTTTAGCCGCCCGGAACCGCCGGATTCCCATTTCTTATTTTCCGGCGATGATACAATTAACCAAGTGGATCGGTGACGGGCAAGCTGTCACCCAGGGGAACGGAGTGCGCGCGGGAAGCGAGCCGTTACCGCACGTTAATCCTTTCACACAAACAACTTAAGACAAATGCCCATCCTTGCCCCCGAAATCAACCTGCATCCCGCCGACCTGCTCGAGCGAGCCGGCGGGGCCAGCGGTGATTTGCGCTGGTGGGTGCTCTATACGCTCTCGCGCCAGGAAAAGCAGCTCATGCGGCGGCTGCACCTGTTCGACATCCCGTTTTATTCGCCCCTGGTGCGCAAAAAACAGCGCTCGCCGGCGGGTCGTTTTCGCGAGTCTTATGTGCCGCTGTTTTCCAATTACGTCTTCGTTTTAGGTGGGGAAGACGATCGGCAGTCGGCGCTGAAAACCAATTGTGTTGCCAACTGGATGGCCGCTGCCGACACCGCGGCCTTGACCCACGACCTGCGCCAAATCCAGCGCCTGATCGAAATCGGCGCGCCGTTGACCCCAGAGCGCCGACTCGAAGGCGGCGAGCGCGTCCGCGTGCGTTCCGGCCCCTTTCGGGGTTTCGAGGGAACCGTGCTCAGACGCGATGGCGAAACGCGGTTGCTGGTCGCCGTGAATTTTCTCCAACAGGGAGCCTCGGTCCTGTTGGAAGACTGCCAACTCGAACGGCTCGATTGACTCGGTCGCCCAGCTTGATGCCGGCCAGCCCTGCCACCAAACCGCGCGTCTTGTTTGTCAATCGCTCGTACTGGCCTTGTGCCGAAGCGACGGGGCAACTGCTGACCGAGCTCTGTGAAGATCTGGCCGGCGAGTTCGAAATTACGGTGCTCGCCGGTCAGCCGAATCAGAATCCGGATGGCCACGCCTACCCGGCACGTGGCAGCCACGACCGCCATGGTGTGCATATCCGCCGGGTTTGGAATTCGCGGCTGTCGAAATCCTCGCTGCTGGGCAAGGCCTGCAACTTACTGAGCTACCTGCTGGCCGCTTTTGTGGCGTCGTTGCGATTGCCGCGCCCCGACGCCGTCGTCGTCGAGACCGATCCGCCGCTGTTGTGCCTGCTCGGCGCCTTTTTGCGTTGGTGGCACGGCTGCCGGCTGGTGATTTACTTGCAGGACATTTATCCCGACGTCGCCGTGGCCTTGGGCAAGCTTCCCGGCGGAATGTGGACCGGATGGCTCCGCCGGCTGTTTTTCTGGACCTACCAGAAAGCCGATCGCGTGATCGTGCTCAGCGACGACATGCGTGCGCTGCTAATCGCCTCCGGCATTGAACCGGCAAAGATTGTTTCGATCGCGAATTGGGTCGACACCGAGCAGGTCTGCCCGGTCAAGCACGCCAATCCGTTCCGCGCGAAACATGATTTGGGCGACCGATTCGTGGTGATGTACTCGGGCAATTTGGGGTTATGCCAGCGCTTGGAGGACGTGCTCGCGGCCGCCAGGCTCTTGCGCAATCGGCCGGACATTCTCTGGTTGTTTGTCGGCGACGGCGCCAGTCGCCAACGCCTGGAAGCCGAGGCCGTGGCGCACGAGCTGCAGAATGTCCGGTTCCTGCCCTATCAGCCCAAGGGCGAACTGGCTGCGAGCTTGAGCGCTGCCGACGTGCACGTCGTTTCGCTCGATCCGCGGGTGATCAGCTTTCTGATGCCGAGCAAGTTTTATGGCGTGCTGGCTTCTGGGACGGCCGTCTTGAGCGTCGTGCCGCCCGAGTGCGAAATGGCCCGTGTGACGCGCGAGTCGGGCGTGGGCTTGGTCGTAACACCCGAGTCGCCCGCGGCCTTGGCCGAGGCGGTTCGCCAGGCGGCCGCCAATCGGTCCGAATTGGAAGCGATGGGAGCACGCGGCTGGCAGCTCGCTCAGTCGACGTACGATCGCCGCAAGCAGACGGCCGCGTTTGCGCAGATGCTGGCCGGCTTGTTCGACCGGCCCGTCGCGAGTTCGGGCGCATCCAATGCGCCAGCCGGCACCGGGGCCGCTCCGGCTTCGGCTTTGCTGCAGGAAACCCGGCCATGAGTTTTCTAGCGGGACGGCGCGTGCTGGTGACAGGCGGCTCTGGGTTTCTCGGCCAGCCGGTGTGCCAGGCGCTCAAGCGGTTTTCGCCGGCCGAGGTTTTCACCTTTCGCAGTGCGCAGTACGACCTCCGCGAGCAGCACGACGTGCGCCGCGTGCTCGAGATCTCGCAGCCGCACGTCGTCGTCCACCTCGCCGCGCTCGTGGGCGGCATCGCCGCGAATCGCGCCAACCCGGGCCGCTTCTTTTACGACAATGCGATCATGGGTTTGCAGTTAATGGAGCAATCGCGCCTGGCGGGAGTGGAAAAATTCGTCAACCTGTCCACGGTCTGTTCGTATCCCAAGCACACGCCGGTGCCGTTTCGCGAGGACGACCTTTGGAATGGCTATCCGGAAGAAACCAATGCCCCCTACGGGCTGGCCAAAAAGATGCTGATGGTTCAAGGGCAAGCCTATCGCCAACAATACGGCTTTAATGCCATCACGCTGATCCCGGTGAACCTGTACGGCCCGGGCGACAATTTTGATCCGCAAAGCAGCCACGTGATCCCGGCCTTGATCCGCAAAGTGATCGAGGCCCGCGAGGCTGGCGAGCCGGAAGTGGAAGTCTGGGGCACGGGCTCGGCATCGCGCGAGTTCTTGTTTGTGCGCGACGCGGCCGAAGGCATCGCCCTGGCGACAGACCATTACGACCAGGCCGAGCCGGTGAACCTTGGCTCCGGAACCGAGATCACGATCCGCCAACTGGCCGGGCTGATCGCGGAGCTCTGCCAGTTCCGCGGCACGGTGCGTTGGAACGCCGCCTATCCCGACGGTCAACCACGCCGCTGCCTGGACACGTCGCGGGCCACGGGCGCTTTCGGATTCCGCGCCACGACGAGCCTGCGGGATGGGTTGCAAGAAACGATCCGATCGTTCGAAGAGCATCGCCACAGCGTCGATGGCTCGAGCGGGCAGCCGCGCTTGGATTCTGATATTTCGCATCCACTGTCATCCTGACGGAAACCGACCGCAGTGCCGCTGTCGAACACGGATCGAATCGCTGAAGCCCCGCCCGCGGCGGCTGGCGCGTGGACATCCCCACAGCCATCGGCAAAACCGGCGATTGTCATTCAGCCGACTTTCGGCTGGCAAGGGCTCAACTGGAGTGAGATCTGGCAGTTTCACGACCTGCTGTATCTTCTGGCCTGGCGCGATGTCAAAGTGCGCTACAAACAAACGGTGCTCGGCGCCGCATGGGCCGTGATCCAACCGCTCTTGACCATGATCGTCTTCACGATCTTCTTCGGCCGCCTTGCCGGCCTGGACCGCCAGGTACACGAGGCCTATCCCCTGTTCGCCTACGCGGGAGTTCTACCCTGGAGCTTCTTTTCGGCGGTCGTTACCCAGTCGTCGATGAGCATGCTGGCCAGCACGAATCTGATTACCAAAGTCTATTTCCCGCGCTTGATTATCCCCTTGGCATCGGCCGGCGCGCCGCTGGTCGACCTGGGAGTGTCGTTCTTAGTCATGTTGTTGCTGATGGCGGTTTATTCGGTTCCGCTCTCGGTAACCGTCCTGTTGTTTCCGCTACTGGTCGCGGCCACGGCCATGGCAGCCCTGGGGGCTGGCACCTTGCTGGCGGCCCTGGTCGTGCGCTACCGCGATTTTCGCTACGTCATTCCGTTTCTCGTTCAGTTGTGGATGTTTGCCAGTCCCGTCGTCTATCCCTTGGATGCCGTGCCGCCCCAGTGGCGGCTCGCGTATGCGATCAATCCTTTGGCGGGTTTGATCGACGCATTCCGATCCGCTCTGCTAGGCGACCCGCTACACGCTGGCCCGCTGGCGATCTCGATCGCCACCAGCGTGGTTTTGTTCGCCCTCGGCACGGCCATCTTCTGCCGGGTTGAACGCCAATTTGCCGATATCGTCTAAAGTCAGCTTGGGGCACTCGGATTCATGATCTCGGCCCGCTCGATGCGAGAGTTTGATTGACCTGCTTGCCGATGATCAATGTCGTCGGGCTGGCCAAGTCCTACCGCCTCGGTACGGCCTCGACTCCACGTTCTACGTTTCGCGAGGCGCTGACGGCCCTGGCCATGAACCCCGTCAAGCGCTGGCGAGGCAAACAGGCAGAGCGCGCGGCGAGCGAAACGTTCTGGGCACTCAACGACATCTCGTTTCAGATCCAACCTGGCGAAGCCGTTGGGTTGATCGGCCGCAACGGCGCCGGCAAGAGTACGCTGCTCAAAATCCTTTCACGCGTCACGGCCCCCACGCGCGGACGCATCGAACTTCATGGCCGGGTGGCCAGCTTGCTCGAGGTGGGCACCGGATTCCATTCCGAGCTGACCGGCCGCGAAAACATTTTCCTCGGCGGTGTGATCCTGGGCATGCGTCGCGCGGAGGTGGCCCGCAAGTTCGACGAGATCGTAGCGTTTGCCGAAATCGAACGGTTCCTCGATACGCAGGTCAAACATTATTCCAGCGGCATGTACATGCGACTGGCTTTTGCCGTCGCCGCGCACATGGAGCCCGAAATTCTGCTGGTAGATGAAGTGCTGGCCGTGGGCGACGCCGCGTTTCAAAAGAGATGCCTCGGCAAAATGGACGAGGTCGCCAAGGGCGGCCGCACGGTCATCTTCGTCAGCCATCAAATGACGGCCGTCACCCGTTTGTGTTCTCGGGCCATCCTCGTCGATGCGGGCCGCATCAAGCGCGACGGCGACGTGTACTCGGTCACGGCTGAATACTTGAAAAGTGACAGCGGCACGACCGCCTGCCGCCAATGGCACGCGTTGGCCGATGCACCCGGCGACGACGTGGCCCGACTGAAGTCGGTGCGGGTAGTCTCCAGCGGCGCGACGGCCGAGACGGTCGATATCCGCGCTCCGCTGACGATCGAGATGGAGTTCTGGAATCAAAAACCAGGCGCGATGCTGGTTTCAGCTTTCAGCCTGTTCAACGATCAGGGTGTACCGCTGTTCGTTTCGTCCGATCGTTTCGGGCCTGCCGGGCGCGATGAGCCGAAGCCGGCCGGTTTGTTTCGATCGCGATGTACGATTCCCGGCAACCTCCTGGCCGAAGGGCCGGTGCGCGTCGTGGCCGAGGTGAGCACGGGTTACCCGGTGTACCAAATCCATTTCTTGGAGTTCGACGCCGTGGCCTTTCAGGTGGTCGACACGGGCGAGCCGGGCAGTGTGCGCGGCACCTGGGGGCGAAACATCCCCGGCGTCGTGCGTCCCGATTTGGAGTGGGAAACGGTCCCCCTCGACCAATTGGCTCCCGAATGAACTTCTTCCATACGCATATTAGCGCTCGCGCCCGGCAGATGGTGGACGAGGTGCTGGCCAGCGGACGTCTGAGCGAAGGCCCGCTGGTGCAGCAGTTCGAAAACGAGCTCGCCTCACGCCTGGGCCTGGCCCATCCGGTGGCGCTCAACAGCGGCACCTCGGCCTTGCATTTGTCCTTGGTGCTGGCCGGAGTCGGGCCAGAGGACGAAGTCATTCTGCCGGCCCAAACATTCGTCGCCACCGGGCTGGCCGTCTTAATGCAGCGAGCCGTACCGGTATTTGCCGACATCGACACGCACACGGGCAATCTCTGTCCGCAATCGGTGGCCAGGCGGTTTACTCGACGGACGAAAGCCGTCATTCCGGTGCACTGGGGCGGATTGCCGTGCGATCTGGCGCCGCTCAACGAGCTGGCGGCCCGCCACGACGCCGTCGTGATCGAAGACGCCGCCCACGCGTTGGGAGCCAATTATCGCGGGCAGGCGATTGGCAGCGTTTCCCGCTTCACGTGCTTCAGCTTTCAGGCCATCAAGCATCTGACCACCGGCGATGGCGGAGCATTATGCTGCACGTCGGAAGTTGATGCCCGGCGAGCCAAAACCCAGCGGTGGTTCGGGATCGACCGGCAGCAGAGCCGGCCCTCGCTCTTGGGCGAGCGAATCTACGATATCGATTCGCTGGGCTTCAAATACCACATGAACGATCTATCGGCCGCCCTGGGCCTGGGCAATCTCGACGACTTTACCGCTCGACTCGCGCGGCGCCGCGAGATTGCCGGCCGTTATCGCGAAGCGCTCGCCGACGTGCCCGGCATCCAACTGCTGGCCGACTCGCCCGACCGCGAGCATGCCTATTGGTTATTCACGCTGCTGGTCGACCGGCGTGAAGACCTGATTCGGCATCTGGCCGACGCGGGAATTCCTTCATCAGTCGTACACCAGCGGATCGACCGCAATCGCATTTTCGGCGGCATGCGCGCCGATCTTCCCGGACAGGCCGAATTCGACCGGCGGCAACTCGCGATTCCGGTGCACGAAGCGCTGACCGACTCTGAAGTCCAGCAGATCATCGACGTGATCCACAGCCGATGGTAACCGCAGGCAAGGCGTCGAGTGGCGCAATGCGTATCGGTATCTTATTCCTTGGCGCCTCGCGGTTGGTCGGATTACTCGAACGGTTTCGCCAAGCGGCGACGGTCGAAGGCGTTACGCTTGATTTGTTTTCCCTGGAAGACTCCTCTCCATGGCACGCGATTGCAGTCGCTGGCGTGGCCCAGGCAATTGCGGGACCGCCGTTTAATGGTCCAGACTTTAAGGGGTTTTTTCAGCGACAGATCACCGAACATGCTGTGGACATCGTGATTCCGAATATTGACAGCGCGACGATTTCCGTAGCGCAATGCCGCGGCGAGTTGGAATCCCGTGTGTTGCCTGTAGTCAGTAGCGTGGAAATGTGCCAGGCCATGCACGATAAGCTGGCGGCCGACAAACTATTTCGGAGCCACGAATTGCCGCTGCCCGGCCGCGTCCGATGGCCGCTGCTGGCGAAGCCGCGCTTCGGCTCGTCGTCGCGGGGCCATGTGGTCTTCCAGAATGAGGAACAGTATCGTTTCTGGGCCAGCCAGCATTCGGCCGATGACTATATTGTGCAGGAGTTTCTTGCCGGCACGGAATATAGCGTTGACGCATTTGTCGATCGCGGCGGACGGATTCTGGGAACGGTTTCGAGAATTCGCCGGATCGTCTCTGGCGGTGAAGTCATGGTCACTGAAACGCACAACAACCCACCCGTACTCGAACTCGCCAAGCGCGTGGCCGGACTGCCGGGATGGTACGGGCCGCTGAACATTCAGATCATGGATACGGCGCAAGGCCCGTACTTGTTAGAGGTAAATCCCCGCTTTGGCAGCGGCGTAACCTGTGCGATTGAAGCCGGGCTGGACGTGCCCCGTTGGATTTTGCGCGAACGCTTGGGCCGGTCGTTACCGACTTCGCCGATCGTGTGGAAGTCGGGCCTCTGCATGACTCGAGCGAGGAAGGACTATTTCCAATGGTTATCCTGATCGACATTGACGGCACGATCTGCACGGAAGAGAGCCCGGCGGATCGCCCGTTGGCCTTGCCACTGCCCGGGGCGCTAGAGGCAGTCAACCAGCTCGTGGCCGATGGCCACACCGTGATTCTGTGGACCGGCCGTGGCTGGGACCAATATCGGGTTACCAAAGCCTGGCTTGATGACCACGGATTCAATTATGACCAGCTTCTCATGGGAAAGCCGATCGCGAACTTGATCATCGACGACCGTTCGAGGCAATTTGTCGGTTGGGGACACGATTACGTTTCCACCGTCACAACGGCTCGGTCGAGATTCAAAAAGCCGCCGCAACCGCGTACGTCCAGCAGCTGAAATGTCAATTCTCTTATTAGGCGCAACAGGATTCGTCGGCCGCAATGTGGCCGAAGTTTTCGCGGACGTGGGCGTGCCCTTGGTGGCCCGCTCGCGGCGCGACGGCTGGGATCTCAAGGACCCGGCGCGCACCGAACGCGAGTTGCGCGACATTCAGCCGAAGATCATCGTCAATTGTGCGGCAGCCGTGGGCAGCCTGAATTATGTGACGGAACAGGCGGCCGACATCGTCGATCAGAACATGCGGATGCTGTTGAATATGTACCGGGCCTGCGCCACGGTTGCGCCGCAAGCGACGATCATCAATCCGGTGGCAAATTGCGCCTTTCCAGGGGAATTGTCGCTGTTCCGCGAAGACTCTGTCTGGGACGGTGAACTCCATCCATCGGTCGTGGCCTACGGCAGCACGCGGCGCATGCTGCTGGTGCTCAGCGACTGCTACCGCATGCAGCGCGGGCTGCGGAGCGTGAATTTTCTCGTGCCGAACATGTACGGGCCGTACGATTCGACTGATCCCAACAAGGCCCATGCGCTCAATGCCTTAGTCAGCCGCGCAGTACGCGCGCGAGCCAGCGGCGAAACCAGCCTGACACTGTGGGGCACCGGCATTGCCATTCGCGAGTGGCTGTATGCCGGCGATTTTGCCCGCTTGCTGCTCGAAGCGATTGGTCGGCTGGACGAGCCGCATTTCGATCAGCCGCTGAATTTCGCGCAGAATCGCGGCTGGGGTGTCCGCCAGATCATCGAACTGATCCTGGCCGAGTACGATTTCGACTGTCGTATCGAATGGGACACCAGCAAGCCGGACGGAGCGCCCTGCAAGATCATGGATGATGCGCGTTTTCGCGCGGTGTTTCCCGAGTTTCGGTTCACCGATCTCCGGCGTGGCATCCGCGCAACCATCGATTATTATGAATCGCTTCAATCACGTCCCGAGGCAGGAGCACAGCCATCGCACGCAAAGCCTTGATCACTGGAATCGCGGGCCAGGACGGTTCGTATCTTGCCGAGCTGCTGCTCTCCAAGGGCTACGAAGTGTTTGGCATGATTCCACGCCGCAGCACGCCCCAGACGCAAACTCTGCGATTGACGCCGATCTATGACCAGTTGACGCTGGAATATGGCGACGTGCTAGACCTGGCCAGCATTTACCGCGTGATGAACATGGTCAAGCCGGATGAGATCTACCATCTGGCGGCCCAGTCACACGTGCAGATCTCGTTCACCGAGCCGATTCACACCAGCAGCGTGATTGCCATCGGCACATTGAACATGCTCGAAGCGACGTCGGAGTTTTGTCCGCACGCGCGGTTTTACAATGCCGCTTCGTCCGAGATTTTTGGCAATACGCCCGACTACCCGATCACCGAGCAGTCGCGCATGATTCCTTGCTCGCCCTACGCGGCAGCCAAGCTCAATGCCTATCATCTGACGCAGATTTACCGCGTCTCGAAAAAGCTGTTTGCCGTCAACGGCATCTTGTTCAATCACGAATCGCCGCGGCGAGGCCTCAATTTCGTAACGGCCAAGGTCGTCAAAGGCGCGCTGGATATCAAGCACGGCAAGCAGGAGCGGTTGTTGCTGGGCAACCTGGATGCCTCGCGCGATTGGGGACACGCCGCCGATTTTGTCAGATCCATGTGGCTGATGCTCGCGCGCGACGAGCCCGACGACTACATCGTGGCCACCGGGCGCGAAGTGACCATTCGCGAGCTGTGCCGCTACGTATTCGAGAAGGTGGGCCTCGGCGATTACCAGCAGTACGTCCAGACGGCTCAGCGTTATGTGCGACCCTACGAGCTCAGCCATCTGCGCGGCGATTCCAGCAAGGCCCGGCGCCTGCTCGGCTGGCAGCCGAACTATACTTTCGAACAGCTTTTGGACGAGATGGTCGTCGAGATCGAACGCGAGTTCTACCCCTGCCCGGAGTCTCGCTAATGAGCGAACGGGCCGACAACATCGATGCCACGGTTCAACTGCCGCTTGTATCGGTGATCATCCCGACGTTAAACCGCGGCAAACATCTCGAGCGCGTGCTGCCCACCGTGTTCGCCGAGATCGACGAGCACTACCCGAATACCGAGGTGCTGATCGTTGACGGCGGTTCGCAAGATCATACCCGCGAGGTTATCGATCGCTACGCGCATCGCCTGGCGTGGTGGTGCTCCGAGCCCGACAAAGGCGTATCCGAGGCCGTGAACAAGGGCATTGCGCGGGCACGCGGCGAACTGCTGCGGCTGTTCAGCGACGACGACGAGATTGTTCCCGGCTCGTTCCGCATCATGGCTGAGTATATGGCGGCGCACCCGGAGATCGACGTGCTTACGGGGCAGGCCCAATTCTATCACATGGACGCCGACGGCAACCAGCAGCCGTTCGGTGATCCTCAGCAGCCGGGCTCCTTTGGGCTGCAAGGCTTGTTGGAGCGTCAGGCACAGTGGTGTCCTACGCCCGAGTCGGCCTTTCAGCGCCGCAGTCTGTTCGAGCGCTGGGGTTCCTACGATCCGAAATATCACTACGCGGCCTGGCTCGAGCTGTGGTTGCGATTTGCGCGTCACGGTGCGCGATTCCATTCGCTGGACGACCTGGTCGTCAAGCGGTTCATGACGCCCGAAACCGATTCGATCAAAGGCAAGTGGCCCATCATCACCCGCGAATACGATCGTGCCATCCGGCAGCATGGCGGCTGGTATTGGGTTTTGTATCGGCGCGCTGAAGGCGACATGCGCCCGATGCACTTGATTTCCGTCGTAGCTTTTAGCGTGTGTCAGCGGCTGCACTTTCATCCGAGCCGCATCCGCCTGCGGTTGATCTCCTGGTATCGGCGCTTGGCTGCGTTGTTCGTGGCCAGCCGGCCGACGGCGACAGCAGGCTCGTCCAGCGGCCCTGGTTCTTCGGACCATTAAGCGATGTCGCGACGCGATCGGTTTGTTCGCCGCTCGAAGGACCGAATCAAGGAGTTCCTGTGCCGCCGGTTGCACGTGGAATTCAACTCGATCGGTCTGCCGGTGCCGCTG
The DNA here is from genome assembly GCA_036268995.1 of Pirellulales bacterium. GTDB lineage: Bacteria > Planctomycetota > Planctomycetia > Pirellulales > PNKZ01 > DATATB01. The sequence goes on along the minus strand of DATATB010000037.1, from coordinate 33,213 downwards.
GCACGGCGGCTGGAGCGTGGAAGACCCATCGTGCTTCTCGACGTCGGCGCTTTCGAGGGCTGGTTCGCCCGGGTGGTCTCGCAATATTGCGGGCTGACAAAATGTGTGATGGTCGAGCCGATTCCGCACCGGGCCGAGAGTTTGCGCCGGCATTTCGCGCTGCCGCAATACGAAGTGTTTTGCTGTGCGGTGTCGGACCGAGAGGGCGTTGTGTCGTTCGAAACCAACGCGCAAGAAGCAACATCTTCCATGCTTCCCATGCTTCGGGATCTTGACGCGGTGCGGGGCACGATGATGGAGTGCCCGCCGACGGCGACCTTCGAGTGTTCCACGCGGCGCCTGGACTCAATCAGCGAGCAAGCGAGGTTAACGAACATCGACTTGCTCAAAATCGACGTGCAAGGGGCCGAGCACCTGGTGCTGGATGGAGCGCACGACACGCTGGCGCGCACGCGGCTGGTTTGGGTCGAAGTTTCGTTCCGGCCGCTCTATGCCGGCAGCACGACTTTTGCCCCGCTGTACGAGCGGTTCGACGCCCTGGGATTTTCACTAATCGACCTTGAACCCGGTTTCCGATCGCGCACGGGCGAATTGCTCCAGGCCGATGCTCTGTTCGTGCGCCGCGACGCGACGCCAACGCTCGACCCGGTGCAATGAGCTTTCCGAGTCCCACTTCCCGAGCCATGTCACAACCGCCCTTGCAATTGTTAGTCACCGGCTCGAGCGGGCTGATCGGATCGGAAGTCGTCGCGCACTTTTGCGAGCTGGGCTGGGACGTACACGGCATCGACAACAACCAGCGGGCAGACTTTTTCGGTCCGGCCGGCGACACGCGTTGGAACCAGCGACGGCTGTCCGAAAAGTATGCTCGTTTCCAGCATCGCGAACTCGATATCCGCGATCGCGGCGGCATGCTGCGATGTATGCAGGAGCTTCGGCCGGCATTGATCGTGCACACCGCGGCCCAGCCCAGCCACGATCTGGCCGCTTCGCGCCCGTTTGACGATTTCGACACCAATGCGGTCGGCACGCTCAACCTGCTGGAAGCCACGCGTCAGGCGGCTCCCGAAGCCGTGTTCGTTCACATGAGCACGAACAAGGTCTATGGCGACCGGCCGAATCAGATTCCATTGGTCGAACTGCCCACGCGCTGGGATTATGCCGGCGCGGCGTCGGGCGGCGGCATTGACGAGACCATGTCCATCGACCAAAGCAAGCACAGCCTGTTCGGAGCTTCGAAGGTGGCGGCCGACGTGCTCGTGCAGGAGTATGGCCGGTACTTCGGAATGCGCACCTGCTGCCTGCGCGGCGGCTGCCTCACGGGCCCCAATCATAGTGGTGTCGAACTGCACGGTTTCCTTAGCTATCTCGTCAAGTGCAACGTCGCCGGCCGCATGTACCGCGTATACGGCTACAAGGGAAAACAGGTCCGCGACAATATACATTCCTTTGACGTCGTGCGGTTCATCCACTGCTTCTACAACCAACCACGCTCCGGCGAGGTTTATAACTTGGGCGGCGGACGGGCCAACAGTTGCTCGATTCTCGAAGCCTTCGATCGCGCGGCCGCCGTCAGCGGCAGGCCCATGCAATTCGAGTATCTCGACCAGAACCGCGAAGGCGACCACATCTGCTATATCAGCGACCTGGCCAAGGCGCGGGCCCACTATCCGGAGTGGAACATCACCAAATCGCTGGACGACATTTTCAGCGAGCTGCATGCCGCCGCGGATAGCAAATGCTAGCCATCGTCGTAGGCACGCGACCGGAACTCATCAAGCTCAGCCCGGTGATGCGAGCCTGTGAACAAGGCGGCATTCCCTTCTTTATTCTGCATAGCGGCCAGCACTACTCGCACAGTATGGACCGAGTGTTCTTCGAGCAACTCGAGCTGCCGGCGCCCAAATACAATCTGCACGTCGGCTCAGGGCCGCACGGCCGGCAAACCGGCCAGATGTTGGCGGGCATGGAGGAAGTGCTGCTGGCCGACCGCCCCGACGCCGTCGTGGTCCAGGGAGACACGAACTCGACGCTCGCCGGTGCGTTGGCAGCCGCCAAGCTCGGCATTCCGGTCGGGCACGTCGAGGCCGGCCTACGCAGCTACGACCGACGCATGCCCGAAGAACTGAATCGCATGCTCGTCGATCGGCTCAGCGATTGGCTGTTTGCGCCCACACCGGTCGCGGCCGACAACTTGCGGCGCGAGGGCATTCCCGACAGCCGGATTCTCGTCACGGGCAACACGATCGTCGATGCGGTGCGGCAAAACCTGGCCATCGCCCAAAGCCGTAGCGACGTCCTCCAGCGGATGCGGCTTGCCAGTGGCGAGTACTTGCTGGCCACGATCCACCGGCCGGAAAACGTCGATCATGCCCAGCGTTTTGCGGCCATTCTGGACGGATTGCGCAAAGCATCGGCCGAAATCGGGTTGCCGCTGGTCTATCCGATGCACCCGCGCTCGCGCAAAATGCTCGATACGTTCGGCTTCGATGGCAAGGGGTTGGGCATCTGCGAGCCGGTGAGTTTTCTCGATTTCCTCATGCTCGAAGCGCATGCCCGGCTGGTGCTCACCGATAGCGGCGGCGTGCAGGAGGAAGCGTGCATCCTGGGCGTTCCATGCGTCACGCTGCGCGACAACACCGAACGGCCCGAAACGCTCGAAGTCGGAGCCAACGTGCTGGCCGGCAGCGATCCCGAGCAGATCGTCATGGGATGCCGCCGGCAAATTGCCGCACGCCGTGGATGGCAACAACCGCTGGGCGATGGGTCCGCGGGCCAGCGCATTGCGCGCAGCCTGTCGAGCGGCCCACCACTTTCACCGGCCGGGTGCTAAAGTCAACCCGATGGGTTTAAACACACAAGCCACGATGCCTTCGGACTCTCGCCGCATTCTCATCACGCTGCCCTGGGCGGATTGCGCTAGCAACATCCTCCTCCGAACGTTGATCGATGATGCGCACGCCGCCGACATCACCTGGCTGACGGATGGCGAGCAACCGATCACGACACAAGCATTTCGATTCGAGGCTGTGGCGTGGACTTTCCAACCATTTGGGACATTTCGTGCGGCCAATTCGATCGCCTTTCGGATGGGGCTGTACCGGGTTGCCGAAGCAGCGGTTTACGATCGGCGCGTTCAACAGGCCGCCGACCAGTTAGCAGACATTTTGCGTAAACTATCTCCCGAGGCACTTTGGGGCGTCGCGACAGCCAACCAAATCGTCGTGCTGGATCGCCTGTTGGAGCGCGTCGACGTGCCGTTGCATTTGACGATCCACGACGATCCCGAATCGTCCGCCCACATCAATTCTTGCTGGCCTCACGTTCTGGCCCGAGCGGTGGACCGTGCATGGCCGCGCCTGCTCCAGCGTGCGACAAGCATTGACACGGTGAGCGCCCAGATGCGCGACTACATCCGGGTCCGGTTTGGCCGCGACTCGATTGTCCTGCCGCCTGCGCCCACCGCGCCGCTGACCGATTCGCCGCCGGCAGCGCTGGATCAGCATTTGCGATTGGGAATCAGCGGAAGCTGGTGCAATCTGGACGATTCGCTGCTGGCATTTGGCCAGGGCTTGCAATGCGCCCAACGCCAAGGCCTGTTTAAGGAGTTGACTTTATCATGGCTCGATGGACAGCGGGCCCTGTATCATCGCACGCCGCGAGAAGTCCGCTCGCTGTTGCCGCCGGGCGCCGGGCACTTTCTCCCCCGACTGTCCGAAAGCGACGCGATCCGCGCGCTGGCCGCGTGTCACGTCAACTACTTGACCTTTTGGTATCCCGACGAAGTGCTGCGACGAACCTCGAATCCCTCCAAGCTGCGAATGTTTCTTCCCGCGGCGCGTCCGATCATCATCCATGGCCCCGACGATTGCATGCCGGTGCAGTTTGCCCGCGAGCATGGCATCGGTGTGGTGTGGACTAATATGGATCCCGATGCTTTTCCCGGCGTGCTCGAGCAGGCCTTGCGCCAACTTGACGACTGGCCGGAACTTCGCGCGCGCTATCTAGCCTTAATCGATGGGCAATTGTCCGTCGCAAACAATCGGGCGACACTCTGGTCGACGCTGGATGCGACCTGCCGCGGCCAGCGCATGCCGGCGTGCAACACCGCGGCAGGCGAGGTCGCTCTGTCGGCATCAAGTCCGCCGCCAACATGACTTGGTATCGCATCGCACAACGGGTTCGCCACTTTTCCCTGCTGGAAAGGGCCGAGTGGATTTGGGCTCCCTTGCGGGCCCGCTTTCGACGACTGGTAGTCAACGGTGTCCGCATCATCGTAGGCGGCCAATGCCAGGTGCTCATGCCGTCTGAATTCTGCGGAGTTGATTGGTGGAACTACGAACCCGAGTCGATCGCGGCGCTCATTCAATGGCTCGATCGCAATCCCGGGGGGACGGTGATCGACATCGGTTGCTCCGTCGGGATTTTCTCCGTCACGGCGCTATTCCATTCGCCGCGGGCACGCGTCCTGGCGATCGATCCGAACGCAACCAGCGTCTCGGCGGCGCAGCGTATGTGCCGCTTCGCAACGGGTCAGCGGCTGATGACGCTCCACGGCTTCATCGCCGCCGACAACCCGACCGGCTTGCAGTTGAAAGAGGCGATTGCGATGAGCGATGCGCGGCTACAAGACGGCAGCGCTGCGGGGGCAACGCGCTTCATCTGTTTATCCGACCATGACCGCCCAGCTTCGATCCCGACCTACAGTATCGACGGTCTGTTGGGCGCGCCGGAGAGCAGCGTGCTGGACGACGGGCCGCTGCTGTTGAAGTGCGACGTCGAAGGTGCTGAGTTACTGGTGCTCGAAGGTGCCCGCCGCTGCCTGGCCGAGCGTTCGCCCGCGATCCTGCTGTCCGTCCACCCGCCGACGCTTGGCCAGTATGGCCATGACGTCGGCGATGTGCGGCAATTCCTGGAGGCGGCGGGATACTCAACGCATGTCCTGGCCGTAGACCACGAGGAACACTGGTGGTGCGAAAAACGCGAGCCCGATAACGACCGCTTGCGGACGGCCCCATGAAGCCATTGCGAATATTCCTGATCTGCCAGCAGGCGCTGCGTCCGCATGCCGTGCCTGCCTACAGCTTCTGGGAAACCTATCTCAAGAACGCATTGACCGAGGCAGGCCACGCCTGGGCCGAGGCAGGCCAAGTGGATTGGGCCGAGGGCTTGACCTTTCCCGATCGAGCCGCGGGCGAGCGCTGGCGCTCGCAGACTTGGGAGCGGACGCTCAGTCAACTCGACGAGCTGCGAGCGCGGCAGCCGATCGACCTGTTGCTCGCCTATCTCTATCCCAATCAGGTAAATGTCGCGGCCATCGGGCAGATTCGCGACTGGGGCATTCCGTGCGTCAATTTCTTCTGCGACAACGTGCGCGAGTTCGTCGACGTGCCCGCACAATACCGGCCCTTCGATTTGCATTGGGTTCCGGAACTCGAGGCGCTGGACATGTATCGCCGCGCTGGGCTGCCGTACGTCCATGCCCCCATGCCCGCCTGGGTGCCACCAGCCCAACGCACGTGGGATCATCCAGAGAATTTTGGTGTCACATTCATCGGCTCGGTCGACGAACAGCGCGAGGCACTGCTGGGCGAGGCGCTGCGGTTGGGAGCACCGATCGAGATTCACGGGCGGGGCTGGGGCGCGCATACCGGCGATTCGCGTCGGCCTGCCGGCCGCGGGCTGGTCGGCCTGGTCCGCAACCAGATCGGCTTCACCAAGCAGCACGGCATGAAAGGATTGTTGAATAAGGTCGCATCCAAGTTCCGGCATCGGCTGCCGCCGGAACACTTTATTCCACACCTCGGCGCGCCCGTTTCCAGCGATGAGTATGTGTGCATTACCCAGCAGAGCCGCGTCCTGTTGGGTGTGAACCGCTATCCGAATCCGCGCTATCCATTCCGGCGGCCGCACAAGTATTCGCGTCTGCGCGACATCGAGGCGCCCATGATGGGAGCCTGCTACTTGACCGAAAACGCTCCGGGCCTGGACTTGCTCTACGACCTGGGCCAAGAAATCGAAGTGTACGATACGGCTGAAGAGCTGGCCGAGAAAATCGAGCGGCTCAGCGCCGATCCGGCAAAACGCCGGCGAATGCGCCGACAAGGACAACGCCGAGCCCTCAGCGATCATACGCTGGACAAAAGCATCCAACGGGTCCGTTCGGCTCTGGGGATATTGTCGTGAGCCTTTTGAAGCTGAAATTCTGAGCCGGCAGCCTCAGCGACACCCGCCCGGATTTTCCCCATGCTACCCCTGGCTCGCAAGATTGATCTGCTTGCCGAATCGCTCGCAGCAGGTTGCCCGGCATCTGGTTGCTCACCCGCCGTTTTGGAAGTAGACTGGCAGTTTCCACATCAGTTTTTTCACCGAAGCGTTAAGCCTTCGCGGCGCGATGCCACGGAATTACCTGCAGGACATCGTCCTCAGCCCTTAACGCCGACCGATCTGAATTTCAATTCACGGTGAGCCAAGACAATATGAGTCGACTTTGCCTGTATTACATTGAGCCGCCCAAGCGGGATCGTTGGTTTCCCGGCGATCGGTTCATACGGCCGGCTGTACGTCGCGTGTTGCGTGGTCTTCAACAGCCCGGAGGAGTCGAAAAGGTTTTCCTCAATTTGTGCAAAGGACTCGACCGCCTGGGCGAATCCTATCACGTCAATCTTCCGTTTCATCGTATTCTGCCTGGCGATCGCGTGGGCGTTCTGGGCCGAGGCCGAGACTGCCTGGTGGGATACGACCGGCCTAATCCGATCGTGGCGGGAATCGGACTGATGACGCATCCCTGCGAATGGCCCGAGTTGTGCAATGAGTTTCCGGTGGTTGCTTACCTGCAGCATTCGACATGGGCCAATGACGTTTATCGCCCCTTTTTCGGCGACCGCTGCCGGATTTGGCCTGTAGGAATCGAGACCGATCGATGGAGGCCCGAACCTGGCGTGCACAAGGATATCGATCTGCTCATCTATGACAAAGTGCGCTGGAATCGTGAACAGTGCGAACGAGAGCTGATCGAGCCGATCGAGGCCTGCCTGGCGCAACGAGGTCTGACGACGGCCACCATCCGTTACCTCCATTACGGGCGCGACGGTGATTTCAAGTATCGGTCGCTGCTCGCGCGCAGCCGGGCGATGCTGTTCCTCTGCGAGAACGAGAGCCAGGGTTTTGCGTATCAGGAGTGTCTATCCTGCGACGTGCCCGTGCTGGCCTGGGATCAGGGCTTTTGCCTCGACCCACAGCGGTTCAGTTGGGGCCAGCCGGTGATACCGGCCACAAGTGTTCCATTTTTCGATGATCGCTGCGGCGTGCGTTTTCAATCCGCGTCGGATTTTCCTGACCGGCTGACTGAGTTTCTCGACCGCCTTTCCGCGAGGCAATTTCAGCCGCGCCAGTACGTACTCGAAAGCCTGACGTTGGAAAAGGCGGCCGCCCATTTTCTTGAGATTTGCCGCGACTTCGTCTGAAACACGTGCTGTGGCGCCAGTGCCGATGAAATCGCCGCTCGTTGAACGTCAGCCCTGCTCGGAGGCGGGCCCACCTGCGCTGGTGGTCATCGTTTCGGGCCTGCACTTGTGCCACAATCCGCGCGTGCTCAAAGAGGCTGATGCACTCACCGCGGCCGGTTACCGTGTGCGGGTCCTGGGCATTCGCGTGGATGCAGAGCTCAGTCGGCGCGACGTGGAACTCATGCGTCAGCGAAATTGGGTGTATGAGCCGGTACTGGATTTTACCACCCCCGGCCTGGCAAGACGCTTCAAGCGTTGGCGGGCCAGGGCGGTATCGCGGCTGGCACGGATGGCCTTTCAAACGTTGGGCCAAGAAAGCCGTTGGCAATTGGGCTACGCCGCCACACGGCTTTGGAAGCGTGCGCGGCAATTGCGCGCTGATCTTTACATCGCGCACGTGGAGCAGGGCATGTGGGCGGCCGCCCGCCTGCTGGATGAAGGCTTTCGCGTGGGAGTGGATTTTGAAGATTGGTATTCCGAAGATTTGCCTCCGGCGGCCTGGCTCAACCGGCCGCGGCGACTGCTTCAGCGGTTGGAATCGCGTCTCCTGCGCGAAGCGGTGCATCGCACGAGTGCGTCGCAGGCCATGAGCGAAGCCCTGGCCCAACGGTATAGCTGCCGGCCTCCGACGGTTGTCTACAATGTCTTTCCGGCCGCCGAGCGTGCAACGCTCGACGGTCGGCAAAGCGACCGCCTCGATCTCGAGCTGCCGTCGATTTACTGGTTCTCTCAGACGATCGGCTACGACCGCGGGCTGCAGGATTTGTTCGCGGCGCTGCCGCTGCTGTCGCGGCCGGTACAAGTCCACTTGCGCGGCCAGACGAGCGATCCGCAGCAATGGATTCGCGACCACGCGCCGTCGCCGCACCGCTCGTGGGTGCAGATCCATCCGCCGGTGCCCAACCAGGCGATTCTTTCGCGAATCATGGAGCACGACATCGGCTTTGCCGGCGAACAAGTCTTCTGCCGGAGCCGCGACCTGACCGTTACAAACAAGTTGTTCCACTATATTCTCGGCGGACTGGCAGTCGCGGCGAGCGACACGCAGGGACAACGCGAGGTTCTGTCGCAAATGCCCGACGCCGGCCGGTTGTATCCGCCCGGCGACCCACAATCGCTGGCTCGCGTGCTCAACGAATGGCTCGGAAATGCTTCGCGGCTCGCGCAGGCTCGGCAGGCTGCCCTGGCCGCCAGCGCCAGGTTTTGCTGGGAGGTGGAGTCCAGCGCGTTGCTGGCTTCGGTGGCTCGGGCGCTCAAGCAGTCGGCTTCGCACGATTGCCACCCTGAACTCCAGCCTGCCGCCGGCGAAAGCGATCTCAAGTGATTCGGTTGGTGTCCAAGCGTCCCATACGCGGCGTGGCCGACGCCGCGCACAGCCAGAGGTAAGAAATCATCGCCCAATGTGTGGCGTAGCGGGCATTTTGACTCAGCGCGGCGACATGGACCTGCCCGAAAAGGCGCGGTGCATGCTCGGCACCTTGCGGCACCGCGGCCCCGAGGACGAGGGCGTCGTTTATCTCGATCTGGCCGCCGGTTGGCGATTGGCCTTGGTTCATACGCGGCTGTCGTTCATGGATTTATCGTCGGCCGGGCATCAGCCGATGGGCGATGCCGCATCGGGGTCGTGGATCGTCTACAACGGCGAGGTTTACAATCACGCGGCCGTCCGCGCCAGGCTCGGCGACACGGAGTTCCATTCGCAGTGCGATACCGAGACCGTGCTGGCCGGTTGGGTCGCGCGCGGCTCGCAGATTCTGGATGAGCTGCGCGGCATGTTTGCCATGGCGATCTACGATGGCCGGCGACAAGGGCTGTACCTGGTTCGCGATCGACTGGGAATCAAGCCCCTGTATGTTTGCCGCTGCGATGCGAACACCTGGGTCTTTGCTTCAGAAATCCGCACGCTCTTGGCCTGCCAACTGGTCGAGCGGAAGCTGAATCGCCAGGCGATTGACTCGTACCTCTCTTTTGGCGCGGTGCCGGCCCCGTGGACGATCGTGGCCGGAGTACAAAGCGTGATGCCCGGCGAGTATTGGCACTTCGATCTGGGCAACACCGCATTGCCTCCGCCGCGGCGCGTGTCGTACTGGCGGCCGCCGTTTGAACAGCAGGACCACCGGGGCTTGCGTTATGCCGAGGCGGTCGAAATGCTCCGGCCCGTATTGACCGAATCTGTGGCCTTGCACACGGTTTCCGACGTTCCGGTCGGCGTCTTTTTATCCGGCGGCATCGATTCGAGCAGCGTGGTGGCCGCCCTGGCCTCGCAAGGGCAAGTGCCGCGCACGTTTTCGATCCTGTTCGGCGAACGCGAATACGATGAGCGCATTCATGCCCGGCATATCGCCAGGCACTTCGGCACCGAGCACGTCGAACTGGAATTGGCGCCGCAAAAAGTTTTATCGGCGATTGGGGAAGCGGTTGCCGCGTATGACCAACCGTCGATCGATGGCATCAACACGTATTTCATCTCTCAAGCGGTCCGCGAAGCGGGCGTCAAGGTCGCGATGTCGGGCTTGGGCGGTGACGAATTGTTTGCCGGTTATGGATCGTTTCGCGTAGCGGCTCGGCTGGATCGCGCGTTTTACCGCTGCCTCGCGCGGCTGGCTCGTCCGCTCTTGGAATGGACGGCTCCCGGCGCCATGCGAACCGAAAAGCTGGCGGCGATTGTGCAGAATCACCCCTCACGGCTATCGACCTACGCGATTCTGCGCGAGGTGATGATGCATCCCCGGCTACAGGCCATCCGCCCGAGCGCCACGATCGAAGCCGGACCGCTGCTACCGGCCGAGATTGTCAGCGACCTGGAGACGCGGATCGCCGGCATCGATTCGCTCAATGCGCATTCGCTGCTCGAACTTTCGCTGTACCTGGGCAACATGCTGCTCCGTGACGCCGACCAGATGAGCATGGCCCATTCGATCGAGGTTCGCGTGCCGCTGCTGGATCACGTGCTGGTCGAGACGCTGGCGCGGATGCCGGGCAAACTGAAGCTGGGCAGGTTTCGCATGAAGCGGTTGTTGCTCGACGCGTTGCCTAGCCCGCTTCCCAGCGAAGTGTTTCGGCGGCCCAAGATGGGTTTTGTATTTCCCTGGGAACTCTGGTTGCGCAACGAATTGCGGAGCGTCGTCTCCTGCGTCTTTTCCGATGCGGATACTTTCGCTGCGCTGCAGATCGACCAGGATGCGGCCAGGCAACTTTGGCAAGGGTTCTGTCAGTTTCGGCCCGGCGTTCGTTACACCGACATTCTCTCGCTGCTGCATCTGCTGACCTGGGCCCGCACGAACAAAATGAGCTATTGATAGTGCGAATCGCTTGACCACTCATGTTGGAACCCGTAAGCGCCGCCCTATGGAGACCGCTACCAAACGTGTCCTGATCATCGTCAGCAGTTACGAGCCGGTCATCAATCCCGATATGCACCGTGCTCGCATTCTTTGCCACGAGCTGCCCAAGCTCGGCTGGGAAGTCGAGATCCTGACACCGGGCACGGACTTTCAAAGGCCCACTGCAATTGACCGCGATTGCGCCATTTTTTTCGATCACCGAGTTCTCGTGCATACGGTCGCGCCCTGGCAGGCCTGGCTGTTTCGCCTGCTGCGGATGGAGTCGTCTGGCTGGCGTGCCTGGTGGCCGATCTTCCGTGAGGGATCGCGGTTGCTACGAACGGGCAGGTTCGACCTGGTCTACTTTTCCACGACACAGTTTTCGCTGTTTTGCCTGGGGCCGCCATGGTGGTTTCGGTTCAAAATCCCCTATGTGCTCGATTTTCAGGATCCCTGGTATTCGAAAACACCCAAGCATGTGACAACCGAAAGGCGCCTCAAGTGGATGCTGGCCAATTGGCTAGCCAAGCCTCTCCAGCGATTTGCGATCGGCCAGGCCCAGGCGCTCGTGGCAGTCTCGCAAAAATATCTCGACGAACTCCAGGAGCTTTTCCTGGGGCGGCCATTTCCGTGGCTCGCGCCGGGGCGGTGCGAAGCGATTCCGTTTGCCGGCTCGCTCAACGATATCGAAGCGACACGCCGTGCCCTGGCCGCTCAAACGCCTGATGGTCAAGCGATTAAGCCGCCACCGTTGCCCGACGACAGACGATTGGAAATCGTGTATGTCGGCGCCGGCGCCATTACGCGCCTCCGCGGCTGGGAAGCCCTGTGCGCGGCGGCCACGATCGTGCGCCAGCGCAATCCGCAATTGTTCCATCGTTTTCAGGTTCGGTTATACGGGACGACGGGGCACGCCGCCGCCTTCGGTTCGGGCCTGTTGGAGCGGACAGCCGAAGCGGCTGGCCTGCCGGGATTTGCTGAGGAGTTCCCCGCGCAGGTCGGGTATTTTCGCTCGTTGGAATTGGCGTCCCGCGCGGCAGGCTTGCTCATTCTAGGAGTGGATGATGCCGCCTACACGCCATCGAAGCTGTTCAGCTATCTTTTGTTCGATCGTCCAGTGCTTGCCGTGTGTCATTCCCGCTCGCCAGCTGCCGAGTTCTTGAGGTCTCGGCCCGACATGGGTCACTTAATCGATTTCGACCAGGACAGTCCGACACGAAACGAGCAATGGGCCGACAGTTTGCAAGAATTCATGCAACAGGTGGTCGAGGGCCGAACCTTCCACCGGGCCGGCGACCTGGCGGAGCATCTTCCTGCGGCCATGGCGCGCCGTCACGTCGAACTGTTCAATCGTTGCGTTCCTGTCGGGAGCGACATCGAAGCGCGGCCAGCCGGTGCATGAACGGCAGATGAATCACACGATCAAGCCGAGCGGAATCGCGAAACCTCGCCTGGCTTTCGTCGTCTCGCACCCGATCCAATACTACGTTCCCTTGTACCATGAACTTTCGCGGTCCGACGACTTGGAAATCCGGGTCTTTTTCACCTGCCACGATGGGCGCGAAGCGGTTTGGGACAGCGGTTTTCAGCAGCCGGTAGCGTGGGACTTGCCGCTTCGCGAGGGCTACCCGTTCGAGGCCGTGACCAATACCGCTCGACACCCGGGAACACACCACTTCTGGGGGGTCCAAAATCCTGACCTGCTGCAGAGAGTCTTGGATTGGCGCCCCGACGCGGTGCATGTCAGCGGCTACGCGTTTGCCAGCCATTTACGGCTCTTGCGGGCCCTTTATCACCGGGGGGTCCCAGTTCTGTTTCGGGGCGACTCGCACCTGCTGAGTCCGACGCCGGTCTGGAAGCGACTGGCGAAGACCATGCTGCTTAGGCAAATATTCCGATATCCTTCCGTTTTTTTGGATGTCGGCCTGCACAATCGCCAGTACTATCAACGATACGGCGTCGATTCGAGCCGGCTGTTTCACTGCCCCCATTCGATCGATGTCGAGCGTTTTCGCGCATCGACCGAGCGCTTCGAAAGCGAAGCACGCCGCTGGCGCGGGGAGCTTGGCATCGGGGCGGACGATTTAGTCGTGCTGTTTGTCGGCAAGTTTGAAGCCAAGAAGCAACCGGTTGAGTTGATGCGTGCGCTGGCCCAGTGGCCGGATCCGGCCCTGGTTTGCGTACTGGTGGGCGATGGAGAGCTACGGCCGCAAGTCATGGAGCTTGCAGCCCGTTATCCAGCCAGATTCCGCGTGATTTCATTTCAGAACCAGGCGACCATGCCGGTGGTTTACCGCCTGGGCGACCTACTGGTTTTACCCTCGATTCGTTGGGAGACATGGGGACTAGCCGTCAACGAGGCGTTCGCGTGCAATCGGCCCGCACTGGTTAGCGACCAAGTAGGCTGCGCGCCCGAACTGATTCGCCCGGGCCTGACGGGGCAAGTGTTTCGGGCGAGAGATTGGCAGGATTTCGGCGACAAGCTGCGATCGCTCACCGAAAGCCGCGACGAGCTTCGTGCACGAGGACTGGCGGCCGGAGAACTTGCACCGGGTTTTTCCACCGCCGCGGCGGCGCAGGCAGTACGGAAGGCATTTCGCAGCGTCCTAGTTCAGCGGATGGATTGACCGGCGGAGTTGTTGCGTCATGGGATTCAAAAACATCCAGAACTACCAGGAGCGCGTTGCCAAACGCCGCTTCAAGTCGCCGCTGAAGGTGGCGCATATCTGGATCCCGCTGGCGTTCCTGATGTTCACGATTTACCGCAACCAAGCGCTGACGCAACTGAGTCTGGCGGAAGCGGCCGTGGGCCTGGGCATTAGCGCGATCAGCTTTCTGCCGCTGTTCGTTTGGGCGTCGAAGCTCGAACGTGAAGTGCCGGCGTTTCAATGCTTTTGCGCCGTACACTTTCCCTTCTACGCCTATCCGATCGTCCACTGCAAGCCCGAGTACATGGCACACCCCGAACCGGCCCGTCTTATGGCGGGCGTTGGGGTACTTGTCTTTTTGGCAGTTGCCGAGCTGGTCTACTATTGGGGGATTACGCGATTAAAGACGCGAGGGCCAACGAAGGGTCTGGCCTACCGTGAACTGCCTGAAAAAACTGCCAAGTCGCTGTTTACGCTGTTGTTGACCGGCTGGGCACTGTTCTTGGTGACCAGGCACTTCGGCTATTTGAAGGTCCTGGGTTCGTTCTCCAACACGGTCACTTCACTCGCCTGCGGTGGCGGCATCGTTAGTTTGTGGATACTGTCAAAGCAGATCGCTGAAGGAAAGCTGTCCACGGGCCACACGTTCTATGTCATGGCGGTCATCGCGATCGCCATGTGCGTGACGTTCGCTACGGGCACGTTAATCTTCGGCTTTATCATGCTGATCGTGGGCGTGGTAGGGTACTCGTTGGCATGCCGCAAAGTTCCGTGGGTGACCATCCTCGTCAGCCTGTTCATCATGTCATTCCTGAATCTGGGCAAGGGAGAGATACGCCGTATTTATTGGACGGGAGGCTTTACGCCCGAGCTGTCGGTTTCGAAAATCATCGATATTTACGAGAGGTGGATTCCGATTTCATGGAACGCCTTGTGGTCCGGTCGAGACCCGCGAGGCCAGAAGGTCCAGCAATTGCTGGATCGCGCGAACCTGATGCACGTCCAGGCGCTCGTCATGCAAAATACTCCGAGTCAAATGCCGTACTTATGGGGCGAGACTTACAAGTACATTCCGATCAACCTGGTTCCGCGATTCGTGTGGAAAGAAAAACCCCACACGCACATGGCCACGACGGTTCTGGGTTTGCACTACAATGTTGCCAACCGCGGTTCATTGAGGACAACGACGATTGCGTTTGGTACGTTGCCGGAAGCCTGGGCCAATTTCGGCTGGATAGGTGTTCTCGTATTTGCAATGGTCGTGGGCTTCACCATGCAAGCGGTCGCGCGCGCCTGCGCTGGCGCCAGTCCCTATTCGCTGCACTCGCTGCTTAGCGTGGTCTGGGTCGCATGGAGTTTTCAGATTGAGCTGTCAGTGAGCGCCTGGTTTTCGTCGTTTGCGCAGGCGGTCGCGGCGATTCTCATACTCTGCGCCGTGTTTACACGCGAGGCAAAGACTTCCTACGCTCCCAACCCCGCGTATGGCACTGGCTAAGCACCTTCCCACTTGAATGTTGTCGCCGCTTCCACTGCGTTCTCAGCGTGTGCTTGTCTACCGTACAGGTCACTTGGGCGATACCGTTTGCGCGATTCCGGCGTTTCGGCTTCTGCGTCGGCATTTCACCGATTCCGAACTGGTAATGCTCTGCGACCGGCCTTCGAAACAGAAAGTAGCCGCATGGGACGTGGTCACCAGGCTGGAACTTTTTGACCGCCTGATCAGTTACGACAGCGGGAAGGGTTGGCGCACGCCGCTCGAGTTGTTCAGGCTGGTCCGCCGCCTCGCTCCGGACGTCGTCGTGCAACTCCCACAGGTGGATCGCACGGCCCGCTCCATCGCCACCCAGCGCCGCTTTTTTCAACTGGCCGGGGTCCGGCGTCTGGTCGGATTTCGGGCCTGGGATTGTCCGCAAGAGTGGCACCCAAGCGAACCGCATCGTTTGATCCGCTTGCTGAATGACGAAGGAATTCCCGGCTCGAAGCCGCCCTATGCCATTCCGCTAGACCAAGGGCCGCTGGCTTCACTGCGCGAAAAGCTGGAAGACCTCGACGTCGACTTGGAGCAACCCTATCTCGTGTTTTGCGGTGGCGGCAAAACGGCCACTCAGCGCTGGCCGCTGGGCCGCTATGCCCAGGTCCTCAGCAGCATTCGCCGGCACTGCCAAATCCCAGTGATTGCCGTGGGCGGCCTCGACGAACTGACGGCCTACCGACGCGAAGTCCTGCCGGTTTTCCCCCAATTGCAGATTCCACGCAGTGGGTTGCTGATTATCGAACTGGTCGAGTTGTTGCGATTTGCGCTCGCCTACCTGGGAAATGACACCGGGCCGATGCACCTGGCGGCGGCGGTCGATTGTCCGGTGGCCGCCGTCATGAGCGCCCGCAACAAGCCCGGTACATGGGATCCCGACATCACGCGCCGCCTGATCATTCGCCACCGCACGCCGTGTGAGGGCTGCCGGCTCAGCGAGTGCCTGGTGGAACAGCACCGCTGCATGACGGCGATCGACACCCAGCGCGTCGAGGACGAGGCACTCGGATTCCTCCACGAGTTGCTGACGCAGCGACGATCCGGCGTCTTACCCCAGGCGGTCCCGTAGCCGCGATTCTCTCATCTGCGGATCAAATCAATTGCCTTGTCGGACTGTTGAGCACTTAGCAATCACGACCTTGATGCCCGAACTTTTTAAGAAATACGCTCGGACAGCCTTGCGTACCGCGGGCTTCGAATTGCGACGTATCTCGCCGCTCTGGAAAGAGTCGGCGGAGTTCATGGAGATTCTCGACCGGATCGACGGGCTGACGCTGATCTCGCCTGACCGCTGTTTCATGTTGTATCAGTTCGCTCGTTATGCGCGTAACCTGCCCGGCCAACTGGCCGAAGTCGGCGTCTACCGGGGCGGTACTGCGTTGTTGCTGGCCAGCGCCTGTTCGGAAAAGAAACTAAGTTTGTTCGATACCTTTCACGGTATGCCAGCGGTCGACAAACAGATCGACCGTCACCGGGCTGGAGACTTCGACGATACGTCGTTGGAAGCGGTTCGAGCCCGATTGCGCGATTATCCGAAGGTCGAATTCTTCCCGGGTTTTTTCCCGGACACGGCACGGCCGGTCGAAGATCGGCAGTTCGCGCTGGTGCACGTCGATGTCGATATCTACCAATCGGTCCGGGATGCCTTGGCTTTTTTCTATCCACGCCTGGTTCCGGGTGGGATCGTTGTTTTTGACGATTATCTGGCGCCCAACTGCCCGGGAGTCGAAAAAGCGATCCAGGAGTTTTTGCGGACGACCGCCAACCAGCCGATTCAAACAACCGTCAGCCAGTGCATGTTGATCAAACCTCCCGCAACGTAGCGGGACTGTCTCGCCTTTTGCCTGAGCGTCAGGATAGGCAGAACCGGCCTGGCCAGCGCAGCAAATTCCCGAGACAAGTGCTATCCGTCCCGTTCGATCGTCAACCTTCGCCTGATCCAACAACCGATTCCGAAGCGTTTGCGCGACTCACTTCTCGACGCTAGCAAGGTGCTGACGGCCTGCGTTCTGCCGGATATCGATCCGAAATGGGGTGGCCCCTCCGTTTCGGTTCCAGCGCTCTGCCGGGCCATGTACGCGCAAGATCCGAGCGTCCGTTTGTACTTTGCCGCCGATGTATCGGATCCCGATTGGCCGGCGTGCTTCCAACGCTACTCGAAATCCTATGGCGGGCTGTTGCACGCCTCTCGCGGTTTGCGCGCGGCGCTGGCCGCCGCCGCGTTCCGCGTGGTGCATCATCACGCACTGTGGCTTCCCTCGTTGGGATACGCCGCGCGGGCGGCGCGGCACAGCGACTGCCCGCTTGTCATCAGCCCGCGCGGCATGCTGGCCGCTTATGCCCTGCGTCGGGCGAGATGGAAAAAATGGTTCGCCGCCAGGCTCCTGCATCGCGGCGCCCTGGCCGGCGCCGCGGCCTGGCACGCTACCAGCGATATGGAATTTACCGATATCCGAGCCGCCGGCTTTTGCCAGCCGATTCTCGTGTCGGGCAACGGCATTGACGAGCCCCGCTGGTCCGAACCCCTCGACCGCCAGCGATGGCTCGCGCGCCATCCCGAGCTCGCCGGCAAACGCCTCGCCCTGTTCTATTCTCGCTTGCACTCGAAGAAGGGCCTCTTGCCGCTGGTCGATGCCTGGGCCCGGCTGGCGCCCAGTTTTCCAGACTGGCATCTGCTCATCTGCGGTTCCGCCCACGAATATACGCTCGACGACGTCGCCCGGGCGGTGCGCGAACACCCGCGGCTCGTCGAGCGGACGACCATTGCCGAACCTGCCGGCCTGCCGAAGCCTTATCGCCTGGCCGAGTTGTACCTCCTGCCCACGCTGTCGGAAAACTTCGGCCTCACCATCGGCGAGGCGCTTGCCTCCGGCGTGGCTGCACTCACCTCGACTGCCGCGCCCTGGTCGGATCTGAATGACCGCGATGCCGGCCGCTGCGTGCCTTTGGACACCTTCGAAGCCCACTGGACCGAACTCATGCGACAATCGCCCGACGCCTTGCGCGAGCAAGGCGCCCGCGGACGCGAGTGGATGCTGGCTGACTTTTCCTGGGACCGCAAAGCCCGCGAAATGCTCGATTTCTATCAGGTGCTGGCCCCAACGTGAGAATCCAGATCGTCATGGGCTTTGCGCTACCGGTGCCGGCCGTGGCTGGCGGAGCGGTTGAAAAGCGCTGGCATGGGCTGGCAGTCGAACTGGCCCGGCGCCATGAGGTGACGCTGTATTCCTGCCGCCATGCAGGGCTGCCCGACGAGCAGCATGAGACCGGTCTGCGGCATGTCCGGCTGCCTGGATTCCGATGGAGCAATCGGCGCTGGCTGAACGCCAGCAAATCCGTCGCCTGGTCCTGGCGCGTGGCGCGGCGCATCGAGCCCGGTGACGTCCTGCTGACCAATGACGTGGTGGCGCCGATCCTGCTGCCGCACTTGCGCAAGCATCTCGGACTGGTCTGCATCGACGTGGCCCGCATGCCAAAGTTGCAGCATCGCTGGCTGTATCACGGCGTCGATCGGTTTTATTGCACCAGTTCGGCGGTGGCCGATTGCATGGCCAGCATCGCGCCCGGCGCCCGCCAGCGCTCGATCGTGCTGCCCAACTCGACCGATCTCGACTGCTTTTCCCCGGCCCAAGCCACCACGAAACATGCCGACCGGCTACAACTGCTGTACGTCGGCCGCATCCATCCGGAAAAAGGTCTCGATACGCTGCTGCGCGCCTTGCCGCTAGGTGCCCATCGCTCGAGGATCTTCTTGCGACTCGTGGGACCGGCCGCGGAAACCTCCGGCGGCGACCCGGGCTATGCCGATCAACTGCGGGAATTGGCCGGCGAACTGGGACTCACCGCAGCCGATTGGCGGCTCGATCCGCCGGTGTTTGACGATCGCCAGTTGGCCGGCATTTATCGCCAGGCCGCCATCTTCGCCTATCCCAGCCGGGCCGTGACGGGCGAAACATTCGGCATCTCGGTGCTCGAAGCGATGGGCTGCGGCAAACCCTGCCTCGTCTCGCCCCTGGCCTGTTTCCGCGACCTGGTACACGATGGCGACAACGGGCTGGTCGTACACGGCTCGCAGCCGGCCGATTGGGCGGCCGCGATCGATCGCCTGGTGTCTGACGCGGAGCTGGCCAATACGATGGGCCGGCGCTCGCGGCAGTTGGCCTTGGCCTTCAGCCCGGCCGAAATTGCTTTGCGGCTAGAACACGATCTCGAGCACTTGCTCGCTACCCGGCGAAACGGACGGAAGTGAGCGATGAACCTTTCCCAAATCACGCCGCTGGTGCTCGCCTACAACGAAGCGCCGAATATCGCGGCGTGCCTGCGCGCATTGGATTGGGCTCGCGAGATCGTCGTGGTCGATAGCGTCAGCACGGATGAAACGGTCGAGCTGGCTCGGGCGTTTGCCAATGTGCGCATCGTCGAGCGCACCTTCGACACGCACTCCGCTCAGTGGAATTTCGGACTCCGCGAAACGGGCATCAACACGCCTTGGGTCCTGTCGCTGGATGCCGACTATCGGCCGACGCCGGCACTGCTCGACGAGATTCGCCGGCTCGAGCCGCCGGCCGACGTATCGGCCTACGAAGTGCCGTTTACCTATTGCGTGTTCGGGCGTCCGCTGCGCGGCAGCGTGTATGGGCCGGTGGCCGCGCTGTTTCGCCGCGAGCGCGCCGAGTATGTGCAGGACGGCCACACGCAGCGCTTGCGATTGCTCGGCGGCTCGTTTGCTCCACTCACCGGCCGCATGCTGCACGACGACCGCAAATCGCTCGGCCGCTGGCTCCAGTCGCAAGACCGCTACATGCAGCTCGAAGCGCGGCTGCTCGTCGAGCGTCCGCCCGGCCAGCTTGGGTGGGCCGATCGGCTGCGCCGGTCGATCGTGCTGGCCCCCGGACTGATGTTTGTTTATTGTCTGCTCGTCAAAGGCGCCCTGCTCGATGGCTGGCCGGGCTGGTACTACGCGTTTCAGCGGCTGATGGCCGAGTTGCTTTTGAGCCTGAAGATGATCGAAGCCCGGCTGCGAGGAGACCGCGAGTGATTCTGCTGGGCCTGAATGCTTTCCACGGCGATTCGGCGGCCGCCATCATGATCGACGGCCAGTTAGTGGCCGCCGTCGAGGAAGAGCGGCTGTGCCGCGTCAAGCATTGGGCCGGCTTTCCCACCGAGGCCATCCGCTTTTGCCTCGCTGCGGCCGGCTGCACGCTCGCCGACGTCGATCACGTGGCCGTGAACCGCAATCCCAAGGCCAATCTGGTACACAAGGCCTTTTTTGCCCTTCGCCATCATCCGGCGTTGCAACTGCTCAAAGACCGCTGGAAAAACGCCAGCAAGGTCCGCGATCTCCGGTCTCAGTTGCTCGAGACTTTTGGCCTCGATCCTCGTACCCCGCGGCCACAGATGCACTACGTGGAGCATCACGTGGCGCACCTGGCGAGCGCGTTCTTCGTTTCGCCCTATGATGATGCGGCCGTGGTCTCGGTCGATGGTTTTGGCGATTTCCTGGGCGCGATGGCCGGGGTGGGCAATGGCAATCAACTTTCGATCAACAAGCGCGTACTGTTCCCGCATTCGTTGGGCTTGTTCTACCTGGCCCTGACCCAGTTCCTCGGCTTTCCGCATTACGGCGATGAGTTCAAGGTGATGGGCCTGGCCGCCTGTGGCGAGCCCACGCGCATGGATGCCATGGAGCAACTGGTGCGGCTGCTGCCCGGCGGCGGCTTCGAGCTGGGCTTGAACTACTTTGTGCACCATAGCGAAGGCGTGCACATGACCTGGGACGGCGGAGCACCGCACATCGGCAGCGTCTTCTCGCCGCGCATGGCCGAGTTGCTGGGACCGCCGCGCATGGCCGACGAGCCACTAGCCGATTGGCACCGCCAGATTGCCGCCTCGATGCAGCAGCGCTACGAACAGGCCTTTTTCCACTTGCTCAAGCACGTGCACGCCGCCACCGGCAAGACGCGACTCTGCCTGGCCGGCGGCTGCGCCATGAACAGCGTGGCCAACGGCAAGGTCTTCGACAACACGCCATTTACCGACATCTACGTTCCGCCCTCGCCTGGCGACGCCGGCGGTGCCGTTGGCGCGGCGTCTTACGTCTGGCATCAGAAGCTGGGCCGGCCGCGGCAGTTCGTCATGACTTCGCCCTATTGGGGTCCGGAATTCCGCGCCGACGAACTGGCCAAGGCGGTCGAGGTCACGCCGGAATTAACCGCACACGCCAGCTGCGAGCGACTCGACGACGACACGCTATGCCGGACCACGGCCCAGGCCATTGCCGACGGCTGCGTGATCGGCTGGTACCAGGGCAAAATGGAGTGGGGTCCGAGGGCGCTGGGCAATCGCAGCATCCTGGTCGACCCGCGCCGGGCCGAAATGAAGGACGTGCTCAACAGCCGCATCAAGCGGCGCGAGTCGTTCCGGCCATTTGCGCCGGCAATTCTCGAAGAATACGTCGACGAGTTCTTCGAGCACAAGCAGCCCGATCCGTTCATGAGCAAGGTCTACAAGATCAGGCCGGAAAAGCGCGGTCTGATCCCTGCGGCCGTACACGTCGACGGCACCGGCCGGCTGCAAAGCGTGCGGCGCGAGGACAATCCGCTGTACTGGCAGGTGATCGACACTTTTCGGCAGTTAACCGGCGTGCCGGTGGTAATCAACACGTCGTTCAACGAGAACGAGCCGATCGTCCACTTGCCAGCCCAGGCCATCGACTGTTTTCTGCGCACGCGCATGGACGTGCTGGTCCTCGGCCCCTTCTTCTGCCGCAAGCACGACTCAACCGGGTCGTAGCCCTCTCCCGCGGCGTTGGCTCAGTACGCGGCGCGTCAGCCCGGCGAATCGCCGCGCTCAGAAGCCGGCAGAGATCCCGAGCTATTCTTGGCCGCTGGCAGCAAGATGGCCGTTTTGTAGAGGGCTTGATCCCAGTCGGCCGAGTACCCCAAGGGCAACAGGGCTTCGCGCGTGCCGTCTAATTCCCACGAACTATGGAAACTCATCGCAATCACCGGGCGAGCCCGGGCGATGGCCCGCAGGGCGCCAGCGAGCGCTTTGGCACCGTGCCCCTCAACATCGACCTTGATAAAATCAGGCGCACGTATCTGGCCCGAATCGACAAGATCGTCGAGCTTCAGTTCTTGGACGTCAACGCGCCGGGCGCTGGCTTCGCCGAATTGCATGTCGCGCCAATCTTGATCTTCCAAAGGCAGATGGGAAGTCGCGGCCCAATCGCCCCCGGCGAGGATCATTTGACCCGTGCGCGAAATGTTTGAGACCGCTGCATTGAACAACTTGACATTAGTTATGCGGTTCATCCGGACGTGGCGCGAGCATTTCGCAAAAGCCATTGGACTGGGCTCAAATCCGGCGACCTGGCCGGCGGGACCGACTCGCAGCGCCATGCCCAGCGTGTAGATCCCAAAATGCGTGCCCAGATCCCAGCAGGCGGCGCCCGGCTGAACATATTGCCGGATCGCGTCTTCGATATCGCGTTCGACGTTCCCTCGCCAATATCCGGAAACCGGAAACGCCGTCCAGCGAGCGCCTTTAGCCAACCCGCTACGGATCCGCACCGGAAACGAGCTCAACGGAGTCCGCAGGATGACGGCGGCAGCTAAAGATTTTAGCGACATCGAGCGGCCACAATTGCCCGGGCACCACAACCCGGCCTTTGGAATCTTGCGACAGGTACAACCCAATACTAGGCAATATCGAAGGCGCTTGTCTATCGGCTTTTGGGAAACCGTTGACTGCCGTTCCATTGCCCGTGCGCGGCAGCCCGGGCCAATTGCCCCTCCAGGCGCACCGGCTACTAAAGATTACGTTTTTTCATTTTATTCTTGAATTACCGCTTATAGGGGCTACGATCGGCCAATTAAGTGCGACAATTCGTCGTACCACTACCTGGCGGTCTGGCCACCCTTCTTTTCTCAAAGCTTTTCGGCCGCGTGGTTTGGCGACCGCGCCCTGGCTCTGCGGGTGATCTCAACTTTGTCGTCTATGGTTCCGGCTCTCTTTCCCGATATCTCGGCCGCGGCAAACGCACGCCAGCCCGGCGCGGTCCGCTTCCAGTGTTCAGGGCTGAAAACCCTGGGCCTGGTCGGCTGCCCCCAACAAAGGTAACTCGATGCGATCATTCAGCGAGTGGATGTATGCCAGGTTTCAACAGGGGGCGCGTCGTCGATTGGTCGCTCGGCGCAAGTTGGCCAACCAAGCCTGGCTCCGACCGCTGGGTTTCGAGTCGCTCGAAGAGCGCAGACTTTTGGCCGTGACCGCGAGTTCCTCCGCCGGCGTGTTGACCGTCAATTTGGGCAGCCTCAGCGATTTCGCGACCATCACCGCCACCGCGGCGTCTGTGGCCGGGGCCCAAAGCATCCAGGTCTCAGGCATGGGCTTCACGACGACCACATTCGCCAGCACCACCTCGATCGTCATTAACTACAACGGCTCCATCCAATCTGTAAGCTTCAATGGTTCCACGGCAATTTCGCTGTCCGGGGCTTTGACCGTCAACGACTCTGGCGGCTCCGCTGGGGAGACGCTCACCTTTGGCAACACGACGACCTACTCGTTCGGGTCGGTCGGCATTTGGACCGGCACCACCGTCTCGCCCGGATCGGTCGCGATCAACGATTCGCTCACTGCTGCGTCCGGCAGCCTGGTCATCGGCACCGGCACGACGACGACCTCGCCCATCGTCACATTCGGTCCCACGGGGGGCACCATCTCGTCCACGACTGCCGACATCGACATCAGCGCCAACACTACATTGCCCATCCTCATGCCGCTAAGCGCGAGTTCCGGCACGGTGCGCCTGGTCAGCAACACGGGCATCACAGATACCAGCACGATCACGGCGACGAATCTGAGCGCCAAGGCAAACACCAGCGGCAATATCGTGCTGGAAAAGTCCAATGCGGTGTCGGGGATCATCGCCTTCTCCACCACCGCTGCCAGCTATGCCGCGAGCAATGGCATCGCGTTCAACGACAGCACCGCGGCAGCGACCGTGGGCGCGACGACGGCGAGCAACAATTTTGCCGCCATCACCGGCGTGACCGCCACCAACGGCGACGTCAATCTTGAAGGCCTGGGGCTCACCATCAACAGCCCGATTTCCGCCTCCGCCGGCGTGGTGCGTCTCGTCGAATCGGCTGGCATCTCGCAGGGCAGTGGCGGCGGTATCACTGCCTCATCGCTCAGTGTCTCCAACACGGGGAGCACCGGCAATGCGGTGTTGGAAGCCACGAACGCCGTAAGCACGCTGGCCACCAAAAGCGTCGTTTCCACCGGTGCGATCACCTATAGCAACGGCACCACGGCCCTGACCGTCGGCAGTGTCGCCGCGGCCTCTGCCACGCTCGACACCGGCTCGCTGTTTAACACCGCGATCGCTGGCATCACCACCACCAATGGCGACGTGAACCTCAAAAGCGCCGGGCTGACGATTAATCAAGCGATCGGCGCCGGGACCGGGAAAGTGCGTTTCGTCGAGTCCAACAGCGTAACGCAGGCCTCGCCTGGCACCATTACGGCCAGCGGCTTGAGCATCAGCACGACGACCGGCAGCGTCATTTTGGAATTGAACAACAACGCCGGTACGCTGGCCGTGACCGAAACGGCCTCCGGTTCAGCGGTCACCTACAGCAATAACACCAACGCCTTGACGATCGGCACCGTCGCCGCTGCAACTGCCGCGCTCGACCCGAGCGGCCTGTTTGCATCGGTGTCCGGGGTGACGAGCAACGCCGGTGACGTGGACTTGAAGAGCGGTGCCCTGGCGATCAACCAGCCTATCAATCCCGGCATTCTCAATAACCTGCGGATCGTCGCCACCGGGGCAGTCAGCCAGGCTTCGGGTGGGGTGGCCGGCATCACGGCCAGCGGCATGAGCGTCTCGACAACCACTGGCAGCATCATCCTCGAAGGTTCCGGCATGTTCGTCGGCACGGTAGCTTTTAGCGACACCGCCGCCAGCGCCGCTGTGACTTACGAAAGCACTCCTTTCGGCGCCACGGCGGGCAGCATCGCCGCCGCCACCGCGACCGTCGATCCCAGCGGCCTGTTTGGCGCGCTCAGCGGCATCAGCACCAGCAATGGCGACGTGAACCTGACCGGCGGAGGTCTGACGATCAACAACCCGATCGCAGCCGGTACCGGCACGCTGCGCATTTTCGAATCGGGAAATGTCACCCAGGCGGTTGCCGGAACGATTACGGCCAGCGCGCTGAGCATGTCCCTATCGGGTTCGATCTCGAGCACGACCGCGGTCCTCGAGTCGACCAATGCTGTCGGAACGATCGCCGCCAGCGATCTCGACATCAATGGATCGGGCATGACGTACAACAACGGCGCCACCGCTTTGACTGTCGGTAGCGTGGCGGCCGCGGCAGTTGCAGCCGACCCAGCCGGCTTGTTCACGGCAGTAACGGGCATCGCGACGGCCAATGGCGACGTGAATCTCGAGAGCGCGGGCCTGACCATTAGCCAGACGATCGGCGCCGGCACGGGCAACGTGCGACTGGTTGAAGCGGGCAGCGTGACGCAATCCGCCACGATCACGTCCGGCAGCCTGGCCGTCACCAACAGCGGAAGCACCGTGCTCGAATCGGCCAACGCCGTCGGCACGCTGGCTGTCAGCAGCACGGGGGCCAGCATCCCGTTCACGTTCAACAACAGCGCTAAAGCCTTGACCGTCGGCACGGTGGCATCGGCCACGAATACGTTATCCGGGAGCGATCCCAGCGGGCTATTTGGTTCCCAGAGCGGCGTGACAACCAGCAATGGCGACGTGAATCTCGATAGTGCGGGGCTCACCATTAGCCAGGCGATTGGCGCCGGCACGGCCAACGTGCGGTTGGTCGAAGCCGGCAGCGTGACGCAATCCGCCATCATCACGGCCGGCAGCCTGGCCGTCACCAATAGCGGAAGCACCGTGCTGGAATCGGTCAACGCCATTGGCACGCTGGCCGTCAGCGGCACGGGCTCGAGCAGTCCCTTCACGTTCAACGACAGCAAGACGCTTACCATCGGCACGGTGGCATCAGCCGCGAGCACGTCGGCCGGGAGCGATCCCAGCGGGCTATTTAGCTCCCTGACCGGCATCACGACTTCCAATGGCGACGTGAACCTCGACAGCGCCGGGCTGACGATCAACCAGGCGATCGCGGCCGGCACGGGCAACGTCCGCTTCGTCGAGTCCGCAGCCGTCAGCCAGGCGGCCGCTGGCACCATTACGGCCGCCGGACTTGCCACGACCAATTCGGGCGGCAGCACCATTCTCGAAGCGGCCAATAAGGTCGGAATTCGCACCGCCAATAACACTTCGTCCGGCAGTGTCGTCACGTTCAATAACAGCACCAACGCTTTGACGGTCAGCACCATCGCGGCAGCGGCTTCCGCCGCCGATCCCTCCGGCCTGTTTGCCGCGGTCACCGGCATCAGCACGACCAATGGCGATGTAAATCTCGCCAACGGCGCGCTAACGATCAGCAACCCGATCGCCGCCGGCACCGGCAATGTCCGCTTCGTGGCCAGCGGCGGAGTCAGCCAGAGCGCGAGCGGCACGATCACGGCCAGCGGCCTCGCCGCCTCATCCACCACCGGCAGCATCGTGCTGGAAGCCGCCAACAATGCCGGAACGCTGGCCGCCAGCGACTCGGCCAGCGCCGGGGCAGTGACTTTTAGCAATAGTGCCAATGCCCTGATCGTCGGCAGCATTGCCGCAGCCGCGGGCGCCGTGGATCCCAGCGGCCTGTTTGCAACCGCGATTACCGGCATCACGACTACCAACGGCGACGTGAATCTCAAGAGTTCAACGCTCACCGTCAACAGCGCGATCGCAGCCGGCACCGGCAACGTGCGCTTCGTGGCCGCCGGCGCGGTGAGCCAGGCTGTGGCCGGCACCATCACGGCCGCCGGATTGGCCACGACCAACTCGGGCGGCAGTACCGTCCTCGAATCGGCGAACAAAGTCGGGATCCGCACCGCCAACAACACCTCGTCCGGCAGCGCCGTCACTTTCAACAACGGCGCCAACGCGCTGACCGTCAGCACGATCGCGGCAGCGGCAGTCGCGGCTGATCCCTCGAGCCTGTTTGCCGCGGTCACCGGCATCAGCACGACCAACGGCGACGTGAACCTCAAGAGCTCGACGCTCGCCGTCAACAACCCGATCGCCGCCGGCACCGGCACGGTGCGGTTTGTCGACTCCGGCAACGTCAGTCAACTCGCCGCCGGCACGATCACGGCCGGGGCGCTTAGTACAAACAACTCCGCCGGCAATGCGATTCTCGAGGCAGCGAACAGCATCGGCACATTGGCCACGAACATCGCCGCCGCGGGCGGCGTCGTTTCGTTCAACGACGGCTCCAACGCACTGATTCTCGGCGCGGTGGCCGCTGCCACGGCGGCAGCCGATCCAAACTCACTGTTCGGCACCGTCACCGGCGCCACCGGTACTGACGTGAACCTGAAAAGCGCCGGCCTGACCATTAACGCCGGCGTGCTCGCGAGTGGAAACGTGCGATTGGTCGAGGCGGGCAGCGTAAGCCAGTCGCAAACCATCACCATCCTGGTCGGCGGCTTGAGCATTTCCAGTTCGGCCGGAAGCGTCGTCCTGGAGTCTCTGCCCTTCAACGATGGCGTGCCGCTGCTGGCCACGACGAATTCGGCAATGGGTGGAGCCGTAACGCTCAACAACAGCACCGCCCTGACCGTGGGTACGGTGGCGGCGGCAACGGCGGCGGTTGATCCCAACGGGTTGTTTGGCGCCGTCAGCGGCATTGGTACCACCAATGGCGACGTGAATCTCCAAGGCACGGGGCTAACGATCAACCAAGCGATCGCCGCCGGCACCGGCAATGTCCGCTTCGTCGAGTCCGGCGCCGTGACACAGGCCGCGGCCGGCACGATCACCGCCGGCGGCTTGAGCGTTTCGAATTCCAGCACGAACCCGATTCTCGAATCGGCAAACGACGTCGGCACGCTGGCCGGTAAAGTCACCAACAGCGGTAGTGCTCTCACGTTCAGCAACGGGGCCAACGCCCTCACGATCGGCAGCATTGCCGCGGCGGCGACGGCCGTCGACCCCAACAGCCTCTTCGCCGCCGTGACAGGCATCACGACCGCCAGCGGCGATGTGAACCTCAAGAGCGCCGGACTCTCGATCACCAGCACCGTCTCAATCAACAACGCCAACATCCGTCTGGTCGAAGCGGGCAATGTCAGCCAGAATTCCAGCGCCGGGATTCTCGCCACCGGCCTGAGTGCTACCGATTCGGGCGGCAACGTCGTGCTCGAATCAGCAGGCAACCAGATTGGCACGCTGGCCGCCTCGAATACGACGTCCGGCGGCGCGGTCACCATCAACGATGCCGCCCCCGCCGGCGCCATCATCGGCGCGGTGGCCGCGGCCTCTGCCGGCGCAGACCCCGGGGGCTTGTTCGCAGCCGTGAGCGCCATCACGACCACGGGCGGCGACGTGAACATCAAGAGCAACGGCCTTGCCCTCAATTTGGGCATCAACGCCGGCACCGGCAACGTGCGGCTTGTTGAGGCAGGCACCGTGACGCCGTCGACGGCGATCACGGCCGGCGGGCTAAGCCTTTCCGACTCCACTAGCAACCTGGTGCTAGAGTTCACCAGCGGGACACCTAACATCGGCACGCTGGCCGCCAGCAATACGGCCACCGGCGGAGCAGTGACCCTGAACGACGGAACGACCGCGCTGACGATCGGCACGATTGCGGCAGCCGCCTCCGCAGTCGATCCCAGTTCGCTGTTTGTCGGCGTCAGCGGCATCACGACGACTAATGGCGACGTGAATCTCAAAAGCGGCATGCTGACGATTAACCAGCCCATTGCGGTGGGCACCGGCAACGTCCGCTTGAACGCCACGGGCAGCCTGACGCAGGCCGCCGCCGGCACCATCACGAGCGCCGGCTTGAGCGTTTCGGGTTCTACGATGAGCACGGTGCTCGAAGCGTCGAATAACGTCGGCACGCTGGCCGCCGCCAATACGGGCCCCGGCGGCGCGATCACCTTTAACGACGCCACCCACGCACTGACCATCGGCACGATTGCCGCGTCCCCAGCCGGCGGAGATCCCAGTGGCTTATTCACCGCTGTGACCGGCATCACGACCAGCAATGGCGACGCGAATCTCAAGAGCGCCGGGCTGACCATCAATCAGGCCATCGCCGCCGGCACGGGCAACGTGCGGCTGGTCGATGCAGGCAGCGTCAGCCAGGCCGCGGCCGGCACGATCACGGCCGCCGGCTTGAGCACCTCGAATTCCAGCGGCAACACCGTGCTCGAAGCGACCAATCATGTGACCACGCTCGCGGCCAGCGGTACAAGCTCTGGCGGTGCCGTCACCTTCAACAACGGCACCAATGCGCTGACGGTCGGGAGCGTCGGTGCTGC
Organism: Pirellulales bacterium; assembly: GCA_036268995.1. Classification (GTDB taxonomy): domain Bacteria; phylum Planctomycetota; class Planctomycetia; order Pirellulales; family PNKZ01; genus DATATB01. The sequence goes on along the minus strand of DATATB010000037.1, from coordinate 3,779 downwards.
CGCGGCCGCTGCTGATCCCAGCACGCTATTTGTCGCCGTCAGCGGCATCAGCACCACCAATGGCGATGTAAATCTCAAGAGCGGCGGGCTGACGGTGAATTCGGCCCTCGGTGCCGGGACCGCCATCGTGCGGTTCGTCGACTCGGGCGCGATTACGCAAGGGGCCAGCGGCGCGATCACGTCCGCTCAGCTCAGCATGACCGTCACCGGCACCAACAGCATCACGCTGACGGCCGCCAGCAACAACGTGTCGACCACCCTGGCGATCAACGATCCCAACGGGGCTGCGGTCCTGTTTAGCAACACGGGCAATCCTTCGACTACCGGCACCGTCGCGGCCGGCACCGCGGCCGAGGATCCCAGTGGATTGTTTCCGGCCGTGACCGGCATCGTGGGCAAAGTTCCGGATCTGACGATCAGCAAGACCCATAGCACCGCCTTCAACCAGGGCGATGTCGGCGATACGTATTCCATCGTGGTCACCAACAGCGGCACGGGGACCACCTCCGGCACCGTGACCGTCACCGACGTGGTGCCCACGGGCATGACCCCCACCGCGTTCACGGGCACGGGCTGGAGCACCATGATTACAGGCCAGACGGTGACCGCCACGCGCAGCGACAGCTTGAACGCCAACACGCCGTACGCCACTTTGACGCTGACGGTCAATGTTTCGGCTTCTGCGCCGGCGAGCTTGACGAACACGGCCACGATCGCGGGCGGCGGCGAGCTCAACAGGGCGAATGATTCAAGCAGCGACGTTACAGCCATCGCGGCTTCTGACGATCTGTCCGTGACAAAAACCGGCCCTTCCAACGTCCTGGCCGGCAGCAACATCACTTACACGATCACCGTCAGCAATTCGGCGTCGTATTCGGCCGCGCAAAACGTCGTGCTTTCCGACGTCCTGCCAAGCGGCGAGACTTTCGTATCGCAAAGCCAGGTGAGCGGGCCGGGCTTTACATTGGGCGCCAGCGGCAACACGGTGACGGACACGATTAGCACATTAGCGCCCGGCGCGTCGGCAACATTCACCCTCACGGTGCGCACCAGCGGTAGTGTGACGCTCAACAACACCGCAACCGTCAGTTCCTCCACGCACGATCTCAACCCTTCCAATAATTCGTCGACTGCATCCACGACGCTGACGACCTCGGCCGACCTGGCCGTTTCGCTCGTCGCGCTGGAGAGCACGGTGGCGACCGGCGGCGAATTCGCCTACAAGGTGGTCGTCACCAACAATGGTGCCAGCGACGGCCAAAGCGTCGTGCTCAGCGATTTGCTGCCGAGCAACGTGACGCTCATCTCCCAAAGCCAGACCGCCGGCCCGGGCTTTACGCTGGCAAACTCCGGCAATCAGATCAACGATACCATCAGCACGCTCCCCAACGGGGCCAGCAGCACGATCATGATCGATGTTCGGGTGAATGCCGGCACGGCCAGCGGCACGGTGATTCACGACACGGCCACGGTGAGCAGCTCGACCACCGATCCCGTGCCGGGCAACAACACTTCCACGGCCAATATTACCGTCGGCTCGGCCGGCGTGAGCCTGGTCACCGATCCGTTCAACCCAGCTTTGACCGACGTCGTAGCCAACGGGCCGGCCGGCGCGGATACGATCAGCGTGGTCAACGTGGGCAGCGGCCGCGTGGATGTGACGATGAATGGCGTCACGTACGGGCCGTTTGCGCCGACGGGCCGGATCGTGGTGTATACCGGCAACGGCAATTCGATTGTCACCATCGGAGTCGGGGTCACGACCCCCGCCTTCGTGTTCTCGGGTACCGGCAACAACGTCTTGATGAACATGGGCGCGGACAACAGCGTGTTGGTGGGCGGCGGAGGGACCGATTCGATTCAAGGCGGCTCAGGCTGCAACATCCTGATCGCCGGCGCCGGGGCATCGCGGCTGACGGGCGGGCCGACGGGCGTCGCCAGCGGCGGCTCGGTCATGATTGGCGGGGCAACCCTCTTCGATCACGATGAGGGACGGTTGTACTCGATGCTGCTGGATTGGAGTTCCGCAGCAGCCTATGCGACCCGCATGACCGAGCTTGCCGCCTTGGGTATGAACGCGTCCAACATGATTCCCAACAACGTGACCGATCAGCTCTTCGCTTCGACCGGCCAGGATTGGTACTGGAACGTCTCCGGCCACGATACGCTGGCGGGCACCCACGGCGGCACCGTCAGCATCTGACTTGCGGCCCCCTAGTGCGACAACTCAAGGCCAGCCGATGGGCCGTGCAGGAAGACGTCGCCGCCATGACTGAAGCCGGCCATCTGCTGCGACCCCAGGGCCACGCCGGCCAGGTACAGCAGTTGGTAGCCGCCGCGGAGCGCGAAGTTGTTGTTGATGCGATACGTCGCGATTGCTGAGAAGTCGAGCACGCCCGCCACGTCGGTCGAAGTTCTGCCGGTCGAGATCGGGACAAAACCGGGCGGAAACCCGGCCGTCACGCCCGTCGAGTTCAGGTTCGAGACGCGCTCGCTGATGAAGTTGGTAAATAAGCCGGCTTTGCCGGTCATGTTCAATTGCCATTTGTCCCAGTTGGTGCGCAGCGCCGTGCCGATTTGCGTTCCCAGCATCGAATTGCTGGTGTGGGTATTGACGTTTTCCGTGACGTTGAAGAAGGCGTCCTGACCATTCAGGTTGAAGCTTTCGTTGAACTGGATGTACCGAATGCCCAGCAGGTTGTCTCGCGTCCAGCGGCCGCGCCGGGCCACCGGGGCGCGGAAGTTGATCTCGCCATTGTTCAATCGCGAACTGTAGCTGTAACCCAGGCTTTGATCGAAGCCGCCCAGCAGCTTGTCGGATTGCGTATAGGGCGAAAAGGCCAGGATCCCCAGCAACGGGTCGGCCGTGATGCTATTGCTCGACGTCCACTGCTGAAGCCCGAAGTAGATGCCCTCGACTGCAAGCTCATCGGTCAGCAGGTAGGTGAGCTGCAATCGCGCGCCGGGGTGGAGAACAGCCCCCGATGGATAAAGCGTGTTGACCGGGGCGCCAAATGGGGCCGCAACCGTCTGGCCCAGGAAATTGTGACTGTTGTAGTTCCGGTCCAGCCAGAGCGAATCGACCGTGATCGTGCAGCGATTTGGGCAGTCTGCGGCGGCCGCCGGGCAGGGGGTTTCCACCAAGTTACCGCCGCGATAGCCGGCTGGATCGGTGGCGGAATATGCAGGGGCATACGTGGAGGAATACGTCGGCACGCCGCCATCTGGAAAAGCATCCGTGATCAAGGCATCCGACGCGGGCGCATGGTTGGGTGGCGGGGGCGCCGGATCGATCGACTGGGCTCGCGCGGGAGCCGAAACCAGACAACCGAACAAAATGAGGACCAGGGTGCGCTTCATAATCGGTCCTGACGGCTCTGCAAGGATTATTGGGTCTAATCGCTATCTCCATCATCGGTCAAAAAACCTGCAAATTCGGCACGAACCTCATGCGCCGGCCGGACGCCAAATGCCTGCACGCACGGAAAAATGGAACAACCGGCTCTTTCGACGCAAACCCCTCACTTTGCGCATTTTCATGTTGTGCGGCTGTCAGCAAATTCCCTTAAAAAAGTGGCGAGGTGGGCAGGGGATAGTTAGACTGAGGGCTACAGCCTGGGGGGCGGTTTTTCGCGCCGGGGCGCCTGTCAAAATCGCGCGTTTTTTCTGCATTTTCGGCTGAGTTTCGGGCCTGTTTTGCGTGTGGGCCGGGTCGTCGATCCGGTCCGGGACGGCTGTTTCGTATCTAGGGAGCGCTCGCTGTGTCGCAAATGGTCGAA
>DATATB010000036.1:0-139253 GCA_036268995.1 Pirellulales bacterium | reverse complement strand
TGCCGCTGGGCATCGACCGGGTCGATCGCGTGAAATCGCGCGAGGTCAAACGCGTGGCGGTCGGGCCGATCCGCATCGCGGAAACGGCCGTCGGCAGCGCACCGGCGCAGTTTCTTACGGCCGACCGCAACCTGGTCAATGTCCGGGCCAGCGTCCAATTTACCGTACACGATCCGGCCGTGTTTCTCACGGCCAGCAGCGAACCGGAGCGACTGATCGCCAGCGCCGCCGAAGCGGCCATCACGGTCGTGCTTGCCGGCCAGGCCGTCGACCGCGCGCTCACGCTGGGCAAGGGCCAACTCAGCATCGAGGTGGCCACTCAATTGCAGCGACTCGTGGACCAGTGCCAGATCGGCGTGCTGGTGCGTTCGGTGGACATTGCGGAAGTCGCGCCGCCGCCCGAAGTGGCCGAGGCCTTTGAGATGGTCACGGCATCGCTGCGGCAGCGCGAGCAGGCGGTGAACGAGGGGCAAAGCTACGCCAACCGCACGCTGGAGATGGCCCGCGGCAGCGCGAACGAGCGAACCGACGCGGCACGCAGCGATCGCGACCGGCTCGTGCAGCGCGCCCTGGGCGACGCGTCGCGGTTCGAAAGCCTGCTCGTCGCGTACCTGCGATCGCCGACGCTGACGGCCAGCCGTCTGTATCTGGAAACGATGAGCGTCGTGCTCCCCAAACTGCGTTCGAAGCTGATTATCGGCTCGGGCGCGAATGTGGACCTCAGCATTTTGCCGGAGGCGCCGAAGTGAAGCGTGCGGTGGCGGCAATTCTGACGCTCGCGCTAGTGCTGACCGCACTGTGGTTCGGCCGGGCGGCGTCGGCACCGGCCTCGTCGGCCGCCACGCCGGGCCAGTGCATCGATCGGATGTTTGCCGCTGGTGAAAGCGGCGACGTGGACGCTTACCTGGCTTGCTTCACGGGCGAGCAGCGGATGCAACTGGAACGCGAATTGGCGGCACAACCACGCGAGAATTTCGCCAGCGGGCTGGTCGCGGCCATCGAACCGCTCAAGGGCCGGGCCGTCGTCCACGAAGCCGCGTCGGCCCTGACGGCCGAAATCACGGTCGAGCGTGTCTATGCGCACCGCAACGACCTGCAACTCTACAATCTTCAATGCCAGGACGGCCGGTGGCGGATCGTATCCGTTCGGCCTGTGCAAGCGTTGCAGCCGCCGGTGCCCTATGGCACGCCGGTGTTCGAGATGCCGGAAGATACCGCACAATCGGGTAAATAATCGCGGGCAGCGAAACGTCATTGGCCCTTCAGCAAGAAACCGGAGGTTTGCGATGTGGCGATGGATGGTGGGAACCTGCGTGGCGGCGTGTCTGGCAGTCGCCTTGGCCTGGCAATTCGGCGGGGAAGGGTCGGGCTCGGCTCGGGCTCAATCTCAGGAAGAGCCGGGCGCCAAGGCGCCGGAGAAGAAAGGCGACCAAGGCAATCCTGCCCAGCCGGCCCCAGGCGGCAAGCGCAGACCTGGCGCCAATCGCCGGCCCGGCGCCGGCCGCAATGCGCAGAATCTAAACTTCAAGGCTGACCCGCCGCCCGAGAGTCCCGCGGCCGCCGGCGTGCCGGTGCTTTCGAATAACGATTCGTACGACGATTTCGCGTCCGTGGTCCAGACCTCAGATGGCACGCTCTACGCCGCCTATGCCGCGTACTACGACGGCCACGACCAGATCCGCCTGCACAAGCGATTGCCCGGCGGCCAGTGGTCCACCCGATTGCACGTCCCGCTGGTGCAAGCCCGGGCGGACATCTGGATGCCGCAATTGGCCGTGGACGCCAAGGATCGCGTGTGGGTGATCTGGTGCGAACAGACGGACCAGACTCGAACCAAGAGTGGCAACTGGGACGTATACGCGCGGGCCTTTGAGCAGGACAAGTGGGGCTCGATCGTCCGCTTGACCCACGATCCCAAGCCCGACATCAATCCCCATGTGACCACCGACGCCAAGCACAATATCTACGTCGTTTGGCAAGGCCACTCGGACAACAACGGCGACGTGATGCTCTGCCGTTTCGATGGCCAGGATTGGTCGAAGCCGCAGGCCGTGACCACTGGATCGGAAAGCGACTGGTATCCGCAAGTGGCGCTGGCCGCCGACGGCACTGCCTGGATCGCATTCGATAGTTATCGCAATGGCGATTACGACGTGTTTCTGACGAGCGTCAAAGGTGACGAAGTTGGCCCGGTGATTCCGATCGCGACCAGCAAGTATTACGAGGCCCATCCGACGGTGGCCTGCTCGCCGGAGGGCGACGTGTGGGTCGCCTGGGAGCAAGGCGGCTACAACTGGGGCAAGGATAACGGCTATTGGTCGAAATTTTTGCCAGGGCCGGACGGCAAGCTTCCCAGCGCGCCCGCTGGCCCGGCCGGCGCGCATCCAGAGGGACGCGGCCCCGGCGCAGCGCTAGGCAGCACGCGGGCCGTGAAAGCGGCCGTGTATCGCGACGGAAAGGTGCTGGCCGCTCCCGATTTGCTCAAGGTGCTGCCCGCCAGCGGGCTGGGCGTCACGGCCATGCCCGCCCTCGCCATCGGTTCTGATAGCCGCGTTTGGCTTCGCTTTCGGCATCAGAATCGTGCCGTGAGTGGTCCTCGGCGAGCGACGAAGTATTGGGTCGAGGACGTCAGTTATCTGACCGAACAAGGCTGGAGCAAGCCGGTCACCTTGGCCGGCAGCACGGGCCGCACGAGCGTGTTCAGCCGCATTCTGCCGCTGGCCGACGGCGGCCTGGCGATTGCCTATTCGAGCGATCAGCGGAGCGCCGCCAACTACCATCAGCCGATTCACGACCAGGTGCTGGTGTGGTCGCTGGCCAAGCCCGAGGATCGGCCGGCAACGCCCGAGCTCGAGGCTTACGAAGCACCGCAGCCGCCACCGAATGCCAAGCCCTGGGACACCGAGGCCGAGCAGGCCGAAGTGGCCGCGGTGCGCAAATTCCGCACGACAATCAACGGCCAGGAGCATCGGATCGTGCGCGGCGATTTGCATCGCCACTCCGAGTTCAGTTGGGACGTGGGCCCGGCCGGCGACGGTTCGTATCTCGACTTTTACCGCTACATGATCGACGTCGCGTCGATGGATTTCGGCGGGCTGACCGATCACCAAGGTGGTGGGCAATATGCCTACCACTGGTGGCTGATCGAGAAGGCGGCCGATATGTATTACCTCGCGCCGCGGTTTGTGCCGTTTTATAGCTACGAACGAAGCGTCAACTATCCCAACGGCCACCGCAACGTGCTGCACGCCTACCGTGGCGTCCCGATCTTTGCCTTTCAGATCAAGCTGGACAAGCCCGGCGTGTTTCCTGGAGTCGGTACGGCGGATGTGCTGAACGACGATACCAAGCTGCTCTATCAGTACCTGCACAAGAGCGGCGGCCTGGCGATTCCGCACACCTCTGGCACGAACACGGGCACCGATTGGCGCGACAACGATCCGGAAATCGAGCCAGTCGTTGAGATTTACCAGGGCGCCCGCAACAGTTACGAAGTCGTCGGCGCCCCACGCGTGCATGACATCAGCACGATGAAACCCAGCGACGCACCGGGCGGCTACGAGGCGGCCGGCATGGTGTGGAACGCGCTGGCCAAGGGTTATCGCCTGGGCAATATCTCGTCCAGCGATCACGGCTCGACCCACATGAGCTACGCCCTGGTCTTCGTGCCGCAAAACGACCGGCAGACGATCCTCGATTGCATTCGCAAACGCCAGACGTACGGCGCCACTGACAACATGCTGGTCGATGTTCGCGTGGGCGAGCACATCATGGGGCAGGAGTTCGACAGCAGCTCGCGTCCCACGCTGGTGCTCAAGGTGCAGGGCACCGGTAAGATCGACCGCGTCGACCTGGTGCGCAACAATCGCTACATTTACGCCACGTCGCCCCGCAAGCGCGAGATCGAACTGAAGTACACCGATATGGAGCCCGAGACCGGGCTCAACTACTACTACTTCCGCATCTTGCAGGAAGACGGCGAAGTGGCCTGGGCCAGCCCCGTTTGGATTCATTACAAGCCCGAGTGAGTGGGTGTCAGCACGCGCGAGCGAGCGGTCGCGGCTTTATTACGCTAAGGAGTGCAATATGAGGCGAATTGGCACGCTGGGCGTCGTCATGGCAACCGGTTTCGCGATGCTCGCCTACGTGGGCGGTCCGCGGTTGCCGCAAGCCGCCGGCCATGAAGGCCCGGACGAGCCGAACAAGCCGCGCGCGGCGGTGACCCAACTCGAACATGCGACCCAGCTCGACCTCACGCTGGGGATCAAGGACAAGGAGCAGAAGCCCTGGGAGGGCAAGCTGAGCATTTCCGAGGGGCGGATCGTGAGCGTCAAAATCGTGCTGGCCAGCAACAACTCGACGGTCGAAGGCGAAAAGTTCATGGTCCGCGCCAAGCGGCGGCAAGGCGGCGGGCGGCAGGCGAATCAGAACCGGAATCCGAACCGGCCGCAGCGTGTGCCGCTCGACCCGGCAAAGTTGCGGCTCGTAGTAGACGCTCCGGAATCGGCAACGGTACGGGTTGAAACCTCGCGCGGCGACTTTTCGTTCCGCCTGGCCGATCTCGAAACCGATTCGACCAAAATGTTTCTCGACGGCGAGGCCTCGGTCGTGCGCCAAGCGGCCGCCACTCGGCTGACCGGCCGCGAAACCGAAGACGACTTTCCCAGCATGGCCAAGAGCGCCAACGGCGACGTGTGGGTCAGCTATGTGGCCTATAAGCCCGGCCCGCCGCTAAACGTCGAGCGCGTTCAGTCGGTCGGCTTCGACGCGCTGGTGCCCAAGGGCAATGGCGATCAGATTCTGCTAATGCGCTTTGATGGCAAGCAGTGGCACGCGGCGTTGGCCGTGACGCCGCCGGGCCGCGACGTGTGGCGCCCGAAGATCGCCATGGTCGGCAACGAAATCGGCATCGCCTGGGCCGAGCCGGTGGATGGTGATTGGGAGATCATGAGCCGCCGTTATGACCCGGCCAAGGACCGCTGGTCGCCGGTCACGCGCGTGACCGATGCTCCGGGGACCGATTTCAGCGTGGTTTCGGCGGTCGATTCCAAAGGCCAGTGGTGGATCGCCTGGCAAGCCTACCGCAAGGACAACTACGATATCTTGCTGGCCAAAGCCCGGCCCGACGGCAGTTGGGACAAACCTCGAACCGTCTCGACCAGCTCCAGCGACGATTGGAGCCCGGCCATTGCCGCCGATAGCAAAGGTCGCGTGTATGTGGCGTGGGACACGTACGACGCCGGCAACTTCGACGTCATGCTACACGCGACCGACGAAACAGGGCAGCCGCAAGTCCGTCAGTGGCCGGTGGCCACGAGCGCCCGCTTCGAAGCTCGGTCGGCGCTTGTCTGCGACAGCCAGGACCGCGTGTGGATCGCCTATGAAGAGGGTAATGAGCAATGGGGCAAAGATTTTGCCTCGGAAAAGGACTTCCGCAAGTCGGGACTCGCCAAGAACCCGGGCTACGCTCTGTACATCGATCGCATCGTCAAAGTGAAGTGCTTGGACGACGGTCAGATCAAACGCCCGGCCGCGGCGCTCGAGCAGGCAATCGAGAAGGTGCTGACACGCAACAAGAGCGTGCCGCAGATGACTCTGGACTCGGCCGGCGGTTTGTGGCTCTTTTTGCGGCATCATCCCGGCCCCAACGGCCAAGGCGAAACTTGGCACAGTTACGCCGTGCGCTACAACGGCAAGAACTGGGAAGCGCCCGTGCATTTGGCCGACTCGTCGAACCTGATCGACAATCGTCCGGCGTCGGTCGCGTTGGATGGGGGCTTGATCACCGCGCATAGCAGCGACGATCGCACGCGCACCCAGGATCGCGATCAGTCCGACCTGTTCACGCTGCGGCTGGCAAGCAAGGCCGACGTGGTGCCGCCGGCAATCATGGCCGACGAACCGCCGCCGCCGGCCGAGTTGGCAACCGTGCACCCGAACGAGCCGGAAGACATTGCCCGAATGCGCGCTTACCGGCTCACCGTCGGCGGCAAGGAATTGCGGTTGCTGCGTGGCGAGTTCCATCGCCATACCGAGTTTAGCTCGCATCGCGACGGCGACGGCCTGCTGGAGGACAGTTGGCGCTATGCCCAGGACGCGGCCCGGCATGATTGGATGGGCAATGGCGATCACTTGAATGGCTTCGGCCACGAATACTTGTGGTGGATCAACCAGAAGATGGCCGACGTTCACAATCACGCGCCTACTTTTGTCTCGGCCATGAGCTACGAGCGCAGCCAGCAGTTTCCCAACGGTCATCGCAACGTGATCATGCCGCGCCGCGGGATTCGGCCGCTGCCGACGGGAGACCTGAAAGGCACGCCCGACGATGGCACTCCCGACACGAAGATGCTGTATGCCTGCCTCAAGCATTTCGGCGGCATGTGCGCTTCGCACACCAGCGCCACGGAAATGGGCACCGATTGGCGCGACAACGACACGGACGTGGAACCCGTGGTCGAAATCTACCAGGGGCATCGCCACAACTACGAGACCTTTGGCGCCCCGCGCTCGCCCACCGAGCAAACGCAGATTGGCGGCTACCGGCCGCAGGGCTTTATCTGGAACGCCCTGGAAAAGGGCTACCGGCTGGGTTTTCAAAGCTCGAGCGACCACGTCAGCACGCACCTGAGCTATGCGATCGTGCTGGCCCCGTCGGCGTCGCGACAGTCGATTATCGACGCCTTCAAGGCGCGGCATTGCTATGCGGCCACTGACAATATCCTGCTCGTCGTCCGCTCGGGCGAGCACTTGATGGGCGATCGGTTCGAGACGGCCGAAAAACCCACGCTCTCGATCGAGGCCCACGGCACGGCCCCGATCGCACGGCTGCACATCGTGAAAAACAACAAGTACGTGTACTCCGTCGATCTCGACCAGCCCGAAGTGCGGCGCTCGTGGACCGACATGGACATCCAGGCCGGCGATGCGGCGTATTACTACGTCCGCATCGAGCAGGCCGACGGCAATCTGGCCTGGGCCTCGCCCTGCTGGGTTTCCTACCGGCCTTGAAATCCGCCGGAATTGCGATGGGGTTGAAGGGCTGCGAGCGTCATGGTGTTTCTGTGGATTCGGTCGTCTGTCGCGGCGCTGCTACTGGCGGCATGGCTTTTGATCGTATTGCTGCTCGGCGTGTTGCCAGCCGGCCAGTTGAGCGCCGCTGAGCCGGGCGCACTGGGGCCGGGCATCATTCAGCCGGAACCCCTCGCACTGTTGCCCGACAGCCCGTTGGGACAGTTCGCGCTCGTCTCGCAGCCGCTGCCGCTGGACGACGTGTTGAGCTGGACCATCGAAACGCGCCGCCATCGCGGCGAGCTGATCAGCATGGCCATCAGCCCCGACGGCCGGCTGGCGGCCATCGGCGGGGATGACACGGCGATTCGGATTTGGGATCTTGAGACGGGCAAATTGGTCCGCACCATGCTGGGCCACGACCGCGACCTGGAAGGCGTGGCCTGGTCGCCCGACGGCGGCACGCTGGTATCGACCGGCGGCACGGACTGCACCGTGCGGCTGTGGAACGCGCAGACGTCGATGCCGCTGAGGATCTTCGAGGATTTTGATGACGATGCCGAGCACGTGGCCTGGTCGCCCGACGGCCGACGCTTCGTCGCCGCGGGCGGCCACAGCGGTTGGATTTGGATCTGGCAGGCGGAAACGCAGCAGGGCCGGCTCGTTTCGCAAATGGGCGAACGCATTTCGAGCATCGACTGGTCGCCCGACGGGCAGACGCTGGCCGTCGCAGTGCAGCGCAAGGCCGTCTCGATCATCGATGCCGCCAGCGGCAAGACGATTGAAAAAATCGGCGACGATCAGAGCAGTCCGATCTTTGCCCGCTGGTCACGCGACGGACGGCAACTGGCCGTCGGCACCGAGACGGATGCCGCCGTGTACGCAATGCCCGGCGCCAAGCGGCGTTGGCAGCTTGGCCGGCGTGGATTCAGCGCCTGCTGGTCGCCGGACAGTTCGCAATTGGTGCTCGTCCAAGCCGACAAGACGCAACTGCTCAGCGCCGCCGACGGGAAACCTTTGCGCTCGTTCGAAGCCTTCATGTTCGACGTGCGCTGGGTCGGAGCGGATCGAGTCGTCGGCATCAACACCACGCAATTGAACGTGTGGCAGCCCAGCACCGGCAAGCGGATCGCCGTTCGCGAACTCGGCTGGCGCTCGCCGCCGATTTTTACCGGCGGTCAACCGCTCGTGACCGGCATCGCCACCTCGTCGCTCGTGCTCTGGAATCGCGAATCGGGGCGCAAGCTGCGCACGCTTGCAGGACACACGGCCGCGATCAGCGCGGTGGCGTGGACGCGCAAGGGCGATCTGCTGGCTTCAGCCGCCGACGATCACACCGTACGGATCTGGGAACCGGCCACGGGCAAGCTGCTGCGGACGCTCGATCACGGAGCGGCCGCCATCACGGCGATCGCCTGGTCGCCGGACGGAAAGACACTGGCCAGCGGCGCCAGCGACCACTTGCTCCGGCTTTGGAATACCAGCGGCAAGCTGCGTGCCAGGTTCAGCGGCCATCAACAGCCGATCGCCGCCCTGGCATGGGGGCCGCGCGGCAACCTGCTGGCCAGCGGCGGCGCGGACAACGTGGTGAAGCTCTGGAATCTCACGACGGGCAAGCTGGAGCTCGACATCCCGACCACGCGCGAAGTTTATTCGCTCGCCTTTAGCCCCAGCGGCAGCATCCTGGCCGGCGGCACGGCTGACGCGGCGGTGCAGCTCTGGCAAACGGCGGGAGGCCGGCGGCTGAATACCGACGTCAAGAGCGACGAGCGCACGCCTGCCGTCAAAGCCCTGAGCTGGTCGCCCGACGGCAAGATCGTGGCGGTCGGCCGCGAAAACGCGGTGGGGCACCTGTGGGATTGGCAAATGGGAAGCTTGATCGATATCCTGGCCGTTTCGGAATTCCGCTATCTGAATTGGATGTCCAGCGGCAATTGTGTGGTCGGCGGCGACGCGGCGCGCACGGCCTATTTCTGGGATCGCGAAAGCGGCAGCCGGCTCGGGGTCATCGTCAATCAGGAGGATCAAGTGCTATTCATCAGCCCGGACGGATTTTATCGCGCCGATCCCTCGGTCGAGCCCGATATCGTGTTTGTCGTGCAAACGTCCGACGAGCAGCTGATGCTCACGCGGGCCGAATTCGCCAGCGCCTACGGCTGGCGCAACAATCCGTCGCTGGTGAAGCTCGGAAAATTCTGACTCGCCGCGGCCGTGCTGCGCGGGGACTCAGGCGTCATTGCGCCGGGCCAGATTGAACAACGGCTCGAGGCTCGTCAGCGACGCGGGCTTTACCAGGTAGGTGTCGAAGTTGGTTTCTGCCTGCCCGTCGCCGCTTTCCTCCTGGCTATAGCCGGACAAGGCCACGAGCATCGCCCGGGTGGTTTCAGGCTGGTGGCGCAGATGCCGGGCGACTTCGTAGCCGTTCATGCCCGGCAGCCCGATATCCAGCAGCACGAGGTCGGGTCGAAAAGTTTTGGCCAGTTGCAGGGCCGTCGTGCCGTCGTGCGCGATGAGCACTTCGTGGCCCCAAGTCCTGGTGAGCAGCTTTTGCAGCACTTGAGCCGCCCCTTGATTGTCGTCGACGACGAGAATGCGCCGCGGGTCGACGGGCGACGGCTGCCAGCAAGGCCCGTGTGAGCTCGCGGGTACGGCCGATAGGGGCAGCCGCAGCACGAATTCGCTTCCCTGGCCCAAGCCCGCGCTGTGGGCTTCCACGGTGCCGCCCTGCATGTCGGCGAGCGTCCGCACGACGGCCAGCCCCACGCCCAAACCGCCTTGCGAGCGGTCCAGCGAGCGATCGGCCTGCGCGAACAAGTCGAACACGCGCGGCAGCATTTCCTGCGAGATTCCCACGCCATTGTCGCGCACGCGGATCTCGGCCATGGGGCCGTCGGCCCGGGCAGTCAAGCCGATCTGACCCCCGTCGGCGGTATACTTGGCCGCATTGTCCAGCAGGTTGGCAATCATCTGCGCCAGGCGCACCCGATCGGCTTCGACCCACAGCGTTTCCGCCGGCAGCGCCACATTGAGCTGATGGCGGCGGCCCTGGATCAACCCTTGCGATTCTTCGATGGCGTGTCCGACGGCCGACGCCAGGTCGACGGGCTCCTTGCGCAGTTCGATCCGCCCGCGCACGACGCGCGACACGTCGAGCAAGTCGTGGACCATGCGCACCATGTGCTGGGTCTGGCGCTCCATGATGTCGTGGGCCATCTTGCGGTCTTCTTCGCCCGCGCCACAGCGCACCAGTTCCAGCGCGCTGCACACGGCGGCCAAGGGATTGCGCAGTTCGTGCGAGAGCATCGCCAGGAACTCGTTCTTGCGCCGGTCGGCTTCGGCCAGGTCGGCAGCTTGTTGGGCGAGCGCCCGTTCCAACTCCCGCCGCTCGGTGATGTCGCGGAAGACCAGCACCGCCCCCAGGATTTGGCCTTGCGCATCCTGGATCGGCGCGCCACTGTCGTCGATCGGCCGCTCGCTGCCGTCGCGGGCGATGAGCAGCGTATGGTTGGCCAGGCCCAGCGTCAGGCCCTCGCGCAGCACCTTGGTCACCGGGCTTTCGACCGCCTCGCGCGAATGTTCGTTGATAATCTGGAAAATGTCGGCAATCGGTCGGCCGACGGCGTCCGCCGCGCTCCAGCCGGTCAACCGCTGTGCCACGGGATTGATGAATACCGTACGCCCCTCGATATCGGTGGCAACGACGGCGTCGCCGATGCTGTTGAGCGTGACGTACAGCCAGCGCTGGTTCTCGCGCAGCTTCTGTTCCATCGCGTGCTTATACAGGGCCATTTCGATGGTCGTGTGCAAGTCGCGTTCTTCGAATGGCTTGAGCACGTAACCGAACGGCTCGGTGATCTTCGCCCGCCGCAAGGTGGCCGGATCGGCGTGCGCCGTCAGATAAATCACCGGCGTTTCCCAACGCTGGCGGATGATCTCGGCCGCCTGGATGCCGTCCATCTCTCCCCGCAGCACGATGTCCATCAGCACCAGGTCGGGCCGCAGTTGCTCGGCGCGCTCCAGCGCCGCCTCGCCGGTGGCGACCGCTTCGGGCACTTCGTAGCCCAGGCTTTGCAAGGTGCGGCGGATATCCTTGGCCACGATGTTTTCGTCTTCGACAATCAGGATCGTGACGCTCATGCCTGCGGCCTCTCGTGCGGTTCCAGAAAGCAGATTTCGAAGGCCGTGCCGCCGCCTTCCCGGTCCCGCCGCTGGACGCTGCCAGCGAGCTGTTGAGTCAAGGTGCTGACCAGTTGCAAGCCGAGCGAATTGGTATTGCGAAAATCCAAATTCGGCGGAAAGCCCACGCCGTCGTCGCTGACGGTGAGCACCCAGCCCGAGCGGTTGTCGGCGCGCAGCGCGACCATGACGTGCCCGGCCTCGCGGCCCCGAAAGCCGTGGTTGAGGCAGTTGGAAACCAGTTCCGTGATGATCAATCCGCAGGGAATCGCGGCATCGATGGACAGCGACGCCTCGTCGACGTCGATCTGCAAGGCCACGCCGGACTGCTGAGCGCCGTACGAGCGGAACAAATACGCGGCCAGCTCGCGCACGTATTGGCCAAAGTCGATGCGGGCCAGATCCGTTGACCGGTACAGCTTCTCGTGGACCAGCGCCATCGATCGGACGCGGTGCCGGCAATCCTCGAGCGCGTGTACCGTGTCGGGATCGTCGACCGTGGCCGACTGGAGCTTCAGCAGGCTCGAGATCACCTGCAGATTGTTCTTCACCCGGTGGTGAATCTCCTTGAGCAGCGACTCTTTTTCCTTCAGGGCCGCGGCCAGCGATGCCTGGATGCCGGCGCGGCGGTCCATCTCGGCGTGCAGCTCGCGGTTGGTCTTGGCCAGCTCCTCGGTCCGCTGATCGACGAGCTGTTCGAGTTCGCCGTACGAGCGGTGCAAGGCTTCTTCGGCCTCCTTGCGTTCGGTAATGTCGAAGGCCATGCCTTGGATGAACAGCGGGTGGCCCAGCGCGTCGCGCACCACCTTGGCTTCGCCTTGCACCCAGACCACGCGGCCGTCGCGTGCCACAAATCGATACACCGAGCGAAACGGCAACCCCGTGGCACACGTCTGGGCAAACTCCAAATGCCAGCGTGCGCGATCGTCGGGATGCAGTCGCGTGTGCCACAGCACGGGATCTTCCAGCCATTCCTTCTGCGAAAATCCTAACAATTGTTCGATCTGCGGGCTGACATACAACTCATTGATCGCTTCGTCGAGCACGGCCATGAACGTCACGGCCGGAATGCCCTCGACCAGCGTGCGGTAACGTTCTTCGAGCCGCTTGCGGTGCGTGACGTCGAGAATCGTGCCGATCACCAGCGGGCCGTCGTCCGTTTCGAGCGCGCGCAGCGTGAGATCGATGGGGAATTCGCGGCCGCTCTTGCGAACTCCGTACAGTTCGAATTCGGCGCCGGCCGACGTTTTACCCGGCCGGCGGCAGTCGTCGAGCCGCTGGGCCAGCAGTCGCTGAAAAGCCGAGGGCACCAGCAGCGTCGCGGCACGGCCCAACAGGTCGTCGCGGCCGCATCCAAACAGTGCCTCGGTTTGAGCGTTGACCAGCACGATCAGGCCCTGGCGATCAATGACCACAAAGGCGTCAGGCGACGCTTCCAGCAGGCTTTGAAAGGTCTGCTGGCACCAGGTCGGACCCCTGGCAGCCGCGCTGTTTTGCGCAGTCGTCGCCGCATCCGAAGCTGCTTCGATGCGGCAGGTGCCCACTTCGGCGAGCGGATCGAGCGAATCAAGCTGCTGGGGAGATGCACTGCTGGCGATTTGCCGCAGGATGTTTTCCGCCTGCTCGTATGTCAGATCGTCGTCCATGACAGAGCCGGCGGCGTTACCAAGCGTGAGAACATCAAGCATGACGGATTTCATCCCGAGCGCAAAAATGCGCGTCGGTACATTGGTGTGCGTGGTTCATATCAATCAACGAGAAATAGGTTTGCGATCAGAAAAGGCCCCCCAGGAACTGCCCGAGATCCGGACCGCCGTGAGTCGGCGGCACACGTTGGAGGGCGGCCATCGCCCAGATTCGTCCCGGAACCTGCCGGGATCAAGCGCTCGCAGGCCAGCACAGCCGACCGCGGAAAACATTGCTGGATCGTAGCCAGCCAGCCAAGAGCCTCGGCAGGAAAAGTGGCCGGGACCGCGTTCCAGTATAACCGCTGCCGGCCGCGGATGCCATTTCCGCGGGTGCTATCGTTGCCCAGGGTCGATATTTGCTTGCCCGGCTGCCACGTTATACTGGCGTCTGCGTGCCGCCACGTTGGATGCGGCCGAGTGGGCGGTCCTTTCTTGAGGACAAGTCATGATGACATTGCACAAGTCCGCTCTCGCGCTGGGCGCGATTGCCTGGCTGGCCGTGGCGGCAACCGAACTCACCGCGCAGGAATCGGTAACAGTTGAGCCGAATCCGCTGCAGCGGATCGTGCAGTTGGGGCACCATCGAGCGGTCACCGCAGTTGCGTTTTCGCCCGACGGCAAGCAGGTCTTAACCGGCAGCAGCGACGGGACGGCGCGACTTTGGGATGCTGCCAGCGGAATGGAAATCCGCTCGTTCGAGGGACATGCGCAAAATGTTACATCGGTCGCGTTTTCGCCCGACGGCAAGCAGGTGTTGACCGGCAGTTGGGGCGGCGCGCGGTTATGGGACGCGGCCAGCGGCGACGAGATTCGCCGGTTCGAAGGTCACCGGTCGCCCGTTCGGTCGGTTGCCTTTTCGCACGATGGCAAGCAACTTCTGACCGGCAGTCTGGATGGCGCACGATTGTGGGATGCGGCCAGCGGCAAGGAAATCCGCGTCTTCCGCGGTGCCGCCGAAGACATCACCTCGGTCGCCTTTTCGCCCACCGGCAAGCGCGTGCTCACCGGCAGCGGCCAGTGGACGGCCCGGATTTGGGACGTGGCCAGCGGAACGCAAGTCCTCGACGAGACGCTATCGTCGGTCGCGTTCTCCTCCGACGGCAGGCTGTTCCAGATGGGCGAAGCGATTCGCAATCAAGCGGTGCTCTGCGTCGCGTTCTCTCCCGACGGCAAGCAGGTGCTCTCCGGCGGCGGAGACAAGACCGCGCGGCTCTGGGACGCGGCCAGCGAACAGGAAATCTGCAAGTTCGAAAGCCACGCGGGTTCCGTTCTATCCGTCGCCTTTTCGCCCGATGGCAAGCAACTGCTGACCGGCGGCGAGGACGCGATCGCGCGGCTGTGGGATGCGGCCAGCGGCAAGGAAATTCGCAAGTTTCAAGGCCGCGCGAGTTCCGTGCGTGCGGTCGCGTTTTCGCGGGATGGCAAGCAACTGCTGACCGGTTGCGACGACAAGACGGCGCGGCTGTGGGATGCGGCCGGCGGTAAGCAAATCCACACACTTGCTGGCCACGCCAGTTGGATTACCTCGGTTGCCTTTTCGCCCGATGGGAAGCAAGCGCTCACCGGCAGCGAGGACAAAACCGCGCGGCTGTGGGACGCGGCCAGCGGTAAGGAAATCCGCAAGTTTGAAGACCATCCGCTACCGGTCTGGTCCGTCGCGTTCTCACCCGACGGCAAGCAAGTGCTCACCGGCAGTATGGACATGGCTGCGCGGCTGTGGGACGTGGCCAATGGGCGGGAAATCCGCAAGTTCGAAGGCCACATGGGCTCGGTGACTTCCGTCGCCTTTTCGCCCGACGGCAAGCAGGTGCTCACCGGCAGCGACGACCAGACGGCGCGGCTCTGGGCAGTGGCCAGCGGCAAGGAACTCCGCAGCTTCGAAGGCCACGCACTGCCGGTCTGGTCCGTTGCCTTCTCGCCCGACGGCAAGCAGGTGCTCACCGGCGGCGCGGACATGACCGTGCGGCTGTGGGACACGGCCAGCGGGCAGGAAATCCGCGCGCTGGAAGGTCAAGCGCTCGAGGCCTTGTCGGTTGCTTTTTCGCCCGATGGCAAGCAGGTGCTCGCCGGCCGCGGAGACCACACTGCGCGGCTGTGGGATGCGGCCAGCGGCAAGGAGATTCGCAAATTCGAAGGCCACGCCGGCCTGGTTTATTCCGTCGCCTTTTCGCCCGACGGCAAACGACTGCTGACGGGCAATGCCGAGGGAGTTTCGATTCTGTGGGACGCTACGACCGGCGAGCAGTTGTGCTCGCTCGTCAGCATTACCGGCGGCAATTGGGCGGTCGTCGATCCGATCGGGCGGTTTGATGCGTCGGGCGGCGGCAGCGTCGCAGGGGTACACTGGGTCAGCGGCAACGAAGCCATCGACCTTACCCAGCTCAAGTCGCGGTATTACGAACCGGGCCTGCTGGCCAAGAAGCTGGGCCTCGACCCGCGGCCGCTGGCGCCCGCCCTGAGTTTCTCGAGCGCCGGCCTTTATCCGCGGGTCGAACTGTCGCCGCCCAAGCCGGATCAGCCGCAACTCAGCATCGCCCTGACCAATCGTGGCGGCGGCATTGGCCGCGTCGTCGTGCGAATCAATGGCAAGGAACTGACCGCCGACGCCCGCACGCCAGGACAAGATCCGCACGTGAGCGCCATGACGCTGGAAGTTCCCTTGCCGGCCAGCGAGCCGCTGCTCGCTGCCGGTCAATCGAACCGGATCGAGGTCGAGGCTTATAACGCCGAGGGCTATCTCCACAGCCGCGGCATCGATCTGATCTACCAACCGCCAGCCGCCGCGCCGCCGGTAACGCCCGAAATCAGCGGACGCGACACGACGAAGAAATGACAGCCGTCACTGCTGTCAGCTAGCGTCTGGCGCGCGATTCGCCTCGCTTCCAGTGGCCGGAGTTGTTAAAAAATGCGTCCGCACATGGGGGTGCGAAGTTCAAGGTTCTTTACGGAGGAAGCAAGACAATGCAGGATCGTAAGAGATGGCTGGCCGCGATTTTCATCGTGGCACTGATGGGCGCGACGGCGACGATCATGAATACGCCGAGCATCCGCACCGCTGCCGCCGCAGAGTTGCCGGCGGGCGACCATTGGCGCAATTTCGACGGCCACTGGAGCTACTGGCACGAAGCCGATCACCGCTGGTACTACACCGACGGAACGCACTGGTTCTATCACAACGGCGTCGGCTGGGCCGTGTATCAGTTCGACAAGCTGTTTGGCCGCGGTTTTGTCCCCGGCGGCTACCACCCGCCGGCGCCGGAGAAGGTCGTCGTCCCGCACCACGACATCTTCCGCCGCTAAGCGCCCGCGCGCTTCTCCCGCCAAAACGACCAACACGCCCCGCGCCAGCCAGCGCGGGGCGTGTTTTCGTTTGATAGTTGAACTGGATACTTCAGGCTCCAGAATTCGCCTTGCGGCAATTGGCAATGGTATCGGGTAGGATGTACTCCTAGCGTCGGCTACGCGGCACGCGTTGAGCCCGCAGGAGAGCGTGCAATGAGGGCAGCAGCGAGCGGAAAGCGTCGCATTGGGTTGGGCCTGCAACGAATCTTGCTGGTGATCGCGGTGGCGCTAGGTTGCCTGGCGCTGCGCGGCATCCGCACGAGTTCCGCGACTGGCGGTGCGTCGGGTCTGCCGCCGACCAAAGCCATCGCGCAACTGCGGAGCCCCGATCGTCGCAAATGCTGGCAGGCAGTCACCGCGATCATGCAGATCGATCCCGAAACGGCGCAGCGGGATTTGAAGAATCTGATTGGCAAACTTAAGGGCGGCGACGGTTACGAGCGCTATTGGGCTGCCGTAGCATTGGAGCGCATGGGGTCGGCGGCCAAAAGTGCGGTGCCGGCATTGATTGCCGCCACGCGGGACGCCGAACCCGCCGTGCGGGTGCACGCGGCGGTGGCGCTCAAGCGCGTGGATGCAGCGGCCGATCCGGTTGTCTCGGCAATCGCCACCTTGCTCGACGAGTCTGCTTGGGCCGGTAGTCGCAACACGACCGGCGGACGCGATCCAAATGGCGTGGAACCGGCCGCCGCCGAGTGGTTGACGCGCGCGGCCGACAAGCAACAGTTGGTTCGGCTGTTAATTCAAGCAGTCGGCGATCCGCTGTCGAGAGACTCGCTCGTGACGCCGCTGCTCGGCGAGTTAGGCGCAGCGAATCTGCTGGGCGAGCAGCAGGCGGACGCCATTACGGCGCTCATCTCCAACATCCGCAACTCGCGAAGCGGCAGGAGCCTGCCGGCCGCTTGGAAAGCACTCGGACGAATTGGCTTGCCGGCCGTCGGACCGCTGATCGATTCGTTTTCCAAAGAGGCCGACAAAACCCGCCGGAGTTACCTTTCGGGCGCACTTACAAGCATTGGCAAACCCGCATTGCCGCAACTAATCGAGGCCCTGAAATCGCCGAATCCGACGGTCCGGGCTTCGGCAGCCGAAACGTTGCGAAGTATGAAGGACGGCCTGGATGCGGCGGCTCCTGCTTTAATCCAAGCGCTCGCCGATCCCGACGTCGAAGTGCGCCGCGCCGCGGCATTTGCAATTTGGGTGTCGGACATTCCTGCCAAGGCCGTTGTTCCAAGACTGATCCAGTCTCTGAAAGATCCCGATTTCGACGTTGTACATTCTGCAATGTACGCGCTCGAATACCGAGGACGAGCCGCCGCGGACGCGGCACCGGCGCTCGTCGCGATCCTGCGCGGGCCCAAGAGTTTTTGGCGCGCTCGGGCGGCCCAGACGTTGGGCCTCATCGGCGATGATCCGAAGCTTGTCGTGCCGGCGCTGATGAGCGGATTGGACGACGCTGATTCGGACGTGCGGCTAAGCTGCTTGGATGCCCTGCAATTTGTCGACCCATTACCGGCCACGATCGAACCTGCCTTGCAGAAGGCGCTGACAGAAAAGCAGCCGCCGATGCGGTACACCGCCGCAATATTGCTGCTGCGGTTGGCCCCCCAGAATCCGCAAGCCCAGCAGGCACTGCGCGAATCGCTGATCGCCGGCCAACTCGGTAACGGATTGTCTCACGATCCGGGCCAGCCGCAACCACCGATGCCGGCCGGTTGGGTCGATGTATTGCTGCCAATGCTTGATAATCCATTCGAACCGTACTGGGAGCGAGTGGTGAGCATGTTGGGTGCGCTGGGCCCGACGGCGGCGCCGGCAGCGTCAAAGCTGGTGGCCATCATGCGCGAATATCAAGGCCAGCGCCCAGCCAATGCCGCCAGCGAGTGCCTGGCGAAACTTGGCCCCAACGCGGTCCCGGCGGTCGAGCCGCTCGTCGCCAGCGACGACGCGGTGACGCGTGTCACCGGGGCCTGGCTGCTCTGGAAGCTCGGCCAGCGCGAGAAGGGCATGCGGCTACTGTTGGCCGAGTTGAACCATCCGCGCAAACACATTCGCGAAAGTGCTGCCGCGCGATTGAGCGGCATCATTACAGAACAGCCTACCGAAACGCCGGCCATCGTTGCAGTCCTGAACAAAGCGACAGACGCACGGGCGCGTGCGGCGGCGGCTTCTGCTTTGATGTTTGCCGACACGCTGGCCGATCGGCCGGCAATCCAGGCGTTGATCGCCGCGCTGGCCGAGCCGGCGCCGGAAGTGCGTGCCGCGGCCGCCAACACGCTCGCGTGGTTGTGTGATTCGCCACCGCCCTGCGCTTGGCCCTTGCAACAAGATCGATTCACGCAGTTCGCCGAATTCGTCAGGTACCGCGAGGCCCATGTTCGGCCCTGGCCCGACATGCCGCAGGCGGTGCAGGCTCTGACCAGGCTGCTCCTGGATGACGATGCGACAGTGCGGACTGCCGCCGTGGGCGCGCTCGGCAAGGCTGGACGAGAGGCCGTCTGTGCGCTGCCGCTGTTGGCCATGCTGGAGAGTGATGAAGCCATCCAGTTCGAGCTGCAGATGGCCTTGCAACGCATCGAGCCATGGTCGCTTGGCCTGGGGAAACCAGAACCTGATCGAGGATTCCGTCGCAGGCGTTGATTGAGCGGTTGGGACGAATCGGGAGGTGCAAGAAACATGGATATGAGGCAGCGGTCGACTCATTCGTTATTGGCGATTCTTGCAGCGACCTTGATTGGCTGGATACCGGACGTGTCGAGTGCCGGGCCAGAAGTTCCCGGGCGACTTAAACCGGTCGCAGTCGGACAGCCGGCTGACAGGCCAGTTTCGCGGTACGATGCACAATGGTACGACAAGACATTGCGCCAATTGCTCGCGCAATTGAAAGACAACGACGCCGACCGGCGGCTGGAAGCGGTGAAAATGCTCCAACCGATGTTGTCGTTCATCGACCTCGGCAGGTGCTGCCTTGGGCCTTGTCCGGTCCACGAGCAAATCGGCATCCTCGACGTGCCCGACGCGCTGCCAAAATTGATCGACGTGCTCGGGGATCCAGAGCCCGATATTCGTGCCGAGGCTGCGGAACTGTTGTCGTCTTGCGGACCGTATGCCGCGCCGGCGGTCCCGCGGCTGACCGAAATGCTGAGCAACCGGCAGACCGCTCGGCAGTCGCTCGTGGCGCTGGCGGCAGTTGGGCCGGCGGCGGCCAGTTCGCTGCCAGAGGTTCGCAAGAAGCTACAGGATCTCGATCCGCAAATTCGCATGGCTGCGGTTCAAGCGGTGTGGAACATTGGAGGCGATTCGGCGGTGCTCGACACCTGTTCGTCGCTCTTGGCGCTCGAAGATCCACGCCGCTCCGGCCTATTGGACTTCATGCGGGAGCGGATGGGGGTGCGCGCAGCGCCGGTCGTGCCGACGCTGATTCGGATGCTCGACAGTCCGGGGCCATACGGCGGCGATCCGCACGGCCAGGTGCGGACGAACTGCATCCGCCTGCTGGGCGCGATCGGGCCGCCAGCCAAAGCGGCGATTCCCAGCTTGATTCGCCTGGCGGGCGATAACAACCTGCGGTATTGGTGCATTCCGGCGCTGGGACAAATGGGGCCGGCCGCGAAGGATGCCGTTCCCCTGTTGGTCAAATCGTTGGCTGCCCTTGACTCGCGCGCGCAATTTTCATTTGAAAACACTGCGACGATCCAGGCTGTGGGCAATATCGGGCCGGCGGCCGCCGCTGCAATTCCCAACCTGATTGCTCAGTTGCCTGGCGGCAACGGCTGGGCAGCAATCGACGCCTTGGGAAAGATCGGCAGCCCTGCGGCCAATGCCGATCTGGAACTGCTGCTTGCCAACAAAGATCTTTGCGTCCCGGCCGCGCTCGCTAAGTGGCGCATCAGACACAATCCGCAATCGTTAAACATTCTGATCGAAGCGCTCAAATCCGACAGCCTCAACGCCGCGCCGGCATTGGCGGAAATGGGGCCAGACGGCAAGGCCGCCGCAAGCGCGTTGCGATCCTTGCTGCGGACCGACAGCCGCCTTGCCAATGCCAGCACGGCCGAAGCATTGTGGCGCGTTGCCGGCGATCGCGCCGCGCTCGACTGGCTGGAGAAAACCATGCGCGTCAACACGCCTTCCAGCCCCGCCGCGGCGGCCGCCTTATGGCGCATCAATCGGCGCGCCGAGGCCAAAGCGTATCTCATCCGCGCCCAGTTCCAAAGTGCCACGCATGACGAGGCCCACAGGCTCATTGCACACCTGGGACCGAGCTTTTATTGGCCGAAGCCAAACTGAATCGGAGCGACCGTGAATCGCCTGGCCGTTAATCGGTAATCTCGCGGATCACGCGGCAGGGATTGCCGGCGGCGAAGACCGCTTCGGGAATGTCGCGCGTCACCACGCTGCCGGCGCCGATCACCGCACGCGGGCCGATCTTCACTCCAGGGCAAATGATCGCTCCGCCGCCGACCCAAACATCCGCGCCAATTTCGATCGGCTTGCTGAACTCCTGTTTTCGCCGCAGTTCGGCGTTCATCGGATGCGTGGCCGTGTAGATCTGCACGGCGGGGCCGAACATCGTAAAGTCGCCGATCGTCACCCGGCAGACATCCAGCACGACGCAGTTGAAATTGAAGAATACCCGCTCGCCCAGCAGGATGTTCGATCCATAGTCGCAGTAGAACGGCGGCTGAATCCACGCGCTCTCGCCGCCCGCTCCGAGCAGTTCGCGTAGAATTCGGCGCCGCATCTCCTGGTCGGTCTCACGGCTGGCGTTCAGCTCCTGGCAAAGATCCCTGGCTCGATTGCGTGCCTCGACCAGTTCCGCATCCAGCGGGTCGTACAGCTCGCCGGCCAGCATCTTTTGCCGTTCGCTTGACATTGGGGCTGTGCTCCACGAAAGACGGCAACTTACATCACCGTAGTCGTCTCGCTCCGACAAGACGAAAATCCGCCAATCGGCTGGACGCTGGGAAGGCGTGTTCCCGTCTTCATGCATCCCGGCGGAGCGGGATGCCTACGGTGGCGCTACGTACGCGCTATGCCACGATGCCGCGGACGACGTTGCCTTTGACGCCGGTCAGCCGCATGTCGAGACCTTGGAAGTTGACGGTCAGCCGTTTGTGGTCGATGCCCATCAAATACAGGATCGTGGCGTGCAGATCGGCCACTTGCACGACGTTCTCGACGGCCTTGTAGCCGAGTTCGTCCGTGGCGCCGTACGTAGTGCCGGCCTTGATGCCGCCGCCGGCCATGAAGACGCTGAAGCCGAGAATGTGATGATCGCGGCCCGTGCCCTGGCCCATCGGCGTGCGGCCGAATTCGCCGCCCCACAGAATCAGCGTGTCGTCGAGCAGGTCGCGCTGCTTGAGATCCCGGATGAGCGCGGCAACGGGTTTGTCGACGTCGGCCGCCGCGGCCAGCATGCCGCCGGCGATATTGCCGTGATGGTCCCAGGCCCGATGATAGAGTTGGATCATCCGCACGCCGCGCTCGGCCAGCCGGCGGGCCAGCAGGCAGTTCGAGGCAAAACTGCCGTCGCCCGGCTGATTGACGCCGTACATGTCGAGAATGTGCTTCGGCTCGCGGCTCATGTCGGTGAGGCTGGGCACCGAGCTTTGCATCCGGAAGGCCAACTCGTACTGGGCGATGCGGGTCTCGATCTCAGGGTCGACGCGCGTTTCGGCCAGCAAACCGTTCTGGCGTTGAATCTCTTCGATCACTTGCCGCTGCGCGCTCTGGCACACGCCTTCGGGGCTGCCGAGGTAGTGCACGGCGTCGCCCTTGGACTGGAATTGGATGCCCTGGAACTTGCTCGGCAAAAATCCGGCCGACCATTGTCGGGCCGAAACCGGCTGCTGGCCCGTCTTGCCCGCCGAGGTCATGACGACAAAGCCCGGCAGCTCGTCCGTTTCGGCTCCCAGTCCGTAGAGCAGCCACGAACCCATGCTCGGCCGCCCCTTGATGATCGAGCCGGCGTTCATGAAAGCGTGGGCCGTGTCGTGATTGATCTGTTCGGTCTGCATCGAGCGGACGACACACAACTCGTCGGCGATTTTGCCGATGTGCGGAAACAGGTCCGAGATTTCGACGCCCGAGTCGCCGTGCTTGTGAAACGTGCAAAACGCTCCCCGGGCTTTGAGCACCGCGTTTTGCAATTGGGCCAGTTGCTGGCCCTTGGTGAACGACTCGGGAAACGGCTGGCCATCGAGCCGCTTGAGTTCCGGTTTCCAGTCCAGCGTCTCCAGATGCGAAGGCCCGCCGGCCATGCACAGATGGATGATGCGCTTGGCCCGCACCGGAAAATGCGGCGGATGCACGACGCCGCGCGGCCGGTCCTGCGGCTGCGACGTGGCCGCGCCTACCAGGCTGGGATCGAGCAGCGACGCCAAGGCCATGCCTCCCAGGCCGTAGGCCGACTGCGACAGAAACGCCCGGCGACAGAGATGCTGGGGCAGGGCACGTGAATCGAAACCGCCGGCATGCATGGCTCAATACCTTGTGATGGTTTCTTGCAGATTCAGAATCACCCGCGCCAGCTGGGTCCAGGCGGCATGTTCGACCGGGTCCAAACGGCTCGGTGGAGCCAGCCCGATACGCACGATTTTCTTCGCGTCGGCCGGGTTCGAGCGGAAGTGCTCGCGTTGCGTCCCCAGGAATTTTAGCAGTGACGCACGCTCCTTCGCCCGCGCAGGCCGGGCCAGCGCCAGGCGATACGCCAGGTCGAGCCGGGCCGCATCGTCCAAGCCGGTTTCGTTGAGAATCCGCGCGGCGAGGACTCGCGCGGCTTCGACAAACGTCGGATCGTTCAATAGCGTCAACGCTTGTTGCGGCGTGTTGGAGCACACGCGGTTGGCGGTGCATTCTTCGCGGGCCGGGGCATCAAAATTCGCCAGCATCGGATGCAGGAACGTCCGTTGCCAGTGCATGTAAACTCCGCGCCGCCACTGCCGCTGGTCGGTATCGGCAACATAGTCGCGGTTGGGGAACTGCAAGTTGGCGTAATAGTCCGGCGGCTGATACGGCTTGACGCTCGGGCCGCCGATCTCGAAATCCAAGAGTCCCGCGATTGCCAAAGCGTTGTCGCGGACGAACTCCGCATCTAGCCGCCGCGGGTTCTGCGATGCGAGCAGCCGATTGGCCGGATCGATTTCCCACAGGTCGCGCCGCAGGCTCGAACCTTGCCGATACGTGTGGCTAATGACGATCAGCTTGATCATGTGCTTCAAGTCCCAGCCGCTTGCGCGAAACTCGACGGCCAGCCAATCGAGCAGTTCGGGATGCGACGGCGGCTCGCCCTGTGCACCCAGATCATCGACCACGCTCGATAGCGCGTTGCCAAAGAACTGCTTCCACAGCCGGTTCATCACGGCGCGCGGCATGACCGGGTTGGGATCCGAGCAGAGCCACTGCGCCAGGTCCAGCCGCGTCAGCCGGCGATTCTCGGGCAAACCTCCGGCCGGCAGAAAATGCGGCACGGCCGGCTCGACCACCGGGCCACTTTCGTCCTGCCAGTTGCCGCGCGGCAACACGCGGATGGTGAGCGGCGCGACGGGCACGGTGACCATCGTCCAAGCCTTGCCGTGGCGGCAATCGATGATCTGCCGGCCCAGCTTCAAATACTCGTCGAACAGCGCACGATCCATGCCCGTGCTGCGGAAGTACGCCGCGACGGCGGCCGGCTGATCGGCGTCTTTTGGCAAGCTCGCGGCAAATGTGGTCCACCCAGCATCGCCCGGCGCCCAGCGCGACAGCCGCGGAGCTAGCGGGGCCAGGCTCAGGCGCAAGGGAACAATCGTCTGCGCTGCGTCGATGGTCAGGACCAGCGACTCGCCCTTGGCCAGCGTGATCGGCGGATTCAACAGCCACACCGACGTCTGCTTTTCCTGCTCGTGCCTGGCCGAAGTCGACCAGCCACCAGTCACGCCCGTGGCTTCGGTCATGCCTGAGTAGCGGCTCTCCTTCGAGTCCGCATCGGCAAAATAAAAGCCGAGCGGTCGCTGCTTGCCCTTGGCCGGTCGAATGGCGGCCGAAACGCGAATCATCTGAGCGGGCAACTTCGGCATGACCGCATCGCGGCCGGGCGCGTCGGGAACCAGCTCCAGCCGCAGCGACGCAATCTGCCGCAGCCGCGGCCGCAACTCGAGCCGCAGCTTGCTGCCGGCCGGTGATTTCGCGGCCGGATGCACCACGCCATCGTTTCCGATCCGCAGCGGATTGATTTCGGGCGGCTGATCTTTTGCCGCGCCTTTTTGCGGCGGCTTCTTTGGCGCCGGTTTTCCGCCGGGCAACAGTTCGGCCACCAGGGGCGAGTCGCTGGCCGCCAAAGTCGGCGTTTCCCAGCCGTCCGGGTTCGTTTTGAGAAACTCGCGGCAGGTTGCCAGCCACGCCTGGTACGCGGCAAGCTGTTTGGGATCGGCCTTGAGCTGCGCCGCCCGCGATTGTATCAGCCGATCGACCTGGCTTTCGAGCTGGGCCTGGCGCCGCTGGAGGTACGGGCTGGGCACGTTGATCTCAGGCGGGAACGGATGCTCGTTGCCAAAGCCTTTCAGCTCGGGATTGCGCGAGTAGCCCGCGTCGGCGTAATAGCCGTATTGCTTGACGTCGGCAAAGAAGGCTTGCAGCGAATAAAAATCGCGGGCCGTGAACGGATCGAACTTATGATCGTGGCACTCGCAGCAGCCCAGCGTCGAACCGAGCCACGTGGTGCCCACCGTTCGCACGCGCTCGGCTCCGTACTTGGCCAGATACTCCTTGGCCTGCGCGCCGCCTTCGCGCGTCATCATGTTCAGCCGGTTGAAGCCGGTGGCCACAAGCTGCTCGGTTGTCGGATGCGGCAGCAGGTCGCCGGCCAACTGCTCGACCGTGAACTCGTCGAACGGCTTGTTGCGATTGAAGGCATCGATGACATAGTCGCGATACGGAAAAATCCGCTGGAGTTGATCGCCGTGAAAACCGACCGTGTCGGTGAACCGTGCCACGTCCAGCCACCACACGGCCATCCGCTCGCCAAAATGCGGCGAATCGAGCAACCGGTCGACCTGCTTTTCATAAGCGTTTTCGCTCGTATCGGCCAGCCACGACGCGACTTCAGCGGGCGTGGGCGGCAAGCCGATCAGATCGAGACTCAGCCGCCGAAGCAGCATGACGCGGTCGGCTTCGGCGGCCGACGCAATCTGTTTGGCCTCTAACTGTGATCGCACAAACGCATCGATCGGGTTGCGGTTGCCGGCCTGCCGCGTTTTCGGCACGCGCGGCCGCACGAGCGGAGCATACAGCCAATGGGTTTGATACACGGCGCCTGCTTGCACCCAGCGGCGAAGCAAATCTTTCTGACGCGAGGTCAATTGCTTGTGCGAATCTGGCGGCGGCATCCACTCGTCCGCATCGTCGGTCAGGACGCGGCGCACCAATTCGCTTTGATCGGGCTTGCCCGGCACGATGGCCGGCTTGCCCGACTCGGCCGGCTCGAGCGCTTCGTCGCGCACGTCCAGCCGCAGCTCCGCCTGCCGCGCCTCGCGATCGGGGCCATGGCAATTAAAGCAGTTGTTCGACAGAATCGGCCGAATGTCTCGGTCATACTGCAGCGGCTCTTCGGCCGTTGCCGAACTGCCGAGAATCATGGCCAGCAGAGCGTGAACCATCCAGGCCGACGCACGTGGCGAACAAACACGAATCGGCAGGGATGCGCTACGGCTCATGGGGGCTTGCATCGCGTCGTGAGGACTGGCCCACATCCGCGGCCGACAAGGTCAGCAGGGCTGCTGGGCAAATCGAGTAGGGCAGGAAGTTACTGGTGGACCCCGATTGTACCATCGCCTGCAACAGCGTCAAAACAGCGAGCCGGCCTGGTTACATGACCGATGCCGCGCGAACCTCCAAGGGCCGGGAACGCTCAGTAGTTTGCCCCTTTGGAATCCTGGCCCAGGAGGCTAGGATTGCCGCGATTACCAGGTTCGCCGGTTGACTTGCCCCCAGGTCCGCTCTTGAGTTCCATCGCTGAAAAGCCGGACGAGGATACGCCGGCAGGCTTCGCGCTGGGCGTGACGGCGTATGGCCTGTGGGGCGTGATCCCGCTCTTCTTTCGGCTGCTCGATGGAGTTCCGCTGCTGGCCATTCTGGCGCATCGCGCCTGGTGGTCGTTCGTCATCCTGCTGGCGACGATTATCTTATGCAAGCGGGGCGCCGCGGTGCGGGCCGTGCTGGCCAACCGCCGCGCGTGCCTGCTGCTGACGATTAGCACCCTGCTGATCGCCAGCAATTGGTGCACGTACATTTACGCCGTCAGCATCGAGCAGGTCGTGCAAGCCGGAATGGGCTACTTCATTACGCCGCTGGCCAACGTACTGTTGGGCGTGCTGGTGCTTGGCGAGCGCTTGCGGCGGCTGCAAATCGTCGCGCTGGTGGCGGCGGCCGCGGGTGTGGTCGTGCTCACGATCCATGGCGGCGAAGTGCCGTGGATCGCCATCTCATTGGTAGCGTCGTTCTCGCTGTACGGCCTGGTGCGAAAAGTGGTCGCCGCCGACGCCCTGGTCGGGCTGTTCGTCGAAACGTTGTTTCTGGCGCCGGCGGCCCTGGCGTACTTGGGATACCTGAGCGCGACCAGCACCGGCACGTCCACCGCCTTCGACTTCGAGCGCGACTGGCTGCTATTGGCCACCGGCCCGATCACGACCGTGCCGCTGGTAAGCTTCGCCGCCGCCGCGCGTCGCTTGCGAATGACAACGCTGGGCTTCCTGCAATTCCTGACGCCGACGATGCAGGTCGGCGTGGCGCTGCTGCTGTTCGGCGAGCCGTTTACCGCCAGCCATCGCCTGGCGTTTCCGTTGATCTGGATCGCCGTGGTGCTCTACATCACCGACGCCGTGCGCACGGTTCGGCGGCGATAACCGGAAAGGAACGCTAATCTGCACTAATCTCCACTAATTTTTATTAGTGCCAATTAGCGCCGATCAGTGTTCCTGAATCGGAAACTCGGCTGCTTGGGCTCAAAAATCCCACTTCGGTTCCCAACTCGGAGTGTGGGCGGCCTTCATGTAGGCGGCGGCTTTCGCAGCCACGTCGGGATTCTCGGCCGCGACGTTCTTCGACTCGCTTGGGTCGCTGGCCAGATTGTAAAGCTCGGGCGTCGAGTTGGGCGATTTGTTGACGTGGTTGCGGACCGCTTTCCAATCGCCGAACCGCACCGCCTGCGCCCGGCCGGCGCTCTCGTATTCCCAGTACAGATACTCGTGTCGCTTTTGACCCGGCTCGCCCAGCAGCGTGGGGGCGATGCTCAAGCCGTCGATGTCGGCCGGCGGTTTCGTGCCAGCGATGTCGCACAAGGTTGGCAGCATGTCCCAATACGCGCCGACCAGGTCGCTGGTCGTGCCGGCCTTGATGTGACCGGGCCAACGGGCGATGAACGGCGTGCGAATGCCGCCATCGTACAGGTCCTGCTTGTAGCCGCGCAGATTGCCGTTGCTGTGGAAAAACTGGGGATCGGTGCCCGCGATGGGGAAGACGGCGCCGTTGTCGCTGCCGAAAAATACCAGCGTATTGTCATCGAGGCCGAGTTTCTTGAGCTCGGCCATCAGCCGGCCGATGTCGCGGTCCATGCGCGTGATCATGGCGGCGTAGGCAGCCCGCGGCGTGGAGTGGTTGGCGTAATGCTTGGATGTGGTCATCGGCGTCTCGGGCCACTGGCCGCGGTATTCGGCGAGCGAGTCCTCCGGCACTTGCAGCGACAAGTGCGGGATGGTGAAGGCCAAGTAGAGGAAGAACGGCTCGCGCTGGTGCTGGGCCACCCAGGCCAGCGCGTCATTGGCCATGAGATCGTGCGAATAGAGCTTGCCGGAAGGCTCGATCAGGCCGGATCGGCCTTTGCCCACGCTGCCGTATGAGTAGTCGGGATTGCCGGGCAGCAGCTCCTGCTTGTCGTCGCGCCACAGGTAAGGCGGATAATACGTGTGCGCCATGCCTTGGCAGAGATAGCCGTAGTGATGGTCGAAGCCGTAACCGAGCGGGCTGCTGTGATCCACCGGCATGCCGAGTCCCCACTTGCCGACGATGGCGGTGGTGTAGCCGGCACTTTTCAGCAGTTGCGCCACGGTGACGGTGCCCGGTTGCATGGCGTGCTGGCCTTCGGCGCCCGGCTCGCGTTGCATGTTGTCGCGAATCGTGGCGTGGCCGAGATGTTTCCCGGTCATCAGCGTGCAGCGGCTGGGCGCGCAGACCGCCGCGCCGCAGTAGAAGTTCGTAAACCGCATCCCTTCGGCGGCCATGCGGTCGATATTCGGCGTCTTGATCTTCGTCTGCCCATAGCAGCCCACGTCGCCATAGCCCAGGTCATCAGCCAGGATGAACACGATGTTGGGTTTGGGTGTCGCGGCGACCGCGGCGCCGGTGCTCGTGGCCAGAACGATGCAGGCGAACCAAGAGAGCTTCATGAACGTACTCCTTCGAGGCGGGCAATTGCGGTGTGCAAGGCACATCATACCCGGCATTTGCAGCGGTTTCGATACCGCGGCCGATTTCCGTCGGCGAGTCGGTCCCAGAGTCCGCGAATGTTGAATTCCTGATTTCCGCGCCGCTCGGCGAGGGCATAGAATGGCGTGTGGTCGTGCCGTTGGCAGACGCGCAAGGAAATCGTATGACGATGCCGGAAGACAAACCCACGATTGCAGGTGATGGATCGGCAGCCACGCCGCGCTGCGAGCTCGTGTTTGGCAATGCCTCGCCCGAGCGGCCAGAGTCGGGCGAATTGTGTGTGGCGCCGGTCGATCGCAACGAGCCGGGGGCTTGGGAGCGCAGTCGGCGCGCCGTGGAGCACGCTCTGGCCGCGTTTTCGAAAGGGGATGGGCCGATCCGCCGGATCGTCGTGCCGCTCGATCCGACGTTGGACGACATGCTGGCCGCCACTTTTTGTGCGTGGCTGCTGGCCGGCCGGCAGTTGCCCGCTGGTGCTGAGAAGTTTGCGCGCTACGCGGCGATGGTGCGCGAAAGTCTGCGGCCGTCGTCCTTGCCGCTCGAGGCCACGCTGGAAGGCATCTTCATGGCCATCCGCAATATCTCGGGCGAAGATCTGGCCGAACCGGCCGTAGCTGGGAAATTCACCGCCGACTGGTGGCGGATGAGCGATCGGATCATGCAAGCGGCCGTCGAGGATCGCGACCCGCTGACGGCCCGGCTGTTTGACGACATCGAGTTTGCCCGCGAGCGAACGTACTTGCTTAATGACCACCAGGTATTTCTTGAGGATCTGGCTCGCGGCGAGACGTGGACCGTGGAACTTCATGGTTCCAAGCGGCAAGAGCGGGCGGTGTTGCTGCGGCAGCCCAAGAGCCTGTTGTTCAAATACTTCTGCCGCTCCAGTGCCGACGTGCCAGGCGCCGAGGCGTTTGCGCTGATGGCTGTGCAGTGGGGGCCGGGCGAGTGGGTGTTTTCTACCGACCCGGTCCGCCGCGTCTCGCTCAAAGGGCTGTATGACGTGTTGCAAGCGGCCGAGCAGGCGCGTGACCCGCAGCTGGCCGAGTCTGATCCTTGGTTCGATGGCAAGCCTTTCCAACACACGCTCGTCGCCGGCCCCAAGGGCAAAAGCATTTTGCCCGACGACGAAATCGTGCGCATCGCCCGGCGCTGGTCACACGCTCGACCCGAGCGGAATCGTCCACGACGAAAGCTGGTTTTCGTGGCGGCGGCCGCGGCCGGAGTGTTATGCCTTGGCGGCTGGCTGGCGGTTGCGCAGTTCGGGCCTGCGCCGCAGATCGTGCGCGGATTGGATCAGGTTCCCGAACCCGAGCCGGTCTCGAATTTAGTCGGTCCGCGTCGAGGAAAAGATTACGCGCTGCTGATCGCGATCGAGAACTATCAGCATCCGCAGGCCTGGCAGACGCTCGGAAAACCGATCGGCGATGCCACCGAACTCAAGCGCCTGCTGGAAACGCGCTATGGCTTCGAAGTCGCGCTGCTGACCGACCTCGATGGCAAGGACATCCTGCATGCCATCCTTGAAAAACCCAAAAAGAATTACGAAGCAGACGACCAGCTTTTCATCTTCGTTGCCGGTCACGGCCGGTTCGTCGACAAGATCGGCTACATCGTCGGCAAGGATGCGCCCAGCGAATTGGACAAGAACAAATACGTCTCGCTCAACGAC
Organism: Pirellulales bacterium; assembly: GCA_036268995.1. Lineage (GTDB taxonomy): Bacteria > Planctomycetota > Planctomycetia > Pirellulales > PNKZ01 > DATATB01. The sequence goes on along the minus strand of DATATB010000036.1, from coordinate 108,905 downwards.
GTCAAGGCGACAATCAGCAATCATAGCTGCCCACACGTCTTGCTCGCGCTGGACACGTGCTACGGGGCCACGATCGATACGCGCGTGGCCGGAGACATTTTCAGCGCAATGCGTGGCCTGCCACTGGCACAGCTGTCGACGCGCGGCGGGCACGACGACCGGGATGCCTATATCGCCGGCGTGCTGCAATATCCGACGCGCCGCTTCCTGGCATCCGGCTGCGGCCCGGTGCCGGACAAATCGTCGTTCCTGGCCTGGTTTTTAAAATTCTTGGGCCAGCCGGGCGATGCCCCGGACGTCGTCACGTTCTCCGAGATCACGGCGCGCATGAGAATGGAAGGCCTGAAACCGATACCCGCCTATGGCCGCCTCGAAAACGACCAGGAGTCCGGCGACTTCCTATTCATTCGACGCGACGACACGCCGCCGCATCCCTAACACAAATACAAGAAAATTGAACAGAAGGACGCGAAGGACGCTAAGAAGAAAAGCAAGGAGAGAGGGTTAACCGCTTGGGTGCCACTGCTGGCTTGTCCAGCAGTGGATCGAAGCGATAGGCGTCGCCTCAAGGTGCTGGCAGGCGACTCGGTTTGGTCGGGATTGGCCGCAAGGCGGCATCGCACTGCTGGACAAGCCAGCAGTGGCATCCCGATGAGTTTCCTTGGCTAGGAGGCACTGCCCTTGCGAGCTTCGCGCCGGTCGGCGAACCATTGGATGACGTAGTAGAAGACGGGCGTGAGGAAGATGCCGAAGAGCGTGACGCCGAGCATGCCGCCGAAGACGGCGGTGCCCAACGTGCGGCGCATCTCGGCACCGGCTCCTTCGGAAATCATCAGCGGCACCACACCGAGGATGAACGCCAGCGACGTCATCACGATCGGCCGCAAGCGGAGTTGGCAGGCTTCGAGCGTCGCCTCGCGGCGGGCCACGCCGTTCTCGCGGCGCGCCTTGGCGAACTCGACGATCAAAATCGCGTTCTTGCAAGCCAGCCCGATCAGCACGACAAAACCGATCTGCGTGAAGATATTCACGTCCATTTTGGCAAACAGCACGGCGCCGACGGAACACAGCAGGCACATCGGCACCACCAGGATCACGGCCATCGGCAGCGACCAACTTTCGTACTGCGCGGCGAGCACCAGCAGCACGAGCACCACGGCCAGCATAAAGACGATCATGGCCGTGTTGCCGGTTTGCAATTGCAACAGCGCCAGCTCGGTCCATTCGGCCCGCATCGAGCGCGGCAAATCGTGCCGCGCGGCCTGCTCCATCAATTCGAGTGCCTTGCCCGAGCTGACGCCGGTGACGGGGCTGCCGTTGATCGGAGCGGCGCGGTACAGGTTGTAGCGGGTGATCATCGTCGGGCCGTCGACCTCGCGCACCTCGCTCAACGCAGCCAGAGGCACCATCTGTCCGGTGGCGTTGCGGATCTTCAAGCGCTTCAGGTCGTCGATGTCGCTGCGGAATTTGGCCCCGGCTTGCACGTTCACCTGCCAGGTGCGGCCGAAGCGGTTGAAATCGTTGACGTACAGCGAGCCCAAATAGACTTGCAGCGTGTTAAAAACTTCGTCCATGCCCAAGCCCATGCGCTTGGCGGCCGAGCGATCGATATCCAGGTATAGCCAGGGACTGTTGGCCCGGAAGCTGCAAAACAAGTCGCGCAGTTGCGCGGTGCCGGCTGCTTCGGCCACGACGTGGTCGGAGACTTCTTGCAGGGCCTTGGAACTTGAGTCGCCGCGGTCTTCGATCACGATCTTGAAACCGCCGGCGGTGCCCAGGCCTTCGACCGGCGGGGCGCCGAAAATATTGATCATGCCGTCGCTAACGACGTGTTCGAGCTCGGACTGCAACTGTGCGGAGATGACGTCGCCCGTGAGCTTTTCCTTCGCACGATGATGAAAGTCGTCGAGCATGACGTACATCGCGCCGAAGTTCGGTGCGGTCGCTCCCAGCAGAATGGACTGGCCGGCGATCGCCACGGTGTGCTTGACGCCGGGAAGCTTGCCCGCGATCCGCTCGATCGTGGTCATCGTGGCGCGGGTGCGCTCGAGCGAGGCCGAGTCTGGCAATTGCACGTTGACCAGCAGGTAGCCCTTGTCTTGCGAAGGGATAAAGCCCTTGGGCGCAATCACAAAAGTCTTGTAGGTCAGCACAAGCAGACCGCCGTACAGCACGAGGACGATCAAGCTGACGCGCAGCAAGCCGCCCACGACCCGCGCATAAATCCCCGTGGCCCAATCGAAGGTGCGATTGAATGCGCGAAACGCCCAGCCGAGCATGTGGTTGAGCCAGCGGCCGGCCATCCAGCCAAACACGGCTCCCAGCACGGCGGCCACGGCCGCCACGAGCCACGCGGGCTCAGCGAGCGCCGCGGCGACTGCGGGCCACCGCGTTTCGAGCAGCGAGGTTAATCGCGAGCCGACGAACTCCCAGCCCAGCCAGGCACCGGCCAGCGGGAACACGAGCCCCGGCAGCGGCGGCGCGGCGCCTTTGTCGCGCGAACGCAGCAGCAAGGCCGTCAACGCCGGACTGAGCGTCAGCGAGTTGAACGCGGAGATCACGGTCGAGACGGCAATCGTGAGCGCGAATTGCCGGAAGAACTGCCCGGTGATCCCGCTGATGAACGCGCAGGGAATAAACACCGCGCTCAGCACCAGTCCCACGGCGATCACGGGGCCCGATACTTGCTCCATGGCGCGCAACGTGGCGTCGCGCGGCGACAAGCCATGCTCGATATGATGCTCGACGGCCTCGACCACCACGATCGCATCATCGACGACGATGCCGATCGCCAGCACCAGGCCGAAGAGGGTCAGGTTGTTGAGGCTGAAGCCCAGCATCGCCATGACCGCGAACGTGCCGACCACGGCCACGGGCACGGCCACGAGCGGGATGATGGCCGAACGCCAGTTCTGCAAAAACAAGAGCACGACCACGGCCACCAGCAGCACGGCGTCGCGCAGCGTCTTGAAGACCTCGTTGATCGATTCCCGAATGAAGGGAGTCGTGTCGTAGACGATCGAATAGTCGAGCCCTTCGGGAAAGCGGTCTTCCAGCTCGGTCATCTTGGCCCGCACCCGGTCGGCCACGGCCAGGGCATTGGAGCCGGGAAGCTGGTAGATGGAGAGCGCGACGGACGGCCGGCCGTCGAGCGTGCAACTCTGGTTGTAGACCAGCGCGCCCAGCTCGATGTTCGCGACGTCGCGCAGGCGGACGAAGCGGCCTTCCGCGTCGGTTTTGAGGATCATCTCGGCGAACTGATCGACGTCGACCAGCCGGCCCATGGTGCTCATCGTGAACTGAAATGCCTGCCCGTTGGCAATCGGCGGTTGCCCGATCTGGCCCGCCGCCACCTGGGCATTCTGCTGCTCGATCGTGCGCACGACGTCGCTGGTGGTCAGCCCGCGATAGCTCATGCGTTCGGGATCCAGCCACAAGCGCATGCTGTAGTCGCGCTGCCCGATGTAGGTGATGTCGCCGACGCCTTCGAGTCGGGACAATTCGTCCTTGAGCTGGATCGTGGCGTAGTTGCTCAGGTAGAGATTGTCGCGGCTCTCGTCGGGCGAGAAGAGGTTGACGATCATCAGCACGCTGGGCGACTTCTTTTTCACCATCACGCCGCGGCGCTGCACGATGCTGGGCAAAATCGGCTGCGCCAGCGAAACGCGGTTTTGCACCAAGACCTGGGCCATGTTCAGGTCGACGCCGTGCTTGAACGTGACGGTTAGCGTGTACGTGCCGTCGTTGGTGCACTGCGACGACATGTACAGCATCTTCTCGACGCCGTTTACCTGCTGCTCGATGGGTGCCGCCACGGTGTCGGCGAGCACTTGCGCGTTGGCGCCCGGGTAGATGGCCGAGACTTCGACCGTCGGCGGCGTGATTTCGGGATACTGCGCGACGGGCAGCGTGATCAGCGCCACGCCTCCGGAGAGCGTGATGATGATCGACAGCACCGACGCGAAGATTGGACGATTGATGAAAAAGCGCGAAAACAACGGAGACCTCGGTTCTCAGGCAGACGGCGAATCGCGTCCCGCGATCCGCGCCCCTTCGTCCAGCGCAAGGGTCGAGACATGCGCGGCATGCTCGTGCGAAGCGTCGTCGCGTCGCCCGGCGGGCGGGGGGTCGAACAGATCCAGTGGAACGGACTTGGGCGGGGCAATTTGCGAAGGCGTGCGCCTCAGCGCTGCGGCGCCCCAGCGACGCAGGCCACCAAGGCTCAGGATAGACAACATGAAGTCGCTCACCCGGCGCAGCCGCGACGACGCAAAGAGGCGCGCCTCGGACAACCAATCGATCGTCGAGAAAAATACCGGCGTGAGCGCCAGGCCGAACAGCGTCACGCCCAGCATGCCGCTGAACACGGCGACGCCCAGCGCCTTGCGCATTTCGGCGCCGGCACCGTGTGCGAGAATCAGGGGCACCACGCCCAAGATGAAGGCAAAGCTGGTCATGATGATCGGACGCAGCCGCAACCGGCAGGCGTCGAGCGTGGCCTCGCGGCGCGAAGCGCCCGCCAGCCGACGCTGCTTCGCAAACTCGACGATCAGAATCGCGTTTTTGCTGGCCAGGCCCACGAGCACGACGAATCCGATGCGGGTAAAAATATTCACGTCCAGGTGCGCGATGCTCACTCCCAGCAGCGCGCTGAGCAAGCACATCGGCACAACCAGGATCACGGCCAGCGGCAGCGACCAACTCTCGTACTGGGCCGCCAGCACGAGGAACACCATTACCACCGCAAACGCGAAAATCACCGTGGCGGTGTTGCCGGCCAGCAGCTCGAGGTACGACATGTCGGTCCACTCGAAGCTCATGTTGCGCGGCAAATGCTTCCGCGCGAGCTGCTCCATCGCGTCGATCGCCTGGTTCGAGCTGGTGCCCGGCGCCGCCATACCGTTGATCGAAGCGGCGGGGTACATATTGTAGCGCGTCAGCACGAGCGGGCCGTTGACCTCCTCCATGCTCGCCAGCGATCCCAGCGGCACCATCACGCCGTCGGAGTTCCGCACCTTGAGCCGGGAGATGTAATCCGAGCTATCGCGGAATTTCTGGTCCGCCTGCACGATGACTTGCCAGGTGCGCCCGAAGCGGTTGAAGTCGTTGACGTACAGCGACCCCTGATAAATCCGTAGCGTGTCGGCGAATTCGGCCAGCGTGACGTGCCGCAGCATGCACTGCCGCGGATCGGGAATGACGCGGTACTGCGGGACATTGGCGCGAAACACGGTGAACAACGCCATCAGGCCGGGCGTGCCGGCGCCCTGGCGCGCCAGGCTCTCGACTTCTTCCTGCAAGACGTGCGGGCCGACGTCGCCGCGGTCTTCGATCATGATCATGAATCCACCGGCGCGGCCCACGCCGCGAATCGGCGGCGGCGGAAACACCTGCACGTTGGCGCCGACAATCTGCTTCGCAAACTCGGTGCGCAAGTAGTTGGCAATCGAATCGCTCGACAGGCTTGGGTCGCGCCGCAAGTGGTAGTCCTGCAAGTTCACGAACATCGAGCCGAAATTCGAGCCGAAGGCGTTCAGCACGAATGATTGGCCGGAGATGCCCGAACAGTGCTTCACGCCGGGGTTGGCCTTGGCGATGCGTACGATGTGGTCGACGATTTCCTGCGTGCGCTCCATCGAGGCCGAGTCGGGCAGTTGGATGTTGACCATCAGGTAGCCCATGTCTTGCGAGGGGATGAACCCCTTGGGCGTTTGGACGAATCGCCACGAGGTGAGCCCCAACAGGCCGCCGTAGACGATCAGCACCAGCAAGCTGACGCGCAGCAAGCCGCCCACGCCAAACGTGTATAGGTTCGTGACCATGTGGAATGCGCGATCGAACCAGCGGAAGCCGATGGCCAGCAATCGATTGAGGGGCAGGCCGAACAGCGCCAGCACCGCGGCGCCCAGCCCGGCTGCCGCGACCGTGGGATAGCGCCCTAGGGGGCTGGCCATGCTTTGCGGCAACCAGGCCAACGCCCGCGTCAGCACCGGCTCGAGATCGGTCGCCAGGAACCAGCCAATGCCGGCTCCGATCAGCGGAAAGGCCAGCCAGGGAAGCGGCGGCGGAGCCTGCTTGCCACGCGGCCGCAGCAGCAGCGCCGTCAGGGCCGGGCTCAACGTCAACGAATTGAAGGCCGAGATAATCGTCGAGACGGCGATCGTCATCGCAAACTGTCGGAAGAAGTGCCCCGTGATGCCGCTGATAAACGCGCACGGCACAAACACGGCGCTGAGCACCAATCCCACCGCGATCACGGGCCCTGACACTTGCTCCATGGCCAGGATCGTGGCCTCGCGCGGCGCCAGGCCGGCTTCGATATGATGTTCGACCGCCTCGACGACCACGATGGCGTCGTCAACGACGATGCCGATTGCCAGCACCAGGCCGAAGAGCGTGAGATTATTCAAGCTGAAACCGAACACGGCCATGGCCGCGAACGTGCCGACGATCGCCACCGGCACGGCCACCAGCGGAATGATCGCCGAACGCCAGTTTTGCAGGAACAACAGCACGACTAAGGCGACCAGGACGATCGCGTCGCGCAGGGTATTGAATACCTCGTGAATCGATTCACGCGTGTAGGGCACCGTCGTAAAGCCGACGTCGTAGGTCAGCCCTTCGGGAAAAGCCTCCGACAGCTCGGCCATCTTGGCCATGACGCGGTCGTGCGTGTCCAGCGCGTTGGCGTCGGGCATCTGGAAGATGGCGAGAAACACGGTCGGCTTGCCGTCGATGCTGACGTTCACGTCCTGGTTCTTTGCGGCCAGCTCGATCCGCGCCACGTCCTTCAAACGCGTGATCCGACCGTCGGGCGTGGCCTTGAGAATGATTTCGCCGAACTGTTCGGGCTCGGTCAGCCGCCCCAGCGTGCTGAGGGTAACCTGGAACTCTTGCCCCTTGGGGGCCGGCTGCTGCCCGATGGCGCCTGAAGCCACGGGCATGTTCTGTTCGCGGATCACACGGGCCACGTCCGCGGCCGTCAAGCTGCGGGCCGCCAACTGTTCGGGGTTGACCCACACGCGCATGCTGTAGTCGCGCTGGCCGAACACGAATACGTCGGCCACGCCGTCCATCCGGGCCAACTCGTCCTTGATCTGCAGAATGGCATAATTGCTCACGTAGAGCTGGTCGTAGCGTTTGTCGGGCGAGAGCAGGGCGATGCCCATCAGAATGTCGGGCGAACGCTTGAGCGTGGTCACGCCCGTCTGCTTGATGACGTCGGGCAGCATCGGCACGGCCAGGCTGACGCGGTTCTGCACCAGCACCTGGGCCATGTTCACGTCGACCGTGTGGTGGAACGTGACGGTCAGATTGTATTGGCCGTCGTTGGTGCAGTTCGAGGACATGAACATCATGCCTTCGACGCCGTTGACCTGCTGCTCGATAGGCGCGGCGACCGCCTCGGCCACGTCCTTGGCGCTGGCGCCCGGGTAGGTGCAGGTTACCTGCACGGTCGGCGGCGAGACCTGCGGAAATTGCGCGATCGGCAGGTTGAAGACCGCCACGCCGCCGGCCAGCGTAATGACGATCGACAGCACGGCTGCGAAGATCGGCCGATCGATGAAAAAGCGTGAGATCAAGTTCGTCTCGCCCCGCCTGAAGGAAACGCTCGCTCGCTCACTTCGCCTGTAAGGTCGAACGCGTGTCGGCCGTGGCGGCCGGAGCCACCATCGTCGCTTTGACCTTGATGCCGGGCCGCACGCGCTGCAAACCCGTCACGACCACGCGTTCGTCGGCCGCCAGCCCCTGGATGATCACGCGCTGCCGGTCGTGGACTTTGCCGACTTCCACGGGCCGGTACGCGATTTCGTTCTGGGCCGTGACGACATACAGGAATTTCTGCCCTTGATCGGTGCCCAGCGCTTGCTCGGGCACGAGCAGCGCCTGGTGCGGCTCGCCAATCGGCAAACGCACGCGCACGAACAAGCCGGCCGTCAGCAGCCGGTCGCGATTGTCGAACACCGCGCGCACGCGGAGCGTGCCGGTGCTAGGGTCGAGCCGATTGTCCTCGAAATCGAGCACGCCCTGGTGCGAATAACCTTGTTCGTCGGCCAGGCCGATCAGCACCGGCACCTTGGCGGCGGCAGTGTCTGTCACGCCGAGCGTTCCCTTGTGCACCAGCCGGCGCAAGCGGAGCATGGTCCGTTCGTCGAGATCGAAGTAGACCCACATCGGATCCTGGCTGACGATCCGCGTGAGGATCGTGTCGTCGGCTTTGGCCAGGTTGCCCGGGTCGATGTTGGGCCGGCTCATGCGGCCGTCGATCGGCGCCCGGATATCGCAATAACCGAGGTTGACTTGCGCGATTTTGAGCGAGCCGAGCGCCGCGCGCAATGTGGCTTCGGCCTGGGCCATGTCGCCCGACACCAGGTCGAACTGCTCCTTGGTAATGATGCCGTTGGGGCGCAGCTTCTCGGCGCGTTCGTAGTCGAGCCGCAAGCGCCGCAGCTTGGCTTCGGCTTCGGCAACCACGCCCGCCGCCCGCTCGGCTTCGGCTTCGTAGTAGGGCGGATCGATCTCGAATAGCAGGTCGCCCTTTTTGACTTCGGCACCATGCCTGAAGTTTACGGATCTCAAATAACCGGTGACCCGGGCCCGAATGTCGATCGTCTTCACGGCTTCGGTCTGGCCGGTGAACTCTTCGCGATCGGTGACCTGCCGATAACTGGGCAGGCACACCTCGACCTCCGGCTCCGTGGCTGGCGGCAGCGCCGGTGCTGGCTGATCGCATCCGGCCGCCCACAGGCAGGTCGCCCACAGGCAGGCCGCAGACACGGCCCGCCCCCAGCGGCGGCAAATCATGCCGGCTGTTTCGAAGACAGGGGATAACGCACGCACTGGCTTCATAAAATGCGCTGGACCTCGAGCAGGTAGGATGATCATTCCGGCGGCCTCCGCTCCCTCCCCACGTCGCTGAGGATGCCGCGAAACAAGATGTTCAAAATGCCGCGGGCCTGTTCCTCCGGAGCAACCTGCCGGCCGGAGAAATAGTTGGTGAACATCGTGCCGTAGAGCAGGTCTCCAATGACGTCGAGCAGTTGGTCAACCGGGATATCGCGAATCTGACCTTCGGCGATGTACGCCCGATAGAGCGATCGCAGCCGCTCCCGGTTCGCTTCGCGATGTTCGAAATAGGTGGGCTTCTTGCGGTCCTTGAATAGTGCCCGTTCGTGAATCAGCAGCTCGCACATTTCCGGATGGTTGGCAAAGAAGGTGAGATACGAGCGAAATACCTCGGCAATCTTCTCGGGCGGGTCTTCGATTGCGGAAACACTGGCATCGATGTATTGGCAGAGCTTCCGCATCCCCCGATCGGCGGCTGCCAGAAACAGCTCGCGCTTGCTGGGGAAATAGCGATATAATGTCCCTTTGCCGACGCCGAGCTTATCGGCCAATTGCTGCGTGTCGGTATCGGCGTAACCATGTTCTGCAAAAAGCTTTGTGGCGGCGTCGAGGATCTCCTCGCGGCGCTCGGCACAGCGGTCTGTTTTGGTGTCGGCGACGGTCGTTTGTGGATTCAAGGATCGGCTCCTAAGCCGGCTGACTGACTGGTCCGTCCAATAGAATATAGCCAGTTTGCCGCCACCGCTAGTCGGTTCTGGCAAAAATCGTGGACGGGAATCGCCGGTTTCCCGGTTTCACCAGCCGTTTGCGCCGGGCGACAATCGGCCCTGGCGTGGCACGAAGGATTGACCGTGCCAGCAATTGGACTTGCGACCAGTCCTATTTCTTGCCCTGCGGATCGAAGCAGGCGGTTGCCGAGACTGGCGTCCCGTTGCGGTTGTACGCATCGCCATAACTCTGGCGCAAGGCAGCGAGTTCGGCGTTGATTGTCTCGCGCATCTTGACGATGTCGGCACTGTGGAACATGAGATTCATGCCCGCCTCGAGAAACGGCTTGTTTTGTGCGGCAGTCAGATCCGCCTGCATCCCGACGCCCACACCCGCTCGGCGGCAGCGCCCGATGACATCGCAGACCGTGTGCACGAAGTCGGGATGGGTGTATTCCTCGGGGATGCCCATCGAACAGCTGATATCGTGCGGCCCAAGAAAGACGCCGTCGACGCCCTCGATCGCCACGAGCTCCTCGAGCCGGCGGATGGCCGGCACGCTTTCGATTCCGATGATCAGGAAGGTGTGGCGATTGAAGCGGTTCCAGAATGCCTGGAGTTTTTCGTTCGGCTCGACCGACCCGTCGAGAATCCCTGCGAGCATCTCGCCCTTGATCGGGCGATAGCGCACCGCGCCGACCAGCGTTTTGACCTCTTCGACCGTTTCGACGTACGGGGCAACGATGCCCTGTGCCCCGCCATCGATCGCCATGCCTGCCCATCTTGGACAAGGAAACGGGATTCGCACGACGGGCGCGATCCCGTGTAGAGTGTAGAACTGACTCATCATGCTGACTTCGGTGCGATCGAGCGGCATGTGTTCGGTGCAAACGAACACGGCGTCGATTTGCAAGCCGGCGGTCAGCGCGGCCCCGACCGGATTGCCGAGGCTCACGACGTGGGTCATGTAGACCCGTTCGCCTGATCGCAACTTTTTGCGAAACAAATCACCCTGCATGATTCTGGGTCCTTTCCGACGGGGCGGATCTGCAACTTGCGGTTCGATCATGATCACCGTAACGAGGGTACCAGATGCAGCGACTCAGCCAAACAGGGCAGCGATGGACTGCCTTTGCAATTGGTTGCTTAGCTCCGTCGATTGGGTAAATTCCGTGCCATCGCACGTTTTCGGATTTCCGCGTCTGAGGAGTGATCCACCGATGTCGCATACGTTTCGGCCGAGGAAGCGTCTGGCTTGTCTGGCAGCTATTTTATCTGTTGCCCTTTCGCTAGGGGTTGCGGCGCAGGTTTTCGGCGCTGAGCCGGCACCGAAGTTCATGGTGAAACTCGATACGATTGCCCACGGTTACGATGGCCGCACTTGCTGGGTTCACCCTCGTGCCGGCGCGATCCCCGGCACGGTTCCTTCCGTGGTGCTCACGATGCAAAAACTGGTCGTGACCGGCAGCGACGTGTTCCTGCCGCTCAACGACATGCGGACCGACGACCTGGGAAGCACGTGGTCCGGCCCCACGGAACATGCCGCTACGCTCGGGCGCAGGAGCGAGCCCGATGGCGTGACTGTAGGACTGTGCGATTTCTGGCCCAAGTGGCACGCCGCCAGCGGCAAGCTGCTGGGAATCGGACATACCGTGCGCTATCGCAATGATAAAGTCGTGACGGCTCGCGAACGGCAAACGGCCTACGCGATTTACGATCCGCAGACGCGCCAGTGGACACCGTGGACCACGCTGAAAATGCCGGATGAGCCCCACTTCGCCAATGCGGGCGCCGGCAGCGTCCAGCGCGTCGATTTGCCTGGCGGCGACATCCTGCTGCCCATCTATTTCCGCGAGCCGCGGCAAAAGCTCGCCGCGGTGACGGTTCTACGCTGCCGCTTCGACGGCCAACGGCTGGAGTACGTGGAGCATGGCAACGAAATGGCCGTTGACGTGGAGCGCGGCTTCGCCGAACCCTCGTTGACCGAATTTCGCGGCCGATACTATCTCACGCTTCGCAACGACGTCGCCGGTTACGTGGCCAGTGGAACCGATGGCCTGCACTTTGCCGAACCTCGCCGTTGGCTCTGGGACGACGGTATCGACCTGGGCAATTACAACACGCAACAGCACTGGGTGACCCACAGCGACGGATTGTTCCTGGTCTATACGCGCCGCGGGGCCGACAACGATCATGTGTTCCGGCATCGGGCGCCGTTGTTCATGGCGCAAGTCGATCCGAACACGCTGCGCGTCATCCGCGCGACCGAGCAGGTGCTGGTGCCGCAGCGCGGTGCCCGGTTGGGCAACTTTGGCGTGACCCAGGTCAGCGAGCGAGAAACTTGGGTGACCGTCGCCGAATGGATGCAAACCTGGGGGCCAAACTATATCATGCCTCCCGATAATCGTTACGGCGCCGACAACAGCGTCTACGTCTCGCGCATCGTTTGGGAAAAGCCGAATCGCGCGTGGAATAAACAGTAGCGATCGAGCCATCCGTTTTTACCTCCCAGCGGTATCTGCCATGCTTGTGCGACGCGTTCGGTTGAGAGTTCATGTTTATCTCGCAGCCGCGGTGCTGCTGTGGTCCGTGTCTTTGACCGCCCAGAGTCAGACACGCGTCAACGTCGGTCCACAAAGCGATGGCCGAATCGTGGTTCCGACCAATCAGATCCTCTCGCCGCTGGGCCGGCAGATCACGTTTCCTGGCCGGCCGGTCGACTTGGCTCTGCGGCCCGACGGCAAGGTGCTGGCCGTGCTCGACCGCAAGCAGGTGTTCACCCTGGATACTGAATCCGGCGAGGTGATCGATGCGGCCAAAATCGGCGCGGCCAGCTACCTCGGCCTCGAATTCACGCGCGACGGCCGGCGACTGTATGCCTCGACCATTCCGGCCTCGCGAAGCGCTAAGGTGGGGGCCGCCATCGTCGGTTTTTCCGTCCAACCCGACGGCAAGCTTGGCAAGCCCGAGCCGATCTCCGTCGAACTGCCGGCCGGAAACGAGCCCGAGGGCATCGTAATGAGCGCCGACGGCGTCACGCTGTACGGCACCCGGCAACTGCCGGCCGGCTTTGCCATCGCGCCCGACGGCCGGCGGCTGTGGGTGGCGTTGAATCTGGCCAACGAGTTGGGCGAAGTCGACCTGGCCCGCCGCGAAGTCGTGCGTCGCATTCCGGTTGGCAGTGCGCCGTACGACGTGCAACTCGTGGGCGACAAGGCGTACGTCAGCAATTCGGCCGGGCGCAGACCGCAAGCGGACGACGCGACGGGGCCCTCGGGCCGTGCCCGGCCGGTCAAAGTCGATTCGCGAAACATCGCCGCCGAAGGGTCGGTCTCGATCGTCGACTTGAAACAGGGCCGCGTGATCAAGGAAATCGTCGTTGGCCGGTATGCGTCGGGCATGGCCGTCGCGCCCGGCGGCAAGTACCTGGCCGTGGCCAATGCCAATAGCGACACGGTCAGCGTGATCGATACGGCAGACGATCGAGTGGTGGAAATCATTTCGGCCCGGCCGCTGGCGGAGTTGCCCTTCGGCAGTGGGCCCAACGCGTTGGCGTTCAGTGCCGACGGCGGCGAGCTGTTCATCGCTAATGGCACGAACAACGCCGTGGCCGTCGTGAAGTTCGCTCCTCCACGCAGTTCGCTCCAGGGCTGCTTTCCCACCGGCTGGTATCCGGGCAGCCTGGCCCTCGATCCCGCGCGGAACCGGCTGTTTGTTGGCAACGTCAAAGGCATCGGCTCGCGCGACACGCTCTGGCAAGGCAAACGCGTCGTCAAGGGCAAGAACGTCTTTGGCTTCAACTCGCACGATTATCTAGGCAGTATTTCGAGCGTGCCACTGCCCGACGACGACGAGCTGCGGCGGCAAACGGCCGTCGTGCTTGCCAACAATCGTTCCGACGAAATCTTTGCGGCGCATGCGGCGCCGCGCTCTGGCATCGCGCCGCGGCCGGTGCCCGAGCGGCACGGCGAGCCTTCGGTCTTCAAGCACGTGTTGTACATCATCAAAGAGAATCGGACGTACGATCAGGTTTTTGGCGACATCGAGCGCGGCGAAGGCGATCCGAGCCTGTGCATCTTTGGCCGCGAAGTCACGCCCAACCATCACCGCCTGGCCGACGAATTTGTGCTGCTCGACAACTTCTATTGCAGCGGCGTGCTGAGTGCCGACGGCCATCAGTGGACCGACGAGGCGTTTGTCACCGATTACATCGAGAAGGCGTTTGGCGGCTTTCCGCGCAGCTATCCGTACGACGGCGGCGATGCGCTGGCCTACGCCGCCAGCGGCTTCATCTGGGACGCCGCCCTGGCCAAGCGAAAGTCGCTGCGGATTTACGGCGAGTTCGTCGAAGCCTCGATTCGCTGGCACGACGGCCGCCGCGGCAAGCCGACGTTTCTCGACTGCTATCGCGATTATCTCGGCGGCAACCAGGCGATCGATATTCGCGGCCGGGCGACGATCAAGACGCTTGAGCCGCACGTGTGTCCCACGTTCATCGGTTTTCCCGGCACGGTGTCCGACGCGTATCGGGCTTCCGAATTCATCAAGGAACTAAAACACTTCGAGCAGCACGGCGACCTGCCCGAGCTATCGATCATGCTTTTGCCCAACGATCACACTGCCGGCACGAAGCCGGGCATGCCGACGCCGGAAGCCGCGGTGGCCGACAATGATTTGGCACTTGGGCGTATTGTCGAAGCGATCAGCCACAGCCGCTTCTGGAAAGACACCTGCATTCTCGTGGTCCAGGACGATCCACAGAACGGCTTTGACCATATCGACGGCCATCGCACCGTGGCCCTCGTGGTCAGCCCCTACACGAAGCGGCACCACGTCGACAGCACGAATTACAACCAGACCGGCATGGTCCGCACGATCGAGCTGCTATTGGGTCTGCCGCCGATGAACCAGCTCGACGCCTCGGCAACTCCCATGCGAAACTGCTTCGCACCCGAGCCCGACTTCACGCCCTACAAAGCGCTGCCCAGCAACATTCCGCTCGACCGCCTCAATCCCAAGCTGGCCGACATCCGCGACCCGCGGCAATTGCACTGGGCCGAGCTATCGCTCGCAGAGGATTTTGACGAGGTCGACGAAGCCGACGAAGACACGCTCAATCGCATCCTCTGGTTCGCCGCCCGCGGCCGCGACGACACCTATCCCGCCTGGGCCATCTCCGCGAGCGACGATGATGATGACGACGATTGAGTCGCCATCGATTAAGCTGATGAAAAAAAGCGGTGCCATGAAACGTAGCTTCATGTTCCTCTCCATATTGCTGCTCGCTCCGCTTGCCGCTGTCTGCGCTGGCGAGTCTGCTGCTGCGCCGCTGTTTGAAACGACGGTCGTCTTTCCAGTGACGCCGATGAACAAGCCGAACTATCGCATTCCGGCGATCCTGCAAGCGCCCAATGGCGACGTGCTGGTGTTCGCCGAAAAGCGGAACGATGGGCCGGGCGATATCGGCAATCACGATATTGTCTTGAAGCGGAGCACGAATCGCGGCAAGTCGTGGATGGCCGAGCAAGTGATCGTCGACGACGGGAAGCGCGTCTCGAACGACATCACGGTTGGCCTCGATCGAGTGACCAAAAAGATCTGGCTCTTCTTCCTGCAAGATAAAAAGCGGTTTGCGTTCGTGACGAGCAGCGACAGCGGCGCGACGTGGCAAGCGCCCGTTACGATTCATGAGCAAGTGACACGGCCGGAGTGGGATCAACTCGCATCGGGCCATGCCGGGCAGGCCGATCCCAGCAGCCGCGGGCGCGGGGCGGCCTGGGCCAAAGGCTGGGAGCAGCGCTATGGCGTGGGCCCGGGCAACGCGATGATGCAACTTCAGTTTGGACCGCATGCGGGTCGCCTGGTCGTCCCCGCCCGGCATCGCGAGGATATCGGCCAGGGCCGGCTGCGCAGCTTCTCGCATACGTTCTATAGCGACGATCATGGCGCGACATGGAAGCTGGGCGGCACGGTCGGGCTGCACACCAGTGAATGCCAGTTGGTCGAATTGGCCGGTGGTGACGTGATGGTCGTGGCCCGCAACGAAAGTGCCGAAGACGCTCCGGACAATCTGCGTCATCTCGTCGCCGTTAGCCGCGACGGCGGTGAAACCTGGGGGGCCGTGCGGCGTGCCGAGGAATTGATCACGCCGCGCTGCCATGGTGCGGTGGAACGCTTCACTTTGGCCGGCCGGCAGGATAAGAATCGCCTGCTGTTTTCCAGCCCGGCGTCGCCCTTTCGCCAGCCGGAACATCCTTACGGCCGCTATAATCTCACGGTCCGTCTGAGCTACGATGAAGGCCAGACCTGGACCGCCGGCAAGACGATCTGGCCGCACCCCGCGTCCTATTCCGATCTCGTCGTGCTGGACGACATGACGATCGGCTACGTCTACGAGCGCGGGCCCAAGGGGAGCACGCATTACTGGGACGAGGTCCATTTCGCCCGCTTCAACCTCGATTGGCTTACTAACGGGAGAGATTCTTTGCCATGAAAGCACGCACCCACTTTTCAGCCCGCCGGCTTCTGCCGTTGGCGATCCGCGCCACCGGTTTGATGACGGTCATGTTGATGGCCGTCGGGGCTACCGCTGTCCGCGCGGACGTGAAGCTGCCCGGCATCTTTTCGGATCACATGGTGCTGCAAGCGAGCGCCGCGGTGCCGGTGTGGGGCTGGGCCGAGCCGGGCGAGAACGTCACGGTTTCCATTGCCGGCCAATCGCAGACTTGCCAGGCCGACAAGGACGGCAAGTGGACCGTCAAACTGAGCCAACTCAAGCCAAACGACGAACCCCAGACGGTCACGGTGCAAGGCAAGAACACCGTGACCGTGAATGACGTGCTGGTGGGCGAAGTCTGGCTCGCCTCCGGCCAGTCGAACATGGCATTCCTGGTTAGCCGTGGCATGAACGCCGAAGAAGAAAAATCGGCCGCCAACTTCCCGCACCTGCGGATGTTCACGGTCACCCGCAGTCCGCAACGTACGCCCCAAGCCGATTGCACGGGCCAGTGGGAAGCTTGCAGTCCCGAGACCGTGGGAAATTTTTCGGCCGTCGCCTATTTCTTTGGCCGCGAGCTGCACCAGCGGCTGGGCGTAGCGGTCGGCTTGATCAACTCGTCCTACGGCGGGACCGACATCGCTGCCTGGACGAGCCTGGATGCCCAGAGCAAATCTCCCGAACTCCAGGCGCAGATTGACAAATGGGTGCGTGCCGACGCGGCCTACGATTTCGCGCAGGCGAAAGCCACGGACGAAAAACAACTCGCTGCTTGGAAAAAGAAAGTCGCACAAGCCAAGGCGGCGGGAAAGCCCGCGCCTCGTAAACCCAGCCAGTCAGGGCAGCCGGGCCAGGATCCCAACTTCCCAGCCAATCTTTACAACGGCATGATCGCGCCGCTGATTCCGTACGCGCTGCGCGGAGCGATCTGGTACCAGGGCGAACACAATACCAGCCGGCTCGAGCTGGCTGAGTTGTACGCTCAGCAACTGCCGCTGCTCGTCGAGGATTGGCGCTCGCGCTGGGGCAGCGACTTCCCGTTTGCCTGGGTCCAATTGCCAAATTTCGAACGCAAGGACTTCCGCCCGCTAGTGCGTGAAGCGATGTTGCAGAGCCTGCGGGTCAAGAAGACCGGCATGGCCGTCACCGTCGACATCGGCGAGCCGAATGATAATCATCCCAAAAACAAGCAGGAGGTCGGCCGGCGGCTCGCGCTCTGGGCGTTGGGCACGGTGTACGGCCAGAAAGTTCCGGCCACCAGCGGCCCGCTGCCCGCAGGGCGCAAGATTCGTGGCAGCGAAGTCGTGCTGAGCTTTGAACACACCGACGGCGGCCTCGTGGCGAAAGGCGGCGAGTTGAAAGGCTTTCAAATCGCCGGCGAGGACAAAGTGTGGAAGCCGGCGCAGGCCAAGATCGAGGGCACGGAAGTCGTCGTCAGTAATCCCGAAGTCAAGCAACCGGTGGCCGTGCGTTATGCCTGGGCCAGCAATCCCGACGGCAACCTGTACAACGGCGCCGGCCTGCCTGCCTCGCCTTTCCGCACCGACGACTGGAAGTGAACGATTAACGCCGGCATCGTCGGCGTCTTCTGGTGGAATGCCCTTTTTCTTTTGTGAGTGCAGCCATGCCATTGAAGTCCGGTCGTCGTTCGTTTTTGAATCAAGCTGCGGTCGCAACGGGCGGCCTGTTGGCGGCGCAGTGGCTGCCGGAGCGGCGCTCGGCCTTTGCCGCCGAATCGGCAGACAATGTAGACAAATTGAATTGCGTGGTGATTGGCTGCGGCGGGCGTGGCGCGACGCACGTGGCCACTGCCCTGGGGCAGAACCTGGTGGCCCTGGTGGATGCCGACGAAAAGCGGTTAGACCGGGTCCGGACTTTGGTCAAAAGCAAAGACGGCGATCCCAATCGCGTGCAAGTGTTCACCGACTACCGCGCGATGTTCGACAAGGTCGCCAAACAGATCGATGCCGTTTTCATCGCCACGCCGAATCACCAGCATGCGCTGCCGGCCATGATCGCGATGCAACTGGGTAAGGGCGTCTATTGCGAAAAGCCGCTGTGCCACACCATCGCCGAGGCACGCACGCTCTCGGCCATGGCCGCCCGCTACAAAGTAGCAACGCAAATGGGCAACCAGGGCCATTGCGAAGAGGGCTATCGCCGGCTGTGCGAATACGTTTGGGCCGGCGCCGTGGGACCGATCACTGAAACGCACAGTTGGACCAACCGGGCCAACGGCGGCATCGGGCCAAGGCCGGCTTCGTTGCCGGTGCCGACGGGACTGAATTGGGAATCATGGATCGGGCCGGCTCCGTTCCGCGATTACCATCTCGATTTGCATCCGCACCAATGGCACGGCTGGTACGACTTTGGCAACGGTTCGCTGGGAAACATGGGCTGCCACGTGCTCGACGGCGTCTACTGGTCGCTCAAGCTCGAGCACCCCAGCCGGGTCGAAGTCGAGCAGATGTTTGGCGGCAGCGATCAGCGCTATCCCACCGGCACGCGCATCCGCTGGGATTTTGCCGCCCGCGGCGAGATGCCGGCCGTTAAGGTCTATTGGTACGACGGCCGCATCGGCGAAGGCGATACCGGCGACGCGAACATCGCGGTTCCCAAAGGCCCGCGAGGAACTGCGAACCTGCCGCCGCTGCTGGCGGAATTGAAAAAGAAGTATCCCGACGAAAAGTTCGATTCCAGCGGCACCCTGTACGTCGGCGAGAAGGGGATTCTCTACACGGGCACCTATGGCAACAAGATGCGCATCGTGCCCCAAAAGCAGATGCTCGAAACCCCCGAGCCGCCCAAGACGCTTCCGCGAACGTCCGCGGTGGCGAGCGATTTTCTGCAAGCCGTGCGCGAGGGACGAACGGATACCGCTTCGAACTTCGATTACTCGGCACGGCTCACCGAATTCACCTTGCTGGGCAACCTGGCCCAGCGCGCCGGCGCGGGCCAGCCGGTCGAATGGGACGGGCCGAACATGAAGGTCACCAACCTCGCAAACCTGAATCAATGGGTGAAGCAGGATTACCGCGCGGGCTGGCAGGCTTGATGCGCCGCAAGCCCGCGCGCCATGAAACGATCTGGGAAAATCACACGATGAAAGCAGTCTGGATCGCAGTGGTGGTTTTGTTGTGTGCCGGCGCTTCGGCCGCGGAGTTGCCCAATGTCGTGTTGCTCATGGGAGACGACCACGGCTGGGAAGAGACCGGTTACAACGGCCATCCGTATGTGAAGACTCCGGTACTCGACGAGATCGCCGCGACGGGCTTGCGGTTCGACCACTTTTATTCGGCCCATCCGAGTTGCTCGCCTACGCGCGGCAGTTTTCTCACCGGCCGACACCCGAATCGCTACGGCACTTTTGCGCCCGGCTGGTCGATTCGTCCGCAGGAGATCACCATCGCGCAGATCGCCGGCCAGGCCGGCTATCGCTGCGGCCATTTCGGCAAATGGCACGTCGGCGCTGTCAAAGCCGGCTCGCCCGTCAACCCGGGCGCGATGGGTTTCGACGAGTGGGTCTCGCACGACAATTTCTTCGAGCTGAATCCGTCGCTCTCGCGCAACGGCGGGCCGCCGCAGGTTTATCCCGGCGAAAGTTCTGAGGTCATCGTCCGCGAGGCCATGAAGTTCATTGATCGCGTTCGCGGGGACGGCAAGCCATTTTTCACCGTCATCTGGTTTGGTTCTCCGCACGAACCGTACAGCGGCCTGCCGGCCGACCTGGCGCTTTATGACGATCTGCCGGCAAAATATGCCGACAAGAAATCCCACCTCACCTCCAACGAAACCGGCGGGCAGGTGACGCGTCCCAAGGGCGAGGTACTGCGCGAGCGCTATGCCGAGATCACGGCCATGGATCGGGCCATCGGCATGTTGCGAAAACATCTGGCTGCGCAAGGTCTGCGTCAAGATACCTTGCTGTTCTACTGCGGCGACAACGGCACTTCGCCCGACGCGGCGCTGGGGTTCCCGCTTCGCGGGGTGAAAGGGCAGGTCTACGAAGGCGGCATCCGCGTACCCGGCCTGATCGAGTGGCCCGCGCGTATTCCTCAGCCGCGCACCACCCAAGTCCGCGCCTGTACCAGCGACTTGCTGCCGACGCTGTGCGCGATCGTGGGTCAACCGCTACCCAAGCGTCCACTGGACGGCGTGGATTTGACCGGGGTTTTTAGCGGCACGCTGATCCAGCGGCCCGGCCTGCTCTGCTTTTGGGAGTACGACACGCGACGACTGCTGCGCTCGCATCCCGAGCCGTGGATTGATCCCGAGCTACAAAAGGGCACGACGCCGCTGGTGAAGCTGATGGGCGGCAAGGCGACGCGAGACTTCACGAACTATCGCCAGCCTCCCATCACGAAAGACGACTACCTCGGTCCGCGCGCCGTGATCGAAGGCAATTTCAAATTGGTCATTCACGAACAGAAAGCCGGTCCCGTCCGGCGCGAACTCTTCGATCTCGATGCCGATCCGGCCGAAAAGTCGAACCTGCTCGACCAGCAGCCTGCGCTGGCCGACAAACTTCAAGCCGAACTCACCGGCTGGCAGCAATCCGTCCTCCACAGCCTCACCGGCGCGGACTACGATCACTGAGCGGCAGCTAAGCGATGTATCAATCGTGGAGGGCCACGATATCCGCTTCCGGAAACAATTCTTTAAGGCGCGCGACATCCCAGCCGCGTGGCCACCCGGCTAGCGCGATATAGAGTTTCGCATAACCGCGCTCGCCGAAAATCCAAAGCCCCGCCGGGGCCCGCGTTTCGCTGTTATCAGGCACGAGCGCCCACGGTATCACCGCCTGGCGCTCTCTGATCCATTTGAGAGAATAGCCGGCCCAAGTCGTCAGCGGCGCAGCTAAAGCTACCACGACCAGCAGCGTCCGCAACTCACATTGGAACCAGCGGCGGCGGGGCTTCTCGTGCATGCGAGCAGTATAGCGGTTGGCCCAGGTACAGGTTACGCGGCCAGAAGACGGGGACGCGAGTCAAACCGGGGGCTGAATCTTGCCCGCGCTAAATGGCCGCCACTTTGCCGGCGCCGTGGGCTTGCGGCAACTGGTGCCGACGGACCTGGACGCATTCGCCGCGGCCTTCATCGAGAAGCTGGCGAGTTATGCCCTGCGCTGAGGCAAATAGTGATCGCCGGCCGGATATGGTAGAACGGGCCGCGGCCCGCTCGGTGGACGCTGCGCGGCGGACGATGCTCCAATACGATTTGGGAACCGCGATATGGATGATTGGAAACCGGTGGCCGAGCTGGCCGACTTTCACGTCGTGACGCGTTGGCCGGTGCAATGGGGCGACCAGGATCCGTTTGCGCATGTGAACAACGCGATCTACTTCCGCTGGTTCGAAACGGCCCGAATCGCGTACCTGGAGCGGATTCGGCTCACCGGGCAAGAACCGGAGAGCCGGCTGGGGCCGATTCTGGCGGCGATCAGTTGTCAGTTTCGCCGACCGGTGGTGTATCCCGACTGGGTGCAAATCGGCTCGCGGGTGACGCGCTTGGGCCGCAGCAGTTTTGGCATGGAGCATCGGCTGTGGAGCGAGCGGCTGGCTGCGGTGGCCGCGGAAGGCGATTCGACGATCGTGGTCTTCGATTATCAAACGCAAAAGCCGCAGCCCATTCCGCCCGAGCTGCGGCAAAAGATCGAAGAGCTGGAAGGCAAACCGTTTTGAACGAACAGAAGCGGAATTGAACAGAAGATCGCGAAGGCCGCAAAGAAGAGAAGGAACGAATGGGTCTATCCACGTCCGACCGGTTTCGTCTTTCTTCGCGTTCTTTGCGATCTTCTGTTCAAAATGCTAAAGGCGTTACCGCTGCCACATGCGAACAAACCGGTGGCTCCAGGTGTTGCCGCCCACGGCCACGGCGACACCGAGTGTCAGCAGGGCCACGAGGCAGAGCGTCAACGAAGCCGAGCTGACCAGGGCGATAATGCCCAGGACGATGCCGGCCACGCCACAGAGAATGTGGCTGCCGGAGCCGGCCGTTGCCCCCGCAGCGCCAAAGTGCAGCGACGAGCCGGCGCTCAACAGCAAGCCGCCGCTGAACACGAGCACGGCCACCGGAAGCAAGATCGCCGTCTCGATGCCGAGGATTGCCAGAATCCCCAGGACGATGCCCGCCAGGCCGGCGGTAAACTCAGCCGAAATGGCATTGCCACCCGTGCGCATTTGGCAGGCCGCACCTTGAAAGGCCAGCGCGGCTCCGATGGCCAGCGTGGCGATCGACGCCATGTAGGCGGGTGCGACATTCACCAAGCCTAGAATTGCCAATAGCACCCCTGCCAGGCCGACTGCCGCCTCGACTACCGAAGTGCCCGAGGCATGGGTTACATGCTCCTCGTGAAAACCTTGCGTATGTACGGTCGCCATAGTTGGATCTCCCTTGCTCGAAGAAGCCGCCGCCGAAACTGTGCATTTCGCCCCAATTGGGCATGCTGCTAAAGCCGTGCCACGCCACGGGCGCAATATTGGCATCAGGCAGGGCCAGTTTCGGCGAATCGTTGACGCCGGTGGGCGCGCAGCCGAAAACCAGGCTGGAGTGGCGGCGGTCAAGCGAGCGGCAGGACCGACCCCTCACGCCCGGCCCCTCTCCCACAAGGGGCGAGGGGAGAAAGAAAGGCGCTAGACGATAATGCTGGTTAGCGCCTGGAACTCGGGATCCGAGCGCAGCGAATCGAAATCCGGCTCGTCGCCAAGCTGGTCGCGCAGATTAGGATCCATCGCAATCGCTCGCGACAGGTAGTCGAGTGCCCGTTGCTTTTCCTGGGCGACGCTGCAATAGCGGGCCAAGCTGTAAAACAGAGCTGGCCGGGGCTCGAGTTCCTCGGCTCGCTGCAGCGTGCCGATAGCCCGGTCCAAGCGGCCGGCATCGCGGTAGCACGCGCCCAGCGCGATCCAGACCTCAAGGTCGCTGGGCAGCAGATCGGCGGCCTCTTCCAGCGTGGCGCAGGCCTCGTGATGGCGGCCCAAGGCGGCCAAGGCCCGACCGGTGAGAAACAGCTTGTGGCCGCGGAACGTGCCGGGCTCTTTCATGCGGTCGAGCACTTCCAACGCGTTGTAAGGCAGATTCAGGTCTAAATAACCCTCTGCCTCACGAAGGATGCGTCGAAAGCGAACTCGATTACTTCCCGACACGGACCGTTCCTCCACCAGCGGGCAGCCGCCGTCTGTTTCCTATTGTTATTTTAGCCGCCGTAATTGCCAATCCCAAATGCCTTACCGGCCACTTGAGCCGGAAATGTTTTGTGCTGGCTTATCGCACCTCGTACAAGCACGGAGCTTTGTCCAACCCATCCAGTCCCGTGCGAGCGGCCCCGTCGCGATATCCCCGCAAACGCCGCTCCGACCGGCGCTCCAATCCATGGTAACCTCGCTGGTCGAGAATTGTCCGTCAGCAGTGGCGCTCGCTCGGCGGCCACCTGCTATCGGACGGGTGGCTCGTCGTGCTGTCCAGAGAACCCTAAGCCGCGAAGACCGGCCGTGCAAACCGGCGTGCGTCGACGCATCATTGACCGCCCATTGGCTGTTGCGGCCGGGCAACACGCGTTGAATTCGCGAAGCCCCCCGGTGGGCAAACGCAGCGAGCACGGGTGGCCAAAACGGCATCATGCGCCGGTGCTGCGAGCCCTAAATCGTTAAATTTCATTAAGCTTTGTACGAAATCGGCCGGTTATCGGCACTAATAAGGTTGGCTGGTGATGTTCCGGCCATCCGGCGCCGATGCGCCGGGTCGGAGCGTCGGTTCTTTTGTGCTGACCGGGAGAATGGTGCCATGCGGCTGACCTTGCGAAACATGCTCAACTACATGGACGACGTCCTCGAGCCGGCGGACTCGCAAGACATTTCGAAGAAGATCGAGGAAAGCGAATTCGCCACGGGCTTGATGCACCGCATCCGCGACGTGACGCGCCGCCTGCGGATGGCCGCTCCCAAGGTCGATGGCCGCGGCATCGGCCTGGACCCCAATACGGTCGCCGAATACCTGGACAACACGCTCGCCTCCGAGCGCGTGCCTGACTTCGAGAAGGTCTGCCTGGAGTCGGACATGCACCTGGCCGAGGTTGCCAGTTGCCACCAGGTGCTGGCGCTAGTCTTGGGCGAGCCGGCCGATATCGATCCGGCAATTCGGCAGCGCATGTACCAGATTGGCAGTCAGCAGCAGGTACGGCAACCGCCGGCGGTCGAGACCGTGGCCGTTACGACCGCCTCGCCGTACCAAATCGTCACGCAACCAATCGTGGAAACGGCCGACCAGCGTCCGGCGCGCAAGAAGCCGGAAGTTCCCGATTATCTGCGCGAGCCGACCAAGGGCCGCGGTCGCGGCCGGGCCATTGCGGTGGCCGCCGTGCTGGCGATTCTTGCCGGCGGCGTGTACGCAGGTTACCAATCCGGAAGATTCGATGCGTGGTTGTCGCCGCCGGAGGTCGTAGATGACTCGAGCAATCCACCTGCGGGCGCGCCGGCTAACCCGGCGTCTGGCATCAATCTGACTGCCGGCCGCCAAGGCCAACCTGCGGCGGGCCAGCCTGCGGCGAACACGATTGCCACGGCTGGAGCAACGCAGAAGCCCCCCGCTCAACCGCCGAGCAACCAGTTGGCTACCAGCCAGCCGCCGGCGAATGGCGCAACGAACGTTCCATTGACGGCGCCGGCCACTCCGGTGGTTCCAGCAGCGGCGCCGGCCGCTCCAGTGGCAGGCGGCGCAGCGGCGGCCGCTCCAGTGGCAGGCGGCGCAGCGGCGGCCGTGCCGGGTCCGGCGGCTACGACGGGTGATTTGAAGCAGCCGAGTCCGCAACCGGCGATGACACCGGATCGGCCCGCAGCGGGGACGTCGACAACGGCCTCGACGGCGCCCGAGCCGCCCAAACCCTCAAAGCCGGCCGCGGTGCCGGCGGCGGGCGGGGTCGCAAAGCCGGCGCCCGCCGAATTGGCCAACGACGCGGCCGCCACAACGCTGACTCCCGAGGGGCTGGGACGGCTGATTTCCGAGCGCGAAGTGCTGTTGCGCTTCGATCGGCAAAGCCAGGCTTGGGTACGGCTAACGAGCCGCGCAACCGTCTATCCGGGCGACCGATTGCTTTCGCTGCCGACGTACCGTTCGAACCTGACGCTCACGGCGGGCGTCAGCATGCAACTGTTGGGCGGAACCCTGGTCGAACTGCTGCCTCCCGACTCGCGCGGCGTGCCAGGCGTGCGGCTGTTGGATGGCCGCGCCATTTTGCTGACCTTTGGCAAACCGGGCGCGCAGATCAAATTATGGTCGGGCATTCGGCAGGGGTTTGTGACTTTTGCCGATCCCGACTCGACGCTGGCCGTCGAAGTCGTGCGCACGCGGGTCGATGGCAGCAATCCGGAAAAAGAGCCGGCCACGACCGCCGTGAATCTGTACTCGACCGCCGGGGCAACGGCCTGGTCGGACGAGATGCACGTGCAACCGCAGCCATTGCAAGCGCCGTCGCGGATGAGTTTCGCCGCCACGATCGAATCTCCCGCGGTCGAGCCAGCCACGGCGGACGATTTTCCCGCTTGGATCAAAACCGACGAGCGTTCGGCGATGGAAAAGCGGGCTTCGGTCGCGGTGGAAGAGACGCTCGAGGCGGACCGCCCCATCAGCCTGGGGTTGAAAGAACTGGCTGGCGACCGCCGTAGCGAAGTCAGCTCGCTGGCCGTGCAATGCCTGGCCGAGATCGACGAGTTCGAGTCGGTGGTGACCGCGCTCAGCGATCCGGGCCAGCGAGGAGCCTGGAATGCCCTGGTCGACTCGCTACGCACTGCCATCGCCCGCAGCCCGGCAACGGCGGCCAAAGTTCGTCAGGCTTTTGAGCACCATCGCGGGCCCGAAGGGGACGAGCTGTATCGCATGCTCTGGGGCTACAGCCCGGATCAATTGCAGACCGGCGCGGCGGCCCAATTGGTCAAATACCTGGATCATGACGACTTGGATTTTCGCGAGCTGGCGTTCTGGAACCTGACCCGCCTTGTCGGCGCCAGCGGCCATTTCTACCGCCCTACCGACACCGCGGCCAAGCGCCTGCCGGCCTTGCGGGCGTGGAAACAAAAACTCGACTCCGGCCTGTTGTTCGGCAAGCCTTTGGAGAGATAGTCGGGCAGAGTTCCCGGCCTCTGCCGAAAGCAGGGTTCCCGGTCTCTGCCAGGGAACCGCTTGCCAGGGGATCCACCTACCGCGAAAAAAAGGCCGCCGGCAGAAACGGCCCACGGGCTGCGATCGGACTGCAATCCGGAGGCTCGACCGGCATGCAGCGGGCGAAAGCGGCCCTAGCCAAGCCTTCCAGAGAAGGTAGACTGGCGCTGGGGGAACGGGTGGATGTCACCCGCCCTCCCGCAGGAATCGCCCGAAGATCCGTTGACGTTTGCATTTGTTGCAAATTGTCGCCGACGGTAAGATGGGCCGTTTTCCAGGTATGTCCTGTGGTACCAAACTCGTTAGAGGGGTGCCCTGTGCCCGAGGAGCCATTTCGGTGGTGATCAACATTGCAGCCCGACACGGTCGTTTGAGTGAAGCCACGCAAGAGAAGATTACAACCAAGCGGGAGAAGATGTCGCGCTTGTTCGAGCGATTGACTTCCATCGAAGTCACGGTCGACCTGGGGCACCCCGAGAATCCGGAAATTGATTTGCGGGTGTCGGCCGAGCACAAGCACGACTTTGTGGCCACCGAGCAGGGTGGCGAATTGATGGCGTCGCTCGATGGTGCGATTCATAAGATTGAGCAGCAATTGAGGCGTTACAAGCAGAAGGTGCAAGAACACCGCGGCCCGGGATTGCGGCAGCAGCCGGTTCCCGAGGACGGCACCCCGGAATGACCGACGGCGGCCCGGAGTCGGGATCCGGCGCTGGTGCCGGAGCGGGTCCGGCGGCCATGCGGTTTGGTGACGGTGGGCTTGCGCGCGATTGGACAGCGAAAGGAGTGCCTGCATGAAGTTTGCCGACTTTGTCTGCCGCCAGGCGGTCAATGCCAACCTGGCGGCCGACACAAAAGAAGGCGTCATCCGCGAGATGGTTCACTCGCTGTTGGATGTCGGCAAGGTCAAAAGCCAGGAATACGAAAGCATCGTCAAGGCCATCCTCAAACGAGAGGATTTGGGCAGCACGGGCATCGGACGCGGCATTGCGGTGCCGCATACCAAGCATCCCAGCGTCGAACGTCTGGTCGGTGGCGTGGCGGTCAGCGCCGAGGGAGTCGACTTCAACAGCCTCGACGGCGAAAAGGTACACCTGTTTTTCATGCTGATTTCGCCCCCCGACCGCCCGGGCGAGCACTTGCGGGCTTTGGAAAACGTGTCGCGCCAACTGCGCGACGATGGATTCGTGAAGTTCTTGAAACAAGCCAGGAAACCGGAAGAGATCCTGACGCTGCTGGACGAAGCCGACACCAATCAGTTTGGCGCGTAAGACAATTTGGCGCAACAGGCAATTTGGCGCAATAGGCAATTTGGCACGTGAGGTTGCAAGAGCCAGCGGTCATGTCCAGCCGCGCCGATCGGGGAGCCGCCCCACTCGCGGCTTCGGCCGACGGGTTCATCCAAACGGGGGCGGAGTCTGCGGACTGCGGCGAAGGTTCAAGGTGCCATGAGCGGATCCAAATGCGTTCGGACGGTGACCATCACCAACCCGCAAGGCATGCATGCGCGCCCGGCCGACATGTTCGTCAAGCTGGCGAATCGGTTCGCTTCGAATATCGTAATCATTAAAGGTAGCGAAAGGGTTGACGGCAAAAGCATTCTGGGCCTGCTCACGCTAGCGGCCACCGAAGGCACGGAGTTGTGCTTGGAAGCCGACGGGCCGGACGCCGAGGCGGCGCTGGCGGCCCTGGCGGAGTTGGTGGCTCAGAACTTTGCCGAGGACGAACCCACGCAGCATTGAATCAACAGAGCGCGCGCCGGCACCAAATGCCCGGCGCAGGCGCTAAAGGATTTTCATGCTCAGATTGCAGGGCATCGCCGTATCGCCCGGAGTGGCTATCGGCGAAGCATTCGTGATGGACAACGAGGGGTTTCGCATCCCTCGCCGGTTCCTCACGCGCGATGCCGTGGACGCCGAGCTGGAGCGGCTGGGCCGCGCCATCAATACGGCCGCCGGGCAGATCGAGCGCAATCGCGACGCCATCACCCTTGAGCTGGGCAAGGAATACGGCGCGATCTTCGACGCCCACTTGCAGATGCTCCGCGATGCCCGCCTGCGGCACGAACTGGAGCAACTGATCCGCGAGCGGCATTATTCGCCCGAGTACGCCGTCAGCCGGGCGCTGCGACGCTATGCCAAGGTCTTCCAGGCCTTGGAAAACACGAACCTGGCCGAGCGCGCCAACGATATTTTCGACATCGAAAAGCGGCTGCTGCGCACGCTGCTCGGGCGCCGCCGCGAGGAAATATCGCAGCTAACCAGCCCGGTGCTGATCCTCGCTCATAATCTCACTCCCAGCGAAACGGCCAATCTCGATCGCCAGTTCGTCAAAGGCTTCGTCACCGAAGTTGGCGGTCCTGGCAGCCACACGGCGATCGTGGCCGAAGGCCTGGCGATTCCGGCCGTCGTGGGCACGGGGCCGTTTCTGGCCGACGTGTCGGGCGGCGAGGTCGTGATTATCGACGGCAACCAGGGACTGGTCATCGTCCATCCCGACGCGGACACCCTGGGCCGTTATCGCGAGGCGGCCGAGGCCGGCCGCTCGCGCGCCGCCTCGCTCAAGTCGCTGCGCGATTTGCCCGCCGAAACCGCCGACGGCGAGCGGATTCAGCTGTTGGGCAATATCGAGTTTCCGTACGAGGCGCCGCAATGCCTCGAGTTCGGCAGCGACGGCATCGGCCTGTACCGCACCGAGTTTCTGTACCTGGGGTCGGATAGCATTCCCAGCGAAGAAGATCATTTCGAGGCCTATTCGGCCGTGGTGCAGAAGATGGCGCCGCGCCCCGTGACGATCCGCACGCTGGATATCGGCGCCGACAAGGTGGCCATCGGCCTCACCCCCGACGACGAGCGCAACCCGTTCCTGGGCCTGCGCAGCATTCGGCTGTCGCTGCGCAACGTGCCTATGTTCCGCGTGCAACTGCGGGCCATTCTGCGCGCCAGCGCCCTGGGCGACGTGCGGATCATGTTTCCGCTGATCACGACCGTGCACGAGTTTCGCCAGGCCAAGATGATCGTCGGCGACGTGATGGAAGACCTGGAGGAGCACGGGATCGCATTCAACCGCGATGTGCCGATAGGCATGATGGTCGAGGTGCCGGCGGCCGTGATCATGATCGATCACTTCGTGCAAGAAGTCGATTTCCTGAGCATCGGCACCAACGACCTGATTCAGTACACCCTGGCCGTCGATCGCAGCAACAAGGACGTCGCCTCGCTGTATTCGGCCAGCGACCCCGCGGTGCTGAAGCTGATCGAAATGGCCACCCGCGCCGCCATTCGGGCCGACGTGCCGATCGGCCTGTGCGGCCAAATGAGCGGCAATCCGATTTACACGATGCTACTGCTGGGGCTGGGCTTGCGGAACTTGAGCGTGCCGCCCAGCGCCATTCCCGAGATCAAGAAGGTCTGTCGCAGCGTGACGGTCGCGCACGCCCAGAGCGTGGCCGCCAAGGTCATGACGCTGGAGCACGCGCGCGACGTCAAACGCTATTTGAAGGAGGAGCTGAAGAAATTGCTGCCCGACGAGGGCGGCTGAGGAATGCGGAACGATGAATGATGAATGATGAATCGGGAAGACGCGAGACCGCCTTCCATTCATCATTCCGCATTCATCCTTCATCACTTTTTAGGAGGGTTTCCCGGCCTTTCGGCTGCCGGGAAACGCGAACCGATGGTTCGACAACGCGTACGAATTCGATTTCGCAAAGAGGGCGATCTACGCCTGCTGGGTCACCGTGACCTGCTGCGCGCCTGGGAGCGGCTCTTGCGCCGTTCGGGGCTGGAGACGCGGATGTCAGAAGGTTTTCATCCGCGGCCCAAGATCAATTTTCCCTCGGCCCTGAGCGTGGGGATTGCCGGCACCGACGAGGTGCTGGAGGTGGACTTGCTTGGCGAGTCGACGGCCGGCGAGCTGCACGAGCGGCTGGCCCAGGTCGCCCCCGCGGAAATGCCCATCCAGTCGGTCGAGCTATTGCCCGAGGGCGCTCGGCCGGCCCAGTTGGCCAGCATGAGTTTTGAGTTGCCCGTGCCCGGCGAGCGCTGGGCCGTCTTGCAGACGCGGATTGCCGCGCTGCTGGCCGCCGACAGTTGCCCGCTCGAGCGGGACGCAGGCCGCCAGGCGGTCGACGTGCGGCCCGACATCGAGCATCTCGAACTGGCTCAAGGGCAATTGCGAATGCGAATTCGAGTGACGAGGCAAGCGAGCATCCGGCCGCGCGACGTGCTGGCCGTGCTCCAATTGGAAGATCTCGAACAGCAAGGTTGCTATCTGACGCGCACTGCGGTGGAGTTGCAATCATGAAGCCTGTCGATTTTTCACGCCTCGCTCGCCGCCCATCGGTGCGTACCCTCGCACCTTGCCGGACAAGAAAGCGAGACCATGAAGCAAGAGATGTTGATCAACGTGTCGCAGCCCGAGGAATGCCGGATTGCGATCGTGGAAGACGCCGTGCTGGAAGAGCTCTACATCGAGCGCACCAGCCAGGACAATTACGTCGGCAATATTTATAAGGGGCGCGTCGTCAACCTGGAGCCCAGCATCCAGGCCGCCTTCGTCGATTTCGGCGTAGGGCGCAACGGCTTTTTGCACATCAGCGACATCGAGCCGCAATACTTCCGCCAAGGCGGCTACGATCCCAACAAGCCGATCGAGCCGTCAGGCTCGCGTCGCGGTCGCGACAACGACAACGACAACGAAGATGACGAGGACGAAGACGGCGACGGCGAAGCGCCGCGTCCCAAACGCCGCCTGCGGCCCGGCGCGCGCCCGCGCGTCAAGCCGCCCATCCAGGACATCCTGCGCCGCGGCGACGAGGTGCTGGTGCAGGTCATCAAAGAGGGCATCGGTACCAAGGGGCCCACGCTCTCGACCTATATCAGCATTCCCGGCCGCTACCTGGTGCTAATGCCGGCGCTGGGCCGCGTCGGCGTGTCGCGCAAGATCGAAGACGACGATCTGCGCCGCAAGCTGCGCGACATCATGCTGGAGCTGAATCCGCCCAAGGGGCTGGGCTTCATCATTCGCACGGCCGGCATCGACCGCACCAAGAAGGAGCTGTCGCGCGACCTGGCCTATCTGCTGCGGCTGTGGAAGGTGATCGTACGGCGCATCAAAAAATATCCGGCGCCGATCGACATCTACGAAGAAAGCGACATGATCATTCGGACCATTCGCGACATCTTCACCGGCGACGTCGATTCGATTTATATCGACGAGCCGGTCGCCTACGAACGGGCCAAAGAATTTCTGCAGATCGTGATGCCGCGCTACGTGAGCCGCTTGCAGCTTTACGAGGGCAAGGAGCCGCTGTTCCACAAATACGCGCTGGATCAGGAAATCAGCCGCATCCATCAGCGCGAAGTTCCGCTGCGCCAGGGCGGCGGCATCGTCATCGATCAGACCGAGGCGCTGGTGGCCATCGACGTCAACAGCGGCAACTTCCGCACCGAGGATTCGGCCGAAGAGACCGCGTATCAGATGAACCTGCTGGCGGCCAAGGAAATCGCCCGGCAATTGCGCTTGCGCGACCTGGGTGGCGTGATCGTCAACGACTTCATCGACATGCGCAAAGAGCGGCATCGCCGCGGCGTCGAACGCGCTTTGCGCGAAGCCGTGCGCCGCGATCGGGCCCGCACCAAGATCCTCCGCACCAGCCCCTTTGGGCTGATCGAGATGACGCGGCAACGGATTCGCCCCAGCCTCAAACGTAGCGTCTTCAAGGATTGCCCCGGCTGCGACGGCACCGGCGTGGTCAAGACGGCCGAAAGCATGGCCATCGAAGTCGTGCGACTAATGATCCTGGCCGCACAACGTGAGGACGTGGCCCGGGTGACCATCACCGTTTCCGACGAGGTGGCGACCTATTTGAACAACAAAAAGCGGCGCGAGCTGGCCAAGATCGAGGACGACGGCCACATCCAGATCCAGATTCTCGGCAGCGAAAGCGTGACCCCCGAGCACCTGCTCATCGAGTGCCACGACACCAACGGCCGCGAGGTGAAGTTCAAGGATTAAAATTCGCACCAGACTGCCGCCCCGGCCCCAAAAACTCGGTAAAATACATATGGAATCGGTCTGTTCGCAGGCAACGGCGAACGTTCATCGCCATTGCCGAAGACGCTCGCCACGATTGGTGGGGAGGTGCCGTTCCCATTCAATCAGCCACAAACGGGAATAGCGCAGTGAGTACCACAGAACCGTTGACGGCCGAACTTGCGATTTACGAACAGCAGAAGGCCGAGTTGCTCAAACACGGCGAAGGGCGTTTCGCGCTGATCGGTAATGGAAACGTTGCCGGCGTTTGGGACACTTACGACGACGCGCTCCAGGCCGGATACGAAAAATTTGGGCTCAAACCGTTTCTCGTTAAGCAGATCGCCAGCCGCGAACCGGTCCAGTTCATCAGTCGTACCTCGCCGATATGCCCATAGTAAATCGTCCAATCACCGCCGATGGCGCGATCATTGAGCTCGGAATCAGTACCAGCCAGGGCCGGCAGTAGGCCCTCCGGAAATCTGGCCTCACGGTCCCTAACCCTGTTTTCGGACGAGGATTGATTGATACTGGGGCAAGCTGCACGTGCATTGATCCAAGCGTCGCGGCAGCACTTGGACTGGTTCCAACTGGGATTTGCCAAATGTTCACGGCATCGAGCGACACGACGCCCGAACACTGCCGGCAATACGACATCGGGCTGGGAATCCTCATGGACGATACCCAGGCGCACATGGTTTCCCTGACGATTCCGGTAATCGAGACGCCGTTGGCAGGGCACGGCTACATTGCGCTGATCGGCCGGGACGTGCTAACGCGCGGCGTCATGGTGTACAGCGGAACAACCGCAACGGTTACTTTGTCGTTTTGACGTCGGTCGGAGTCCCGTTGGCCCCGTTCTCAGCAGGGCTTTCTGGTACGCGCCCGGGTTGGTTTGAAATCATGTCCCTGTATCAATGCAGTTACTGCCACAAGTTGGCTGGCACCCTTGAACGCTACCGGGCAAACCGTGCTCTAACTGAGATGGGTTGGATGATCGGGGTCGCTGAAGCCGACCTCGTCGCCTGGGTCGAGCAACAAGGAACGCTTTGCGTCGCCTGTGTCGCAGAACAGCGGATTTGGCGACGAAATCGGCCAAATGAGTCGAAGCACGTGGGTACTTCTTGAAACGATTTCACACCGTCGCAACCCCCCTCGACTGCCGTCGGGCGCGCCGGTAGACTATGGGGCTTCCCGGCCTGCCAGGCTGGCTGCGCGATCAGTGGGTCGCAGGCCTGGCTTTGGCCGGCGCTGCCATCGATTTTTTCGGAGATTTGAGAAACCGCCATGTATGCCATCATCCAAGACGGCTCGCGCCAATTGAAGGTTCAAGAGGGCGAGGAAATCGAGATCGATTACCGCAAGGCGGGCGCGGGCAGCCAGGTGACGCTCGATCGCGTGCTGGCCGTGGGGGGCGACGACGGCCTTAAGTTCGGCTTGCCGCTCGTTGAGGGTGCGCAAGTCACGGCCGAAGTGCTGGGCGTCGGCCAGGGCCCCAAGCTCGTCGTGCAGAAGTTCCGCCGCCGCAAGAATTCGCGCCGCAAGACGGGCCATCGCCAGATGGTCACCCGCGTGCGGATCGGCAAAATTTCGGTCGGCTAAAGCGGCGCAGCGCCCGCGATTAGCCGGCTCTTTCAAGAGCCGTTCTCCGTCGGCGGCATCACTTCGCCGCCGGCGCCTTCGCCAGGCGGCCGTGGACCTTCACGTTGTCCCAGTCGCCGATGTCGTCAAACGACCCCAGGCCCAGGCGTCCCCAAGTAAACGTCGTGTCCCGGGCTTCCATGACCGGCTGCTGCATCTCGTCGAAGTAAACGGCGATCGTTCCCAGGTCGACGCTACGGGCGATCTTCACGTGATGCCAGCGGTCGTCCCAATCGGTGCCCGGCGTGGTCTTGGTCGAGATCTTTCGCCGCGGCGCGCCGTCGACGATGAAGATCTGGTTGGCGTGCTCATCGGTCTTTTTGCCGAAGTGCACGTAATAGAAATGCGATGGGTCCTGGTAGCCGAACACCAGGCACATATCGCGATGGGCATAGTCCGGCTTGGTGCTCAGCACATCGGCTTCCAATTCAAAATCGCCCACGACCAGGTCCTTGGCCAAGGCAAAGTTCAGCGGGCTGCGCTCGGGCGGCTTGTACTTGCTCTGCTTGAACAGGCTGTAAGCGTGCCCCCCGTGCGATTCGACCAGCTTCCAGGCCTGGGCATCGGTCGGCTGCCAGTTCGCCATGCCATGCTCAAAGTCGTCGCTGAACACCAGCGGCAACTCGCCCAGCAACAGCGGCAATACGAATAGAAAATGCACGGGATTCAGTCCTTTCCGTAAACCTGCTTGGGATCGAAGACTTTTTGACCGACGACTTCAGTGCCCTCGGGCGTCACGCGGCGATAGAAGCAACTGCGGTAGCCGGTGTGGCAGGCGGCTCCGCCTTGCTGCTCGACTTTGAGCAAGATGGCGTCGCCGTCGCAATCGACGAGCACTTCGCGCACCAACTGCACGTGGCCGCTCTCCTCGCCCTTGCGCCACAAACGGCCGCGGCTGCGGCTGAAGTAACATGCCCGCCCGCTGGCCAACGTCTCGGCAAAGCTTTCGGCATTCATCCAGGCCATCATCAGCACTTCGCCGGTCTCGGCGTCCTGGGCAATCGCCGGCAGCAGTCCGTCGGCCAGCGAGAAATTCGGCAGTTGAGCGGATGGGACAGCCATGAAAGCGACATTCCTAAGATCGGAACTGAACGGGCGGCAGCGATCATGCGGCCGTGCCACCGGCCGGACGAATCGCGTATTCCAAAAGCCAGCATAATGGCGGCGCGAGGCGGCGACTACGGGGTCGATGGCCTGCATATGCCCTACAGGCGGCTTTTCGAGCGCCCGACGAGCGGCCGTCCGTTCCGTTACCCGTGGTTTAACGCCTCGCAGGCGGCGTCTCATTGCAGGATGCGTCCGGGCCTGTCGATGCATAGCACGGGCGCGGATGTTTGAGCCCCTGGCCGCTTTGTCGCACTTTGCGCCGAGGAAACCTTGCTAAAGTCGTCGTTGAGCGTGGTTCTGCCGGTTTGTAACGACCAGGCACATTTGTCGCGGCGTTTGTCCAGCCTGCTGGAAGTGCTTCCGGAGTTGGCTGTCCGCTTCGAAATGGCCGTCATCGATCATGGCTCGTCGGACGCCACGGCCGAAGTGGCTCACGACCTGGCCGCCGGCTATCCGCAGGTCTGCGTTCTCAGTTATCCGCGCTCGCTCGACGGCTCCAGCGTCCTGCGGCACGGCCTGCAAGCGACCAGCGGCGAGATGGTCTTGTTGGTCATGGATCCATCGGCCGACCCGCACGACTTTCACCGGCTGGTCCGAGCTGCGCAGGCCACCGATGCCGTGGCCGGCAGGCTGCCGCCTCCGCTTTTGGGGGGCAACCCAGCCGGCATCCGCGACGCCGCCGGGCAGCCCGCGCTGTTGCTGTTCAATCGCCGCGTGGCAACCGCCTGGCGGTCGATGCAAACGGACGAGACGTTGCCCGCCTACTTGCTCCGCAAGCGCTACCGCATTGCCGAACTGCTCGTCCGACGATCGGCAGACAGTGCGCGGCCGGCTGCCAGCCAACCGCCGGCGATCAGCGCTCCGACAGGATCGCCGCCAGCCATGCACGCGCTGCGATCGAGTAAGCGCCCCGGCAGCGTCCCCTCGCCGCGCGCGAACTTCTAAAGAGCGCCATTCTAAAAACCCCCGCCGCCGGCGGGTCGCGGGGCTTGCGAATTGATCGACGATTGACCGCGCGCATTTCGATAGACCAAATCGCGCAAAATTCGCGCGGCGGGCACTTGTCGGTTTCTATTGACGAGCCTATCATTTAGCCGGGTTCGACACGATCAATCCGCGAACCTTTGCCTGCCGCTTCGCTTCATCGGGCTACAAGCGGCACGGCTGATCATGGCAGGAATGCCACCTTCCCATCCTCGTCTAGGGTAGGCGTCGCCAGGATCCGTCGGAGGTGGACCCTTCTGATTTCTGCAACGGGTATTTTGCCCGGACTCGTTTACGCACGCGCGATCGTGAAGCCTTTTTTTGCGGCCTCCAGGGGCCAATGCGTGTGTGCTGGGTATCGGGCTTCGCGGCCGTGTGTGGCACATTCCAGATGCGTTTTCGGTTCAGCGCCGAGCGCGGCAAGCGGCGCTGGTTAGTTGCTAATCGTCAAATCGTCGTATCGCAGATTCCTCACCCTCCCTCCCAGGGATTGATCGCATCATGAGCACGTCGGACTTCAATACCACAGCCTACACCAGCATTGGCCATTCGGCTTCCGTGCCGGGCCGTTCGATGCGTTCGGCGCCTCTGCACCGCTTGAAGGAAGTGCGCCAGGAGCAGGGCTACACGCTGCGCCGCGTGGCCCAGCAAATGAAGATGGACGTCGAGCAAGTGCGACAAGAGGAAGACGATCTGACCGACTTGCCGCTCAGCCGCCTGTACGATTGGCAACGCGTGCTCGAAGTGCCGGTCGCCGATCTGCTCGTCGAAACCGACTCGCCGCTCTCGGCTCCGGTGCTCCAGCGGGCACGCATGGTGCGGCTGATGAAAACGGCCGTGGCCATTCTCGAACGCACCGACAACATCGGTGTGCGGCGGTTGGCCCAAGCACTGGCCGAGCAACTCAAGGAAATCATGCCCGAATTGGACGGCGTGACCGCCTGGCCAACGACGAGCGATCGGCGTTCTGCCGCGCGTCTGGGACGGACCGTCGAACAAACCTACGATATCGACATTCGTGCCGACTGACCGCACGGCTCGCTCGCCACCGGTCGAACCAGTCGGCGTGCGCGTGGGCATTACCAGATCGCCCGCGCGGTCCGTTCGCTCGGCTGGTGGACCTTCTGGCCGGCAGGCGATTGGGTGCCTCCCACCACAAAGCGGTAGCTGAGCACGCGTGGGCCGCCCACTTCTTCGGCCCGCACCCAGAGCGTCTGGCCTCGAAATCGCTCGCCATCGCTCAGACGGAACACGTGCTCGTCACTGCCCGAGGCCAGGTTCGGAACCTGCCATCGCAAGCGGCGCTCGCCAGGTGCAAACAGATTGCAGCGCAACGTCACGGCTTCGCTGGACGTGTTTTCGCAGCGCTGCGTCACTTCCAGTTCGCCGGCCGCATTGATGCTCGAGCGCACCGTCAGCCGCAAGTGCTCGTCGCCCAGCAGAATGTGGTGGTAGACCTCGAAGCGACGACGGGGTTCGCTCTGCACCTCGACGTCGAAGCGCAGCAAATGCGAGCCGGTGGTTCCGGCCAGCGGGATGAACATCTCGAAGGGCAAACTCGCCTGTTGGCCGGCCGCCATTTTGAGCTCGAGTTGCTGAGGATGCACCTTCCAGCCGGGCGGAGGCACGATCGTCACCTGGCCTGCGACCGGATGCGCGAACGTGTTGGTAACCTCGAGCGCATCGCGATGCTTGAGGCCGAAGACGGTCGGAAAGCGGTCGTGCTCCAGGCGGCTGGCAATCCGCCAGCGTGCGATTTCGGGATCGGCGCCGCTGACAAATCGGGGCATCCGATCGGTTTGTAGCGACTGCTGGCCCTGTTGCGTGGCAATCGGCGTGCGCCAACCGAGCGCATCGACCACTTCGGCTCCGGCCCCCAAGTGCAAGCGCTCTTGGGTCGGCACGTCGCTCCAAACCACGAGCATCGCCCGGCCTTCGTCGAGAAACACCTCGCAGCGGCTGCCGCCGGGCAGGACCAGATCTCCGGCATACTGGCCGGCGCCGATGGCCCAGGCAGCCGTACGCCAGGCCAGTAACCGCGGCTGGCAGGCGCCGTCGCGATCGATCATGCCCCGGGCCGGGTTCAGCGGATCCTCGAAACCGATGAATTGCACGCCGCTGACTTTAGCCGCCAGCATGCGGTGGATGAGGCTGGCCGCCTGCTCCATCGACGCTTGCGCCGCGTCGCCGGCCAGGTCGTCGCTGGCTTCCATGTCGAGCATGACGTCGGCCCCCTGGCCCCGGACCTTGGCCAGGCGGTCGGCCAGTTCCCGGTCGCTTTCGCCCTGCTCGCGTGCCATACAGACCAGCGGCCAAGGCGGCCGGCCCTGCGGCTTGCCCGACGCCGAGGCCGGCCAGAAGGTGCCGATCTCGACGTCGCCGGCCACGCGGCGCACGCGCTCGGCCAACGCCTGCCAGGCGGCGGCGGGATCGGGCGCCTGCGCGAAGCTGGCATCGCCGTCGCGGCCCACTTGCCAAGCCGACACCTGCAAGCCATACCGGGCCAGAGTCGCCGTCAGCGATTGGGCCTGACGATCGTCGAGCTTGGCGAAGAGTTGGGCCGCCGGCTTGGGTGGCTGCAAGCCGGCCTGCTTGTTGCGTGGCGGGTCGGCCAGCACGCCGATCACGGCAATCTGCCGTCGTCGCATCGACTCGAACAGTTCGACTGCCCGACGATGTCCGGGCGCATCGCCGGACGCCAGCCACAACGGTACTTTCACCCAGCCCACGCGGGCTTCTTCCAGCAGCCGCAAGCGCCGCGTCGACAGGGCCGCATCGTCCAGCGCCGGCAGCGTCCAGCCGAAATCGCCCGCCGAACTCGCCGGCAGGACGTCGATCACGGCCAGCGGAATCCGACGCGTATCAACCGCTTGCCCACCGGCCATCCGCGAAACGCGCAGGCAATAAAAACCCGGCCGCTCAAAACACTGCTGCCAGAGCCACGACCAACTTTCAGCCTGGCCTTTGATGGGCCGGACCTCGATCTGCTGCCCAGAGGCGGCGGCCGGCGCGCGAATGTCCTCCAGCGTCAGCGAGAACTCGGGGCGATGGGCCGCCCCGGTCGCCACGCACGAGATCGAAACGTCCTGGCCCACCGAATACAGGTGCAGCGCGTCGGGCGTTGCCAACTCCACCAGCGGCACGCGCACCACGCGCAGCGCATCGAAACACGCGGTGCCGCGCAGATCGAATTCGGCAAACGGGTCACTGGCTTGCGACGCCAGGTGCAATCCGACGACGCCCCAGTGTGCCTTGCCGGCCGGCAAGGGGCCGATGCGCACGCGGGTCCAAGGCAAACTGTGGCCGACGACCTGCGATCGCACGTGCTCGAGTTGCCGGCCGCCGCGGTCCAGCAGCGTGAGCGATATAAAGCCGGCGTCGTGCTCGAGTCCGTCGGTGCGAATTCG
This sequence comes from Pirellulales bacterium, assembly GCA_036268995.1. Lineage (GTDB taxonomy): Bacteria > Planctomycetota > Planctomycetia > Pirellulales > PNKZ01 > DATATB01. The sequence goes on along the minus strand of DATATB010000036.1, from coordinate 69,528 downwards.
CGCTTCGACAAAATAGGCATAGCGGCCTTCCACCGGCAGGCGAGGCGAACGCAGCTCGGCCGCTCCGCCGTCCAAGTCAATCCGCAAGCAGGTGCGGCCGGTCGCCGCTTCGCCCGCCAACCGGATCGGCAAATAGTGCGGATACTGGGCATCCAAGCGCCGCGACCAGCCGGCCGGAATCCCCTCGGCATCGAGCTTGTCGACCGACTCGAAGTCGCAGGCAAATACCTGCACCGCGTCCGGATCGGCTGTTGGATCCCCGGCCGCCGGCAGAATCGCTACAATCGTCAAGCTCATGAGCAGGTGGATCATGTTCGTACTGCGTAGGAACGAACGCCAAATAACTTCTCCGCAAACCCCTCGCCCCTTGTGGGAGAGGCCGGGTGAGGGGCCTGGAAACCGGGAAGTTATTTGGCGTTCGTTCCTTAGAGCCGCTGCCGGGGGTTTGCGCACCGCGATAAAGTCAATACAAACAGTATCGGCGGCTAGCCGCTTGCGGCTTGGGACACAGGCCTGCCGGCCGATACGATCCACCACGACAACCATGAGGTGCTGATGCCGGCGCTCAAGCTTGCAGTGTCGTTGCGAGGGCTGCGGCTGCCGCTGAAAAAAGCGCTAGGCGCGGCTGCACAGCTCGGAGTGCAGGGCGTCGAAATCGACGGCCGCGGTGAGATCAATCCACAGGACATCACGCAGACCGGCGTACGGCAGATCAAGAAGCTGTGCGAAGACCTACGACTGGGCGTGTCGGCCGTCGAGTTTCGCACCCGTCGCGGATACTACGCGGCCGACGAACTGTCGCGGCGTGTCGAAGCGACCAAGGCCGCCATGAAGCTGGCCGCCGCATTGGGCTCCCGGCTCGTCGTGAACCAGATCGGTCGCGTGCCCGATGATGAAAGCGGTGCGGACTGGCAGACGCTCGTGCAAGTGCTGGCCGACCTGGGAACCTATGGCCAGCACATTGGAGCGCTGCTGGCCGCTGAAACCGGCAGCGAGGATGCTCCGCGGCTGCGCATGCTGCTCGATGCGCTGCCAGCCGGCGCACTGGTTGTCGCACTCAACCCGGGCAATCTGATTATTAACGGCTTCGCCCCGCTGGATGCGATCGAACTGCTGTCGAGCGAGATCGCCTACGTACGTGCCAAGGATGGGGTGCGCGACCTGGCCCAAGGGCGGGGCATCGAAGTGCAATTGGGGCGCGGCAGTGCCGATTTTCCGGCCTTGCTGGGAGCGCTCGAGCAACGCGGTTATCGCGGTGCGATCTGCGTGGCCGGCGAGCCCGGGGGCGACCCGATCGAGGTCTTCGGCCTCGCGGTGGAATATTTACGCAGTCTTTGAAACGCGACCTCTGGCCGGAAGCAGGCAGGGTCGCTGTATAATGTGCTAAGCCCACGGACTGCGGTCTGTGGGTTTTGACCCTCCGGCCAATTCGCCGCCGAACCCCAACGCCGGCTTCCGATCCGATTCAACTTTTTTTCAAGACGAAGGAACGATCATGAACGCAAACCGCGCTGGTTGGATGCTCGTAGTGTGTTTGCTGACGGCCTCGGCTGTGCGCGGCGACGACACGCCGCCGCTGCCACCACCGACGCAGGTGCCGGATCAGGCGACGCTCGATAAACGCTTCGAGCACAAAATGTCGGGCGTGACGATGGTCGGGACCTTCACCGTCTCCGGCCACGAAGACGGCAAGGGGCTCAAGGAAGAGAAGTACACCATCACGGAGGTCAAGAAACTGAAAGGCGATTTCTGGCTCTTCACGGCCCGCATTCAGTACGGCAAGCACGACGCGACCTTGGGCCTGCCGCTGGAAGTGAAGTGGGCGGGCGATACGCCGGTCATCATGCTCACCAACTATTCGGTGGCGGGTTTTGGAACGTTCACATGCCGCATCCTGTTGTACGAAGATCATTACGCCGGCACCTGGAGCGGCGGCAACAACGGCGGCAACATGTTCGGCCGCCTCGTGCGTAGCGACGATCAAAAAGCCGGCAGCGACAAAACCGACTGAAGCATGCCGGCCCTGTAGCGCGTCGTAGCGGAAATCGTGAGACTTCCGACGTTCTTCGTCCGCGTTCGGAGTTCCGAATTCGCACGAATTCCGCTACGAGTAATCTGCTCTAACTTGCCCGCTGATTACCCGCGGCCGCCGCAACGAGCGCCGCCAGCGCAATCGCGGCGGTCTCGACGCGCAGGATCCGTGGGCCTAGCGAAACCGGCTGCCAGCCGGCGGCGACCGCCAGCGCGCTTTCGGCGGGCGTAAGTCCCCCCTCGGGCCCAATGGCAATGCGCAGCTCGCCCGGCGGCGGATTTTCCCGCAGCTTGCCGAGCGCCGCGCCGGCCGCTTGCGAGGCGCTGGGATCAGCCAGCCAGCCGACACTGCCGGCCGGCGGCGGCTGGACAAATTCGCCCCAGGCACAGGCCGCCGAAATCTCCATCAAACGGTTGCGGCCGCATTGTTTCGAAGCTTCGATCACGCCCCGCCGCAGTCGCTCGAGCGCCTTGTCTACCGGTTGGGCCACCGAGCGTTCGGTATCCAGCGGCACCAGTTGCGCGATGCCCAATTCGACCGCCTTCTCAACCAGCCACGCCTGGCGCTCACCCTTGGGCAGCGCCACGCCCAGGACGCAGCGCAGCGGTAACTCGCGGTCGACCGACCGGCACTCGAGGATTCGCAACTCCACTTCGCTGCGCCGCAGGACTTCGATCTGCGCCACCCATTCCCGGCCGCTGCCATCGAACAGCAGCACCCGCTCGCCGGGCTTGGCCCGCATCACGTGCAGCAGATGGTGCGCTTCACTGCCTGCCAGCAGCGCCTGCTCGCTATCGCTGCTGACAGATGCAAAGAATCGCTGGCTCATCGATGGCGAACAGTCCTAGGAGACAATCAAGGGGGGAAGGTCAAGTTATTGTGACGATTGTACCGAATAGATAAGCGAGGCGCCAGCTTGGCTGCCCCAGAGAACCACGCGCGGAGCGCTGGAAAGCATGCATTACGAACATTGGGGCCTGCGCGAAGCGCCTTTCGATTCGCATCAGCAGCCGCGCTGGTTTTATTCCAACCCGGTGCATGACGAGGCCCTGGCCCGGCTGCACTATCTGCTCGACAGTCGCCGGCGCTTGGGACTTTTGTTGGGCGAGTCGGGCTGCGGCAAGTCGATGGTGCTGCGGATGCTGGCCCATCAGTTGCGGAGCACGACGGCGCAAGTGGCCGTGATCGGCTTGTGGGCGGTCGAACCGGAAGAAATGCTGGAACAGCTCGCGCTGGCCTGGGGACTCGATCCGGCGCCGGGCGAAAGCTGCTCGCGGATTTGGCGGCGGCTGAACGATCGGCTGGCCGAGCACCGTTTGCAGCGGCTGGCCAGCGTGATCCTGTTCGACGACGCTGACCGTGCCCCGCCGGCCACGCACACGCAGATCGAACGCCTGGCCCAATGCGACACGTTCGCCGGCGGCGGGCTGACCATCGTGCTCTCTGCTCAGCGCGACTACGCGCATCGGATCAGCCATCGGCTGCTGGAACTGGGCGACCTGCGGATCGATCTTGGCCCCTGGTCGCTGGCCGACACGCAGGGCTACGTGGCCCACGTGCTGCGACAGGCTGGCCGCAGCCGCCCGGCCTTTGACGCTCAGGCCATCGAGCGGCTGCACGAGCTGGCCGGCGGAGTGCCGCGGCAAATCAACCAGTTGGGCGAATTGTCGCTCGTGGCCGGCGCAGGCCAGCAGCTCAATCTGGTGGATATGCACACCGTCGAAACGGTCTCCGACGAGCTGCGCGTCCCCGACGGCGTTTGATCGCTCGCACGTTAGCGTCCGGTGCTAGCCCCGCCCATTGCTCTAGCAATGGAATGCCCGCAGGCTAGAATTCGGGCTTATCGCGGCTGCCCGGCGGATCGTCACTGGGGGCAGCCTGCGATTGCCGAACTCGCCTTGCGGGACGTTTGCTGCCCATGACCCACGTATCGCCCGACCACATTGCCGCCGATGAAGGGCCGAATCTCAAGGATCCGGTCCTAGCCGGTTGCCTGGGCTGGCTGGTTCCCGGTTTGGGGCATCTGTACCAGGGACGTTGGGCCAAGGGCATCTTGTTTCTGCTGTGCATCCTGGGCACATTCAGCTTCGGGCTGTACGAGGGTGGCGGCCGGGTCGTCTATGCTTCGTTGCGGCCAAACGATCGCCGCCTGGCTTATCTCTGCCAGATCGGTGTCGGGCTGCCGGCGCTGCCCGCGCTGGTGCAAGCCCAGCGGTTTCGCAGCAACACGCTGCGCGAGCAAGTGCAAAAGCGCGCGCGGATCGGGCAAGCGAGGTTCTTCGATTGGTTCATGGTGCCGCCCGAGGTCTCCGACGATCCGCGGCAGGAAGAGCCCGACGAGCTGGACGATTTGCATCGGCAGTTGCATCGCTTTTTCGAGCTGGGCACGGTGTACACGATGATTGCCGGCCTGTTGAATGTCCTGGCGATTTACGATGCTTGCGGCGGTCCTGCCTTTGCGGACGAAGAGGCCGACGAGCGGCGCCGCGAGGAGAAGTCCGAAGAAGCCTAACTTGTGAGTGGGGAGATTTTCAGCGTGATGAATTTGGTGACGCTTTTGGGCATGCACTCCGGCGACGTGTGGTACGCGCTGCCGCTGATTGTCGTCATCAGCCTGGTGTACCAGGCCACCCGGCACGAACACATGGGTGCGATTCTGTGGGGCGCCGCGCGTTTCGGGCTGTGGCTGGTGGGATTCATGGTCGTGGCCAGCGCGATTCTGTATTTCATTTCGATCCGGCTGTAGCAGCGCAGCCGCGCCCCCGAGCGAAAACGGCCGGAAAATCGGCTTAAAGCGTCCCGCCGACCGGCCGGGCGGTAGCTTTTCCTCCCCCAACAAGGTATAGGACTATAAAGTCCTTTCCTTCCCGCCCACCCGAGTTGCCCGCCCCGTGACTGCTCTCCGCCTGCTGATTCCCGTACTGCTCGTGCTCCTGGTCGGGCAACCGGCTTCTACGCTCGCCGCCACGCCCGAACTGGACGGCTGGGTCCGTTATCTCGATAGCCTGTTGCCCACCAAGGCGGCCGACTACCGGATCGAAACCACGGCGAAAGTGGTTGCGGCCGCCAACGGCGTCGACGACTGGTCGGCCTATGCCGCGACTCGGTTCGACGGCACGCCGGCCACGGCGCTGGGCATCTTGCGCCAGTTGCTTGGGACTAAAGTGCGCGTCGACCAAATGCTGGATCGAGCACTCCAGCAGCGGGCAGAGTTCGCCTTGCTCGATGCGGGCATCCAGCGCGATGCCATCCGCAGTTATTTGCGCATCGATTCGAAACTGATCGACTTGTCGGGCCGATTGCGCTATCTGCTGGCCGACATGCTCTTCGAAATTGCGGGCGACGTTACCGATCCCGCCGTGCGTGGCCAGTGGCTCGCCTTGTTGAGTGAATTCCGCTCGTCGGTTGGGGCCACGGCAATGTCGGCCTGGCTGGCCCCCACTCCGCCCGTTGCGCCGGCCGCAGCACAGCCCGAACCGAGCCAGCCGCGGGGGTTTGGCCGCCGTTTTGGTCGCCGCCAAGAATCCGCTGCCGCTCCCGCGCCCCCGCCCCCTGCCGTTGATACCACCATTGCGCTGGGCGTGCTGCGGCTGATTGCCGCCAGTGGCGAGGCTTCACTGCTGCCGCGCGTGGCCGAATTTGTTCGTCAGCCGCAACTATCGCCCCAACTGGTGCTGGCCGCGGCCGAAACCATCAAAGCGGTCGGCCTGCCCCAAAACGTGCGCCCCGGCACGCCGACGGGCGAGCCTTCACCGGCGATCACGGCCGCCGAGTTATACGACCGCCTGGCGCAACTCGACGCGTCGCGCCTGGATCCGACGCTGTCCTCACGGCGCGCGGAACTCATGAACTGGCTCGATACGCGCCGCCGCAGCGGACTGACCGAAGACAGCTATACGTTGGGCACGTTCCAGGTGCAGCCGGGCGACTGGCTCCTGATGCGCAATCCTTCGCCGTACAACTGGTTCACGGATTTGTCGCCCGGCTTGTTTACGCACGTGGGAGTCGTCACCACGGAGCAGGGCGCCGACGGCATTCGCCGCATGGTGCTCGTCGATTTGCAAGAGCAGGGCCGCATGTCGACCATCAACGTCGAGATCTTCGTACAACGCTCGCTGCATTACGTGTTCATGCGGCACCCGGACCCGACCGTCGCCCGGCAAATGGCCGAGGCGGCCCGCAGCGTGATCGGCAACGAAACCGAGTTCGATCTGAATTTCCGCACCGAGCGCGTGCTCGAACTGGCGCATCAGCCGCTGGCCGGGAAAAAGATTCGCACCTATTGCGCTGGGCTGCTGCTGTTGTGCGCGCTGCAAACTTCGGCCGATCGCCACGACTTTTTTCCCATCACCGAATATGCGGCCGGCGGCCATACGGTCGAGAATCTGGCCCTGCTGGGCATGTCGGTCGGCAAAGACTTCATGTCGCCCACCGGCGCGCTGTATTCGAGCAAGTTGCTGCTGATCGGACGCCGCGAGCCGATGTACGAACCTCGCCGCCAGATCGAGGAATCCGTCTACGGCGATTTTGCCACAGGCCTGGTGGACAAAAAGCTCGTCCCAACTGCTGAACTCTTCAACTCGCTGCGTTACAAAGTAGCCCAAGCCGCACATCATAGTCCGCTGCTGGCGCAGGCTCTGGCCAGCGCCTCGGGCATCAATGCCGATGCCGACCTGCGGGCGGCGGCCCGAGCCGCGGAAGTGCTCGAAACGCTCGACGAGGTCGCCCGGCGGGCGAGTGCCGAGTTCGACGCGGCCCGCAATGCCGTGCGGCGCGAACCCGACGAACTACCCACCCTGCCGCCGGCCGATGCCGCGGCCGCCAACCGCTACCGCGAGCGGCACGCCGACCTGGTCAAACTCTGGGCTGCCGATCAGCTCAGCCCGCGCGAGTTGCGAATTCGGCTGGTCGACTACTACATCGCCCAGGGGCGCCGCGAGATCGACCGGCAATTCTTCACGAAGCAGCCCGAGGCGCAACCAGCCGGCGGCGGCGCGCCGGTCAGCGAACAGCCCGCCGCCGAAAGGCCGGCCGGGTGAAGCGCATCGAGCGGTGTCCGTGGGCCACGAGCGACTTGAGCATCGCCTACCACGACCAGCAGTGGGGCGCGCCGGTTCACGACGACCGGAAGTTGTTCGAATTCTTGATTCTCGAGGGTGCCCAGGCCGGCCTGAGTTGGGAAACCATTCTGCGCAAGCAGGCCCGCTACCGCGAGGTGTTCGACGAATTCGACCCGGCGAAGGTGGCCACGTACGGCGCGCGAAAAGTGGCCCAACTGCTGGCCGATCCCGGCATCGTCCGCAATCGGCTGAAGGTCGCGGCGGCGATTCAGAATGCCCGCTCGTTCTTGCGGGTGGCCGACGAGTTCGGCAGTTTCGACGCCTACATCTGGCGGTTCGTCGATGGCCGCCCGATCGTCAATCGCCGCAGGTCAGCGGCCGAAGTGCCGGCCACCAGTCCGCAGTCGGATGCGATGAGCAAAGACCTGCGCCGCCGGGAGTTCAAGTTCGTCGGCTCGACGATCTGCTACGCTTTCATGCAAGCCATGGGCCTGGTCAACGACCACCTCGTCGGCTGTTTCCGCTACAAGCAGCTGAGCTGAATGGGCGACCAGTCATTGGCATATTTGCTGTGCCGGCCGGAGGGGGTCTATAATTGATATGGGGGAGGATCGCATCTGCCCTACAAATTCCCTGCCATCGGAAAGCCCTTTTTCCAAGACGAGGCAGCCCAATGCCAACTGATACTCTCGATCGCGAGCTTGTTCATTACGAGGACAGCTTTGGCGAAGTTGAGGTAAAATGGAAGCTTCTGCCCAAGGAACTTGGGCTTCGCGCCAAGGTTGAGGATACCGTCGGCATTGGACTCGCGGTGCTCGCTCAGATCGACCAGACGAACGAGCAGTGGATCGAGTCCGTTCGGGCCGGCAACGAGCCATTCCTTTGGCACAAGGCCGCGAAAGTCGCTCGGCGATATCGTTGGTGGCTGTCGCTGAGCAGCCTGGTGATGGACGCGATCGAATGGTGCGAGCAGCACAGCGAGGCGGTCGACGGCGCGGGCTCGTTTCGGGTGAGCTACAACCGGGTTGCGGCCATGAGCCTTGATATTGAATCGGTAAAGAAAGCGTTTGCTGCGTAGGCCGGCCGCTGGCGACATCTTGAATGGGCCACACGATCTTTTTTGGTGCCTGAGTAAACGACCTTGGCCAGGATCCGGCCTTCGGCGACTTGCACGACTGTATTCGTGCTTCGCTCGCCCGACTCTCCGCTGATCCAGTTGGTAGCAGCGTTCGGTCGGACTCACCGCTGATACCGACTGGGCAGATGTTCGTCTTTGGCTGCGAAAGTCAGGCTGAAAAATACGAGTTTCGCGTCTACTTCACTTACGGCCTAGAAGAAAACAGCCTGCACGTTCGCGCGTTTACGCACCATCGCATGCGATAAGTAGACCGGACCGCGAGACGCCCGCTTGCGCGCCGAATGATTGCCGTTCGTGCAACGACCGGAGGAACCGTGGCATATCAACGGCGCGACATTGTGCGTTGACAGCCAACAGCCGTGGGCGTTATCAAGGCGGGAACAAAACCCAGGAACTCCCCCGGGCTTTCGGCCTGGCGAATCGCCGGTTAGGAATCATGCCGCCGTTTACGCACCATATCTTTGTTTGTTGCAACCGCCGCGAGCCGGGGCATAGCCGCGGCTGTTGCGATCCCGACGGCCGGCAGGCCCTGCGAGATTGCTTCAAAGCCGAGCTCAAAAAGCGGCGGCTGGGCGTGGGCGTGCGGGCCAACCAGGCCGGCTGTCTCGACCAGTGCGAGCTGGGGCCGACAGTCGTCATCTATCCGCAGGGGATTTGGTACGGCCATGTGCAACCGGCCGACGTGCCGCGAATCATCGACGAAACCATCGTCAACGGGCGGATTCTGGACGATCTGCTGATTACCGACGATTGGCTCAATACCGGCGGCCGAGGCCCCAGCGCCAACGGCGGCGAGCCGGATGCCACGGGCGGAAAGCCCAGCGAAAAAACTTGAACCCTTGGCGGCTCTTCGGTTTAATGATGTCATCGAGCAGAGATACGCGCCTTTTCAGTGTGGCTCGAACATCAATTCTCATCTTGTCTTCATTATTCGTTTGCTCGGCCGCTTGGGCAGCCAGTCGGGAGAGGCAATGAAATTTCGGATTGTGGTTTGGCTGGTCGTCGCCCTGGCTTTTATGAGCCTGGTCGAGACCGCGTCGGCGCAGCGCACAGGTCGTCGTAACAAGGATGGCGAGCAGCCAGCCGATGTACAAGCGACCGACGCGTCGAAAGACGATGCCGAGAAAGACGGCAAGAAGGCTGAAGAAGAGGAAGAGGTGAAACTGCCCGACGACCCTCGGCTGGTGGATTTGTACCGACAATTCGTGGTCTCGGCCGAAAAACTCGGCGCCGATTATGAGAAGACCAACCAATTCGACAAGGCACGGGCCTGCTACGAAGAAGTCGTCCGCGCCGTACCCAGCTATGCCAAGGGCAAAGAGCACTTGCAGCAGGCCAAAGACAAACAAGCCACGGCCGAACGCAAGATCGTCACGGTCATGGCCAGCGCGGATTGGCAAGACACAGGCTTGATGCTGGCGGCGGGCAAGCCCGTGATCGTCACGGCCACGGGATTTTGGGATTTCCATTTGTCCAACGATGTCTCGGCCGATGGCATGGAGATTCCCAAGGAGCTGCGCGACTTCAACCTGGGATCTCTGATTGGCATGATCGACGACGGCAACCCGAAGGACGCCAAGCCCTTTTTCATCGGGGCGCAATTGGAATTCACGTCACATCGGACGGGTCGGTTGTTGCTGCGGATGTACGACTCGGATCTCAGCGACAACACCGGCAAACTGCAAGTCACGATCACCAGTTCGTTCGTCACCGGCGGCAAAAAGCAGCAGCCGTCCGGCGGATCGAGCGCGGCGAATTAAGTTGAAGCGCGGATGGTTTGTCGGCCGAAGCCAGTTTCGGCCGTCCCCTCGATGGAAGCGAGGCCGCTTATGAAGACGCTCGGCATTTCCCTCGGCGCGTGGAGCTTGCTGGCCACTGCGGCCTTCGCATCACCACCCGGGCCGGCCTCGATAGGCCCATCCGCTGCCGCAGCGGCAAGTACGCCTGTTGCCGCGTCGGCAAGTACGCCCATTGCTGGAACTGCGTTGCGAGCGGCGGTCCGCGAGGCTTTGATCGCCGCGCGCAAACAACCGCAGCCCGACACGGCGGCGGTGCGGAAGCTGACAAAGCTGTACCGCACGCTCGAGCTCGACACGAGCTTGGCCCAAAACCAGCGCGAGACGCTGCGATTGGCCGTGCGAGCCCGGCTGAAAGCCTGGGCCGTGCGATTGGAGCACACGGCAGCGCAACTTCCGGCGGCGCAGCAGCCCAACGCGGCGGCCGTGCCCCCGCAGGTTTTAGCCCAGCAAGCGCCGCAGGGGGCCGGACAGCCGCCGGCCACCACCCAACCGCCGGCCGATCACTCACGCGAGCTGTTGGAAGTGATTCAGGACACGATCGCGCCTGACACTTGGGACGTTCGCGGCGGACCGGGCGTGATTCGCTTTTGGCCGCCTGGTAGTGCGCTAATCGTTCGGCAGACCGGCGACGTCCACGAGCAACTCGGCCGCCTGCTCGGCGACCTGCGGCAATAGGCAGACCGCGGCACGTCGATATCCTGGGCGTCGGAGGGACAATTAAGTCTCTTTGCGCTTCAGCTTGCTTTCGTTGTCGCGCATAAACTCTTTGAGCTGATCGGCGAAATCCAGCAGCCGGGTCCACTGCTCGACATACAGCGTGACCGGCATGCGCTGCAAGCCGTAGACGCTGATCGCGCCCTTCTCGCTGACTTTGCAGTACAGCGCACCGCGCTTGGGCTCGGTGTCGGCCAGCAGCTTCGAGGCCTCTTCGACGGCAATTTCGCCGGCCGCCAGTTTCGCCAGTATTTCTTCCTTTTTCATGGCTAACAGTTCCTCCGTAAGTTCGATTGGCGGCCGAGAGCATGGCGCCTGGATGCAAGCCGATCAGGTTACGCAACCACCGCCCGATACACAAGGCGCTGCTGGGCCAGTGGACGACGCGCCCGACGGGATGCGGCACCCGCTACGGCGCGGTCTCGTCAGATTTGCTTCGCCTGACTGGGGTAGATACCCTCAGTTTTTTGCGGACAAGGGCGATTGCAACGAGAACACGCGCAGGCGTCATTAGGAAATGCACGATGGCGAAGCGAAGGCGTGATGGGAGCTGGAGCGAACCGAAGGCGCTCCGCAAACTGAGGAGGACTCTGACTCCCGAAATGGCGCTGGCTGCCTTCGAGCAGGTCTTTGGCCGGGTGCCTGGTTCCGATGAGTAACTGGCCTTGTTCGTCGAAAACTACACGCTGGAGATGTATAACGGCGGTTATGACGAGTGGCCTGAACCTCGCAAGCCAACCTCGTAGCAAATGCGACGGGGACGACATGATGCTAATGATGCTGCCATGAAATCGCATACCGAATATCTGACGTTCAATCTGCCGGTGCGGATGGGTTTTGAGAACATCACGCCGAAGCTGCAGGAGATTGTGCGCAAGAGCGGGGTCAGCGAAGGCTTGTTGCTGTGCAATGCGATGCATATCACGGCGTCGGTGTTCATCAACGATGACGAGCCGGGCTTGCACGAGGACTACAAGCGGTGGCTGGAAAAGCTGGCTCCCTTCGACGCTTCGCCGCAGACTTATGCCCACAACCGGACGGGCGAGGATAACGCCGATGCCCACATGAAGCGACAAGTGATGGGCCGCGAAGTGGTCGTGGCCATCACGGCGGGCAAGCTCGACTTCGGCCCGTGGGAGCAGATTTTTTACGGCGAATTCGACGGCCGCCGGCCCAAGCGCGTGCTCGTAAAGATCATTGGCGAGTAGTCCGCGGCTACCCAGGGCCGGCCCCCCGGCTGACGTAAATCATTTGTCAGCATGGCTTGTCGACGATTGGTCGCCGCGCGGCCAGGGCCAAAGCGGCCGCAATGGGGCGACGCCTCCGGCAGTCTGCTGGTCTGGACGCCCGGGCAGATGCGTGCGAGTATGCGGCCGGATACGATTTCACGGCTGCCGGAAGATCTGCCGGTAAAGTCCCTAAGAATCGATTGCGGCGCGACTTCGGTCGACTAAAATCATAGCATTCTCATTCCCGACTTTTGCCGCCGGCCGCACCCTGGCGGCCCCCCAAAGCGTATGGCAACCACAACCACTTCGACACCCGATCACGCCCACTGCGAACTTTCGTCGCGTTTGCCGCTTCCCGAGCGGACATCGCGGCGAGAGATTCTGTGGGTGTACTTGCTGTCGGTGACCGCGATCCATGTGTTAGCCCTGCTCGCGTTTGTGCCCTGGCTGTTTAGCTGGTTTGGCCTGGCGCTGGCACTATGCGGCATCTACGTGTTCGGCACGCTGGGCATCAACACCTGCTACCACCGGCTGCTGACGCATCGCAGCTTCGAATGCCCGCTGTGGCTCGAGCATTCGCTGGCCGTGATTGGCGTCTGCTGTTTGCAAGATTCGCCGATTCGCTGGGTGGCGATCCATCGAGCACACCATCAGCATTCCGACACCCAGCCCGATCCGCACAGTCCGCTGGTCACCTTCTTTTGGAGCCATTGCGGTTGGCTGTTTGCCGACAATCCGAGTTTGAACCAACTCGCGTTCTACGATCGTTACGCGCGCGACCTGGTGAAAGACCGCTTCTACGTCCGCATCGAGCGGCGCTTAGGCTGGGTTTGGATTAACCTGGCCCAATGGGGTGTGTTTTATGCCTTGGGCATGCTGGTGGGCTTGGTCGCCTCGGGCACCTTGGCCGCCGGCGTGCAAATGGGTCTTAGCGCCCTCGTTTGGGGCGTCTTCGTCCGCACGGTCCTGGTCTGGCACATTACCTGGAGCGTGAATTCGCTGACGCACATGTGGGGCTATCGGAACTACGAAACCGACGAAAACAGCCGCAATAACTGGTTCGTCGGCTTCGTGTCCAACGGCGAAGGTTGGCACAACAACCATCACGCCGATCCCAGCAGTGCCCGGCACGGCCACAAGTGGTGGGAATTTGACGTGACGTACATCACGATCGACATCCTCCGCCGCGTGGGCCTGGCCTGGAACGTGCTGCCGCCGCGCGTCGGCCGGGCTGTTAATTACGAGCCCGGCTAACGCGCTGTTCGCGCTTCGATGCATCCGGCGCATTCTCTTCGCCGGCAGTGGTTACCGGCGCGCAGTGACGATCTCACGCCTATTTGAGCGTGCTAGCCGAGCGGGATTGACCCGTCGCGGGCCTGTCGGCTAAAAGATGCGGCCGCGAAATCAAAACTCCCGGTCGAGTCTCACCGCATGTCGTCGCCCACCGCTGCTGTCTCTACGCGTTCGATGCCCGCCCACGAAGAGGCGCTGGCGCGTCGCGTGCTCCGCTTCCTGATCGGCCGCCGGATCTCGGTTTCGGTGGTCGTGTTTCTATTGTTGCTGCTGGAAGACATACTGGTCGGAATCAAGCCGCACGACGTCGCCGATTGGCACGATTGGCATTCGGTGCTGGGCGTTTCACTGGTGCTCGCCGGGCTGTTACTGCGGTCATGGGCGGCCGGCACCTTGGTCAAACGATTCCAGCTCACTACGACCGGCGTTTACGCGCTTGTTCGGAATCCGCTGTATGTCGGGTCGTTTGTGATGATGGTCGGCTTCTGCCAGTTGATCGACGATCCGGAAAACATCTTTTTCATCCTTGGCCCGTTTGTCGCCATCTACGCGATCAAGGTGCGAGACGAAGAGCGCATCCTGTCGAAGAACTTTGGCCAGCGATGGCAAGCGTACGCGCAAGCCACACCGCGATTCTTTCCCCGTCGGCTGACGAGTAGCATGTTTGCCAATTGGACGATCGCCCGCTGGCTTTTCAACCGCGAGTACAAATCGCTGGCCACCGCGCTAGCCGGCCTGGCCGCACTCAAGGTTTGGCACGCGCTCTGATCCCGCGCTGACGTCGTAGCGGAATCCGTGAGGATTCCGAAGCGCCACCGTAGTCGTCGCCGTCGAGACGCCTTCCGCTGCGGGCGCGCCGGCCCGCAACTCGGCTTGCGCTGGGCTGGTCGATCGTGATGTCCGTTCATCCCGGCGGAGCGGGATGTCTACGATGGTACGCCGGCGCCCGGCGCAGCTTGGCCGGGAAGCCTCACAGTTTCCGCTACGGGCTTTTGAGCAGCCCGCGAATTTGCTGATCGATCTTGCCGGCCTGCTGCTGGACTTCTTCCAGCGGCAGGCCTCGCCGCATGCCGGGGCGCTGGTGCCCGGTGGCCGATAGCCACGCGTCTTTCAAGAGCCGTTGCTGCTGGCCCACAAGTTTCAGTACCTCGGCCCCGTGTGGCATGGCCGCAAACCAGGCTTCGACCGAAGTTGCTTGCAGCCTGGCGGCCGGCTCGCCCCAATGCCGCAGGATTTCCTGCGCCATGAGAAGATGGCCGGCGGCGCCAATATGCACGCCATCGTTGGCCAGCTTGAACTGAGGATCGGTGGCTCGGCCGGCGGCCAGCAGCCGGTTCATCGGCGTGTGCACGTCAACCACGTCCCAGCCTTTCGAACGCTGCCCAACTAGCCATTGGCTGTAGCGGTCGAGCACGTCGTTGTAGCCGGCGAACGGCTTGGGATATTCGCTCAAGCCGGCGGGCAGCGTGCGGTCTTTGATCGGCACCGGGTCGAATGTCGGCGGCGTGACATGCAGCACCCGGGCATGATGCGCTGCCGCCGCCTGCCGCAAACGCTCGAGTCCCTGTTGATAACGCGCCAGCCGCTCTTGGCTGAACGGATAGTACATGCCGCAATTCATGCCGTAGCAGGCGACGACCAGGTCGGGTTTGGTTTTCGCCAGCACACGCTCCAGCCGCTCGTGGACGTCGGGCCGGGGGAACTTGCCGCCGGCGTGGCCCGGCTCCGACAAGCCCGAGCACGTTTCGCTGGGCAGTCCCAAGTCGAGCAGTTGGCAATCGAACCTGGGATAGGTCAGCCGCAGATACGCAGCGAGGTATTCGATATAGCGGCCATCGTACGTAATGCTGTCGCCCAAGAAGACGACGCGGTGCACGCCTTCCAGTGCGGCAGGCTCTGCCGACGTCGTGCTCGCCAGCCCACAGATGATGATGCCGACGGCCACGAATTTAAAACAACGCATGCAGGTCTCCTGGCGAGTGTTAATCGGACAAACCTGCCAATTCGCACAATGCGGCGGCGACCACCGGCTGAGGGCAGCTCCAGACCAGAAAGAACATCGCTTCTTTGCACCAGCGGCCGGCCGGATGCCCGCGGATGTAGCCGCTGCCCTTGGCGGCTGCCAGCGCGGCCTGCGTGGCGCGCAGCACCAGGCTGTTGGCCCGGGTGCGTAGTTCCTCGCTGGAGCAGATTTGATCTCCCGCGGCAGTCGCCAGCAAGTCGTGCTCGAGCCGCGCATGCTCTTGCCGCAAGCCGGCGGCCGCGGGCAACAGATCGGCCCGGCGCTCGGCTTCAGTGTCGAGCAACTCGAGCGCGGCCGATGCCAGGCCCACGGCCAACGTCGAGGTTTGCAGTCCGCCGGCGCCCGAGCCGGATCGGAGGGACATGACGTTTTCGGCCGGCCCCATCAGCAGGTTTTCGGTCTTTAGAAAAGCGCTGTGGAATTCGACCGGCCCGGTATGGCTGGCCGACAGGGCCACCAGCGGCAGCGGTTCGCCGGCTTCGACGCCCGGCGTGTCGGTGGGCGCGGCCAGCAGCAGTTGCCGGCCGTCTGGCAGCGTGGCGCCGACCACGATCATGTCGGCGTGCGAGCCGCCGGTGACCCAAGGGCTGTAGCCATCGAGCACAAAACCGCCCGGCTGCTCACGAGCCTTGAGCACCGGCTCGGCCAGATGCCGGCGGCTGGTGGTGAGGTGTGAAATGCCGACCGTGGCATAAATGTCGCCGGCAGCCAAAGGCGGCACCCACTTCTCTTGCGCCGCCGTGTTCTCGGTATCCACCAGCCAGCGGCAAGCGCCCACGCGCTGCGTGATGGTGAAGGTGGTCGTCAGGCACGCCGCACTCAACCGCAGATAGCCGCGGACGAGTTGTTCGTCGGTCCATTGAAGCCCCCCCAAATGGCGAGGCAAGAACCAACGAAATACGCCATACTCACCGCAGAGCCGCAGTTGCTCGGCCGGCCAATGGCCGTCGAGATCGAGCTGCTTACCGCGCTGGCGAAGCTCGTCGCACAGCGCATCGAGCAGCGGATCATCGGGCGACTGGATTTGTACAGGTGCGGTCATGTTCAATTGACACAGGGGACTCTATTAAGCCCACGGACTGCGGTCCGTGGGGGCACTACCAAACGCGACCGGACGCAGACCCTCAGATTGGACTCGCCGTCAAGCGTTAAATCAATATAATCAACGGGCCTATAGCCTTGCGCTAAGCGAACGTTCAAACCCCCAGGGCGGGCGGACGGCTTTGATCGCCACGTTGACAAGCTTCTAGGCTTCGGGCCACTGCTGCCGCTTGGCAGGTGGTCCATAAGTGCTTCTTACAGGCTATGTTGGGCTCCGACCGAGAGGATGACGAGATGAGCCAGACGGAGATCGCTCCCACGCATTCGGTGGCGAAAAGCAAAATCATCGGGCTGGCCTCGGAAAGCCTGTACGACAAGTGCGTCGCCCTGGCTCACAACCTCTGGTGGAGTTGGCAGCCTGAGGTCGTGAACCTGTTTCGCGACCTGGATCCCATTCGCTGGCGGCAGTTGGATCACAACCCGATTGCCCTCTTGAGCGAGTTCACGCCCGAGCGGCTCGAGATGCGTGCGGCCGAGTTGGTGCTCTACAGCCGCATCAATCATGCCTTCCGGCGTTTGAAAGAATACTTGGCAAGCAACCAGACTTGGGCCACGACGCACTCCGGCGTGTTGGGCTCCAAGCCCGTGGCGTACTTCTCGGCCGAATTCGGTATTCACGAGTCCGTGCCGATTTATTCCGGTGGCCTCGGCGTGCTCTCCGGCGACCATGTGAAGAGTGCCAGCGACTTGGGCATTCCGTTCGTGGCCGTCGGCTTGTTTTATGACCAGGGCTATTTCAAGCAGCACCTGGATGGCGACGGCTACCAGACCGAGGAATATCTCGACACGAAAAAAGAAAACGTGCCGATGATCCCGGCCGTTGGCGTCGACGGCAAGTCGATCACCGTGACGATCGAAACCCGCACCGGCAAGCTGCTGGCCAAGGTGTGGCTGATGCAAGTCGGCCGCGTGCCGCTGTATCTGCTCGACTGCGACGTGGAAGGCAACAGCCCCGAAGATCGCGAGCTGACCAGCCGCTTGTACGGCGGCGATCATCGCACGCGCATTCGCCAGGAGCTGGTGCTGGGCGTCGGCGGCGTGCGGGCGCTCAAGGCTTTGGGCATTACGCCCGGCGTGTTCCACTTGAACGAAGGCCACAGCGCGTTCGCGTCGCTGGAAGTCATCCGCATGATGATGGAAGACGACGGCCTGAGCTTCGACGAGGCGTTTCGCGACGTGGCGCAGCACACGACCTTTACGACCCACACGCCCGTGCCGGCCGGTCACGACCGTTTCGACGGCGGGCTGATCGAAGAGCACTTGGGTCCGCTACGCGACAAGCTGGGCATTTCGTTCGATCAGTTGATGGGGCTGGGGCGCGTCGAACCGCACAACGGCGGCGAAAGTTTTTGTATGACGGTTGTCGCGCTTAAGCTTTCGCGCCGGGCCAACGCCGTCAGCTCGCTGCACGGCTACGTCAGCCGCCGGATGTGGGCCCATCTCTGGCCCTGGCGCGTGGAGGAAGAAATTCCCATCGGCCACATCACCAACGGCGTACACATTCCCAGTTGGCTTGCTTGGCAGATGCAGCAATTGTACGACCGCAATTTTCCGGTCGACTGGCTCAAGCGGATGGGCGAGCCCGAGGTCTGGCAAGACATTCACAAGGTCGACCCGGGCGAGTTGTGGGAAACCCATCATGCGATGAAGAACCTGCTGCTGTCGTTCGTGCGCCGCCGCGTGAGCCGGCAATATCGCCGCCGCGGCGAGAGCGACGAGACGGTCGAGACGGCGCGCAGCATGCTCGATCCCAACGTGCTGACGATCGGCTTCGCCCGCCGCTTTGCCACCTACAAGCGGGCCGACCTGATCCTGACCGATCTCGAGCTGTTGTACGAAATGGTCAACGATGCCGAGCACCCGGTGCAGTTCATCTTTGCCGGCAAGGCCCATCCGGCCGACGAGCCGGGCAAGCAGTTGATCAAAAAGATCTCGAACCTACGGCACGATCCGAAGCTGGCGGCCCGTGTGGCCTTTATCGAGGATTACGACATCAACGTCTGCCGCCACCTGATCCAGGGCGTCGACGTGTGGCTCAACAATCCGCGCCGGCCGCTCGAAGCCTCGGGCACCAGCGGTCAGAAGGCCGTGCTCAACGGCGGCTTGAACCTGTCGGTGCTCGACGGCTGGTGGGCCGAAGCCTACGACGGCTCCAACGGCTTTGCCATCGGCAAGGGCACGAGCCACGTCTCGTACGAGATCAACGATCGCCGCGACGCGACCGATCTCTACCGCGTGCTCAAGCAGCAGGTGATCCCGCTGTATTACGACCGCGATATCGACGGCCTGCCGCGGCATTGGATCAAGCTGATGATGAACTCGATCAGCTCGCTCGGCTGGCGCTTCAGCGCCCATCGCATGGTGATGGACTACGTGCAGCAAGCCTACCTACCCGCCGCCGGCGGGTTAAGCTCCGATATGAGCGTGCGGTAAGACGCGTAAACCGCATCGTGGCGAGCCGGGAGCGTCAGCGACCGGAGGCCTGACGGCTGGCTTACTTGCTTTGCGCGCTATACCAAGGCGTGCCGTCGACTTTGAGGTAGTGCTGGATCACGCCGGGGTCGTTGAGCGGCGGAAAGACCGGCTTGCCGCCGTGGTGCATCACGTCCACGAGCACGCGCTGGCCATTGTCTAGTTGCACTTCGTTCCAGGCGTGGGCGATGCCAGGTGGGCCTTTGCGGGCATAATTGCCACGCACCAGCGCGGCGCGCAGGCCCGCTTCGTCGGCCAGGATTTTGAATAGCAGCGCGCGATGCCGGCAGACGCCAGCCTGACACTGATCGACCCAGTCGCCGATGAGCACGGGCTTGTTGGTGAACTCGTCTTCGAGCTGCGTCGTGGTCTTGCCGACCCAGTGCAGGCCGCCGGGCGGCGTCGTTTCCTGGTCGATGCGAGCCGCGATCTTTTGGATTCGCTCCAGCTCGGGCAGCGCGCGTAGTTCCTTCGAGCGGGCAAAGGACAGATCGGCGGCCAACTCCGCATCGCGCGACCGGTCGACTGTCAGGATCTCGCGGCCCGAGGCCGCATGGCCGCTGGCATCCACTTTCATCCTCCGGCCGCCGTCGATGTAGCCGTCGGGAATGGTGACGCCGGGGCCCAGATAATGCCGCTTGTTGAAGAGCGAAATCGTCTCCATCGCCGCGGCCGATGCCTCGGCGCCGCCGCTTGTGGCGGGCAGCACCTTCAGCGCCAGGTCAAAGAACAAATCGCTGCTGGTCGCTGACGCCTGATGGACTTCGACAGCCAGGACATTCTTAGCACCGGGTCGCAGGGCTTTGGCCGGCGCGTGCAGCCGCGCGTAAAAACCTTCATCGTTGTTGCCGATCGTTTCCGCCGCCAGCGTTCCCGCGCGGACCGGCCCCTGCGGCATGTTCACGCGTCCCAGCTCTTTGCCGTTGAGCCAGACGACTGCGCCATCATCGACGCACAACAGCAGCGCCAGGCTCTCGCCCGCCTTGAGTTGCGGTGCATCGAATTCGCGGCGAAACCAGAAGGTCGGCGTGCGCTGCTTGGCGCCGGTCCCCGGATTGACCTGCGTCGCCAGCCGCGACTCGCCGAAGCCCAGCGGCGCCGGACCGGACTTCCATTTGGAATCGTCGTAATCCGGTTGGCGCCAAGCGGCCTTGGGTTCGACGCCGTCGTCGAGATACTTCCAAACTGTCGCGCCGCCCGCCTCGACAAGCGTGCGGGCCGCCACCAGCTGCGGGCAAATCAAACCAACCAAAAGCACGCACGCTTGCAGCAGCAAGGTGACAAGGCGAATCGAATTCATGAGAGATGCTCTATCCTCTGGCCGTACGTTTCTCAGCCGGTTGACCGACCCAGCCGGCTCCGCAATGATGAAGATACATCTGTCCAGTCATCGCTGTATGTTCCAATCTTAAGCCGAGAATGCTTGGATGCCAATCCGCCGGGTGTTCATTAACTGGCGGCGCCCGGCGCTGGAGCAGACGGCGGAGTGGCTCTGCAACCAATATGCCACGTCCGCAGGCATCGATCTGCAATCGGCGATCGTGGCCTTGCCGGGCGGCCGGGCAGGACGGCGGCTGCTGGAGCTGCTGGTGGCCCGGGCCGAGCAACTGGGCAAACCGCTCGTACCGCCGAAGATCGTCACGGTGGGCAAGCTGCCGGAAGAACTGTACGTGCTGAAAAAGCCGACGGCCGGCAGTCTGGCTCAGCAGCTGGCTTGGGTCCAAGCCCTGCGTTCGCTCACTGCGAAGCAACTCGAGCCGCTGGTGCCGCACTTGCCGGCCGACGACGACCTGGAAGCCTGGCTGGCGCTTGCTAGGATGCTCGTGCGGCTGCACACCGAGCTGGCGAGTGCCCGGCTCGATTTTGCCCAAGTGGAAAAGCACGGCAGGCGGCTACCGGATTTTGACGAGTCGGGGCGCTGGCAGACGCTGGCCAAAGTCCAGGAGCGTTATCTGCGCGTGCTCGACGATTTGGAGCTGTGGGATCTGCAAACGGCCCGGCTGTATGCCATCGAGCATGGCGAAGGCCGGACCGACAGCGATGTCTACGTGGTCGGCGCGGTCGATCTGGACCAGGCGCAGCGGGCGATGCTCGAAGCCGTGGCCGATCGGGTGACGGCCGTGATTTTCGCTCCCGAGGCCGATGCCGATCGCTTCGATGCTCATGGCTGCCTGCTGCCGGCGGCCTGGGTTGGCCAGCCGATTCCGCTGGCAGCCGGGCAAGTGGTCGTGGCCCAGCAGCCGGCCGATCAGGCCGATGCCGTGGTGACGGCACTGGCTGCCTGGCAAGGCCGCTACGCGGCCGAGGACATTACGATTGGCGTGGCCGACCCCAGCCTGGTGCCCGACATTCAACAGCGGTTGGAAGAATACGAGCTGAAGGCCCGCTACGGCGCGGGCGAGGCGCTGACTCGAACGGGTCCGTACCGGCTGCTGGAGGCGGTAGCCGTGTATCTCGAGCGGCGCAGCTTCGAGACGCTGGCGGCGCTGGTGCGGCATCCGGCCGTGGATGCCTGGCTGGTGGGCAAAATGCCGGAGTGTGATTGGCTGTCGCTGCTGGATGCGTACGCCACGCGGCACTTACCGGCCGAACTGAACGGCAAATGGCTGGGATCGAGCCATCGGCGCGAGCCCTTACAAAAGCTCGAAAAGGCGATCAACGAGTTGACCCGTCCGCTGACGGGCAAAGCTCGTCCGCTGACCGAGTGGAGTCAACCGATTCTTGAGCTGCTGGCCACGATCTACGCGTCCCGGCCGCTGGACCGCGAAGTGGAAGCCGATCGCGTGCTCATCGCGGCATGCAGCGAGATCCGCGAGACCCTCGACGAGCAGCAGCAGATCGATGCCCGGCTGAGCGGCAAGGTGAGTGCCGGGCAGGCCGTGGACCTGCTGTTGGGGCAACTGGCGAGCAAGACCATTCCGCCGCCGACGGACGCCAGCGCGATCGAACTGCTCGGCTGGCTCGAATTGCCGCTGGACGACGCGCCGGCCCTGCTGGTGACTGGCTTCAATGAAGGGCTGGTGCCTTCGGCGCACACCAGCGACTTGTTCTTGCCGAACGAATTGCGCCGCACGCTGGGGCTGGAAGACAACGATCGACGTTATGCGCGCGATGTGTATGCCCTGAGCATGCTGTTGGCCTCGCGGCCCGAGTTGAAGTTGGTGGCCGGCCGCCGCACGGCCGATGGCGATCCGCTGCTTCCCAGCCGGTTGCTGTTGGCTTGCGAAGGCGCGGAACTGGCGCGGCGGACGAAGGCCTTTTTCAGTCCCCAGCACGCGCGGCACTCGCCGCAGGTGCCCAAGCGATTGAAGCCCGGCCCGCGGCGGGCCTTCGACGTTCCGCATCCTCGGCCGCTGGCCGAGCCGGTGACCAAGATGCGCGTGACCGAGTTCCGCGACTACCTGGCCTGCCCGTATCGCTATTACTTGCGGCACTGTTTGGGCCTGGAATCGCTGAGCGACCGGGTGGTCGAGTTGCAGGCCAATCAGTTCGGTTCGCTGGTCCACGACGTGCTCCGCGACTTCGGCCGCGGTGGCGCAGCTGATGCCAGCGATGAGCAAGCGATTGCCGATTGGCTCGACGGGGCTTTGGCCGCGGCGGTCGAGCAATCGTTCGGCACGCGGCCGCTGGCGGCGGTGGCCGTGCAAGTCGAGCAACTGCGATTGCGGCTGCATGCCTTTGCCCGTTGGCAGGCTGCCTGGCGGGCCGAAGGTTGGAAGATCGCGCACGTCGAATGCGCGTTCGACGACAAGCCGGTTCCGTTTTTGGTCGATGGCGAGCCGATGCTGTTGACCGGACGGATCGACCGGATCGACGTGCACGAGCCGAGCGGCCGCTGGATGGTCTTCGATTACAAGACGGCCGACAGCCCGAAAACGCCGGACGAGGCGCATCGGCGCGAAGGGGGATGGCTGGATTTGCAATTGCCGCTGTACCGGCAACTGGTCGGCGCGCTGTCGGCGCCGGCCGATTTGGGCTTGGGCTACATCGTGCTGCCAAAAGCCGTGGCCAAGGCTGGCTTGTGCGAAGCCCCCTGGACGGCCGAAGAACTGGTCACGGCCGAAGCAGCGGCCGCGCAGGTGATTCGGGCCATTCGCGACGAAGTCTTCTGGCCGCCCGTCTCGCCGCCGCCGGCCTTTTGCGAAGATTTTGCCGCGATTTGCCAGGACGGCCAGTTCGCCGCCGCGGCCGGCGCGCTCGAGCCGGAGGAGTCGTGGTCATGACCGCCTGCGCTACCCAACGCGAGCACGTCGTGATCCGCGCCTCGGCCGGCACGGGCAAGACGTTTCAGCTCTCGAACCGGTTCCTTTCGATCCTGGCCGGTGGCGAAGCGCCCGAGCGGCTGCTGGCCACGACGTTTGCGCGCAAAGCGGCCGGCGAAATCATGGAGCGCGTGCTGTTGCGCTTGGCCGATGCCGCGCTGGATGCCGACCGCAGCCGCGAGCTGGCCGGACATCTGCAGATGCCCAAGCTCGAGCCGGCCGCCTTCGGTCATTTGCTGGGAAACCTGATTCAGCGCTTGCACCGGCTGCGTGTCGGCACACTCGACAGCTTTTTCATGCAGTTGGCGACCAGCTTCAGCCTTGAGTTGGGCTTGCCGCCGGGCTGGAAGATTCTCGAGCCGCTGGACGACGTCCGCTTGCGCAGCGAGGCGATCCGCCGCGTGCTCGAGCAGGCCCCGGCCACCGGCTCGGCGCGGCTCATGCACCTGTTGAGCAAGGGCGAAGCGGCACGCAGCATCACGGACCAGATCGTCGAGATGGTCGACGGCCTGTACGACATTTATTGCGAAACCCAGCCCGAGGCCTGGCAGCGGCTCGGCCGGCTGACGCCGCTGGAGAGCGCCGACCTGGCTGCCGCGATCGAAAGCCTGGCCTCGCTCAGCGATTTGCCCAACAAGCACTTTATTAATGCTCACACGGGCGATCTGGCCAACGCCCGGGAAGGCAACTGGGACCAGTTCGTTTGCAAGGGATTGGGCGGCGCGCTGGCCGCCGGCAAGGAGACTTTTCAAAGGCGAGAAATCGACCCGCCGATCGCCGCCGCGTACGAACCGCTCGTCAAGCATGCGCGGGCCGTGCTCGTCAATCAATTGGCCAACCAGACCGAAGGCACGCACAAGCTGCTGGCCGACTTTGACGCCGCCTATCGACAGATCAAGTTTCGCGAGCGGGGTTACCGGTTCGAAGACATCACGCGCGTGTTGGCGGCGGCGATGGAGCAGGGGGGGCTGGCGAATGTCTTTTATCGGCTGGATGGCCAGATCGGGCATTTGCTGCTGGACGAATTCCAGGACACGTCGCTGGCCCAGTGGCAGGTGATCGAGCGTTTCGCCCGCTCGTGCACCGAGCCCGACAGCGGCAAGTCATTTTTTTGCGTCGGCGACGGCAAGCAGGCGATCTACGGCTGGCGCGGCGGGATCGCCGAGATTTTCGACTGCGTCGAGCAGCGCCTGCCGGGCCTGGTCAGCCAATCGCTGGTGCAGAGTTTCCGCTCGAGCCCCGTAGTGATCGACGTGGTCAACCGGTTGTTCGAGCACCTGGACGAGAACTGCGTGCTTGCGGATTTTCCCACCGCGCGCAAGGCCTGGCTCACCGGCTATCAGCAGCACACCACGGCCAAGTCCGAGCTGCCGGGCTACGCTTGCCTGCAAGTGGCGCCGGCAGCGGCCGACGGCGAAAAACAAGCGGAGGCCACGTTGCGATTTGCGGCCGGCGAGATCGCCCGGCTGGCGGCGCTGCATCCGGGCCGCTCGATCGGGGTGCTGGTGCGCCGCAATTCGGCCGTGGCCCGGCTGATTTACGAATTGCGCACGCATCACGAGGTGCTGGCCAGCGAAGAGGGGGGCAATCCGCTCACAGATTCGGCCGCGGTGCAAGTCGTGCTGTCGCTCGTGCGATTGGCCGATCATCCCGGAGATACGGCGGCCCGGTTTCATGTGGCCGGCAGCCCGCTGGGCCGGCACGTCGGCCTAATGTCGCACGATGACGACGCGGCTGCCTGCGGCCTGTCGCGCGGTCTGCGCCGGCAACTGCTGGAGCGCGGATACGGCCCGACGATTTATGGCTGGCTCAAGCACCTGGCGGCCAGTTGCGACCAGCGCGAGCTGAACCGGCTGTTGCAGTTGGTGGAGGTCGCCTACGGCTACGACGAACGGGCAACTCTGCGAGCCGATGATTTTGTCGACTACGTGTTGCGTCGCAAGGTCGAGGATCCCACGGCTGCCGAAGTGCGCGTGATGACCGTACACCAGGCTAAGGGTTTGGAGTTCGACCTGGTGGTGCTGCCGGAGTTGGACGTGCAGCTTAAGGGCCAACCGCCGCGGGTCGTGGTTGGCCGCTCATCGGCCACCGGGCCGATCGAAACGGTCTGCCGCTACGCGGGCAAAAGCGTACAGCCGCTGCTGCCGGCCGAGTTGAGCCAATTGTTCGACGAATGGCCCGAGCGGCTGGTGGCCGAGTCGCTGTGCCTGCTTTACGTGGCCATGACGCGCGCGGTGCACGCGCTGCACATGATCATCTCGCCTGCCAAGGAGAACGAAAGGAGTTGCCCCAAGACGTTTGCCGGTGCGCTGCGCGAAGGCCTGGCCGCAGGCCGGCCGGTGATGCCGGGCAGCATCCTGCTGGAAAGCGGTAACGCCTCGTGGGCGGCCGAGATGCCGCGAGAGGCGGCGACGGCAGCGCCGGCCGGCGCTGCCAGCGAACTGCTCGAGGTGCGTTTGCGGCCAACCGCCAAGCCACGCGAGCTCCAGCGCCGTAGCCCCTCGTCGCTGGAAGGCGGCGGGCAGGTTGACCTGGGACACCTCTTGCGGCGGCCGGCCAAGGTGTTTGAGCGCGGCGAGCTAATGCACCGCTGGTTGCAGGCCGTCGAATGGCTCGATGACGGTCGGCCCGACGAGTGGCAATTGCGAGAGCTGGCCGCCAGCCTGCACTGGGCCGCCGGACCTTTGACCGACGCCTTGGCGGATTTTTACCGATTGCTCGACCGGCCGTTCACGCGGGCGGCACTCTCGCGCGCCGCGTACGATCGGGCCGGCCGCATGCGGCTTAAGGTCGAGCGCGAGCGGCCGTTTGCGCTGCGGCAGGGCGACGTGCTGATGAGCGGGGCCATCGACCGCCTGGTGCTGATCTACGACAAGCAGAATCTCGTGGCGGCCGAGATTCTCGACTTCAAAACCGACAAGGTCGCCGGCGCGGGCGAGGTGGTCCAGAAGATCGAGTTCTATCGTCCGCAGATCGAGGCTTACCGCTCGGCCGTGATGCAGCTCACGGGGCTCGAGCGGTCGCGGGTGTCGGCGCGGCTATTGTTTGTCGAAGCCGACGGCTGCCACCTGGTCGAAGACAGTCGTTCCTCCGGTGGCTAACGCTAACGGCTGGCCAGCCGAGTGCAAAAAAAAGGCAGGCGTCGACCCGATTCGTGCTTGAATCAAGATCGACGCCTGCCGAGATCGCAACGTTGCACGCTGCCCTTGGAGCTTACGCCCTAGCGGCGAGCGAGCGGGTTATTAGAAGTTCCACGACAAGCCGGTCAGCACGCCTTGCAGCAGCAGGGCGTCGTTGTGGTTGAGCTGCGTGAAACCGGCCGTGTCAGCCAGGTACGGAGGAATCTGGGTGTCAGCCGTGGCCACGCCGGTCACGCCGATCAGCCGGTAAGCGGCAAACACGGCGCACCGCGGGGTGATGTAGAACTGGCCACCCAGGTCGATTTCGCCCATCGCGGCGAAGCCGGTGCTGGTGTTGCTGACGTTGAAGGCTTCGCTGCCGGCGCCGCTATACAGCGAGGCCCGCACGCCCATCATGTTGCTATACAGGCCCATCTTGGGCGTCGCGAAGAACGACAGCCGCGGGGTGACGAAGTAGGTCATCCGCGCACCGATTTGCGAACCCAACAGGTTGTTGGTGGTGCGGACGTTGAGGAACGCGTCGGTAGTGCCGCCGTTGTCGCCGAAGTTCGTGCCGTAGGCCGCACCGCCGTAGATCAACGAATCCTGGAAGCGGAAGTACCGGACACCGCTGAGCAGCGCAACACGGAACCGCGACATCGGGTTATAGGCGACCGGGAACGTCAGGAAGTTGATTTCGCCGTTCTGGATGTTGTCCTGGCGAATGATTTCCTGCTGGTGCGAACCGTCAAAAGGGGCAAAGTTCGGCGGCGACGGCGGGCCAAACGGCGCGCCGCCCATCGTCACGTTCTGTTCATCCAGCGGCGTGCCCAGCTTGTTGTTGGGATCCGTGAGGCCGACCGTGGCGCTGCTGGTGGCGACGCCCCAGTAGGTGGCTTCCACCGCGTGGTTGCAGCACAAGTAGCGGCCGATCGTGATCTGGCCGCCGTAGAAGTTGCCGTTCGCCATTTGCGTATTGAGCAACTGATCGGCGTTGTTGTTTTCGTTGTAGGTCAGCCAGGTGCGGTTGCCACCGGCGCGCCACAAGAACAACGCGGCCGCGCTGCCGTACCAAGGGCCGGTCGCGCAAGCGCCGGCATCGCCGCAGCCAGACACGGCACCCGCAAACGGGCTGCCCGCGGGAGCCGCGCCGCCGATGCCCGAGCCCCACGAGCCGCCACCGGTGCCGCACGAGCCACATGCAGACTGGCAAGGGCAGCAGCGATTGAACTGGTTGAAGGCGCCGTAGACCGGCACGCCATAGCCATTGAACCGGTTGCAGAGCGAGCCGAAGGGACCGCAGGTGCCGGTACCGAAGAGGCCGCTCGGCACCGGGTCGGGAATCATCGCGCCGTTATCGCTATAACCACCAGCCATCGGCATCGGGCCACCCTGGGCCGGGACCGCGCTGTAGTTGTTGTTGTCCGGCGAGCCGGGCATGGGCTGCGGCGGCGTCGGGGGAGCCTGCCGGATACTGGTGGCCAGCCGCGGTTGTTGTTCGAAGCCGCTGGACGCGGCCACAGGAACGGCCCACTGCGAAGCCGGGGCCAGATTCGGTGCGATTTGCGGCGCCGAAGGCAAGCCGCCGTTGAGGGCAGTGAAATACTCTGCCGACGGTAACGGCTGTCCGCCTTGTTGCGGATACTGTGCTGAAGCGCCTGTCGCCAGCGCGCACCAGCAAGCCACGGCCATGAATCCATAGCCACGTGTCATTTTGAGACTCCTTCTCGTTGACCGGGTTATTTGCAGGGGGCACCGCAGCGGCCGCGTTCCATATGCGCAGCGCCCGCCAATGGGGCAGCGGTTCCACCATCTGGAATCGTCGAGCGCCAGCACGAGCCATGACAGCTTTCACCCCGCCCGAGGCAAAAACGGCGGCCGGGTGATCGTGCTTCGGGCAAAACCGGCTTAGAAGAATTGCGGCGCAAAACTGCGGCCACTAGCACGCCGGGCATAACCGGCCACGCGCCGGCGCTCAGGTCGCCCGTCAGCGCAATAGGCCGCAGATTGAGCGCGCGAGGCTATGCGGCGCTTGCCGAAGAGCGCAAAGAAGCGCTTTGCACCGGGGAAAAGGCGGGCGCTTTGCCGCAGGCAGCACGGACCGCAGTCCGTGGGCTTGCGAGGCGGACGGAATTCTCACGAATTCCGCTACGAATTAACTGGCGGCCGAATTCCGCAACGGGTTAACTGGCGGCGACGGTTTGCCGCTCGATCCGGCTTTCGGCCAGGGACGTGTCGACGTTCAGGTGCATGGTCACGCTCCAGCGCCCCGCGGCGTCGGCCTGGACGATCCAGTGCGGCAACACCACAACCGACTGGTGCACCAGCTCGAAGCCCCCTTCCGATTGACTGACCGTTTCGATCGGAAAAGTCCATAGCCCGGTGGGCTGCGAGAACTTGAGGCCCACGTCGATGCCCAGGTATTCGTCCACCAGGTTCAAAGCCTGCGTGCGGGGCAGGTCGAGCTGGCGGCCCAATTGCCCGAGCCGGCCGAAGTTGCCGTCGTGGAAATAGCGGTCGTCGGCACCCGAGGGCAAACCGGCAAAGTTGAACTCCACGGCAAAGTGCAGCGGGCGGCCCAGCGGCAGACCTTCGAGCAAGTAGGCGATCTCCAGCACGGAGCTGCCCGACTCGAGCGTCACGCCCTTGGTGATCCGCAACGGATGGCCCCAAGCGTTGCCGTGCCGCACGAGCTGCACCTGGATGCGGTCGGGATTCCGGCGGACGCGGGCTTCGTACGTGCCGCCGAGGAAATCGCCCCGTTCCCAGGCCTGGCCGCGGGCCACGGCATCGACCGTCGCATCGTTGTCGTAGAAGTGGTCCAGTAAACTTTTCCGCATGTACGAATCGTACTGGACGCGCTGGTCGAGTCCCGGCTGCTTGAACACCACGCGGTCGTGAATACTGGCCAACTGATCGTCGCTGCCGGAACTGCCGGCCAGCACCTTGCGATGATAGGCCTCGGGCCGGCGGGCCAGCGTGGCCAGCAGGTTGTGGCAGATCGAGCGGACGTCCAGTTCGTACATCTGGCCGCCGCGATAGGGCGAAAACAGGGCCGCCAGCTTGTCGTTGGACAAGAAGACTTCTTGCCGGGCATCGAAATTGAAATCACCGGCCAGCGCTTCGATCCAGGTTTCGCCGCGATCGGACGCGCGGTCCAGCAGGTTTTCGGCGGCGATCAGATGGTTGTAGACGGCGTTGCGCAAGTGGGGCAGGTAAATGCCGCCAAACGCCCCGTGCCAGTAGCTGCAATTGCACTGGGCCCGATACAGCTCGGTGCGCGCAAAGTCCAAGAGCTCGGCATCCCGGCCGTCGGCCAGCGCCGTGTGTAACCGCTGGCTGACCATCAGCATGCGGGTGTACATCTCGTCGCTTTCGGGATACTTGATTTTGAAATTGCGCCAGAAGCCGCCCTGCACGAACTGTTGCAAGGCGGGCCAGTGCGGGTCGTGTTCCAGTTCGTGCCGCACGCGCTCGTACTCGATGAGCTGTTCGGCCGGCAGCGCCCACTCGGTCATTTCGCGGTAACTGCAATCGGGCAGGTAGATCTTGCCGGTCGGCGGCACATTGTCGATCGCCTCGCCCAGCGTCGTGACCTTGATCCACGATTGGTTTTCCACGAGCCGGTCGAAGAACCTTCGCAGCCAGCCGTTTTCGTATACGTGGCGATGCGTCTCGGGCCAGGTGCCGAACTTTTCGCCGTCGTCGCCGAACACCACGACCGAGCCGGGATGCTGCTTGGCGATCGTGCCCAGGTAGTCGATCGTTTCTTGCGGGTCGGCAAAGGGAATCAGATAGCGCAGCCGCTCGCTGCCGGGAAACGCGCCCAGGACCTGGCCGTCGTCCTCGGTGACGTAATAGCCGTGCAATTGCGGCTCGGTGAGGCCGGCATTCTTGAAGTGGTAATCGTCCAGCACCGTGTACTCGATGCCGGCGGTGGCCAGGTCGCTGACGAGTGATTGCTCCCAGACGCGCTCGGGAATCCACATGCCGCGGACTTTGCACCCCAGCCGGCCCTCGAGCCACTGGGTATAGCTCTTGATCTGCCCCAGCCGGTCGCGGCGGGGAATCATCGGCAGGATGGGCTCGTAAAACGCCCCGCCGACGATTTCGATGCGGTCGGCGGCCACTAGTTGCGCCAGGCGATTGAGATATTCAGGGTGCCGCTGCTCGAGCCATTCAATGAGCGAGCCGCTGGTGTGCAGCGAGATGCGCAGCGAAGGATAGTCGGCGAACACGTCCAGGAAGGGTAGATAACTGTCCTGGTAAGCTTGCTCGATGACCCCATCGAAGTTACCGATGGGCTGATGATTGTGAAAAACCAGCGCGAGGCGAAGTGGTTGCGTCATGGATGACTAGCAGCGGCAAAGCTGCCGATGGGGGGTGATGAGCGGCGCAGCGCGTTGGGGGCAGCAATCCATGCCGGCATTCAAACGCTTGAAGCTGGCGGCGGCGATGCTAGCATCGCGGCTGCTTGTGCCAGAAAAACTCGGGCGGAAGCTTACGCAGCTTCTCAAACTCCCTTGGCCCGCACGCTCGGAACCTCGTGTTCGATCTCGATTTCCCGCAGAAACGCGGCGGCGTCTTCTGGCGGGACTGGGTTGATATAGAAACCGGTGCCCCATTCGAAGCCTGCCGTCTTTGTCAGGCGCGGAATGATTTCAATGTGCCAGTGATAGTGACCCAGCGCCTGGCTGTCAAATGGAGCTGTGTGCACAATATAGTTGTAAGCCGGCCGATCCAATGCCGTTTCGATCTTGCCGATGACCTGTTTCATCACCCGGGCCAGCTCTTCCACGCCGTTTTTCTGGATATTCTCGTAGTGGCTTGAATGCACTTTGGGCAGGATCCAGGTCTCGAAGGGAAACCGGCTGGCAAAGGGGCAAAAGGCCACGAAGCCCGGCAGATCGACCACCACGCGGCGCTCGGTGGCCAGCTCCTGCTGGATCATGTCGCAGAACACGCAGCGGCCGCGGAAGCGGTAAAACTCAAGCGAGCCGCTCATCTCTTCGCCCACGCTGATGGGCACGATCGGCGTGACGATCAATTGGCTGTGCGTATGCTCGAGCGACGCGCCGGCGGCTTCGCCCACGTTCTTGAACAGCATGCCGTAGACTAGCCGCGGATCCTTTTTCAGGTCCACCAGCCGGTCGCGGTAGACCCAGAACACCTCGCGCAGCGCTTCCTCCGACAGCTCCGACGAGCTGAGCAGATGCTTGGGGCTTTCGATAATCACTTCGTGCGCGCCCACGCCGCGCATCATGTCGTAGA
Source organism: Pirellulales bacterium (assembly GCA_036268995.1). GTDB lineage: Bacteria > Planctomycetota > Planctomycetia > Pirellulales > PNKZ01 > DATATB01. The sequence goes on along the minus strand of DATATB010000036.1, from coordinate 38,015 downwards.
TGCCGTCACCCCGTTTCTTCAAGTCGCCTTCGATTTCCAAGGCCGGAAACTTGTTGGGCACGACCCGTACGCGCCAGCCGGGACGGTTTTGCCCGGTCCCCTCGCCGCGATAAGCGATGATTTCGCCGGGCGTCTGGTCTTCGTTGCCTTCGCAGAACGGGCAGAAATTGCCCGACCGCACTTTGGGCGTGCTGCTGAAGTCGTGCGGCCGGCGGGCGCGGCTCTTGGCCACGATCACCCATCGGCCGACGATCGGATCTTTGCGCAGGTCAGGCATAGGGGAAGTGAAAAGTGAAGAGCGAAAAGTGAAAAATGGCGGAGGTCATCAGGCTTGCCACATGATGAGTTCGAATTCGGGCGAGGGGACCGTGGTTTCGATGGCGCCTTCGGTGGGCAGCCGGTCGATCGCCGCATCTTTTTGCAGCGCTTCCACGACGAACTGTACCGCGTCGTCGGTCTCGAGCGCTAAACTGGCCAGCGGGATGGAAATCTCGAGGATCGCGTCGGCCGCGGCCTGCACGCCCGAGTCGGTTACCGGCACGTCGTGATGATATAACTGCACGATTGGCTGCTGCCAGGCAGGGTGCGAAACGAGCAGCTCGAAGCCGGCCGGCTCGAAGAATCCGATGCGCAGGGCGTCGATATCGGCCAGCCGCTCGCGCACCGGGCCGCCGCGTGCATCGATTCGCACGAACAACCGCTCGGCGTCGAAGCCAAAGTGCAAGCTCGCCACGGGGCCCTCTTGCACCATGCTCATCGTGCCGCGCGATCCACTGCGCACGTATTGCCCGGCGTTGATCCACTCGAAATATGTTCGCCGGCCATCGACCTTGACGTTCAATAGCCCGGTCGGCTCGGTGTGCAGCCGCGGATGGCGATGGCCCTGGCTGATGGGCCGGGCCAGCTCGGCCGGCGGCTCGTCGCCTAGCACGGTGTAGATGTTCTGCAAATGCTTGCGGAACAAGCGATCGAACAGCCCATCTTGGGCGCTGGAATGACTGTCGCCGAACCACCAGAACCAATCGCTCCCCTGGGCGATACGCAGCTCGCGCCAGGCCAGATCTAATTGTTCGCGCGTTTTGGTGCCGCTGGCGGCCGCGCCGAGCAGATGCTGCCGCGATTGATACACCATGTCCCAAGCGCGGTTGCACTCGGGATGGCCGATCCAGATGCCGAAATTGTGCTGAATCCAACTGCCGGCGAATAAATTCGACAACTTGTCGGTAGCTGGCCACTTGGCTAGGTAATCACTCACGCGAACGGGCTGGATTTTCGGATGCTGCACGACGCGGCGATACAGCGCGCGGAGGAAATCGACGCCGCCGTTGGGATAATATTCCCAGCAGTTCTCGCCGTCGAGAATGATGCTCACTAGCGTCGGCCGCTGCGCCGCCTGGCCGCTCGTGGCCCGGCCGATGCCTTCGAGCTTGCCCAGGAAGTCGTCGGCGGCGTGCTGTGGCTGAAATCGCTGGTAGTGGAAACCGATCTGATCGCTCATGGCATGGTCGCGGAAGACGATTTGCAGGCTTTGGCCTTTGTCTTCCACGCGCCAGGGGCGGTACAGCATCTCGGGATTGCGCAAAAAACCCTGGCCGTCGCGCGAGACCCAGCCTTCGGTGGCACACGACAAGATTTCTTCGTCCGTGGCGATCCATTGGATCCCACTGGCCGCAATCGGCGCGATGATGCCCTGGCTGACCGACCCCTCCGAAGGCCACATGCCGCGTGGCTTCTGGCCAAAAAGCTTTTCGTGGTAGGCCACGGCCAGGCGAATCTGGCTCTCGGCATCCTCGGGATAGCCGTCCAGGTGCTTGGGCAGTTGCACGTCGGGCATGGCTTGCCGTGCCAGGCGTTTGTCGCACAACAGCGGCAAGATCGGATGATAGAACGGCGTGGTGGTCAGTTCGATCTGGCCCCGCTCGGCTAGTTCGCGGTGCAGCGGCACGATTTCCTTGAGCAGCTTCATCTGCCGCTCGAGCAGCCAGGCCTTGTCGGCTTCGCTATAGTTTTGCCCTTTGGCTCGGAACTGGGCCAACTCCTTGTCGACCTCGAACGCCAGTGGATGAATCCAGGTGAGGTTCGACCAGCACTGCAGGTCGAGAATATCGCGCTTCGAGAAACGCTTGGCTGCCCGCGCGGCCGGATCGACCGACAGCCCACGCTTCTGATACAGCTCCTGGTAGCGCGGATAGGGGCGGATCATCTGATCGGGATGGACCATGAAGAAATTGTCGAGCAGGTAGTTCATGGCCCGCTCGTCGAGGCCGTCGGCCGGCATCTTCGAGACCCGCAAGTGCTCGTCCTCGTGCCCGAGCTCGGTATAGGCCAGCAACTGCACCAGCAGGCTGGGCACCAGGTTGATCGTGGCACGGAACTCAGGCACTTCCTTGAGTTGCATCGCCATGCCCCAGTAATCCTTGGTGCCATGCAGGCGGACCCAAGGCATGGGATTTTCGTGCCCGACGTCGTCGGGATAATACGGCTGATGCTGATGCCACACGATCGCCAGCGAGATTTCGTGCATGGCGAAGACCCTCCGTGAAGTGAAAAGCGAAAAGTGAAAAGTGAAAAATGCGAGCACGGCCGGCTCCGTCTTCACTGTTCACTTTTCACTTTTCATTTTTCACTTCTTACTGCTGATCTTTTGATACAGCGCCACGTATTGCTGCGCGCTGCGGTTCCATGACCAATCCTGGTTCATGCCGTTGCGCACCAGGCTGCTCCAGACGCTCTTCTGCCCGTAGGCGTCGCAGGCGCGGCCCACGGTCTCGGCCAAGGCCAGCGGGCTGTACTCGCGGAAGCTGAAGCCCGTGGCCTTGCCGGCCGTCAGCGCTTCGCGCGTGGCATCGGTGACGGTGTCGGCCAGGCCGCCGGTGGCCCGCACGATGGGCACGGTGCCGTATTTCAGACTGTAAAGCTGGTTCAGACCGCAGGGCTCGTAGCGGCTGGGCATGAGAAACATGTCGGCACCGGCCTCGATGCGATGAGCCAGGTCGGACGAGAACTCGAGCCGCACGGCGACTTTTTGCGGATGCCTTTCGCCGAGATTGCTGAAAATCTGGTGGTATTTTGGATCGCCCGTGCCCAGCAGCACCCACTGGGCGTCGCTGGAGCGGACCCAGTCCTGCACCAGCGCCGCGATCAGGTCGATGCCCTTCTGATCGGCCAGCCGGCCGATGAAGCCCAGCAGCGGCGTCTCGGCCGAGACCGGCAGCTTCAGCTCGGCTTGCAGCGCTGCTTTGCAGGCCGCTTTGCCGGCGGCAGCCGACTGCACGTCGTAGCGCTGGGCCAGCGCCGGATCCGTGGCCGGGTTCCAGACCGAGTAGTCCACACCGTTGATGATGCCGGAGAGCACGTCGCGCCGCTGTTGCAGCACTCCCTCGAGGCCGCAGCCCAGCGGGGCGCTTTGGATTTCCTCAGCATACCGCGGGCTGACCGTATTGAGCGCATCGGCAAACACCAGGCCGGTCTTCATCAGGCTCAGCTTGCCGAAGAACTCCATCTGGTGCCAGTTGAAGTATTTCCAGTCCAACCCGGTGAGCAGCATGTCCCAATGCCAGAACACGCCCTGGTAAGCCAGGTTGTGGATCGTGAGCAGCGAGGCGATGCGTTCGTATCCGGGGCGCTGACGGTATTCGAGCTTGAGGTAGGCCGGTATCAACCCGGTCTGCCAGTCGTTGGCGTGCAGCACGTCGACGTTCAAGTCCAGCAGCCTGACCGCTTCCATCACGGCGCGCGAAAAGAACGTGAACCGCTCGCAGTTGTCGATGTAGTCTTCGCTGCCGGCGCTATACAGGCCGTCGCGATTGAAGTAATCGTCCTGCTGAACCAGGTACACCGGCACGTCGCAGCCGGGCAGACGGCTCTTCAGAAAACTGCCGGGCACGGTCTTGCTGCCGATGCTGATCATAAAGCGAACGCCGGTGGGCTCGACCACCTGGCCGGCGGCCAATGCCTGGCGATAGGCCGGCATCATGACCGTCACCTGGTGGCCCAGTCGCTGGAGTTCGGCCGGCAGGGCACCGCAGACGTCGGCCAGACCGCCGGTCTTGGCAAACGGCACGGCTTCGCTTGTGGCCAGGAGGATCTTCATCCGCACACGCTCCGGGCTCTCGCAAATTCAATCGCTGGGAACCATCGCACTCAGAGTACCCTCCCGAGACCAGCACAGCGGCAAGTTTTGACGATTATGCCGGTGGCAGCGAATGAATTTCGTTTTGAACCTTACCAGAAAGGTGCTCGGGATTGAAGCACCCCTTGGGTTTAGATGCGGTCGCCGGCACGTTTCCGCGCGATTTCCAAACCCGCGACTTCCGTAAATTCGGAAGACTCGCGGCCAGGCGTCCAGCTTTTCCTAATCGCTACCGTTTATGACGCTCAGCGCGCATGCGCTCGTCATAAAGCCGCGACCGCTGGTCGCGGAACTCTCACGCGCCGCTCGTCATCTCAGCGCGCGGAGCGCACAAATGCGTCGATCCCGGCCAGGCCGGCTTCCAGGTTCTGCATGCTCGTGGCATACGACAGCCGGGCATAGCCCTCGGTGCCAAAGGCCGATCCTTGTACGGTCGCGACGCCCTGCTGGGCGAGCAGTTCCAGGCACCATTGGCTCGACGTGTTCACCTGAGCGCCGTTGTAGCTCCGGCCCAAGTGCGCCTGGATATTGATAAACGCGTAAAAGGCCCCGCCCATTTCCGGGCAACTCAAGTTCGGCATTTCAGCCAGCCGCCGGCGGACAAACTCGCGCCGCGCGGCAAACTGCTCGAGCATCTGGTCTACACATTGCTGCGGGCCGGTCAGCGCAGCGACCGCCGCATACTGACTGACGCTCGAGGGGCAACTGGTTTCCTGGCTTTGCAGGTTGTCGATGGCTTTGGCCACCGCCGGCGGTGCGATCGTCCAGCCGATGCGCCAGCCGGTCATCGCATAGGCTTTGCTCACGCCGTTGACCGTGACGGTGCGATCAGCCAAACCCGGCCGCAGGGTGGCAAAGGCCGCAAACTTGTGCTGCCCGTACACGAGCCGCTCGTAGATTTCGTCTGTGACCACCACCAGGTCTTTTTCGATCGCCACGTCGGCCAGCTCGGCCAGTTCGTCGCGCGAGTACATGCTGCCGGTCGGATTCGAGGGCGAACACAGTAGCAGCATCCGCGTCTTCGGCGTAATGGCCTGCCGCAGCTGTTGCGGCGTGAGCTTGAAGTCGTTGTCCTGGCGGGTGGGCACGATCTTCGGCAGGCCGCCGGGGAGCTTGACCAGGTCGGCATAGCTGACCCAGTACGGGGCCGGAATCACCACCTCGTCGCCCGGGTTCAAAAGCGCCGTGAACGCATTGTGCAGGGCATGCTTGGCCCCGTTGGAGACCACCACCTGCTGCGGGTTGAACTCCAAACCGTGCCGCTCGGCATATTGCCGCACCACGGCCGTCTTGAGCTCGGGGATGCCGGAGGCGGCCGTGTAATGCGTGCGGCCCGAGCGCATGGCTTCGATCGCCGCCTGGCAAATGTGCTCGGGAGTATTGAAGTCCGGCTCGCCCAGACTGAAATCGTAAATCGTGCGGCCGGCCGCCTTCAGTTCGCGGGCTTTGGCAGCCATCGCCAAAGTGGCCGAAGGCTCGATGCCTTGCACGATTTTCGAAATAGCCGCCATGAATAAGCTCCTCACACGCAAGACCTTGCGCCAGCGAACTCTGCGGGCCGCCTCGAGGCCGCAAAATGCACGAACTCCAGCCCGCTAGCGTCCGGTCATCATAGTCGCGCCGTGGCCCGCTTCCAAGCGGCTGACGACACCGTGGCCCTTGCCCGCGCGGGCGGTGACCGTAGGATTCCAACGCCACCAAAGGTTCGGCTTGCCTCGTCGGACCGCTTGGTGCCTGTATCTGGCGAGGACCGCCCCCGGTTTGCGCGACCCTGGTGTCGCGCAGTCCGGGGGTTTTTTTATGCACCTAGCAAAGGGAGAAGCACGATGGCCGGCAAGGGCGAAGAACTCAAGGGTCGCGCGAAGGAAGCGGCAGGCGCCGCTCTCGACAACGATCAATTGCGGCGGGAAGGCAAAATCGACCAGGCTTCCGGCAAAGTGAAACAGGCCGCGAGCAAGGTGGTCGACAAGGTCAAAGACGTCGCGAAAAAGGCCCAAGAGCCCTAATCGGCCGCCGGAGACAGCTGAGGTGAATACCAGCGATCGCCGGCCGTAATTTTGAATTGATTTGAACAGAAGGCCGCAAAGAGCGCGAAGAAAATTAAGAAGATAAGTGGTCGCTTGCAGCGCCCGGACCTTTTCTTTTTCTTTCCTTCTTAGCGTCCTTCTGTTCAATTGTTTTTCCGTCCGTCAGTCTTCCGGGTTGAACGCCCGCAGCAGCTCGCGGCCTTTGTGAATGTCGTACATCACGATGGGGCCGGGCGGGCGTTTGGTCTGCGGCTGCGGATACCAGGCGACGTGGCCGTCGTCCACCACCAGCACGCCGCCCAAGCCATGCCGCTCAGCCTTGGCGACCCATTGTTCGCGGCCGAAGAACACGCCGCGCAATACCAACTCGATTTCCTGGTAGCCGGCCGCCTCAATGTCGTCGGCAACCGAGCGCCAAGCCTCCTGCTGGTCCGGCGAAAGGCCGTCGGCCGGCGTTTGCCGGATCTCTGCGTGTTCGGCAAACCAGCCGGCATAGGCCGCATAGATATCGTCGGGCGAAAGGTCCTGCAAATCGCACATGAAAGCATGCGCCACGGGGCCGGCAATGCCGACGCTAGCGAGCATTTGATTACCGACGCGATATTCGAACCGAAACAAAAAACAATCCAGCGGTTGTTCGAAACCCGGCCAGTGCTGCCGCCGCGCGTCAACCAATTCCAATCCGCCGGGCGGCACGCCGAAATGCGCCGGCTCGGCCAGCCAGGCTGCCAGAGAACCTTCAGCCCGGGCCGCGGGACTGGCGCGATTGGCCGGCACACGGTCGAGCCTGCCCAACTCTTCCAGGTAGCTGAGCGCCCGCGTGCGAACGACGGGTTCGGCCGTCATGGCCACGAGCGTGTCGAGTCCTGCATCGTCTCCCAGTCGCAGCAAGGCGGCGGCCGCTTCGGTCCGCACACGGCGGTGGCGCAGTTCGAGCGCCTCGTACAATTTGGACGCAACTTCTGCATTGCCGAGCAAGGCCAAGCTATCGCACAGCGAGACCACCAGCGCCACGCTTTCGCCGATGATGCGATTGAGCTGCTGCGGCGACGTCGCATATTCGCCGGGCTGTTCTTCGATCTTCCCCAGCCGGCGAACCAGGTTTTGCAGCAGCGCCGCCAACAGCGTGGCACGCTCAGAGGCCGGATGCCGAGCAACCAGGCCTTTGCGAAACAAGTAATTCGATAAATCGAGAACAATCGCCGCCAAAGCCGGATGCTCGAGGCAATCGAACAATCGCGGAAACAAGGCCTCGGCCGCCAGCGTGCGGCTTTGAAACAGCGGCACAAAGGCCAGTGCCGCTTCCTGGTCGCCGTGCGGAGGATCGCTGGCGAGCAACTCGGCGAAGGTCCGCAGCGCCAGCGTTCGGCCATCGGCGGCCAGCAGCCGCAGCAGTCGCTGCCGCGACGAGCCCGTGTTGGGCAGACGGCGATAGAGCTGCGACAGGTCGTCGATGGCTCGTTCATCAAGCGAAACGCGGAGTGAAGGCGGCAGCCTGGCGAGCAGCCGGTCCAGCAATCGATCGGCGGCAGCCGTGTCATCGGGCGTGGCCGCCATCCGCAGCGCATGCAGCACGTCCGGCAAGCGATCAGCATCGTCGGCAATGGTTTCGATCAGCTTCGCTGCGAGCTGCGCGCAATCGACCGGCGCCACTTGCGAGAGCGAGCCGAGCGTTGTCAGGAGTGTCTCAAATGATTGCATGCAGCCACGATTCTTTCGGTTCAGCGCCGGCGCTTCAACCTGTGCGCGTCCCGTTTTTCAGGTTTGATTAATCACGAACTCCCTACCAAAGGGCCAATCAGCCTTGACCCGAAGTGGGAAAACTTGCTCCAATGCGCGAACTTGGGCACGCGAGGGTGAGCTTTGGCTCGTCGCATCACTGCTCAAACTCGATTCCAGCGTATTCGATTGGCGACTCCCCTCGCAGGGCATCCAAGGGGAATTCCGCCCGATTCTATTTGGGTGCTCGATTCGTGTCAGCGAGGAGCCAAGGATATGGCGACAAAGAAGACGACCAAGAAGCCGGCTGCCAAGAGCAAGAAGACGACTGCCAAGCGTTCGCCCAAGGCGAAGGTTGCTAAGCAGTCGACGAAGAAGGCTTCGGCTCGCAAGCCGGCCAAGAAGGCGAAGAAGGCCACGCGGTAACGCATTGGCGCTGAGCCGAACAGCTCAGTCTTTCGCAGGCGCGATTCTCGGCCCGCGTGGCCGACAACTACGACGAGAAAGGCCGGCCCGCTCTTCCGCATCTTGGGAGGAGCAGGCCGGCCTAGCGTTTTTTCTGCGGGGCGTGTGCGGCAACCGGTCGCCGAGCGCCGGCCAGCCGTGGCATGAAACGGCAGTTGCCGGATTGACTAAACGCTTTTAGCAGCTACCTTTAAGGAAAAAGAACCGGGCCCTGCTAGCCCCCGCCGGCCAAAAATGCGGCGGAATGTGGACGCAGGGATGTGAGTCCACCGATCCGGCCGGCCGTCGGCCTTTTGCCGCTTTACGGCATTCGAGGCCCAGCCGGGAGCGCCGCCAGGGAGCTACTTTGTCGCATTCAACCGTCGAAACGGAATCAGGTTTCGAACCGCTGGGACTATCGGCCACGATGCTGGCCGCTTTGAGCGAGGCTGGCTATCAGCAGCCCACGCCGATTCAATCGGGATTGATCCCGCGCGCGATGGCCGGCGTCGACGTGCTCGGGCAAGCCCGCACCGGCACCGGCAAGACGGCCGCCTTCGTCATTCCCATTCTGGAAACGATCAGCATCGGCAAGCACCGCGACCCGCAAGCACTGATCCTGGTGCCGACGCGTGAACTGGCGGTGCAGGTTCGCGAGGAAATGGTCAAGCTGGCGCACGGCCGCAAGCTGCATGCCGTGGCCATCTATGGCGGCAAGCCGATCCGCAGCCAGATCGAAAAGCTCAAACGGGGCGTCGACGTGGTGATCGGCACGCCGGGACGGCTGCTGGACCATCTGAGCCGCAACACGATCGCGCTGGGCGAGCTGAAAGTCGTCGTGCTCGACGAGGCCGACCGCATGCTGGACATCGGCTTCCGGCCCGACATCGAAAAAATTCTGCGTCGCTGCCCCAGCTCGCGGCAAACGCTGCTGCTGAGCGCCACGGTGCCGCCGCCGGTCGAGCGGCTGTCCAAGCGCTACATGCGCGATCCCGAGACGCTGAACTTCTCCTCCGGCGAAGTGGCGGTCGAGACGATCGAGCAGTTCTATTTCACGGTCGATCCGACCAAGAAGTTCGAGCTGCTGGCCAAGCTGATCAAGCGCGAGGATCCGCGGCAGTCGATTATCTTTTGCCGTACCAAGCGCGGCACCGAGCGGGTGTTTCAGCATCTGAAAAAGAAGTTCCAGGGCGTCGACTGCATTCACGGCGACTTGCAGCAGAACGTCCGTGACCGGGTGATGGCCGCCTTTCGCGAGGGGAACGTCCGCTTCCTGGTCGCCACCGACGTCGTCGGCCGCGGCATCGACGTGACCAATATCTCGCACATCATCAACTACGACGTACCGGCCTTCGCCGACGACTACGTGCATCGCGTCGGCCGCACCGGCCGAATGGGTCGCGAGGGCGTGGCCTACACCTTCATCACGCCCGAAGAAGGCGCCGAGCTGACGCGCATCGAGATGCGCATCGAGCGGTTGCTCAAGCGCGACGAGATCGAGGGCTTTGAAGCCTTCTCCAAGCGTCCGCAGGCCCATCCCGATGGCGAAGCCCGGCCCGCGCCGGGTGAGCAGGCCGACGAAGCCACGGCCGAGAACGAGCCGCCGAAGAAGTCCGTGCCCCAGCTACTGGGTCGCGGCGGCCGTCCCCCACGCCGCATCCGACGCGCACTTTAACTGGTCAGTGGTCAGTGGTCAGTTGCAACGGACAACTGACCACGGACAACTGCCCCGCGTCAGGGATTCACCGGCTGCGCGGTATCCAGCAGCCCAGTCCAGCGCCGCGCCGTTCGCTGCTGCCAGGCGCCGCGGTGATAGGCGTAGCCGGCGATCAAGGGCACGGCTAGCGTGGCCTCGCAAAATACCATCTGCTCGAAGGCCGTGTCGACCTTGCCCCAACTGCTGGCCTCTTTCAGCGTCGAGCTGGATAGGGCCCCATCGCGCACATCGGCCACCGTGACTTGCACCGCGTACTTGTGCATCGGCGCCTCGAAGCCCAGGATCTCGGCCGCCACCACGATGTCCTGCGTAAAATTCTTGGGCACGCCGCCGCCGATCATCAGGATGCCTGTCGTCGGGCACTTGATCTTCAACTGCGTCAGCTCATAAAAGTCCTTGGCGCTGTCGAGCGAAACCTTGGGGCGGTCGCCCCGGGCGTGCTGATGCGCGACCAGGCCGAAGCCGGCCGAGCAATCCGAAAACGCCGGACAGAAGATCGGCACTTCCTGCTCATAAGCAGCCAGCACGATCGATTCGCGGTTCTTGGCGTGCGCGTCGAGATAGCCGCCCATCTCGCGAATGAACTCGCGCGACGAATGCGGCCGCGGCGGCAACGAGTCGGCGATCTCGCGGGTCCTGTCGTCGCAAGCACGCAGCTCGTCCTCGTCGATCAGCGTGTCGTAGATGCGGTCGATGTGCAGCTCGCGCAACTCGCCGTCGTGCAGGCCGGCCTTGAGCCGCTCCTCGGCCACGTAGTGCTTGAATCCCAGCCCCTCGAAGAAATCCTGGTCGACGATGTTGGCCCCCGTGCTGACGATGGCGTCCACCATCCGGTTGCGCACCAGGTCGACGAACACTTTTTTCAGGCCCGCGCTGATCAGCGAGCCGGCCAGGCAGAGGATGATGCCGCACTCGTCGTCTTGCAGCATGCGGTCGTAGATCTCGGCCGCGCGGGCCAGGTCCCGGGCCGAAAAGGCCATGTTCCGCATCGACTGCACCAGCGGAACGACATGGTGCTGCGTGATATCGATATGTTCGATCGTTTGGGACAGCAGTTGCCGCTTATCGAACATGATACGCAATCCTCAAAATGAGACGCCTCGGGGTGCGCGTCGAATTGTAGCAAGCCAGCAGCGCCACCGGCCACCCGGGGCATTGCGAGCTAACGGGAAAAACACAAAAGCCCGATGCATTTGCCGTTTTTGGCAGGCAATTGGGACGCATGCGGCGCCGATTCGGCCCCGTGCCTGCCAGATCGGCTTCGATTCGAGCAGCAGCTCACCGGCTAGCGGATGGTTTGGTAGCGGTCGGGGCGAAATTCCCCAGAGACAACGGCGGACAGAGTTTAGCGCGAATCGACCCCGCTACTTGGACCGCGTTGCACGAGTTTGGCACCGCAAGTGCTCACTCAGGGGACCAAACGTCATTTTGGCCGCTTATAGCCAAAGCTAAATAACTACGAACCAGGCGACGCCCAGACTTTTGCGACTGAGATCAGCGTTGCCGCACTGGACAGGATGAGGTGCACTATGGCCCATGCAAACCGACACCGCAACGAGCGCCGCGACGGGACCAAAAGCTGCCCGACGCAGGCCGCCATTCACCGCCGCGCGGCGATGATCCGCGCCAGTTGGAGCGATGACGAGCGGGCACGCCGCCGCGAGATTTCGCAGCGCGTCGCGCAATTTTGGGAACTCGTGCTCTCGCCTTGCGGCGAATAGTTGCGGCGGTGTGTGCGGCCGAATCGAATCGAGCCGCGCTTCGCCGGTGGCCCGCCATCGCGGTGCGACCGACGAAGCGCGGCTTTTTCATTATACCTTCGGCTCCCAGCCGCTTTGATATTCGCGCCGCCAGAACTGCATGGCTGCCGGGTTGCCCGCGATCTTGTGCGTGGCCGGATCGATCGAGAGCGTTTGCCCCGTGCGGTAAGCGATATTGCCCAACAGGCACAGCAGCGTGCTTTTGAATCCTTCCTCGATTTCCGCGTTGAGCTTCGTCCCCTCTCGGATGCCGGCCAAAAAGTTTTGCACGTGCGGGGCGTCAGACGTATTGCCCGGCTGATTGGTGACGAGCTTGCCCTGGGGATCGTAGAGCTTGTATCCGCCGCCGCCGATCGTCATTGATCCGGCCGTGCCGAAGAAGGCGATCTCATGGTCCGGATCGCTGCTGCGCCGGCTGCTCCAACTGCGGGCTTCCCAGGTGATCAGCTTGCCGCCGAAATCGAACGAGGCGATGTCCGTGTCAGGCGTTTGCTGGTCGTCCTGATACCGATAGCGGCCGCCGGCAAAGCTCACGCGCTGCGGGTAATCGACGCCCAAGCCCCAGCGGCAGACATCGACCGTGTGGACGCCGTTGTTGCCGAGTTCGGCCGTGCCCCAGTGCCAGAACCAGTGCCAATGATAATGAAACGGGTTGTCGGCAATCGTCGGAAATTCGCGATACGGCCGCGCCGGAGCAGGGCCTTGCCAGAGCGCATAGTCCAGCCAGGCCGGCGGCGTGCCTAACTTCATGCGGCCGATCGAAGGCCGCGGATTGAAATACCAGCAGCGGGCCTCGAGCACGTCGCCGATCGCACCTTGGTGCAGTTTTTCGATCGCCTCGCGCGTGGCCGGCATGCTGCGGCGCTGTGTGCCCAGTTGAACGCAGCGCTTGTTTTTGCGGGCTGCTTCAATCATCCACTCGCCTTCCTGCGGATTGTGGCAGGCCGGCTTCTCGCAGTAGACGTGCTTGCCGGCCGAGCAACCCAGGATCGTGGCGGGCCCGTGCCAATGGTCCGGGGCACCGATCACCAGCACGTCGACATGCTTGTCGTCCAGGATTTTGCGGAAGTCGCCGATCGCTTGCGGTGTTTTGCCGGCGATTTCGTTGACGGCGCTCGCACAGCGGGCCGCGTTGCGCTGGTCGACGTCGCAGACGTAGGCGACTTCGGTGCCCGGCATTTCGGCAAATCGCTTGGCCAGCGAAGTCCCGCGGCCGTTGGTGCCCATGACGCCTACGACGATTTTCTGGTTGGCCGCTTCTGCTGCCCGCAGTTGGGCGGTTGTCAGCGCGGCCAAAGCGGCGCCCGCGGCCGACTCTTGCAGGAAACCTCGACGGTTCAGTGGCATGGCAGCTCTCCAGGAACAGGCGTGCGGATTGGTGGCAGGGAACCCAAGGCAGGGCAGGCGTGCATCTTATACGGCGTATATCTTAACCTTGGCGAGCCAGGAGCGTTAGCGACTGGAGGTCTTCGATTTTCCTCCGGTCGCTGACGCTCCCGGCTCGCCTCGGCACGTTCCAAACTCGCCGAAGAACGCTCCCGGCTCGCCGTCGCACGCTGGCAGCGATGGCTGTTGTTTTGCCGCGAAGAACCCGCCTTGGCTTGGATTGCCGGCCGCTGCTATACTCCGCCTCCCTTCTCGCGATGGTTCTCGCTAGCAAATGCACGATTCGGGTGCCTTCACAACGCGCATGCTCCAAGGCTGGCCTATCCGCTGGTATTCGATCGGGCTGTGTTGGCTGCTGCTTGTCAGCTTGCCAGCGTGCAGCAGCACGTTGAAACCCAATTGGGACAAGCTGGCCTGGTGGAAGAAGAAGGAAACCGCGCCCGTCGACCAGGGACCCACGATCGCCACTCCCCAAGACCGGATCAACAAGCTGCATCAGATGGCGAAAACCGTGCCCGAGCGCGGGCCGGCCCAGCTCGAGGGCGAATCGCAAGACCTGGCCCAAGTGTTGCGCAAGGAAGAAGACCCGCTGCTGCGGGCCGAAATTCTGCGGACGATGGCCGTGTATCCCACCGAAATCGCCACGAAAATGTTGACGGCCGGCTTGAAAGACACCGACCGGGACGTGCGCGTCGCCTGTTGTCAGGCGTGGGCCAAGCGCAAGGGGCACGACGCGACGCGGCTGCTATCGGAAATGTTAACCAGTGATACCGACATCGACGTGCGCATGGCGGCCGCGCGTGCCTTGGGAGACACGGGCGATCCGGCGGCCACCACGGCCCTGGCCCTGGCGCTCGAGGACCACGATCCGGCCATGCAGTATCGAGCCGTGCAGTCGCTCCGGAAACTCACCGGCAAGAAGTACGGCGACAATGTTGCCGTATGGCGCGACTATGTAAAAGGCAAAAGCCCGCCCGAACCTTCCCTCTCGGCGCGAATGAAGAGTTGGTTCTAACGCCGCTGGCGGCCGAGTGGCCGTCATCGCGCCGCAGTTTACGGCGAACTTCTCCTGGCAACGCCAGCAGCGCCAGCACCCCCCCGGGCTGATCGAATCAATTCGGCCGCGCTGGGCAACCGATACCTAACACGTCTGTCCGATTTGCCGGACAGAATGGGGCTGGCTGTGTCGAGTGCGGGGGGAAGTGTGATGGCATATACGACCTGGCTGTTTCCCGTCGTTGTCGGCGGCAGTCTGCTGGCGGCGCGCGTCGCCAGCGCAGATCCAGTCCTGTTGCCAGCATTGAAACCGCCCACCCATGCGGTTCAGATTGTGCCGGCGATGCCCCTGCGGAATCGCGAGCCGGCGCCGGTACCCGATGCGGACGGGTTGGAATATCCCCGGACGGACGGCATCCCACAATCCTGGCCCAAGGGATCGTCGCGGTCAATCGAGCCGGGCCATACCACCGGTGCATTGTCGCCCGAGTTGCGAAATCTCCGAGTTCGGGTCCGCCGCACGTTGCACGTGTACACGGGGCCGCGACTCAATACCCGCGACCATACGCCGTGGGAACTGCTGCACTCGATCATTGCCTACGGCGTTCAGAGCGAAGTCCGCGAAGGCGGGCCCGAGGGACGCAGGCTCAACGCCATCGGCTGCCTGTGTTACAACTTTCCCTGCCGCGGCTATCGGCTGCTGGACGTGCAAGAAGGCCGGGTCGCGGCCCGCAAAGGCGTGGGCGTGCAAGGGCATCCTGCCCAACTGTTGGCGATCCTGGCCCAATCGCACGTGCCAACCGATTACGGACTGCAGGTGGGAGAGCAAAAGTTCACCGTGGCCGACCTCATCGAGTCGGAAAAGCTCTCGTGCGAGACGGGGGTGGAGCTGACCTTCAAACTCATCTCGCTGGCCCATTACCTGGATAGCGACGCCACCTGGACGAACTATCAAGGCCACAATTGGTCGATCCAGCGGCTGATTCGCGAAGAAATCAAGGCGCCCATCGTGGGCGCGGCATGCGGGGGCACCCATCGGCTGATGGGGCTCAGCTATGCCGTGCACAAGCGCGCCGAAAGCGGCAAGCCGCTGACCGGCGAGTTCGAGCGAGCCAAAGTCTATACCGACGAGTTTCACGCCTATACGCTCAAACTCCAGAATTCCGACGGCTCGTTCAGCACCGACTGGTTCCGCGCCGCCGCGGCCACGCCCGATCTCGGCCGCCGGCTGCAAACCACGGGGCATATTCTGGAGTGGCTGGCCTATTCGCTGCCCGAAAACGAACTGACCGACCCGCGCATCATCCGGGCCGTAACCTACTTGTCCGGCATGTTGATGTCCGACACCAACCACGCGTGGGAAATCGGCACCCTGGGCCACGGCATACACGCGCTGGCCCTGTACGACGAGCGCGTATTCAAGCCGTACGACGAGGCCGGCGACGAGCCCTTGGCCACGGCCGACGAAGTGCAGCGCCTACCGGGAATTGCACCGCGCACGACGGCGCCGGAACCGCCCGCGGTTTCCGATTCGGTCTCTGCGCAGGACACGGACTCGGACCCGGCCCTCGAGCCGGCGCGGGTCCAGCGTTCGGAGGCGCATCGCCCCTGGCAGCTTCCGCGTCGCAAGTCGGCCTGGCAGCGCTAAACGCGGTGGATTCGCGGTCCGCCGCGCGAAATTACTGAAAATCCCGCCGCATCGCCGCTCGAGTGTTTGCACGTCGCACGGCTTGCGCCGCGACACGCAATGCCGATCGTTTCCTGGACGGGATCCTGCAACGCTCGCTGGCGATTGGCCCATCATCGCCGTTGCCCACGCGGACAAAAACCCGTACATTCGCAGCACAAGCGCGCTTGGCCATGAACACCAGAACCGCCGTGGATGGGACCGTTCGCAGTGAGGTTCAACGAAGAGTTCGAGACCATCTACGATCTGGTGCTGAAGCTCGCCAAAAGCGTCGGCGCCGACGCGGTGCTCCTGTTGCTCGATGACGCGGTCGATTGGCAATCCATTACGCGCCGTTCCGACGGCGAAAAAGTGGTGGTGGCCGTCGAAACGGCCGAGCAGGTCGTGGGGGCCGTCGAGGCGGGACTGCCGACCGTGCTCTTGGAAACGACCGAAGTTCCCGTCTACGATCGGCTCTCGCAGGCCCTGCTCAAAGCCATCGCCGACGAGATGCTCGCCCCGGCCAGCCGCGTCGTTGCGCTGTATAGCGGTTTCGAGGCCCACACGCTCGACTCGATCAGCGTCATCGACCTGAACGACCACTTGGGCCGGCTCACGGTTCGGGACCTGCGCCAGCTCGAGACCCGCGTCCCGTTGGACACGCTGCAAACCGTGGTGAACCTGGCGCTCGAGATCGGCCGCGAGGGACGCGAAGGCAAGCCGGTGGGCACGCTGTTCGTCGTCGGCGATCATCAAAAAGTTCGCAAGATGAGCCACGCGGCCAGCTTCGATCCGGTGCGTGGCTACAGCCGCAAAGAGCGCAATCTCAAGAGCGCGCGTGTGCGCGAGGGCATCAAGGAAATCGCCCAGATGGACGGCGCGATCATCGTCGCCGCCGACGGCACGGTCGAGGCGGCCGCTCAATATCTCGATGCTTCGGCGGCCGACATCACGCTCTCCAAAGGCCTGGGCGCACGCCACTGGGCCGCGGCCGCGATCACGCGGGCCACCAAGGCCGTGGCCGTCGCGGTGAGCGAATCCAACGGCACCGTGCGGATCTTTCAAAGCGGTGAAGTCGTGCTCCGCATCGAGCCTTTCCGCCGTCCCATGAAGTGGAAAGACGTCGAGCACGAACCGCCCGAGTAAAAAGGGGTCGGGAGTCGTTTTTTCGGCATCGCCAAAACGACGCCCACCTACTTTTTGTTATTCCGGACGCTCGATTGTGAAGTTCACGGCGAAGCGGGCTCGCGCGTCCTGGCTGCGAACGACTGGGGCCGGCTTGAGCCGCAGTTCGCCTGCGATCTTCTTTTTGCGCCGCTCGCGGTAGACGTATTGGCTGGGGTCGTCGGTCGTTTCGTAGGCGAATTGGAACTGGCCGGCCAGCACGCGGACCAGCGGCCGCGGATCGCCCGTGCTGCCGCTGAAGGTGATGCGCTCCAGCCGTTGCTGCTTGTCAAAGTAGTACGTCAGCGACCCGGCCAGATCGCCTTCGGTCGTGCCGGTGACCAGCGCCACGCGATAGCCTTGCAAATCCAGTTCGGCCAGCGCCGTAGACACACGCGACCAATGCCCCAGGATCCAGCCGATCGTGATGTCGAAACGCAGCGCTTGCGGCAATTGCTGAATCTCGACGGGCGTTAGCACGCCGGGGCGCGCACCCTCGAAATCAGCCGCTTCGCCCGGGCCTGTTTGACCGCTATCGAGCGCCGCCGGCTGAGTCTCGGTCACGGCCGGCGTGGTTTCGCCCAAGCGGGTCGATGCCAGATAGGGGACTCCGGCCGCCGACAACACGGCGAACAACACGGTGCTGCGCTTGATCATCGGATCGCTTCCGAGAGGGACTGAATCGCCCGGCGGGTTGCCCGGCAGACCGCCACGCTTGAGAATCGGCGGCGGCCGCGACGCGGCTTAAAGTGGCCGGCACTCAGCATGCGCCATCGGCAGAGCCGGCATGCCGCCGTGGCCGGTCGAGCGATAAACTGTAACGGCCGTACCGTTTCCACCCTCTATGGCGCTCGCGCATGGCCGACGTGCTGCTGGATGACTATCGCTGGCTGACCAGTGGCCAGGCCGACGATCTGCTGGCCGCCGCCGCTTCGTCGACCGAGCCAATCGTGCAGCTTACGGCCCGCTTGCGCCGCAGCCTGCCGGCCGGGCGAACGCATCTGATTCTGGAGCAGGTCGAGCTGCGGCGCCGGGCGAAGCAAAAGTTCGCGCATCCCGAGCGCATGTTCTTCAGCCCGGTAGCGCTAGAACAGGCGACGGATGAAGTCCTGGCCGGTTACAAGGCTGAGCGGTTTGGTCTGGCCGGGCCGGTGGCCGATCTGTGCTGCGGCATCGGCGGCGATCTGCTGGGCCTGGCTCCAGGCCGGGCCGTATTGGGCATCGACCGCAGTCCCGCGGCCGCAATTTTGGCGAGCGCTAATCTTCGGTGCGCATTGCCTCATGAGCCTTCCTGCGGCGTGGCCGTGGCCGATGTTCTGACACTCGATTTGGGCTCCGCAGCCGCCTGGCATATCGATCCCGACCGCCGACCACATGGCCGGCGCACCACGCGCGTGGCGCTGCACTCGCCCGATTCAGAAGCCATCGATCACTTGCGGAGCCACTGTGCGGCTGCGGCGATCAAACTGGCGCCGGCTGCCGAAGCCCCGCCGCACTGGGCGGCCGAAGCCGAACTGGAATGGATCAGCCGCGGTCGCGAATGCCGGCAATTGGTCGTGTGGTTCGACCGGCTGGCTCGCCACGCCGGGCGGCGCACGGCCAGCATTCTCGCTGCCGACAGCCGTCGCACGGTGATCGAACGGCCGGATGCGCGGCTTCCCGTTTCGCCCCGCGTTCAGCGTTTCGTATTCGAGCCCGACCCGGCCGTGCTGGCGGCCGATTTATCGGCTTCGCTGGCCGCTGAACATCAACTGGCCGCGCTGGCGTCGGGCATCGGCTATTTGACCGGCGACGCGGCTGTGGTCGACGCGGCCTTGTCGTGTTTCGAAGTTCTCGAAGTGCTGCCGCTGCGTGTCAAGCTCGTCGCGCAGTGGCTGCGCGAGCGCAGGATCGGGCAATTGGAAATCAAGAAGCGCGGCGTGTCGCTCGAGCCAGAACAATTGCGGCGGCAGTTGCGGCCGGCCGGGAGCGAGCAGGCGACCATGTTGATTGCTCCGATCGATGGCAAAGCCGTGGCGATCATGGCCCGCCGCCAGTGATGGCCGCGTGCCGCTCGCCCGGCGGGGGCCGGCACGGTATCCTTTTGGTTCCCGCTGAACATCGTCGGCCCACCTCCAAAACGCCCACCCCTGGAAACCCTGCACCATGCTCCTCTTCGATTGCCATTTGGATCTCAGCATGAACGCGCTGGAATGGAACCGCGACATTACGCGGCCGGTCGAGGAAATCCGCCGCCGCGAGCAGGACCAGACGGACAAGCGCGATCGCGGCCGCGGCACCGTGGCACTGCCCGACATGCGGCGTGGCCAGATCGGGTTGTGCGTGGCCACGCAAATCGCCCGCTACGTGGCCCCCGGCAACAAGCTTCCCGGCTGGCACAGCCCCGAGATTGCTTGGGCCCAGACGCAGGGACAATTGGCCTGGTATCGAGCTATGGAAGAGGTCGGCGAGCTGGTGCAAATTGTCGACGTCGCGGGGCTCGAACGGCAACTGGCGATTTGGCAAGCCGATCCGCCGGCCGATGCCCCCATCGGTTACATCCTCAGCCTCGAAGGCGCCGACAGCATCCGCACGCCCAGGCATCTCGAACAGGCTTATGCCCAAGGTCTGCGGGCACTAGGGCCGGCACACTACGGCCCGGGCCGCTATGCCCAAGGCACGCACGCCACCGGCGGGCTCACCGCGGCGGGCGTTGAGCTGCTCAAGGAAATGGACCGGCTAGGGATGATCCTCGATGCCACGCACCTCTGCGACGACAGTTTCTGGCAGGCAATGGATCTGTACCACGGCCCGGTCTGGGCCAGCCATTCCAATTGCCGCGAGCTGGTGCCCAACGATCGGCAATTCAGCGACGAGCAACTCAAGGTGTTGATCGATCGCGGAGCGGTGATCGGCGGCGTGCTCGATGCCTGGATGATGATCGCCGGCTGGCAGTTATTCAAAACGCTGCCGGAGGAGATGGGGTTGAAGCTCGAGCGGCTGCTGGATCACATGGATCACATCTGCCAATTGGCCGGCAACGCGCGGCACATCGGCATCGGCTCGGACCTGGACGGTGGCTTCGGGCGGGAGCAATGCCCCATGGATCTCGACACGATTGCCGATCTCTCCCGGCTGCCCGACATGCTCGCCGCCCGCGGCTACGCCGCCGCCGACATCGAGCTCATCGCGCACGGCAACTGGATCCGCTTTCTGCGCGACGCGTGGAAGAAGTGAAGTACCGTTCTCCCCTCTCCCCTTGTGGGAGAGGGGTCGGGGGTGAGGGGTAAGCGCGACCAAACCGCTCTAACTTTCAGAGAATGTCCCCATGGACGACACCCCGCTCGATCGAGCCCGCTCGCTGCGCAAAAACCTCACCAACCCCGAACGGTTGCTATGGTCAAAACTCCGCGGTCGCCGCTTCGCCGGCTTCAAATTCCGCCGGCAGGTGCCGCTGGGGCCGTTCATCGTGGACTTCGTGTGTTTTGATCGCAAATTGATTTTGGAACTCGACGGCGGGCAGCACACGCTGCAAACCGCGTACGACGCGCGTCGCACCGCGTGGCTAGAGGAGCACGGTTTTCGCGTGGTGCGGTTTTGGACTCACGAGTTATGGGAAGACCGTGACGCGGTCGACGAATTGATCTGGCAGCGGTTGCAAGTGGCTGAGCCGTGAGTGCTCCTACCCCTCACCCCCGGCCCCTCTCCCACAAGGGGAGAGGGGGGAGGGAAGTAGCCGCTGCCTCAGCGTGCGCGCAATCGCGCGCAGTGAGTCTCGCCGCAGTGAGAAACGCATGGGCGCAAGAAGAGATGACCGGTCAATCCTCCCCGCTCCCCTTGTGGGAGAGGGGCCGGAGGTGAGGGGTAAGGAGCACCAGATCGCTCGATCTTCCCTCTCGATCTGCCTTACCGGCGGCGGTAGGTGGGCCTGGCCTGGCGCGTGTTGGGCCGCGCCGCAGAAGTGGTCGGCGTGCTGCCCGGCGGGGGTGCGTTGGTGATGGAACTGCTCACGGCCGGTTTGCTGGTCTTCGGCGCGGTGCTGGGCGCGGCGGGGCCGGCGAGCTTCTGTTTATTCTCCTCGGGCACCAGCTTTTCGGTAAAGCGCGTCACGTAGTGCAGGCTGCTGGCCTCGCCCTGGAAGCCGACCACGCTTTTGTCGCCGTCGGAGATGGTGCTGAGGATTCGGCCGGCCGCGATGTCGAAGCGAATTTTGCCGGTCGTTTCGCTCTGAACCAATTGGGCGTCGATTGTCGGATCATTCACCGGGCTGAGCACCTGGTTGTCGACCGCGATCGTGGCGACGCCGTTCTTGACATTGACCAAAGTCATGTGCTGCCGCAACTTGACGGCGCGCGTGCCGCCGTCTTTGGTCGTCACCGTGGTCTCGTAGGGCACGGACCAGCGATGGCCCAGCGGCACAGCTTCGGCCGGCAGCGGAATGGTGATGTGCGTGGTCTGGTTGGGCGGACGCGGCTGCTTGTCGACTCGCTTGACAACCGTGCCGGTGGCGTCCAGCGTGATCTCGCTGAGCGGCACGCCCACGCTCTTGGCCACGTCTTGAAATCCGACCGGAGGCTCGGCGTCGGTGCGGCTGTTGTAGCGCACTTCCTGCCGGCCGCTCAGCTTTTGCCGCATGTCGACCCGCTCGACCGAATGCAGGAACGTGGCCTGGCCGTCGGGCTTGCAAGCGCTGACCTTCCAGAGCTTGACCGAAAGCGTGGTGGTTTCGGCCGTCTGCGTCGTGCCAGAAACCGTCGTCTTCACCTGGGCCTGGTGCTCAACCTCCCAACGCAGCGTCTCGCCGGGCTTGAAGCGGTAGCGCAGCAAGTATTTCTTCTCTGCATCGGCATCCGGATCGGCCGCTGTGGACTTGTCAGCAGAAGCGGACTTGTCAGCAGGCGTGGACTTGTCGGCCGCCTTGGGCTTGGTGGCGGTATCGGGCTGATCGGCCGACGTGTCGGCGGCCCAGGCAAGCGGCGCAAAGGCCAAAAGGGCGACCAGGAAAATGCAGTGTGCCAGACTCCGGTTCATCTCGCTCGCGTCCTTTCGAGTCGATGAAATTTCAACGGGCTGTTTGCCGTGGCCTTCATGGCCGGCGATCGGTCAGCTCCGATCGTTCAAACTCAGACTTCCACCCCAGCCCAACTTTTCGCGTAGCGTACGGTAATACGAATGGCCCGGCATCTCGATCAGCTTGAAACACGCTTCGGCGCGCCGCACGCTGAGGCGATCACCCGGATGCAGTGGCCCCAGGACTTGCCCGTCGACGACGACCGTGGCGCCAGAATCAGTCGGCCCTGTGCGGACCTCAAACACCCGGCTAGCCGCGTCCACCACCGGCCGGTTGGTCAGCGTGTGAGGACTGAGCGGCACAACCACAAACGCTTCAATATCTTTCCGCAGGATCGGGCCGCCGGCCGAAAGGCTGTGCGCCGTCGAGCCGACGGGAGTGCTGATGATCAGGCCGTCGCAACTATAGGTAGTTACCAATTCCCCGTCAACGTAGAGATCGGCGCGCAACATGGCGAACGGCGGGGCCGATAGCACGGCGGCTTCGTTCAGCCCCAACTCGCACCAGATTCGCTGCCCGTCACGCTCCAGCCGGCACTCGAACATCAGATGCTGGATCACGCGATAGCGTCCGGCCGCCAGGTCGGGCAGCGTCGCCAGAAACTGCTCGGGCGAAAGAGCCGCCAGGAAACCCAGCTTTCCTAGGTTCACGCCGATGACCGGCCGCTGGTTGTATCCCATCTGGTGCGCGGCTCGCAGGATCGAGCCGTCGCCGCCTAGCACCACCGCCAGGTCGGCATCGATGCGGCTTAGATCCTCGCCGAAGCCGAGATCCCAAGCCACGATCGTGGTTGCTTGCTCTAGCGCCGCGCGCAGCCGCTCGGCTTCGGCGGCGACCGAGGGCTTGGCGCCCAATCCCAGGACCATGACGCGCAACTTACTCGGCGATCCCGTCGGACTGATAGCGGCATCGGATGGACTCATAGCGTGCCATCTTATCATGCCCGGCGCTGGGGCGGCTATCACGAGATTTTGGCGGAGATTGAGGGTTAGAAAATGATTGACCGGCCCGCTTGGGGCAGGCGAAGATAGGCCGGCAGTTGGCGGGCATCAACAGGTTAAGCAATCCAATGACTTGAGGAAAACGGCCCATGCGGTGCGATCAAACGATCTGGTGGTTGAGCGGGATTCTGTGCTGCGTATTTCTCGCCTCGGTGTTGCCGACGAGTGTCCGAGCCCAGCCGGGTTCGAACCCGAGCCGCTTCGGCGCGATCGACCGCCTGGATCCGCGCTTCGATCAGTTGATTCCCTCCGACGCCAAGCTCGAAAAACTCGCCGAGGGCTTCGATTGGTCTGAAGGGCCGGTCTGGGTGAAGGATGGCGGCTACCTGCTGTTTTCCGACATCCCGCGCAATAGCGTGATGAAGTGGCAGCCCGGCGCGGGCGTGAGCCTTTATCTCAAGCCCAGCGGCTACACGGGCAGCGGCGATTGGGGCAAAGAGCCGGGCTCCAACGGCCTGCTGCTGGATTCGCAGGGCCGTTTGATTTTGTGCCAGCATGGCGATCGGCGGATTGCGCGGCTGGAAGCGGATCGCAGCTTCAAGACGCTCGCGGGTCGTTACCAGGGCAAGCGGCTCAACAGCCCCAACGACGCCGTGTACCATTCTGGTGGCGACCTGTACTTCACCGATCCGCCCTACGGCTTGCCGCAAAACTGGGACGATCCGCATCGTGAGCTGGATTTTTGCGGCGTCTATCGCTTGTCACCTGGTGGCGAGTTGACGCTGTTGACCAAAGAGATGACGCGGCCCAATGGCATTGGCTTCTCGCCTGACGAAAAGACGCTGTACGTGGCCCAATCGGATCCCGCGGCCGCGCTGTGGAAGGCATTTCCCGTCAAGGACGACGGCACGCTGGGCGCCAGCCGCGTGCTGCGCGATGTCACCTCGACAGTTAAAACCAAGCCCGGCTTGCCCGACGGCTTAAAGGTGGACCAGCACGGCAACCTGTTTGCCACCGCTCCTGGCGGCGTGCAGGTGCTTGCTCCCGATGGCACGCACTTGGGCACGATCGACACCGGCGAGCGGACCGCCAACTGCGGCTGGGGCGACGACGGCAGCACACTCTACATCATGGCCGACATGTACATCTGCCGCATCAAGACCACAACCAAAGGACTTGGTTGGTAAAGAGCGTCTTGCAGCGACGATTAGGCGAGCCGGGAGCGTTAGCCTGGCGAGCCGGGAGCGTTAGCGACCGGAGGACGCAACAACTCCGCTCGCGGTCGAAAACTCCGGTCGCTAACGCTCCCGGCTCGCCCATAATAATGCTTAGACGATCCGGCCGCGCTCCGGGCACCAAGCAATCAGTGGGTTCGGCTGCTTGTACAGCACATAATTCACCGCGCTTTCCACGGCGGCCACGTCGCACAACTTGCGTTTGGAGCCGTTCGTCGTCCACCAGGTTTCCGACGGCGGCTTCCCATAAAGCTCATTGAGCTTGCGCGATCCATAGGCCTTGAAGTCGGAGAGAATCTTCTTGGGCGTGGGATCGCCGGTGACTTGGACTACCAAGTGAAAGTGGTTATTCATGATGGCGACTGCCTGGAGTTGCCAACCTCGGCAACTCGCGGTTTCCTGGAATTGCGAAAGCAGCGCCTCGGCCTTGAGGAGTTCGAGATAGATCGGCGGGCCCCTCATGAGTTCGAGGGCGCTACGCTGCAACCCGGGGATGGCATCTTCCCAAGGTTCACCGGGCAGATCGTGCTCAACGCGCGCCGGCTCGGCCGAATCCTCAGGCCGGCGATCGCGGACCGACGTGACCGACCCTCGCGGAGTGCCGGGGAGCCACGTTCCGTAAGTCGTATTCGTCAGCAGCCAGAACCGCATGGCCAGATTATAGGCGAGCCGGGAGCGTTAGCGACCGGAGGACGCAACAACTCCGCTCGCGGTCGAAAACTCCGGTCGCTAACGCTCCCGGCTCGCCTTGTAATGCTAACTCCCGGCGAACTTGCGCTCGAAGATTGGCAGCAATCGCTTGCGAGCTTCGCCGAGTACGTCGTGCTTGTCGGGCGGGTTGGTGATGAAAAGCACGGCCCAGTCGACATCGTACGGCAAGTGCTCGAGCCACGATCGCACGCCGGCCTTGCGGCTACGAAAACAGTTCACGGACCGGCTGCCCCTTGCCGTCTTCCGTGACGTAGAACGGCCGTTTTTCGACATCCATTGCGGTCTTGGGCGAGATGCCCATCGCGGAGTAGATCGTGGCGTGCAGGTCGGAAATCGTGACGGGGTTTTTCGTCACGATGCAGGGCCGCTCGGCCGCCGTTTCGCCATACAAAAAAGCGCGCTTCATCCCGCCGCCAAAGAGCACCACGGAGCTTCCGCCGGTGAAATGTCGGTGCAGCCCGTAGTGCTTCATTTCCTTGAGCACGTCAGTCTTGGCTCGCGACTGATCGCGGGCCGTGCTGCCCGGCACGCCTTCGATCATCATGTCGCGGCTGAACTCGCTGGCCAGCACGACCAGCGTGCGATCCAGCAGGCCGCGGCTCTCCAAATCGAGAATCAATTGGGCAATCGGCCGGTCGATGGCCTGCTTCATTTCCTTGAGTGTGGTATGTCCATTTTCGTGCGTGTCCCAGCTCATGAACGGCACGTACTCGGTCGTCACCTCGATGTATCGGGCGCCGGCCTCGGTCAAGCGCCGCGCCAGCAGGCAGCCCTGCCCGAAGCGGCCGGTGTTGTATTTGTCAAAACTCTCCTTCGGCTCCTTGGTCAGGTCAAAGGCATCGCGCTGGGGCGAGTTGAGCAGGCGATGGGCATTGTCGATCGAACGCAGCATCGATTGCTGGTGGTAGTCGCTGGCCATAGATCCCAGCGGGCTTTGCCGCAGCAAGCGCTCGTAGTGTTTCTGCCGGCTCTCGAACCGCTCGCGCGTCATGCCGCTGGGCGGGCGCACGGCCGCCACCGCGTCCATCGGGTACGGCAAGTTGAACGGCCCGTACTCGCTCCCTAGAAACCCGGCGGTGGTGAAAGCCTTGAGCTCGTCCGACTCGCCCACGCCTTCGAGCCGCTGTCCGATATTGATGAAGGCCGGAATGGCCGGGTTATTCTGCCCGCGCAGCCGGGCGATCCACGCGCCGATGTGCGGGGCCGCGACCGTTTGCGGCGGCACATAGCCGGTGTGCCAATGGTACTGGTGCCGCGAGTGCAGGATATTGCCCAGGTCGGCCTGAACGTGCGAGCGGATGAGCGTGGCCCGGTCCATCACTCGGGCGATGTTCTCCAGCCCTTCCGAGATTTTGATGTTATCCACTGCCGTGTCGATCGCCGGGAACGTGCTCATCACCTGTTCGACCGGCAGACCGACCTTGAACGGCACGTAGCGTTTCGGATCGAACGTCTCCGGCGCGGCCATGCCGCCGGCCATCCACAACACGATGCACGTATCGGCCGTAGGCCGCGGCTGCTTCAAATGCTCGCGCGCCAGCAACTCCGGCTCCCGACCGGCCAACGCCGCCAAGGCCGCGGCGCCGGTAGCCCGCAGAAAATCACGCCGCTGCCAAGCTTCGCCTTCCGCTACTCCCCTCTCCCCTTGTGGGAGAGGGGCCGGGGGTGAGGGGTTTGGGATCATCCCAGAGCGTGCTTTGCGAATCTCATTCATAATTGCTTTCGATCCCCATCAACGGATCAATTGAAATTCCGGAAGCATGAACACGATCCACAGCAAATCGGCGACCGACTCCTGCGAGGGTTTTGCACCGACGACTTCGCATGCCGTGGCCAACTCGTCGGCCGTGGGCCGGCGGCTGAAGCTGCGGAGGTAGATCGTTTCCACGATCGGCTCGCTAGCCGAGGCGCCTGACGACTTGAGCAGGCTCGCGGCGCCGCGGGCGAGCAAGTCGGCAAAAATTTGTCCGTTCGACAAATCGAGCGCTTCGAGCGTCGTCAGCCGGTCGCTGCGAGTCGTGACCACCTGGTCGTGGTTCGGGCGGCCCAGCGAACGCATCAAGGCGTCGTTGCGCGCCAGCGAGGCCCGCAGCAATTGCCGCTCTTTGCGGGCTGCCGGCGGTGGTTTCACCGCCACCAACCGCCTGCCCGCTTCGGTGCCGGTGACCGTCCAGACCGCGTCGAAAAACTGCTCGGCCGTCATGCGCTTCACCTGCGGTCCGCGAAATACAAAATCGTCGGCCGACGGCTCTTCGTCGCTGATCGCGCTGGCGGATTGATAGGCCCTGCTGGTGGCAATGTGCTCGAGCAACTGCTGCAGGTCGTAGCCGTGCTCGACCAGGTACGAGGCGAGATAATCCAGCAGGTCGGCGCTCCACGGCTCACCGGCCATGATGTCGACCGGCTGGACAATGCCCCGGCCCATCAGCCGCTGCCAGATGCGGTTGACGATCGTGCGTTGAAAGCGGCCGTTGTCCGGATGCGTGACCAGTCCGGCCAGTTGTTCGAGCCGCTTGGCCCGCGGCGCCGCTGCGTCGATCGTGCCCAACTCCGGCCACAAAAAATGGGCCTTGGCCAGCTTGCCGGTGGCCTTGTCGCAGCGGTGAATTTCCAGCGGCCGCTCGGCAATCACCGCCGCCAGGCCGTAAGCATCGTCCAGCTTCCAATCGTCGATAAAGCTGTCGTGGCACGAGGCACATTTCATGTTGATGCCGAAGAACACCTGCGACAAATTCTGCGAGAACTGGATCTCGCGTTCCTGGCTGGCGTTCACCCGGCCGCGCCATTGGATGCCGTGAACAAACCCCTCGGACTCGGGCTTCGGGCTCACCAGCTCGCGCACGAACCGGTCGTAGGGCTTGTTGTCCAATAGCGATTGATAGAGCCAGGCTGTGATGCTCTTGCGTCCGTTCTCTCGGAACCCGATGCCGCCATCATCATTGCGCAGCAGGTCGTTCCAAAAGGTCAGCCAGTGATCGGCATAGGCCCGGCGATCGGCGAGCAGGCTCTGCACCAACCGCTGGTGCTTGTCGGGCGAGGGATCGTGCGCGAACGCTTCAACCTCGGCCGGCGCGGGCAGCAGCCCGATCACATCCAGATACAGCCGACGTACAAACGCCGCGTCGTCCAGCGCCGGCGGCGGGGTTACTTGATGAGCGGCAAAGTAAGCGGCCAGGATGCGATCGATCGGATGCTCGAGTCCCGGCCTGGCCGGTGGCAATTGCGGCCGCCGCACTTTGAGCGGTGCGATATACGTCGCCTTTTTGAACGTGAAACCCGGCTCCCAGGCTGCGCCCGAAGCGATCCAGGCCCGGAGCACGCCGATTTCCTTGGCCGACAGCGGCCGCTGGTCTTTGGGCGGCATCCGCTCGTCGAGATCGGTGCTGGTGATGCGGCCGATCAGTTCGCTTTTAACCGGCTCGCCCGGCGTCACGGCTTCGGACTCGAGCATCGCTTCGCGTGTATCGAGCGAAAACGAGCCTTTGTACGTGCCGTTGGTATGGCAGCTCGCACAGCGGGCACGGATGACCGGCACCACGTCGTGGGCAAAGTCGATCTTCGGTGTCTCAGCCGAAGCCGGGGCCAGCCAACAGGCCACGACTGCCAGAGCAACGGCCAGTCGGGACATGGGCAGCCGCGCAACTTGGGCTAAATGCCGGCGGCTCATCGTGGGAGAATTCCTCAAGCGGGAGGGTCGCAGTCAGGCGGGAGCGAACACCTGCCAGGATACCATCATCCGCGCGAGTTTGTCGCCCTTTTTTCGACCGGCATTTGGGCGACTATTTGCCGGCACATTCATGTGCCGTGCCGCTGCCGCTCAGATCATGTAGTACCAGTCCTGCTTGTCGTCCAGGCTTTGGCCTAGCCGCGGACAGTCGGGGCAAAGATCTTCCTGCACGATTTCGTAGGCGTGCCGCACGGCCGCTAGCGTGGCCGACCAGACGACGCCCGTTTCTTCGAAGATCCGGTCCGGCCCGAGCAGGGCCCGAATGCCACCGGAGTCGAGCGCCTTGGCCATTTCCGGCTGGATGCCGCACAGCAGCACGGCAATGTCCTGCGCTTGCATGCGGCGGATGAACTTGTCGAGCAATTGCAGACACACGGCGTCGGGGTTTCTGGCCCGCTTGAGGCGCAGCACGATGGCCCGGACGCCCGGCTGCACGGCCCTGCGGATGCGCTGGAAATGTTCGTCCAGCTCGGGAGCGGCCCCGAAGAACAGCTCGCCCTCGAAGCTGTAGATCAAAATGCGGCTGCAAGGCACGTCGTCGGCCACGCGCTCGCGAATCACCCGCTCGGGCGTGAGCACCAGCTCGGTGAGACGCACGCGCGCCGCACGCGGCACGTACAGCACGAACGACAGGAACACGCCGATCAACACGCAGAATTCCACCGAAATCGCCACGGCCGACACCGCCGTCAACAGCACGATCGCGGCATCGAAGCGCGTCGCGCGCAGATAGTAGGCAAGTTGCTGGCGGTTGACCAGGTTCCAGGCCGAGAGCACGAGGATGCCGGCCAGGCTGGCCTTGGGGATGTAATGCGCGTAGGGCGCAAAGACCAACACCGCGGCGGCCACGGCTGCGGCCGAGATCACGCCAGACCACTGCGTGACGGCGCCCGACTGCTGGTTGACGGTCGAGCGCGTGAGCGAGCCCGACCCGGGAAAGCACTGGAACAGGCTGCCGGCCAGGTTGGCCAGCCCTTCGCTCAGGCACTGCTGGTTGATATCGAGCTTCTGCTCCGTTTTCGCGGCGATTGCCTTGGCCATGGCGACGGCTTCCAGCAGGCCCAGCACGGCGATTGCCAGTCCGCTGCCCGAGAGTTCGCGGACCTGGACCCAAGAGACGACTGGCAGTTGAAAGGACGGCAGATGCGGCGGGATCGCGCCCACGACCTTCACGCCCTGCTGCTGGAGATCCAGACCCCACACGATCGCGGCCATGCCGACCACGGCCAGCAGAAACTCGGGAATCCGCAGCCGCAGTCGCGAGTTGGCCAGCCGCAGGACGAGCACCAGCGCCATCGTGGCCAGCCCCACGACCACGGTCGCCAGGTTCGTCTGGTCGGCTTGCGCCAGCGTCAGCCACAAGCGTTTGAGAAAATGGTCCTCGCCGGTGCCGCGTGCCGGCAGCCCGAGCAGATTTTTCAATTGATCGAGCACGATCAGCGATCCGGCCCCCAGCGTAAAGCCGACAATCACGGCATGCGAAATGTAGCGTGTGAGGTCGCCCAGACGCAGCAGCGTGATCGCCATCTGAATGGCGCCCACAAGCAATGCCAACAGCACGGCGGCCTGCACCCGGTCGTCGGTGCCATAGAAGGCCAGCGCGCTGAAGACGGCGATCGAAATGGCGTTGGTCGGGCCATTGATCAATTGCTTCGACGAGTCGAACACCGCGCCCACGGCCGTCATCACGATGGCCGTGTACAGGCCGTATTGCGGCGGCAGCCCGGCGATCTGGGCATAGGCCATCGCCTGCGGCACGGCAATAGCCGCCACGGTGAGGCCGGCCACGGTGTCGGAGCCAAACGCCCGCCAGGAATAAGTTCGCAGGGCGTCCAGCGCCGGCACGCGCTGCCAGAGCTTCGCCACCAGCCGCGACGGCTCGCCGGCCGGATCGGCCGCAAGGACTTTCGAATTGCCCGCGGGAATGCCCGCAGAAGGCCTATGCATCGCGCTGGAAGTGATTCTGGGTGCGGAACGGGTCCAAGCAGCCACAATATAAGTCAGCGGCCGTAGCCGCGGCGAGCCCAAACCGGGCCGCGGCGCCCAAACTAGCCGGCACATTCATGTGCCGTGCTGGCTTAACGGCACATGAATGTGCCGGCTAATGGTCGCGCAAATGCCGGTCGAAAAACTGCTTCACGCGGTCCCACATCGCTTCGCTGAGCACGTGGCCGGCGCCGGCTTCGATGAACGACGTGAAGTTGCCGTCGGCGTGCGTGGTCTGGTACGCCTGGCGAATCGTTTCGATGCCGCGCCGCACTTCCTCGATTGGGCTCCCCTCGTCGGTCTCGCCGAAATTCAAGTGCAAGGCCCGCGGGGCAATCAGTGCGGCCGTGTCCGGCGTGTCGCCATACTGGTACAGGCCGGGAATGAAATTCGGAAAACAGTGCAGGATTTCGGTCCGTTCGATGGCGGCGTACGTAGGCAGGCAGCAATTGCCGCACAGCGCCACCAGCCGCGGTTCCCACGGCCCGACCAGCCAGGTATGGGTCGAGCCCATCGAGTGGCCGTAACAGCCCAGCCGGTCGTCGCGCACTTCGGGCCGCGACGCGAGATAGTCGACGTGCCGCCGCATATCGAGGATGTTCTTCCAAGCCAGGCACTTGCCGCGCACCACGTACTTCAAGAACAAGAACCGCTCGAGATTGGCGCCGCGCAGCTTGCCGGGCACGCGATCGCCGAAACCCAAGGCATCGGGGCAGAGCACGGCGTAGCCCTCGCGCGCCAGGGCCACGCCCGTGTGGTGCATGGCCGAACCGCGCAAGCCCGCCGGCTCGTACTTGCCGTTGCCATATTGCCCGGCGTGCTGATGCCAGACGCAGATGCCCGGCACGCGATGCGCCGACGTCGCTCCCTCGGGCAGCAGCAAGAACGACGTGACGCGCTCGCCCGGCTCGACTTCGTAGCTGACTGTTTCCAGCCGATAGCCATCTTTCGGCTCGACGTGCTCGACCCGCGCGTGCAGATCGGCCGGCTCCGGCCACTGGCCGCCGAGCGACGTTAACAGCTTGTCTCGAAAATCAGCCGCTACCATGTTTCCACACAAAATGGGGAAAGAGGAAAGGAACACTAATTCTCACTAATCTTCACTAATTCCGATCAGTGTTAATTAGCGCCGATTAGTGTTCCAGAATTGAGTGCCACTTGGGATTACTGCATTTCGAATCACACGATCGCGGCCGCGACGGCATTAGACAGGCTCACGAGCTTCCACGGCTGCTTTTCGCGAATGGCCGAAGTCAGCAGCAGGCAAAACGCGCCGCTGTCGGGGTCCATCCAGACCATCGTGCCGGTGGCCCCGAAATGTCCGAACGTGCGCGGGCCCAGCAAATCGCCGAACGAGTCGCCGCCGGCCGGGTGATTCAGCCGCCAACCTAAGCCCCAGGGATGCGTTCGCCGGGTCGGCTCAGCAATGCCGGGCAAGTCATTGAGCCAATTGCGCGTCATGGCCGCGGTCGTCAGCGGCGAGACAATGCGCACGCCGCCGACTTCGCCGCCGCCGAGCATCAATTGACAGAGCACGGCGAAATCCGCCGGCGCGCTGAACATTCCTCCCCAGGGCGAACCCAACTCTTGCCAATAGCGGCTATTCCAGCCGAAGTCCGGGTCCTGATACTCGGGCACCTGCACGCGCACCAGCCGCTCGCGATCGAGTCCCCCTGAGCCCAAGGCAATCGATCGCAGCCCGAGCGGGTCGAAGATTTCTTTCCGCAGGAATTCGGCCACCGGCAGGCCGCTGATGTGCCGGATCAGCTCGGCCGTCATCAGGGTGCCCATGCTCTGGTAGCGCAGGTCGGTGCCGGGAGAAAACAGCGGCACGGTGTCGCGCATCGTCTGCTGGGCGTAGCGCTCCAACGGGGCGTGCGCGCGGCGCAGCTCGGTGTTGTCCGGCAGCATGTCGGGCAATCCCGACGTGTGCGTGAACAAATGCAGCACGAGCGTGTCTTCTTTATGGTGCGCGGCGAACTCGGGCAGGTACCGCGTCACTCGATCGGACAGGTTCAACAGTCCCCGCTCGACGAGGATCATCGCTCCCAGGTAGACGACCGGCTTGGTGATTGAAGCCAGCAGGAACATCGCGTCGTCGCGGATCGGCGCGGCATCGGCCTCCGTTCCCATCCGACCGAACAAGCGCGGCGCCAGCATCTTGCCGCGTCGCCCCGCGACGATTGCGCCGCCAGGCACTTCGCCCGCGCGCGTCCACGCGTCGAGCAGCGCATACGCCCGATCGAGCCTTACCGGGTCGAAGCCAATCTCTTCCGGCCGTGCAACCGCCAGATAAGCCATGCCTGCACCTGCGAATCAAAAAATCATCAAAGACGACATATTAACAAAGCCGCCCGCGAGTATGTACGAAGTACAAAGCAGTTGACCACGGATGGCACTGATAACACGGATAAAGGCACCAGATTCCTCCATTCGTGTCATCCGTGAAATCCGTGGTTCTCCTCTTACTCTTATCCCCCCGCAAGTTGCCCGCAGCCCGCCGCGATCTCGATCCCGCGCCGCTGACGAATGCTGACCGGCAGACCATAGTCGCGCAGAATCATGCGGAAGCGATCCACGGCTTCGCCACGTCCGGGCGTGCCGCGGTAGCCGAGCGTGGGATTGAGCGGGATCAAATTGATCTGCGCCGGAATATCTCGCACGAGCCGGGCCAACGCATGTGCATGCCGGGCCGAATCGTTGCTCCCTGCGATCAGCGTCCACTCGAAAAAAATCCGCCGACCCAGCCGCGCCGCGTAATAGCGGCAGGCATCCAGCAGCACGTCGAGCGGCCACGTTCGGGCGGCGGGCACCAGCGCGGCCCGCTCGTCTTGGTCCGCCGCGTGCAGCGAAACGGCCAGCGAGCAGGGCTGCGCCTCGTCGGCCAGCCGAATGATGCCAGGGACCACGCCCACGGTGCTGAGCGTGATCTGCTTCGAGCCGATCGCCAGGCCGCCGGGATCGCGCAGGATTTCCATCGCCCGCACCACCGCGTCGTAATTCAGCAGCGGCTCGCCCATGCCCATCAGCACAATATTGCGGAGCGACTCCCGGCGATGCAGGCCGTCCATTCCTGCCGAATTGACATACAACGCCTGGGCCACGATCTCGCCGGTGGTGAGGTTGCGGGCAAAACCCATTTGGCCCGTCGCGCAGAACACGCAGCCCAACGGGCAACCGACCTGCGAGCTGAGGCAGGCCGTCAGCCGGCCCCGCATCCGCATCAGCACCGTTTCCACCTGCCGGCCATCGGCCAGCTCCAGTAGATATTTTTGCGTCAGTCCATCGCCGGAGCGGACTTCATCGGCCAGGACCAGCGTCGTCGGCGCAGCGTCGCGAGCCAGCCGCTCGCGCAGTCGGGCCGGCAACTCGCGCATCGCGGCGACCTCGCGCACGCCCTCGCGATATAGATACCGCCACACGCGCGCCGCATGCACCGCGCTGCCGGCGCACGACGCGACCCACTCGCCAAGCTGCGATCGGGTGATGTCGTAAAGGTCTAGCATGCTTCGACGCGGCTAAAGTTCACGCACATTGAGCTGCGGGTTGCTCGTCTAGGGAGTTTTTGGCGGGCCGGCCAGCGGCCGACCTTCAGCCAGCAGCGAAATCCGCAGTTCGACACGATAGGGTAGATTGATAGCTAACACCAGGACCGTTGTGCGTCCGATCGCAGTCAAACCCTTGAGCACGGCGCCGTCCCAAACGAAGTGCTGTAGCCAGCGATCCGACCGTGGATTGAAGAGCCGCGTGAGCTGGCTTGTGTCGGGATCGAGACCGGCAATGTTTGGCCCTTTATGGTTGTTGCATGACAGGCATGCCCATGCCAGGTTGTCGTCATCGTCCGTTCCGCCGTGCTTGCGGGCGATGATATGATCAACTTGAAAGGGCAAGTCGTCGAGGCTCTGAGAGATGCAACAATACTCGCAACGGTTGTCAGCCCGCATCCGGACTTGATGTGCCACTGCGTGTTGCATGCACCACTACGAAGAAGAATGGCCCTGGAGGGATCGCCTGGCCTTTGACTTCAGCAGCGAAAGGAAGTGTCCGATTCGCTCGTACGAGTCGAGCTCCGCTTGTTCCTCAGCAGCGAGCGAACCGGCTTGCGCCTTTTCCGAGAGTTCATTCATGCGTTGGCGATCGTCGGCGGTAAACTCCATCGAAAGCACGCTCTGCGCAACGGCTGGCGTGAGCGTGGCGGCCTCGGGCAGAACCACACGAGTGAGGATGGCCGTTTCGAGCGTGGATAGCGACATGCGTGACCTCTTTCCTAATGTTCTCGAAAAACCCGGCAGAGGTCAAGCGAACAAGATGAATGATTCATTCCGCGCATCACTCAGGGCATCGGGCGGAAGCAGGGGGCGAGATCGGGAGCGACCTTGCACAGTTCGGCGACTACGAGTTGGGCAGTCATGATTTTGCCGGGCTCGGCAAGGTGGGAATGGTCGCGTTTGCCCTCTTTGGTAAAGGGGCCGAGTTCCTCGCTTGCGACCGGTCCCAGCCGCTCGACCACCTCGAAGCTCCGGTCGTGCAGGTCGACCAGCGGCACGTGCTTCTCCGCCGCCACGGCTTTCATGGCTTCGGGGTAGGGCGCGAGACTATCGACGAGCTTGCCGTTGATGAACGTTCGCCGCGTGAGCGAAGTCACCAGGATCGGGCGGGCGCCGGCGGCCCGGGCTTCGTCCACATAGCGGGTCAGATTCGCTCGATAGGTGGTTTTCGGGTCGGTCTCGCGGTTGGGGCCTTTGCCCGGCTGATCGTTGTGCCCGAACTGAATCAGCACGTGCGTGGGATGCAGTGCCAGGGCCTTGGCCCAGTTGCCGCTATCGAGAAAACTCTTGGTGCTTTGGCCGCCGCGCGCGGTATTGGTGCAGCGGACCGTGGGCAGCAGCAAATCGGCAAAGGCCCGGCCCCAGCCTGCGTTATCGGTCACCGTCGAATCGCCGACGAGCACGATGTAGACCGACGCGGGCGCAATCGGAGTCGCTTCGGACGGCGGCTCCGCGGCCTGGCCGCATACGGCCGTGCCGACGGTCATGGTTAGCGCGGTCAGCCAGCAGGCCAGGCTGCGGCGCGTGGCGCCAGTCGTCAGCAGATCGAGCAGACTCATGCTTTCATGTTTCCCGAATTTAAGGGCTGGCCAGACAGACCGGCGCTAGGGTGAAAAACCTCTCCGCCTCGAAAGTCAATTTAATCGGCAAGCGAGACGACTGCCAATCGAAAGCGGCAAGCGGCTTGCCGTGTGGTTTCGAAGGCACTCTATTGTCGCTGGCGGCAGAATGCTTTCGGTCCAGCCGGTTTGCGAGTTGGGTCAGCGTAAGAAGCACAATTGGCCTGAAAGATTCAGACAGGCACGAGGTGAATGGATGAGATTGAAGTTAATGAGCGATGGCCTTGCTGTCGCATGTTGCATGTTGGCGTGGCTGGTGATGGCCGCAGCCGCTTGGGCTGGCGAGGCGCCGCTGGAATTGGGCGATCGCCGCGAGCTGTTTGTCGATCGTTACTTGATCGAGAGCATGCGCGGCGTGCATTTGCACCTGTGCGAGCCGCGCGACGAAGGCCCGGTGCTGCGCTTTGACAAGCCGTGGGAGGGGGCCTTTTGCGGCTATTGCACGCTCGTCCGCGATGGCCAGCGCTATTTGCTCTACTACCGCGGCAAGCCGACGACCGCGCCCGACGGCCAGGGCGAAGTGACATGCCTGGCCGAAAGCGACGACGGCATTCACTGGACGAAACCGCAGCTCGGGCTTATCGAATGGTCCGGCAGCCGTGACAACAATATCGTGCTCGCGGCCAAGAGCTTTTCGCACAATTTCAGCCCGCTGCTGGATGCCAACCCGGCTGCTCGGCCCGACGAGCGCTTCAAAGCGCTGGCCGGGACGATGGCGACCGGGCTGGTGGCCTTCGCCTCGCCCGACGGACGCCATTGGCGCAAGTTGCGGGAAGAACCGGTCATCGCGGTCAGCGGCGTGCCGTTTCCCTACATGTTCGACTCGCAGAACCTGGCGTTCTGGTCGGCGCCCGAGAAAAAGTACGTGGCCTATTTCCGCGTGTTCCAAGGTGGCGTGCGGCGGATCGCCCGGTCGGAAAGCGACGATTTCGGCCACTTCAGCGGCGTGCGGTTAATGCAATACCGCGACGCCGGCGGCGGCGCGGCTCCGATCGAGCACTTGTATACAAACCAGACGCATCCCTACTTTCGCGCGCCGCACCTGTATGTCTCGATTGCCGCGCGCTTCATGCCGGGACGGCAAGTGCTGAGCGCGGCCGAGGCCGAAGCCATTCACGTGAATCCCAAGTATTTCAAAGACGCTTCGGATGCGATCTTCATGACCACCCGCGGCGGCGACTGGTACGACCGCACGTTTCTCGGCGCGTTCATCCGTCCCGGCATCGGCGCGCAGAATTGGGTCTCGCGCACCAACTATCCGGCTTTGAATCTGGTGCAGACGGGAGCGACGGAAATGTCGGTCTACGTGAACCAGGATTACGCGCAGCCGACGGCCCATCTGCGGCGCTATAGCTTGCGGCTCGACGGATTAGCTGCGCTACGCGCTGGCTACGCAGGCGGCGAAGTCGTCAGCAAGCCGCTCACGTTTCGGGGCAATCGGCTGCTGCTGAATTTTTCCACTTCGGCCGCCGGCGGCATCCGCGTAGAACTGCAAGACGTGGCCGGGCACCCGCTTCCCGGGTTCACGCTGGCCGACAGCATCGAAATGATCGGCAACGAAATCGAGCGGGCCACCCATTGGCGGCAGGGGCCCAACGTTGGCACGCTGGCCGGCAAAGTGGTTAAAATCAAATTTGCGATCAAGGATGCCGACGTGTTCGCCATCCGCTTTGCCGAAGTGATCGCTCCGAAAAAATCCAACTGAACGTATCTTCAATCAAAAGTGACACGATGGTTTCTGAAGCTCTGCGGAAGCAGTTCGACATCGACGGCTTTGTCATCATCCGAAACTTTTTGGAAGCCGCCGACTTGGCCGAGTTGAACCGGCAGCTCGACCGCTATATCCGCGAAGTGGTGCCCGGGCAGGATGGATCGTCCGCCTTTTATCTGGATGCCAGCCGGCCCGAGACGCTCAAACAACTGCATCGCATGAGCGTGGATCCCTTCTTCGAGCAGTACCGCCGGCACCCGCGCTGGAAAGGTTTGGCAGAGGAACTGCTGGGCGAGTCGGCCGAGGCTGACGATCCAGAATGGTTCAACAAGCCGCGTGGCAGCAACCATCCGACGCCGCCGCACCAGGACAACTATTACTTTTGCCTCGAACCCTGCCAGGTTGCGACCATTTGGCTTGCCCTGGATCGGGTGGACGAGGCCAACGGCTGCTTGCGTTACGTGCCCGGCTCGCAC
>DATATB010000035.1:0-6208 GCA_036268995.1 Pirellulales bacterium | reverse complement strand
TGTTACGTCGCGCTCGGCCGAGCGCGACGGAATTGCCGTGCCCGACGCTTTCGTCATCCGATGGAAGTTTGGCGGCTTCGACCTTGCTGGATCATTTGACTTCTCCCAAGCTGCCCTGCTGCAACACAGCACCGGCAGCTCGTTCACCCGCGACATTTGCCACCTGTCGCCGAAACGCTTTGGGCCATGATCGACATTGAAGAGGCTCCTTCGCGGAATCTCTTGTCGCTGGCGGGGGCCCGAGAAAAGTCGCTACCGCAGCCGCAGTCGTAACATCATGGCACTTTCTTCGCTTTTCTGAGATGGACGGTGGATAACCTACTGAAACGCCCTTAACCTATCAGCACGCACTTATTTCGGCGGTAGTTCGATTGTCGTTTTCGTGCCGCATCCGTCGTTGCGGAGTTGCACAATCTTGATTCCGAGACTAGAGCGTTTATGATTGCGACGTACATCCATCGTCGCCAGCATATACGTCCAATGCTCATTGAGCCGCTAATTCTCGCATCTGACGACGAAGCAGGACTTGATTTCGGCGATTTCTTCGAAGATGCCGGCTTGGTCAACGCTGCGCTGCGGAAGCTTGCCGGCCAGCTCGATCCCACGATCTGTTGCTATTGCCTTGAATTCCATTCTGTCGAGGGCGGCCGTTCATGGTTTAAACCCTACGGCTGTGATCGACAGCTGAACGGTCTCGTCACGGACGGACAAGTGCAAGTTCCGCCGCAAATATTCTACGACCGCCTTGTAAGACAGAGGCAGTCTGACAACGAATGTGATTTCTGGCCGACCGTGGCTAAATGGCAGCTGAACGGCGACGACCCCAACAACATGCCGGCCATTCTAAAGAATGCGGGCTTCCACGTTCAAATGCGGCTTCAGCGCAATGAGAAGTACATCGGCTACTTCAAAGTTGCGATGTTTGGGTCTTGCTCCGCTAACGACGAGTTCCGAATTCGCTCGGCGTTCGAAAGCGTGAAAGAATGGCTCAGAGGTGCCGTGGCTCAACGACGCCACACTCGAATGTGGCTTGATGCAGAATTCAAGCGTGCGGTGTTAAGACTGCAAGCCGACGTTGCGAGTCTGCTCGTTGCGCCACCGCCAGCCCCGTGGCGTGCATTGCGTCTGCTGTGCACGCTCATCACGAGCCACTTAACGCAGGGGTTCAACAGAATTGCCTTTCTGACACGAGGAAAGTACGACGATCTCTATTGCGCATATGCTCACGGTGGAGACTGCACTGAGGGTTTCTCGGCGGGAGTACAGCGGCTGCTCGCCGAAAGCGCGCACTCGATCGATGAATTAAAAGACTGGGTGGACTGCGCCGTTGGACCGAGTGATGATCCGCTATTCGTGGAACTCGCCGGCTCAGGGAAACAGGTGCTGAAGATTCCCAAATGCGAGCAGTCGAAATCGCTCGTGGCAAGAATCTGGCGAGACGGCGCACGGCTTTCGGGAGTGGGCAACGCGGCGGTAGCGGCGCCCAGTGGGCCGGATATTCAGCTCCCACGCGGCGTTATTCACTGGGAACCTTCGACGGTTCTGGCGGCCGAGATTGGTCGCGACGATGAATTACTGGCTCAATGGGCCGGATCGCATCCTGAGTCGGCCTGGCTGGCAGCCCGCAATAACAGATTCTTCGTGTTGCCCTGGCACGGTCCTGAAAGACCGCTGGGAATCTTTATGCTTGATCTCGGTTACTGGGGGTTTGGCAGCATCGACTTGGCTCGAGACGTCATTCCCAGGCTTTTATTTGTCCGGGCAATCCTTTCGGAGTTTTCAGCTGACTTCGCCGGCGCAGAATGGCTTTAAGGTCGGCGCGCTGGCCGGAAAAAGCTCGCACGGTTGCTGTCGAATCAAAAACAGTTGATTGGTGGCGTCCCCTCAGCAGGCACAAGCCCCCCAAATTACGCGCGCGGTTGCCTGGCACGAAAGTTGAAGTGCGTTGACCTCCGTGGACGAACTACAAACGATGTACCCGCGTACAACTCCTAGGTGAGTACGATGGCCACCGCGCCTGAAGCAACTAATTCGCAATCTCTAGGGCCGCACGCGGCCCTGCTTAAGGCCTATAGCGTCTTGGAACGCGAACTTCATCGCGTTCGCACCGCAGTGCTCGCACAAGCCACGATGTCAGCGTTGCAGAAGTCGGCTAAGGCCACCTTCATTTCCAGCGACGACATCTTGGCTGCCCTGGCCACGATCGCCGCGACCGGAGATCTGAACTGGAGTGCGCCGCCAAAGCAGCTAGCGCGCGAGAGTTCGCCACTTCTCGAGCGGCGGCTTGAGGCACTCGGACAGCTTGTAATCAAGCAGGCTACTAGCTTGGCTGCCGAAGGCGGTGCGGCTCCTTTAGATTACCCCCAGGTAACTCCCGAACTTATCGAGAGCGCTTGGGATTTCGTATGGAACAATCCTAATTTCCGCTATGCTTTACTCGTGAAAGCGGATTAGCCGACCTGTCGCCAAAAGGTTGCGACTCCAACCGCCCTTGGCTTGTTAGCGACGCAATTCTTTTTTGCAGCATCGTCGCCCAATTGGGTGGGTCGAATTTCATGGGCTCCACGAGAAGTTCCTGATCGGCCTGAATCTGGCTCGCGTCAGCCCATAAAGCCACAAGCCCCGAGGCTCCTCGATCGTGGTTAAGATGGATTCCGAGCGGACTCTTGGTCAGAATGTCGGCATTCCCAAACGGTAACGAGCCCAAGTGTTCGCGACCGAGCGCTTCAAGTGCATCGGCAGTCTCGCCTTTTCGCATCGCTATCAAATTGATCAATGTCGCGATGCTTCTGGCTTCGTAACGGAACGGAGCCTGAGCGATAAACCACAAGAGAGTCCAAGGCACCGTTTTGCATTTGGGAAAGCGACGACGAAGCAATTGCATCGCAATGACGATCTTATCGGACGTCGTGTTGACGTCAACGTCCGCCAATGACGGAAGCTTTACGACCGTTCCGTTGATGCGAGAAAATAGGTCCGCCAGTTTCGTATCGTCGTCCTTTCCACCGGAATTCCGAGCGGAGGCCATCTCTCTCGCATCTCGCAGTTTTTCAGGCAGCTTCGATCTGCTGCCTGCTAGAAAAAAGACGACGCGACCAAGGCGCAA
This sequence comes from Pirellulales bacterium, assembly GCA_036268995.1. Classification (GTDB taxonomy): domain Bacteria; phylum Planctomycetota; class Planctomycetia; order Pirellulales; family PNKZ01; genus DATATB01. Next base: position 3,102 of record DATATB010000035.1, on the reverse strand, counting down.
CTCGCGATTTCCGACGTCAAGCTCCCCGTCCCATAACAAGGGCAATAGTAACGGATAATTAGAATCGTGACTGTCGAACTCGTCTAGAAATACGATCGGCAGCTTGCCCTCGATTGTGATATTGCGAGCAGCGTCCAGCACCCTGCCGAGATCATCCTTTCCCTGCATGGTGGCCATGTTGTACGGTACGTAGCCGACAAATTGGTTGCCGATCTGCTTCACGAGCGATTTGATTAGCTGACTCTTTCCTGATCCCGGGCTGGCCAGCAATAGGAAATTCAGCGGTCGCGACAGAGAAGGATCGTCGCGATAGCGATTAATGTTTTGCAACACTTCACGAACGTCGATGATGTGCTTGTGATTCAGGGTGGCATAATCCGGCAGCCACTCCAAGCTACTATATGAGTACGCCAGGACAGGCAGATTTAAATCCGTGTGTTGGTCGGGATCGGACGCCATTTGCTCAATGTCCCCTCGCATCTCCGTAATTGCCGTTTTCACCTCCTCACTCTCCGGCTCTCTAATGTACGACGACGCACGCGCAATCGCCTGTGCGTATTTTTCAACGAGCAAGGCGCTTTGCTGCTCGGGCAATGGTTTCGCTTGAGACCGCCCACGTCTCGTCTGCCGCTTTGCATTCATCGTCGGCCGCTCAAAGAAGTCGTTCTTGCCTCTTGACGGGAGCGATTATATTGTCCGGCGCACCATTCCGCGATGTTTTCGACATCATTGCGGTTGCCAAGCCCCGTACGAAGCGCGCGTTGGTCCGACACTACCGCGTGCAGCAGGCGAGAGGCTACTCCCTCGTTAATGAGGCTCGAAGTTCGTCGGTTTTCTGGGCCTGACGGTGAGCCTGGTTCGAACGAAACCACCGGAAACATTCGCTTCCGCATACGCATCTCGTAAGTTTACGGCCCTTCATCCTGCGGCTACGGCCGTAGGCTGAACCTTTGCGCGCACGGAGTCGCTCGTCCTCCCCCTTTTGGGGTCAGCGTTACAGTAAGCTTCGATCCGGGCTTAATGAATGTCCCTTACCGCTTCCTGACATCTATCTATAGGGAACCAGCACCATGACCCGACGTTTCGAATTCTTCGGCGGCATTTCGGCCAAGTTCTGGGAAATCGAGATCAAGAATACCAGCGTTACCGTGCGCTACGGCCGGCTGGGCGCCAGCGGCCAGCAGCAAGAAAAGTAATTCGCCGACGCGGCCGCATCCAACAAGCATGCCGACAAGCTCATCGCGGAGAAGACCCGTAAGGGTTACCGCGAAACGGCCGCCGCGTAGCTGTTCTGGTCCGGAACGAGGTAACGTGGCTGACATCTGACTGGAGCGCCCCGATGGCGAACAACTACCTGGAGTTTTCGGAGGTTCTCGACCAGCTGACTGAAGACGAGCGCCGGTGGTTAGAGGAACAGCTTGAAACCGTCTTTGTGTTCGGTGACCACGAATACACCGCTCAGACCCTGCCAAGCGACCTGTCGGAAGAAGATGCCGACTGGACCGGTCTTCGCGTATTGCGCGATTTCCCCGACGACGAAGGCGGCGAAACCGACTTTGAATTCGCCTTCTACGATGATCCGGAGAATGGCCAGTACCTTTGGTTCTGTGCCAATGAAGGTGGAGACCCAGGTCAGGTTGGTCACCTCGTACAAAAGTTCCTGCGGCAGTTTCGCCGCGACCAGTGCTGGTCGCTGACTTATGCCACGACCTGCTCGAAGCCACGGATTGGCGAGTTTTCCGGCGGCGCACTGTTTGTGACCGCCGACAGCGTGGAACTGATCGATGCTCACGATATTGTCGAACAACGGCGCGTGGCTTTTCGTGGCCGCGCTCTCAATCCCAACAGTCCAAAGGAAAACTCCGCATGAGCACATTGCTCGACAATCCGACCCATACCTCGACCCCAGCCTCGGCCCATCGGCTGCGTACCACGATGGCTGCCGTGCGCGTGTCGCTTTCCTGGCTCGGTGTGCGCAAGACGCTCACCCAGGAGCAAAAGGCTCGGGCTGCCGAATCGTTCGGCGCCCAAGGCCAGTACCTCTCGGCCGGCAAAAAGTTGCTGGACACCAGCCATCCGGCCTTCAAGGCAGTGACGAGCATCCGCGGCCGGCTGATTTCCTACTGGAAAGGCATTTCGCTGCCGTACCCCGAGCCGGGCATCCGATTGATCCGGCAGGATGACATCCAGGCCTTCAGCATGCACATGACCACGCTCAAGGCGGAACTGGAAGAGGCGGTCGAGCGGCTGGATGAGCATTTCGCCGAGCTGAAATCTGCTGCTCGCCAGCGGCTCGGTTCGCTCTTCAACTCCAGTGACTATCCGACGTCTTTGCACGGCCTGTTCGGCGTCGACTGGGATTTCCCCTCGGTTGAGCCGCCGAATTATCTGCGCGAGCTGAGTCCCGAGTTGTTCCGGCAGGAGCAGGCCCGGGTCGCAGCTCGTTTCGACGAGGCCGTGCGGTTGGCCGAAGAAGCGTTTATCGGCGAGCTGGGCAAGCTGGTTTCGCATCTAACCGAGCGGCTCAGCGGCACTGACGACGGCAAGCCCAAGGTGTTTCGCGACTCGGCGATCACCAACCTGACTGAGTTTTTCGAGCGGTTCAAGCAACTCAACATTGGCTCGAGCGGCCAGCTCGACGACCTGGTTGAGCAGGCCCAGCGCACCGTCCGCGGCGTCGAGCCGCAGGCTTTGCGCGACAATTCCGGCTTGCGGCAGCATCTGGCGACCGAGCTGGCCGGCGTGCAGTCGGTGCTCGATGGCCTGCTGGTTGATCGGCCACGCAGAAATATTCTGCGCCGCCGTGACGAGGTGGCATGATGGAGCTGGTCGTCGAACCTGGTGGCCAGGCCCGGTGCATTTACGGCGAGGCTATTAATTTGGCTACTTTGGGCCGGCTGTCGATCAGCCGAGCCAGCCATGTCGAGCCGGATGACAAAGGCCAATGGTTTGCTGCAATCATCGGCGGGCCGGTGCTGGGGCCATTCAGTAATCGCAGCCAGGCTGTCGAAGCCGAGCTTGCCTGGTTGAATGCCAACTGGCTGCTGACCAGCTAATCGGCTGACTTCTCCGGGCAGCTCGATCGAGTTGCCCAATCCCGTC
>DATATB010000034.1:0-12200 GCA_036268995.1 Pirellulales bacterium | reverse complement strand
GAGTTAATCCGTGCATGTCAAGACTAGGATAAGGTTCTTCGCGTAGCCTCGAATTAAGCCACATCCTCCACCGCTTGTGTGAGCCCCCGTCAATTCCTTTGAGTTTCAGCCTTGCGACCATACTCCCCAGGCGGAGCACTTAACACTTTCGCTGCGACTGGAAGGCTATGAGGGACCCTCCAATCCAGTGCTCATCGTTTACAGCTAGGACTACCGGGGTATCTAATCCCGTTCGCTACCCTAGCTTTCGTGCCTCAGCGTCAGAAGAGACCCAGTGAGCCGCTTTCGCCACGGGTGTTCCTTAGGATATCAACGCATTTCACCGCTCCACCCTAAGTTCCGCTCACCTCTGTCTCCCTCGAGCACGGCAGTTTTGAGCGCAGTTCCTCGGTTAAGCCGAGGGATTTCACGCCCAACTTTCCGCGCAGCCTACGCACCCTTTAAGCCCAGTAATTCCGAATAACGTTCGTACGGTTCGTCTTACCGCGGCTGCTGGCACGAACTTAGCCCGTACTTCCTCTGAGGATATGTCAAATAAATGGGAGAACCCACCTACATTTCATCCCCTCTGACAGCGGTTTACAACCCGAAAGCCTTCATCCCGCACGCGGCGTCGCTCGGTCAGGCTTGCGCCCATTGCCGAAGATCCTCGACTGCAGCCACCCGTAGGTGTCTGGGCAGTGTCTCAGTCCCAGTGACGCGGGTCGTGCTCTCACACCCACTACCCATCATTGCCTTGGTAGGCCATTACCCCACCAACTAGCTAATAGGACGCAGACCCATCCTCGGACGGAATCACACCTTTGGTCCGGAGACGTTATTCGGTATTACCTGCAGTTTCCCGCAGCTATCCCGAATCCGAGGGTAGGTAATCTACGTGTTACTGTCCCTTACGCCGCTAGAGTATTGCTACTCCCGCGCGACTTGCATGCCTAATCCACGCCGCCAACGTTCATTCTGAGCCAGGATCAAACCCTTCAATTGATTTTATCAATGTCCGAAACGAAGCTCCCGAGCTTTGCAGCCCAACAGCAGCCGGCCTTGCGGCCAAGCTTCTCGTCCCGGGGTCAATTGCCAAAAGGTTTGCTATCTAGCAGGACTGCCCATCAGCTCCATGAGAGAAGCCAATGTCAGCCCCCGTCACAATCTTGTGCTGGCTGATCAATCCAATAAATTGACTTGGGATCGCTACCAAATTGTCAAAGAACAGAAATCCCCGGTCGGCTGCTGGCACGTCGCCGGCTTCCCACCAGGGATTCGGTATTCTATCGGCTTGCTTTGGTGTGTCAAGCAAGCGAAAACTTTTTTCTTGCTCGCTCGATTGGCACCAGCACGCTGCCGACACCAGCTAATCTAGCACTTCATCCACTGACTGAACAGCGGTTGATGCGAGATAATTTTTGCCTCCGAACACTTTCGCAAACGTGGCCCATAAAGCCCGCATTTCTTCGCACACTGCCGCCAGCGAGCTTCGCCCGATCATCGCATTTTAACACGCTCAGTCTTGGCTCTCGCCCAAGCGCACTCGAACCGCGGTGTCGTGTCCGTCGCGCACGACCGTTAGCGTCACTTCTTCGCCAGGCCGCTTGCTCTCGATGGCCGACAAGAACTCGTCGGCCGAAACAATCTTCTGCCCGTCCACGGCCACGATCAGATCGGCGGCCTTACGATCGAGCGTTTGTGAATCGTAAACGAACGGTCCTTGGCGTCGCCGTTCGCGAACGATTCGCGGTCCGCGCAGGCCGGCTGCCTCGGCCGGGCCGCCGGGCGTGAGCGTGGCAATCAGCAAACCGCGCTCGGTCTGATAGACCCGGGCGATGCCGATTTCCGGCCGTACGACGCGGCCTTTTTCAATCAATTGCGGCACGACCCGCGCAATGCTCGTCACCGGAATCGCAAATCCTACGCCCGTGTTCTGACCGGTACGGCTGGCAATGGCCGTGTTCATGCCGATCAAGCGGCTATGGCTATCCAGCAGCGGGCCGCCCGAATTGCCCGGATTGATCGCCGCGTCGATCTGAATGATCGACTTCATGGTCCGGCCGTTGCGGCTGGGCAGCGAGCGGTTCAGGCTCGAAATAATGCCGGTGGTCAGCGTTCGCTCCAGACCGAAGGGGTTGCCGATGGCAAACACTCGCTGGCCGACCTTGAGCCGCGTCGAATCGCCCAATGCGACAGGAAACAGCGAAGTCGCCGGGGCCTTGATGCGGATGACCGCCACGTCGGTCGAAGGGTCTTCGCCCACAATTTCGGCCGCATAAGTATTGCCGTCGAACAGGGCCACCTGGATTTCGCGGGCACCTTCGACGACATGGTAATTGGTGAGGATATGGCCGGATTTATCGATTACCGATCCCGATCCGGCCCCTTCGGACGGGATTTCGAACAAGAAAAAAGTCTCGCCGCGAACCCCCTTGGTGTTGATGTTTACAACGCTGCGATTGACGTTTTCGTAGACCGCGACATTCACGCGCTCCTCGGGGGTCAACTCGGGATCGGGCGCCGCGGCTGACGGAGGCGGTGGATTCTCGGCCTCAGGCTGGGCCGGATCCACCAATGCCGGTGGAATCAGGGTTCGCTGACGCGGCCGCGCGCCGCCCGGTCTGTTCTCTCGAAACTCTTGTGCTTCGATGGCTTGCGGCCAGCCGGGCTGCAGTTCGCTCCAGGCCAGCACGAAAATACCGCCCAGCACGGCCGAGCAGGCACATAACAGGCACGTTTGACGTCGCATGATTTGCACTTTCCCGAAGCATTTTCCCAGGCCCGCAAGTCGCCCAGCGGATTGGCTCGCGGCCGGTTCCCCCGACGATGCTTCAAGTTACGATAGCCGCTTCGTCGGAGCGAGCCCAAGCGGCGGCCGATTGGCAAAATGTAACGGCACTGGCAAGCTGCCGGCTGACAGCATTTGCCTAATGCCCCTATGGTCCCCACTCCGATATCTTTATCCAGCAATCATGCCTTAGCTGGCACTCTGATCCCGCGGCAATCCGGCTGGGAAGCTGGGCGCGACGGGATGGTTCGCCCCCGCTGCCGGCCGCCATACTTCCTGGGTAGGAGACTTGGAATGAAACGCCCGCGCATTGCGCTTTGTCTGTTGATGGCTCTATTTGCATCGAGCTTGTACGCCGTGGGTTTTGCGGCCGACCGCGATAACCTGGCCGGCCGCTATGGTGCCGCTGCGTGGGCCGCCGAAGAGGCGGACATGTGCGAATACGCCTACAAGGGTTACTGCGAGTACGCCTACGATCGGCCTGCGGATTATCTGTACGATGGCTGTACCGCCGGCGAAGAAGACTCGGCCGGCACGCTGGACGACGAGCATTGCCAGGCCTTCGCGCCCGACATCGACGAGTTAGAAACGCCGTCCAACGGTGACGAGGAAATCGGCCTCTCGGACGACGAGAACGCCGGCGTCGAGTCCTCGGCGATTGACTACGAGCTCGAATATGCCAACGAATTGGCCGAATATCCCGAGCCGCAAGCTTTCGACCAGGATGCCTGGCGCCGGCGATATTGCCTGGCTCGTGAAGCCGAAATTGCCGACGCCGAAGAGCTTCCGGCCGGCGCCATTCGCGACTTCGTCGAGCGGGTGAGCGATTCGCTGGTGCGGTTGCTGAATGATTCGAGCTCCAGCGCAGATGCGGCCTGGCAGCTCAATGCCGCCGGCAGCTCATCAGGCGGGCTGCCGCCGGTGGCCCGGCTGGCCCCGCCCAGCAGCTACCAGTGGTCGGCCGCCAACGGTGCCTTGGCCACTGGCCTGAACCGCTGGGTGGTCATCGATTCGCTGCCCCTGCCGCCCGCGAACCTGGATCTGCTGATCGGACCGCCCAAACCGGTCACTTTGCGGGATCTGGTGCGTCCGTTGGCCCGCCTGGCGGTAGGCGTGCGGAGCCACTGGCAGCACGCCTGGAGCGAGCTGGGCGACCTGGCAGTGGAAGGGGACGAAGTGCCCGAAGTCTCGAACCGGCCGCAAGCTGAGACCGCCAGCCCGTCCAGCGACCCGGGCCGCGACACGCGGACTTCGCAGCGGCGGAACCCGCGTCGGGTCGAGATTTAAGGCCCCCCGCGTTCGGAAATCAAGAGAGCGCCTCCCGCGCCGTCGATTACCGCAATCGACGGCGCGGGAGATTTTGTTGCCAGCCGGAGTCAGCCGACATCTGGCCTCAAGACCCGCAAAATCGCCAAAGCCCATTCGCCAGCCGCTTCTTGCGGCTTTTTTTCTTGGCATCGAACTGCCCGGTTGAATAAACTGTAGCTGTTCGCAGCGGTCATTTCTCGGGCGAATCAACAGCGTCGAATTGCCGCCGTAACCGGAACACGGCGGCCGCGCGCTGGCGCGCTAATCGAAGGGGAGTTGGCAACATGTCTACAAAGGCCAGGTCCACGATGCCCAAATCTCGAGTGCACACATCTCCAAAGCTCCACCTGAAAGGGCGACAGGTTTTCAAAGGGCAACTGGCAGCATGGGCTGCGGCCGTGGGCCTGCTAGGCGCCATCTCAGCGGCGACGCTGGTGGCGGCTGGCGATGCCGCTGCGGATGGACGTGCCAGGGCCGAAGTTTTTGCCAAGCCCGACGGCGAAGCCTTTTATGCACTGCACTTAACGCCGACCATCAGCAAGCCGGCGGCCCAGCCGCGCGACGTGGTGCTAATGTTCGACACCTCGGCCAGCCAGGTGGATGGATATCGCGAGAAGGGTTTGGCCGCCTTGCAATCGCTGCTGGCCGGCCTGGCTCCGCAAGACCGCGTGCGGCTGTTCGCCGTCGACTTGCAGGCCATTCCGCTGACGCCCGATTTTGTCGCGCCGACGGGCGCGCCGATCGAGTCGGCCTTGGCGGCTCTGCGGCAGCGCGTGCCGCTGGGTTCGACGGACATGGAAGCTGCGCTGCGCACGGCCGTCGACACGTGCTCGGCCGATTCGGGGCGCCCGCATAGCGTCGTTTATATCGGCGACGGCATGAGCACCGCGCGCTTGATTCCCAATGGTGAAATGCAGCAACTGGTTAACCGCCTCGTGGCGGCTCAAGTGCCGGTGACGAGCTACGCAGTCGGTCCGCGATTGGATGCGATTCTGCTGGGCGCGGTGGCGAATCATACCGGCGGCGTCATGGCCGTGGATAACGAGAACCTCACGCCGCAGCAAATCGGCGCGTTTCTGGCCAGTGCGGCGCAAGCTCCGGTCGTGTGGCCGCAGCACGTGAAGTTGCCGGCCGAATTGGGCGAAATCTATCCCGGCAAGTTGCCGCCGCTGCGGTTCGATCGCGACACGATCCTGATCGGCCGCGCGATGCACGCTCCGGCCGGCACGATTGAAGCCGCCGTCATGGCCGGTGGAAAAAACCAACCTATGACCTGGGCCGTCGAGCCGTCGAAGGCTACTGATGACAACTCCTATCTTGTCGACCTCGTAAACCATGCCCGCAAAGACGGCGGCCTCGGCCTGCCGCTGGTCGGCAACGAGGGGCTCAAGGAAATGCGGCGGATGACGAATGTCGAGTCGCGGTCGCTCGCGCGTTTGGCGCAGCAGGCGCTGGCCACCGGCAGTATCGATCAGGCTGCCAAGCTGGCCGAGCAGGCCTTGAAGCTCGACGTGAGTGACCCGGAAGCGCTGGCCGTTCGCGACGCGGCGGCCAAGGCGCGCAAGGCCGGCAGGCGCCCAGGAGCTGCCGATCTGAAGCTGGTGAACTTCCAGGCTGCGGCCGAGAACGTGCCCGCCGCCGCGCCCGATCAACAGGCCCCAGGTCAACAGGCCACAGGTCAACAGGCCACGGCGCCGCAACCGCCTGCCGGCGACCTGCTGAGCGAGGTGGAGGAACAGCAGCGCGTGCGGCAAGGGGCCATTCAGGCCGACGTGCAAAACACGCTCAACCAGGCTCGCGGCACGATGGGCACCAGCCCCGAGCAGGCCGCCAACATGTTGAAGCTGTCGCTGGAGACGGTGCGTCAGTCTCCGGAGTTGACTCCGGAATTGCGGATGCAGCTCACCAATCAACTGGAAAATGCCTTGCGGGCCGCCAACGAACAGACCGTGATCAAGGCCGACCGCGATTTGCGCCGGCAACAAATCGAGGCCGAGGCGCAGGCCCAGCAGCAGATCAATCGCGACCTGTTCGTGCGTCAGGACCGGATCAAGCAGCTCATGGACCGCTTCGACGCGCTGATGGACGAGGGACGCTACGCCGATGCGGGCAACGTGTCGGTCCTGGCCCGCGCCGAGCAGCCGGGCAATCCGGCTTTGGCCGATTCGCAATTGTACGCCCGCCAGACGATGACTTACACCAACGCGATGACCGTGCGCAACGCCACGCGCGACGGCTGGTTGGACAGCCTGTATCGCAACGAAGTGGCCCACGTGCCGCAGGCGGACGATCCACCGGTGCTGTATCCGGATCCGGAAGTTTGGCAACTGCTGACCGAGCGGCGCAAGAAGTATAAGAACGTCGATTTGGCGCGCAATGATCCGGCTGAAGTGAAGATCATCAAGGCGCTGGATGAGCCGACGGAATTGGAATTCATCGAGGCGCCGCTGACCGACGTGATCGAGTATCTCAAGACCCGGCATCAGATCGAGATCCAGCTCGACAACAAGGCCTTGGAAGAAGCCGGCGTGGCTTTGGACACGCAGATCACCCGCAACTTGAAGGGCGTGACCCTGCGTTCCGCCTTGCGGCTCATGCTGCGCGACCTGGAATTGACCTACGTGATTCGCGACGAAGTGCTGCTGATCACGACCGTCAGCAATGCGGAAACCATCATGACCACCAAGGTTTATCCGGTGGCCGACCTCGTGATTCCGATCCGCAACCAAGGTATGAGCGGCTTCGGCAGCCTAGGTGGCGGCATGGGCGGCGGCGGCATGGGCGGTGGCATGGGTGGCGGCATGGGTGGTGGTGGCGGTGGCATGGGCGGCATGGGTGGTGGCGGCGGTATGTTCGCCGTGAAAGACGACCTGAAGCTTTCCAGCAAGCAGCCGCCGAGCGTTTTGCCCGTCGCACCGCAGCCGGCCACGGCCGTGCAGCCTGCTACTGCCGAGCGGGCGGCAAAGGTCGCAGGCCCCGCGGCGCCGGCCAAGGCGATCGTCGTGCAGCGGAAGCCGGGCCAATCGCTTGATTCGGCCTGGAACGAGCACTTTGCCGCGCATGTGGACGACGAACCGCAAGCCGCCCGGGCTCACGACATTGCCGTGCGCGACGCGGCTCGCCGGCTCGTGAAGTCGGGACACTACGATGACGCCATTGCCATGATCGGCGCGGCGCTGCGCAACAAGCAGGGGCAGCCCTGGATGTACGAAGCGCTGGGCCTGGCCATGCAAGCCAACGGCGCCTCGCCGTCGGACATCGAACGGGCATTGATGTCGGCCGTCGATTTCAGCAGCCGGCCGGAAGATCTGATGCAGGTGGCGCAGTACATGGCGCGAGCCATGTCCGGCAATCGCCCGATCGAGCGGCGTGCCTTGGACCTGTTTCATCAAGCGGCCAAGCTGGCCCCCGCCCGGCCCGAGCCCTATGTCCAGGGACTCTACCTGGCGCAGCAGCTCAACGACTTGGAAGGCATTCAATGGTCGACGGTGGGCATTCTCGGGCAGGGCTGGCCACACGAGCATGCCGAAATTCCCAAGCTGGCCGAGCGCGTAGCCAATGCCACGCTCGAGCAGTTGAAGTCGGAACACAGGCAGGCCGAAGCCAAGGCCTTCAAGGCGGCGCTGGACAACGCCCAGACTCGCGATTGCGTGGTCGTGGTGTCGTGGACCGGCGACGCCGATATCGATCTGCTGGTGGAAGAGCCGTCGGGATCGGTGTGCTCGTTTCGCAACCCGCGCAGCACGGGCGGCGGCGTGATGCTCGGTGATACGTTCGCCGGCGCCGACCAACAGACGTCGAAGACGCTTTCAGAAGTGTACGTTTGCCCGCAGGGCTTCAACGGCATGTACAAAATGTTGCTGCGGCGCGTGTGGGGCAAGCCCACGGTGGATAAAGTGACGGTGGATTTTTACCTGCATCGCGGCTCGCCGAAGGAAAAACACTTTCGCAAGCAGATCAGCCTGACCGACGGCGCCAAAGACGGCGAAACGTCGCTGGCTTTCGAGTTGCAGAATGGCCGCCGGCAAGAGCCGCTCGAGCAAGAGCAAGTAGCCAACGCGGTGTCCGGCCAGTTGGCCGTCGGCAAGGCAATTTTGGCGCAGCAGCTCAACCAACTCAGCAACTCCGGCACGCTCGGCAGCTTCTTGGGTGGCGGATATGGCTACGGCGGCATGCCGTTCATGATGCGCGGGCGAGTCGGCTACCAGCCCATCATCATCACCTTGCCCGTGGGTGCCAACATGTCGGCCACGGCCGTCGTCTCGGCCGATCGTCGCTATGTGCGCTGCACCACGCAGCCGCTGTTCTCGACCATTCCGGTGGTGAACACGTTCAACTACCAGAGCGGCTCCAGCGGCACCAGCGGTGGCGCCAGCAACGGCCCGCCGAGCGCCGGCACCTAAGCCGAATACGGAAGTCGGAATGCTGAATGGGCATGGCGGCGGTAGGCCGTGCCTGATTCGTCATTCGCCGAAGGGTTATCGCACCAGGCCCGGCGTGACATCCAGATCGAGCGCCTCGACCAGTCCAGCGCGCCAACGCTCGACGGCAATCGCGCCCATCACCGCGTTGTCGGTGCATAGTTGCCGTGGGGCAATGTAGAGCTGGAAACCGTGCTGGCCCGCGGCCTGCTCGAATCGTTCGGCCAGTCGCGTATTGGCGGCGACGCCCCCGCCGATGGCCAGCGCCCGCAGGCCGGTTATTTGCAGCGCGTGCAGGCATTTGCCCACCAGCACGTCGACCACGGCCTCTTGAAAGCTCGCGGCCAGATCGGCCACCAGTGCCGGTGCAAGTTGCTCGGGCGGCTGGACGCCGGCGGGAGCGATCGCGTAGCGCACGGCCGTCTTCAGCCCGCTAAAGCTGAACGCCAGCCGCTGCCGGTCGTGGATGAACGAGCGCGGGAAGCGGAACGCCTGGCCGTTGCCGGTTTTGGCGACTCGCTCGATGGCCGGCCCCCCGGGATACGGCAGGCCGAGCATGCTGGCCACCTTATCAAACGATTCGCCGGCGGCATCGTCGATCGTTCCGCCCAAAAGCTGCCAATCGAGCGGGCCGCGGCAGTGGTACAGGCTCGTGTGCCCTCCGCTGGCCACGAGGCCGACGCAGGGGAACACCTTTTCGCCGTGGGCCAATCGGCAGGCATACAGATGCGCCTGCAAATGATCGACCGCCACCAGCGGCACCTGCCAGGCCACGCACAGCGCCTTGGCAGCCGCCAGCCCCACGAGCAGCGAACCGGCCAGCCCTGGCCTGGTGGCCACGGCCACGCAGCCGATCTGCTCGGCCCGCACCGCAGCGCGGCGCAAGGCCTCGTCGATTACCGGCAGAATGCGTTCGACATGCGCGCGGGCGGCCAGCTCGGGCACTACGCCGCCGAAGCGTTCGTGCAGTTCGTCCTGCGAAGCGACCGACGAGCCCAGTACGTGCAGCCGCTCGTCGATCACGGCGGCCGCTGTTTCGTCGCACGTGGTTTCCAGCGTGAGAAACAACGTGCCGCCGGCGGAATGCGAGTCGTCAGCCATCCGGCGTCACTTACGCGCCAGTTCGCCGTTTAAGTATTCGAGCGCCTTGTCGAGCTGGCGATCGACGACCGGCTTGTCGGTCTTTGCTTCCGTTTTTGCCGTGGCCTTGGCTGTCGCTGCTTTGTCCGATGCGGCCTTGTCTGAGGCCGGCTTGTCCGACGATGGCTTGTCTGCGGCCGGCGGATTGGCGGGCTGTTTGTCGGTCTTCTTGTCAGCCGCGGCGGGCGTGTCTTTCGTTTCCGGCTGGCCGGCACGGCTGGCCAAGGCGGCCTTGGCATGGCTGACTTCGAGAATGTCGCGATCGCGCCGGTTGCGGAGGAGCTGGAACTGTTCGGCGTCGCTTAGCTTGACGTCGTAGCCCTTGTCGGGCATGACGCCCCATTCGTCGGTGTCCTTGGCGTCGGGAAAGCGGTGGATATTATGGCCGCTAGGGCGCCAATAGCTGGCGGTCGTCAGCTTCAAGGCACTATGCCCGTCTTCCAGCTCGATGACGTTTTGCACGCTGCCTTTGCCCCAGGTGCGTTCGCCGATGACGACGGCCCGATGATGGTCTTGCAGGCAGGCCGCCACGATTTCGCTGGCGCTGGCGCTGGAATGGTTCACCAGCACGACCATGGGGAAACCTTCGTAGGTGCCCGGCTTTTTGGCCGTGACGACGCGGGGCACCGCGTTGCGCCCCTTGGTGCTGACGATCACGCCGTCGGAGATGAACAGGTCGGAGATATCGGTGGCGGCTTTGAGCAGGCCGCCGGGGTTGTTGCGCAAATCGAGGATCAAGCCCCGCAGGTGCTCCTTTTCGAGCTGCTGCAAGGCGATTTCGAGATCGCGGGCCGTTTCGCGGCTGAAGGCCGATACGCGGATGTAGCCGATCTTGCGATCGTGGTCGAGCATGAAGTCCCACGAGTCGTCGTCCCGGCGGCGTTCGCCCCGCACGGTATCGAGTTGGATGATTTCGCGATCTAAGGTCACGGTTTCGCGCTTGCCCCCATAGCGGTGTACGACCGTGATCGTGACCTTCGTGCCCGCCTCGCCCTTGAGCTGCTTCACGGCTTCGTCTAGCGTGATTTTCTCGGTGTTTTTGCCGCCGATGGCCACAATCGCGTCGCCGGCCTGCAAGCCGGCATCGTATGCCGGGCTGCCGACCAGCGGGCTGAGGATTTTCAGTTGGCCGTTGTCCATCGTGATGTGGATGCCAATGCCGCCAAACTGGCCGTCGACGCTCGTGTTGAAGCGGCTCAATTCGTCGGGGCTGATGTAGTTGGAATACGGATCGAGCTTGTCGAGCACGCCGCGGATGGCCGCTTCCATCAGCTCGCGGCGATCCACGTCTTTGACGTAGTTCTGCTCCACCTGGTACATCGTGTCGGCGAAGATCTTGTAGAGTTCGTAATATTCGGCGTCCGATTTCTTTTTGGCGGCTTCGGCTTTCGAGTCTTTGACCGGCGACTGGGTTTCCTTCGAGTCCGGAGCCGCCACGGCCGCGATCGGCGGCAAGGCCTGGGCCAAGGCAACCAGCGAGGCCAACCACAACGAAGCTCGGAAAATTCGCGACATCGAGCAACTCCGCGCAAAAAACTTGGGATCAACTGGGCCGGCCAGGCCCTGGAAAAATCAGGCGGAAAACCGAAAGGCCGCGGTGGGTAGTAGCGAGGGCCAGAAACGCAAAACCGAAACCTGGCAGCGGTTTGCGAAATGAAAATCGACCAATTCAGCTTCGATTATAGGCCGATAGCGCAGGTGCGACAAGACGGACGTAAAGACCATCGCGCGCCGCCGTCATCCGCTGACCGTCTGGGCGACAGGCTTTTCGGCCGCGGCCGCCCGCTGAGCTTGCGGCGCGGTCTTGACCCAGCAGCGTAGCACTTCGGCCACGCTCCAGGCCTGGGCCACGCAGCCCCGCGGCAGATACGGCGCTTCGGCGTCGAAGATTTCGCTGATCGAGCCGACGCACGCCTCGCTGAGATGCGCCTGGAAACCACTCAAAAACTCGCGGGCCGTGTCGCGCCGCTCGGGATGCACCTTGAGCCAGGCATCGATAAAGGGGCCGATCAGCCAGCCCCAGACTGTGCCCTGGTGATACGCCGCATCCCGCGCCCGCAGATCGCCGTCGTAACGCGGCTTGTAGTCCGGCTCGCCTGGGGCCAGGCTGCGTAAACCCATCGGCGTCAGCAGGCGCTCGGTCACGATATGCAGCACGCTCTGCCAGCGCGGCCGGGCGAGCACCGGATGGTCGAGCGAGATCGCCAGCACCTGGTTGGGCCGCAAGGCCCGGTCGTTGCCGCCTTGCTCGGTGTCGATAACGTCGTACAGATATTGACCTTCGGCATACCAAAACCGGTCGTTGAACGATTGCTGGGCTCGATCGGCCGCTGTTCCGTACTCCTCGGCGCGGGCTGTATCGCCCGCCGCTTCGTGCCAGTGCTGCATCAGCCGCAGGGCGTTGTACCACAGGGCGTTGATCTCGACCGCCTTGCCACGCCGCGGCGTCACGACCCAATCGCCAACCTTGGCATCCATCCACGTGAGCTGATATTGGGCCTGCCCTTGCGAAAGCAGTCCGTCGGCCGGATCGACGTGAATATTGAACCGCGTGCCGCGCA
>DATATB010000033.1:0-82496 GCA_036268995.1 Pirellulales bacterium | reverse complement strand
AAAGCCTTGCGGCTGGAGTGCTTGGACCGCGAATTCCGAAGCCTTGATAAACACGACAAGATTCCACGAAGAATTAAACAACTATTTCAATCCCTCGCACTACTTGCCGCATGACCCGCCGCCAAACGTCGGAAAGTGCAGACAAGGGGCGAGGGGAGAAAAGTCGCCGCCCCGATCCCGCTAGGGGCGAGGGGGGACGGGGCAATCAGTCTAGCTCGCCGCGGCGTTGCTTTTCTTTTTGGCGACGCAGGGCCTTGCGGTCGGCCTTGGTCAGCTTGTCGCCGGCGGGCAGGTCCTCGGCCTCGTCGACGCGATGACGCTGGGGCCGGGAGCGGCGCGTGCCACGGTCGCGGAGACCGTCTTCGTAATCATCGTCGATCGCGGCCTTGGCGCTGGCTGGCGCGGGCGACGAGGCGGACGATTGCGGCACGGCATCGAGATCGCTGCGCTTCGCCGCTTGAGCGGCGGCTTCCAGCTTGCTCTTGCGCTTGGCCGCCTGGTCGGCTTCCGTATCGCCGGCCCGAGCGCGAGAGGGCAAGGCCCCTTGAGCTTCGAGGATCACATAGCGGGCGTGCAGGGCCATCGATACGAGCAGCAGCAGGTCGCCCAGCATTTCGCAGCCTTCTTCGACCATCACGCTCTGCACACCGGCTTGCGGCATGATCCACTCGAGCTGCGCGACCACGGCCGTGGCAAAGGCGGCCCCCGCCGCGGCCAGCGCCGCGCGCGAGGCCAGGCACGGCCGCATTTCCAGCAGCAAACGCAGGCCGATCGTGCCCAACACCAGCACGTAGGCGGCGACCCAATACACCGAGCCGTCGCCCAGCAGCCGATGACCGGTGGCGGCCGTCATGAACTCCTTAAAACCTTCGTGCAGGCTCGCGCCTTCGTCCAGGCTCATCATCAGCCAGCAGGCGGCGGCCCACAGCCAGACACGGTAGCGGGCGTGGTAGTCGTCCAGCCTGTGGCGACGAACCGAGTACACCAGCAAGGCCACGACGCTGGCGCCGGCCAGCAGGGCGCTGGAGAACCAGGCGGCCAGCCCGCCTTCGCCGTCGAGGTCGAAAGCCGCCAGGCGGCCGCCGTGCGTCATGCCGGCCAACTGCGGCATCCAGGCGTACAACAATTCGAGTCCGGCGATCAGCGTCAGGCCGACCAGCACGAGCAGGCCCAACGTGCCGTAATGCTTGGGCACCAGGTCGGTCAGGCGCAACTGCCGATCCAGGCACGAACCGTCGCCATAGGGCGCGCCGGCTTTGCGCTTACGTGCCGGCGCTTTGGTCGCGCTGGCAGCAGCGGGGCGCGCGGCGGCCGGATCGGCGTTGGGCGTGCTGGCGCTCATGGCTTCTTCCGAGATCAACCGCCGGCGGCGGTCGCCGTGACGAAGAATCTGCATAGCTTAATCGCGAAGGGTCTCGCGCGTTGGCGGCCAAAGGGCGTCCGCGCTGGCGCATGGGCGGCGATCTCGCTCGGGTCGGAGGCGCGCACTGCGGCCGCCGGCCATCGAGCGATGGCGTCTGTCCTTCGACTTCGGCATTTCCGCCGGCTCGACTCCACAAGCAACTACCCTTGCACGCCGCAAGCTGCCCTCAACCGGAATTCGCCGCAGCTTCTCCCGTCTCACATGCCAGCATGCTGGCGTCGGTAGGCCCGGCGAGCCGAGCCGGGCGGGTTGTGCTCGAGCGTCGGCCTTTGGTCCCGCTCGGCTCGCGGGACCTACCGCGCGGCTCACTAATGGCGTCGCCCAAGTTGCATTGACCCAAGTCGGCCAGCCAGATAAGTTTGCCCCGCTCATTCAGCCGGTCGCCCGGGCTCGCGCGGCGACTGTTCTCCGAAGTGCTTGAATCTCCTGCACCGCTAGCGCCATGAAGTATCTGAGTGCGATATCGATCGTGCTGTTCCTGGCGGCCGGCTCGGCCCTGGTGCAAGGCTGGCTGATTACGCACGCCACCGTGCCGGCGGCCGACTCGGTCGGCTTTGTGAGCGTGGCGCAAGCATTCGCGCGCGACGGACTGCCAGCGACGCTGCGCAACGATCGTTCGCCGCCGCTTTTTCCCCTGCTGGTTTACGCGAGCCACTGGACGCTGAGCCGCTGGGGCTCGATCGCCGAAAGCGATTGGGGCACCGCGGCGCAAATTGCCGCGGCCGTGCCCTTGGCGCTGGCCGTGGGCGTCAGTTGGCTATTGTTCCGCCGCTCGGTGCCGACGATGGCGGCGATTCTGGCGGCCGGTTTTGGCTGCGTGCTCACCGTTGTCGCCAGGCTGGGCGCCGACGGATTGAGCGACAGCACGCACCTGGCGTTTCTCACCGTCGGCCTGGCGGCATTGGCCGCCGTGCTCGACGGCGATGCATCCAACGCGGTTTCATGGTCCACCCGCGCGCGGCTGTTCGTCGCGGGCATCGCATTGGCGTGCGCGCAACTGACTCGCGTGGACGCCGCCATCGTGATTCCGGCACTGGTCATCGCGCTGGCGATCGAAGTGTTTGTTTTGAAACGAATTCGCTTGCCCCGCGCGCTGTTGTCGTGTGCGAGCGTGATGGCTGGCTTTCTGCTGGTGGCGGTGCCCTATCTGGTCGTTAGCCAACCTGCCGGCCCGGCCGAGGCCGTGGCTCGGTTGTGGGGGCTGCGTGGGCCGAACGATCGCGTGCCATTGAATCTGACGGCGGAGAATGCCGTGACGGTGGAGGTGGCGCCCAAGCCCGACTGGCGGCTGGCCGATGGGCAGCCGATGGCCTTTGGCCACAGCGACCCGAGCCATTCGATCCACTTCCGCAGTCGGGCGACCGCCTGCCTGGAGTTCGTCCGCGAGGTGGCCCAGTCGCTGAATTATCTGCTGGGGCCGCTGGCTTTGCTCGGCTTGTGGTTTTGGCGATCGAAGATTCGTCGCCCGATCGATGTGTTTTTGATTCTGCTGGTGCTCGTCCACGTCAGTTGCGTGCTGGCGGTGGCGACGACTCGTGGATATCTTGCCGGCCGGCATGTCTTGCTGATTGCGTGGCTGGCGCTGCCTTGGGCCGGCGTGGGGATCTGCCGGCTGGGGCAACTGACGGCTGCCTGCGTCGGGCGCTGGTTGCACCGGCCGCCGGCAGCTTACTGGGAACTGTTTGCCACACTCGGCCTGGCGGCCGCGGTGTGTGCCGGATGTTTGGCGACGACGCTCGTGCCGCTGCACAAGAGCCACTCGGGTCACCAGCGGGCGGTCGAGTGGCTGGCGACCGAAGCCGACGACGGCGCCGTGCTCGACAGCGCAGGTTACACCGCGCTCTACTCTGGACGCAAAACCTATCGCTACGCGGCCGCCCGCGACGCGTTGCGCGATCCGGAATTGGCTTACCTGGTGATCGAGCGTGGCGAGCTAACGGCCGACACTCCGCGCGGCGCGACGCTGCGCGAGCTGCTGGGCCAGTTTGCCGAGCCCGAGGCGATCTTCGCGCCGCCCGAGACGAAAGCGGCGACGCGCACCGTGCTCTTGTACCGCTGGCGGCCTTGGGAATTTGCCCATCATATACGAGGGAACCATGCGCGATAACGTGCGGGCGTTCGTCGAAATTGCCGCGCAGACGTTCGATCTGGGTGGGCCGGTCTACGAGTTCGGCTCGTACCAGGTCGAAGGCCAGCAGGGCCGCGGCGACCTGCGCCCGTTGTTTCCGGGCATGCGCTATACCGGCTGCGACATGCGGCCCGGCCCGGGCGTAGACCGCATCGAGGACCTGGCTCGACTCAAGCTGCCCGACGACACGGCGCAGACGATTGTCTGCGTGGAAACGCTCGAACACGTGTTCGAAGTGCGCCGCGCGATCGACGAGATGATCCGCGTGCTGGCGCCCGGCGGGGCGCTGCTGATCAGCACGCCGCTGGATTTTCGGGTTCACGACTTTCCCAGCGACTATTGGCGGCTGACGCCGAGTTGCCTGTCGCGGCTGTTGACGCCGCTGGCCGGCACGATCGTCGGTTGGCAAGGCGTCGAAGATTATCCGCACACGGTGTTCGGCATGGGCGTCAAGGGGCCGGTCGACCAGCGCTTCGTCAACGGCGCCCAGCTTTTCGTCAGCCGCATGGACCAATGGCTGGATCGGGCACGCCGCCAGGTGAGCTGGCGGCGGAAGCTGAAGCAGTGGACCATCGGCCGCCTGCGCAGCAAAGGCGAGCGGCGCCGCGAGCGCGACAATTTTCGCGCCCAATTCCTCGTCCAGATGCCGCACACGCCGCACTGGAAAAGGGCCATCCTGTCGTCGGGTGCGCCCGATCAACAGGCAGCCTGACTGGTCGTCGGCCGAACCGGATGGGTGCCGCGACGTCTTTTGAAGCCCACACCGTCACACCAACGCCGTGGGTGGCCAGGACACGCGGATGCGTGAATGGCACTAGGATTAGTGGCAGTATCTGATCGTGCGCCGCCGGCCATTCTGGCCGGCGCGGGCCAATTTGACTGCAGCCGAAAAGAAGCTGAAAATCGTATGCCGAAGGATGAACGTTTCGGCAGGCCAGTCTCTCGAATTGGTTGAGCAGTTGCAATGGGACAAAGCGGAAGGCTTTGTCCGACCCGAGGAATCACGCGACCCGACCGGCCCGAGCAACCACGCGAACGCGGGGCACCAAACCGGCCATCTGTCCGACCATCCGCGCGCCGGGGAGCTGCCCCTCTGGGCCTCGCGTATCGATCTACGGTGGGCAAAGCGGCGCCGGGCTGGATATAATTCGACTAAAGGACGCCGCATGCCCATTCCGGCCTTTGATACGATTCTTAATATATTGCCTCCGCACTTGGGAGATCCACGCGAGCCGGCTCATCTTTCGCCATACGTATGCACGGTTGAAGAGCTGTGCGACCGCTTTGCCACGTCGGCGCCGAGAAAGAACATCCTTGAAGGTTTTCTGAATCTTCGCGGGGATATGTCCGCCCTTGGAATTCAAGGATTCCAGTGGCTCGACGGAAGCTTTCTTGAAGACATTGAAAGCCAAGAGGGCCGGTCTCCGAACGACATTGATGTTGTATCTTTCATTAGCGCCCCGCACATTCCCATAGACCTATTTGCGATCATCGGCCCAAGGCCGGAATTGTGGAAACCGGCCCAGACGAAGGCAAAATACTCGGTCGATCACTACTTTGTGCCGCTTGGATCTGATCCTTCCCTGCTCATCGATACTGCGAAATATTGGTATGGGCTATTTTCTCATCGTCGCGCGGACGGCGCTTGGAAAGGGATGGCGACCGTTGACCTCGTTCACCCGGCCAACGACGCCGCAGCGCGCATGTTGCTAGCGAGCAGGCCATGAGCAACGTAATACGTTTGCAACTCCAGGCGATTGAACTCGGCCGTCTTTTGGAGAAGGCAAAAGACGATCCAGTCATGGAGCCCCAGCTGCGCGCTCGCCTAGCTGAAGTCCAATCGCGAATCGAGGCGGCTAAGCATCAGAAGGGCAGTCTGCTGCCAACCGAGCACGTAATGTTGCCCAGGGCCGCCGTTTTTCTTCGCGGGGGCGGCGTAACGGGCTCTGAGGGAATCAGCCCGTTTCTGGCCGGCGAAGTATTGATTCAATACGAGAAGATGTTTGAGGAACAAGCAATCCACGATGAGCGCGAAGCGGCCAGGCGGATGGGCCGGCATCGACGTCCGCGGGGCGCCCCAGTGCCGGGTTTGCTTTTTGCCGGCACGCCTCGCGGTTCGTTTGGGTTGGAGTTCACTCCTAAGCCAACCGATGATGATACCCTGCTCGAAGTGCATGCCCAGGCGCTGCGAAATGTGGGACGCGCGCTCGTTGCGATTTCCAATAGCACCGCAGCGACGATTAGCGAAGATGTTAAGGGGATTCCTCCCCGGATGCTACAACCCCTGAAGCAATTCATGAGGACACTTGCCCAATACGGCGCCGAGATTCGGCTCGCGGTTTCGAATCAGCCGTCTCAATTAATATCTGCCGATCGGGTAGCGCTGGCTGCGGAGCATCTTGAAAAGGAAGTCAGCCAAGCTACGTTCAAAACCGCTGGGGTGTTCCGAGGGGTAACTCGCGAATCGGGATTTTTCGACTTCAATCCTAAAGAAGGCGGCACGATTACCGGAATCGTCGCCGACCATCTAACAGAAGATGATTTAGAGCGCATTGACAGGCTGACCAACCACCAGTGTATCGCCGAGCTTCAAAAAACGATTGTCAGTGAGATTACTGGCGCGGGCACGCCAACATACATCCTTATTGATGCGCAGCCATCGGTGATGCCCGAGCAACAGGCCATTGGTCAATAGCGGCCCTGGCGTCCGCGCACCTATCCGCGAGATTGTCGAAGACCGTTTCGCGATTCGTGCCGATTCTTTTTTGACCCGTACGCCCCATTTCACGGTAGAATCCAACCACCTCGGAGCAGGATCACAATCAGGCGGCCCAAGGCGCCCAGCTCTTTTGTGAGCCTCGCGCCCTGGGCTATTTTCATGCTCCCGTCGTTGAACGTGACGGGCAACGTCGAGCTGCCGCCTCTTCTCGCTGGCGCGATCCCAACACGCATCCGCGTGGCCGGGCCATCCCACCGCGGCTCGGACGCTCCGTACGGATCAATCAAAATTGCCTTCAACGCCCTGGTTGCAAAAGCGCCGCGGCAATCAGAAGCCCGGGCGGTCTTGCTGGATCCATTCGCCGACGGTTTGCGGGCCGGTCTTCTTGGGCGGCTTGGGTTTGAAGATCGAGCCGAGCATGCCGGGCCGCTTGTTCGCGCTGGTGTTGGTCACCGGCGGCGAGCGGGTCCAAGGATTGTGCGTCGTGGGATTGCCGCTCAGCTTGTCACGCAGCGGCTTGAGGGTCAGGACATTGACGGTGCTGGTCACGGCTCGGCGGGCGGGGCTGGGCTGCTGGGCCGCAGTCCAGCGGTAGCGGCTGTTGGCGGGCGACCACGCCGGCTTGGCACTCGGGGGCGACGTTCGCTTGGCCGCTGCCTTGTCGGACTGGCTGACCGATTTGGCCGCCTTTTTCAACTTTTTAGCCTGATCGGCTTTGTTCGCCGGCTTTTCGGTGTCGTTCGACGTGGGAGCTTGGGCGGCCGGTTTGCCAGCCGGAGGAGCGGGCGCCTTGGTCCAAGGCCAGGCTCCAGCAGATTCGGGGGCAAGCAGTAGGAATGCCGTTAGCAGCGCGGCCGCCGCGCCAGAACCGGTCCGTTTCACGGCCGAACTCCTTTTTGACCATATACCGGGGGCTGCGATTGCTCGGACCCTGGCAAAACAAGTTTTTTGGGCCGGGAGTGTGCCAAAAGGGGCCTCGCCAGTCCAGGCCATTTTGCGGCGTTTGGCCGGGTGCCGGGCGCATCAATGGGTCAATAAATCCGCGGGGGAATGACATTTGCTAGCACCGCTGCGGCGACCGGCTCCTTCTTAATCCCAGCTGGGCTGGCTAAAATCACGGCACATCGGACGAGCGCGGCCGGGAATAAGCGGCGCTCTTCTGGCCTCTTTAAGGCGGGGCGAAAAATGGCGGCGGACAAACCCCCGGAATTAGCCCAGCTCGTGGACGAGCATCACGCGGTGGTGTATCGCTACGCGTACCGCTTGACCGGGTCGGTGCATGACGCAGAGGATCTGACGCAGCAAACGTTTCTGGCAGCGCATCGCAAGCTCGACCAATTGCGCGAGCGGCAGCGGGCCGGTAGCTGGCTGTGCAGCATCCTGCGCAATGCCTGGCTCAAGGCCCAGCAACGGCGTACCCCCACCGCGGCCAGTGCGCTCGAGTTGGATTTGCAAAATCTCGTACAGGCGCCCGACGAATCGACGCCCATCGATCGCGAGCAGTTGCAACGGGCACTCGACGCTCTACCGCCGGAATTCAAGGTCGTATTGCTGATGTTTTATTTCGAAGGTCTGTCGTACCGAGCCATCGCCGAGCAACTGGCCGTGCCGCTGGGCACGGTGATGAGCCGGCTGGCACGCGGCAAGGCGCACCTGCGGAAACGGCTCGAGCCGGCATCGCTGGCGACGGCAGGCCAAGGACGGTAAATCCATGGACGCATCCCACGGCGGCGACAGTTCGCACATCGACGACCACGCCGGCCACCCCGGCAATTCTGCCGGCAGCTCCAAGCCGCCGATCATCGTGGACCACGCGGAAGATGCTTCGGTGCCCCTTTCGACCGGCTGGGACCACGCGCTGGCTGCCGCCATGCACGACGTGCCGCTGCCGCCCGGGTTGTCTGCGCGGCTGTTGGCCCGGCTGCCCGAGCCAGCCATTGCAGCCGATCGCCGGGCAGCGGGCCATCGAGTCGCTGGCCGATTGGCCGGGCGGCGCCGCTGGCTGCGCGCGGCTGCGGCGAGCCTGGCCTGCGCGGCTTCGGTCACCGTGGCGATCATGTATTTCAATCAGACCGCGCCCGACATGGGCAGCGAGTCGGTGATGGAATCGGTGCGCGCCTGGCACAATCACCTGGCCGGCATGGGGCAGCAAGGCGGAGGGGGTCCGCTCCACCGCGACGCGCCGCCCGAAGATTATCCGTCGGGCAGCCTGGTCGTAGCCAGTTGCGTCGAGGGCTGGCGCTCGTTGCCGGCGCCGCTATTGGGCCGCGCAGGCGTGGCCTATCAGCTCGCCGGCCCGCGCCAAAATCGGGCCACTTTGTACGTCCTGGATTTCGACGGTCCGCGCAGCGCCCCCCGGCTGTTGCTCAATGCCACCTCGCCGCTGGAAAACCTGTTAACTACCGACGGGCAGACCAGCTCCGCATGGACCGACGGCGTACGGCTCTACGTGCTCGTAGCCGACGGTAACGAACAGGATTTCCGCACGCTGGTGCGCGCCCCGCGCTCGATGGCCTAAGGGAAGTGAAAAGTGAATCGTGGATAGTGAATAGTGAAAAGTAAAAAATAAGCGCCGGTCGCCGCAACTTTTCTTCTCTTCCACTTTTCACTTTTCACTATCCACTTTTCACTCTGCATTTCGTTTCCATGTCCAGCTCCGCCCCCCCGCTCACCGGCCTCTCCGCTCTGGTCACCGGGGCGACCAGTGGCATTGGCCGGGCGACGGCCGTGGCTTTGGCTGCTGCCGGCGCGAGTGTGCTCGTGCATGGCCGCCGCGCCGATGCGGCCGAGGCTGTCGCGGCGGAATTGCGGGCATCCGGCGCACAAGCCGACGTACTGCTGGCCGACGTGGCCGATCCGGCTCAGCGTGAGCAGCTCGTCGAGCAGGCCTGGCAACGGCGCGGGAGCATCGACATTTGGTTCAACAATGCCGGGGCCGACGTGCTCACCGGCCCGCCGGCCGGCTGGCCGTTCGAGCGCAAGCTGGCGCTGCTCTGGCAGGTGGACGTGTGCGGCACGATGCACCTGTCGCGGCTGATCGGAGCGCGGATGCAAGAGCGGTCCGCGGGCGCGATTATCAACATGGGCTGGGACCAGGCCGAGCTTGGCATGGCGGGCGACAGCGGCGAACTCTTTGCCGCCACGAAAGGGGCCGTGATGGCTTTTTCCAAAAGCCTGGCCCAGTCGCTTGCGCCGCACGTGCGCGTCAACTGCGTGGCGCCCGGCTGGATTCGCACCGCCTGGGGCCAGGACGCCTCCGAGGCCTGGCAGCAGCGGGCCCGGCGCGAGTCGCTCTTGGACCGCTGGGGCACTCCGGAAGACGTGGCCCGCGTCGTGTGCTTTCTGGCTTCGCCGGCAGCCGGATTCATTACCGGACAGGTGTTGCCGGTCAATGGCGGCTTGCGTCGGACGTAAGCTCCGCGTAAGCATGCAGTATGCCGCGTGAGCACATCCATTTCGTAACCGGCCGGCTGGCGGAGTTTTCGCTGCGCCGCATGCTGGATGAACTGGCGCCCCGGGCCGGCTTCGACTACTCGCTCAGCGTGCTGAACATCACGGTCGCGGCGCTGATGACGCCCGAGTGGATCGCCCGCAAGCTGCGCGTGCCGCCGGAGGCCACGCGCGTGGTGGTGCCCGGCTATTGCCAGGGCGATCTGGCGCCCATTGCCGCGGTGGCCGGTGTGCCGGTCGAGCGTGGACCGAAGGATCTGCACAACCTGCCGGAATTTTTCGGCCAGCAATCGCGTCGGGCCGCCACGCTCGATGCTTACGACATCGAGATCGTGGCCGAGATCAATCACGCGCCGCGGCTCGAGCTCGACGACATCCGGCGCATGGCGGCCGAACTTGCAGCCCAGGGGGCCGACGTGATCGACGTCGGCTGCGATCCCGGCGGCACCTGGAGCGGCGTGGCCGACGTGGTAAGAGCGCTGCGCGACGCGGGACATCGCGTCTCGATCGACAGCCTCAACCCGGCCGAGATTGCGCCGGCCGTTCGGGCGGGCGCCGAACTCGTGCTTTCGGTCAATTCGTCGAATCGCGATCACGCGGCCGATTGGGGCTGCGAAGTGGTGGTCGTGCCCGACGTGCCCGAGACGCTCGAAGGCCTCGACGAAACGGTCGAGTGGCTGGCCGCCGCGGGCGTGCCGCTGCGAATCGACCCGGTGCTCGAGCCGATCGGCTTTGGATTCGCCCGCAGCTTGGGCCGGTACCTGACCGTGCGCGAGCGATATCCCGACGCGGAAATGTTCATGGGCATCGGCAACCTCACCGAGCTGACCGACGCCGATTCGGCTCCGATCAACGTGCTGCTGCTGGGCTTTTGCCAGGAGCAGGGCATTCGCGGCGTCCTGACCACCGAGGTGATCAACTGGGCCCGCACCAGCGTGCGCGAGTGCGACCTGGCGCGGCGGCTGGTGTACTATGCCGTCCACAACCACTCGCTGCCCAAGCGTGCCGAGCCGCGGCTCGTGATGCTTCGCGACCCGAAGCTGCTGGGCTACAGCCCGGCCGAGCTGGACCGGCTGGCCGAGCAAGTCCGCGATCATAATTACCGGGTGTTTGCCGAAGGGGGCAAGCTGCATTTGATTTCCGCCAACTTGCACCTCACGGGCTCCGATCCTTTCGAGCTGCTTACTCAACTTCAGGCGACCGGCCCGAAAAATCTCGACCCGGGCCACGCGTTCTACTTGGGCTATGAAATGGCCAAGGCCGTCACGGCCCTGACGCTTGGCAAGCAGTATCGCCAGGACGAAGCCCTGGATTGGGGTTTCCTCACGCGGCCCGAGGTCTCGCATCGCCCACGAAAAGTCGACCTGGCTGCCGGCCCGGACGAGCCCGAGGAGCAGCCATGAGCCAGCCGCCAACCGGGACCACGCGGCCAGACGTGGCCGGGCTTCCGCTGGTTGCCGCCTTGCCGCCGGAGATTGACGCCGAACAGGCATTTCTGCGGCTAGCCGATCGGCCGCACTGTTTGTTCTTCGACAGTGCCCGGCGCGATCCGGTCTTGGGCCGCTATTCGTTCGTCACGGCCGACCCCTTCGACTACTTGGAAATCGCGGCGGGGGCCGAGGGCGACAACCGCGGCGATGCACTAGCGCTGCTGGCCGAGCGGATGCGGGATTTCGTCAGCCCGTCACTCGCCGGCCTACCTCCTTTTCAGGGCGGTCCGGCCGGGCTGGTGAGCTACGATTTGGGCCGAGAACTCGAACGGCTGCCGATGCCGGCAATCGACGAGTTTGGCGTGCCGGCGCTGGCGATGGGTTTGTACGACGTGGTCGTGGCGTTCGATCATGGACTGTCACAGTCTTGGATCGTGTCGCAAGGCTGGCCCGAGCGCGATCCCGGCCGCCGTCGGCGTCGCGCGCACGATCGGCTCGCTCAATTTCGAGCGTGGCTCGACACGCCGGCCGCACCGCGCCCGGCCGCCAATGCCGCCGACCGGCTGGCCAGTTCGCAGCTTGCCCAGCAGTTTGCCACCGGTCGTTTCGCGGGGCTGACCAGCAATTTTTCGCGCGAAGGGTATCTCGAGGCTGTCGCGCGGGCCATCGAGTATGTGCGTGCCGGTGATATTTTTCAGGTCAACCTGTCGCAACGCTTGCTCTATCCGGCGGCCGGGGACTCGGTGTCGCTCTATCGCCGCCTGCGCAGCCGCAATCCGGCCCCGTTTGCCGGATACTTCGACCTGGGCCGGTTTCAGATCGTGAGCGCCTCGCCCGAGCGTTTTCTGCGTTCGATCGCCGGGCAGGTGGAAGCCCGGCCGATCAAGGGCACGCGTCCGCGCACTGCGTTGCCCGAAGCCGACCTGTTTAGCGGCGACGAGCTGCAAGAAAGCGCCAAGGATCGCGCCGAGAACGTGATGATCGTCGACCTGCTCCGCAACGACCTGTCGCGCGTCTGCCTGCCCGAGAGCGTGCAGGTGGTCGATCTGTGCCGGCTCGAGACTTACGAGTTTGTGCAGCACCTGGTGTCGTCGATTCGTGGCGTCTTGGCCCCCGGCCGTGGTCCGCTCGACCTGCTGCGGGCGGCGTTTCCCGGCGGCTCGATCACGGGCGCTCCCAAGATTCGGGCCATGGAAATCATCGCCGAGCTGGAGCCCACCGCGCGGGGCGCGTATTGCGGCTCGCTCGCCTATCTTGGCTCTGACGGCGCTTTCGATTCCAATATCCTGATCCGGACCATCACGGCCGGCCGCGGATGGTGGCAAGCGCCCGTCGGCGGCGGCATCGTGGCCCAATCCGATCCGGCCGGTGAATACCAGGAAACCTGGCACAAAGCGGAAGGCCTGTTGCGAGCCTTGACCGATTGATTGGCAGACCGCCAAACTCCACGCATGATTCTGCTGATCGACAACTACGACAGTTTCGTGTTCAACCTGGCCCGCTATTTCCAGCGGCTGGGACACGACGTGCGCGTTGTCCGCAACGACCAGATCGATGCCGCCGGCGTGCGCAAGCTGCGTCCGGCCGCCGTCGTGCTCTCGCCGGGTCCGTGCGCTCCCGAGCAGGCCGGCTCGTCCATCGACATCGTGCGCAGCCTGCACGGCGAGTTGCCGATCCTGGGCGTCTGTCTGGGGCACCAGGCGATCGCCGCCGCGCTGGGTGGACGCGTGATCCGCGCTCGCGAGCCGGTGCACGGCCGTGCGTCGCGCGTGTTTCATTCGGATCAAGGCGTGCTGGCCGGCCTGGCGAATCCGTTTCTGGCCTGCCGGTATCATTCGCTGGTGGTCGAAGAAGCCAGCCTTCCCGAGTTTCTGGAAGTTACCGGCCGCACGGCCGACGGCGTGGTCATGGCCATCGAGCATCGCGAGCGGCCGGTCGTGGGCGTGCAGTTCCATCCCGAGTCGATCCTCACGCAGTCGGGCTACACGCTGCTCGCGAATTTTCTGCACCGCGCCGGGCTCGAATCGCTCGACCCCGACGCGCTCACCCCGGAACTCGAATCCCGGCCCGAGCCTCCACTGCCCGTCGCGGCGCGGCCCGTGGCCTTTTGACCGCGCTGGAGCAGCTTGCCGACCGCTTGCGACCTCCTGTTAGACAAGTAAGAATCCTCCAATGATCCTCGAAGGCCTGATGACGACCGTAAACGCCGATGGCTCGGTCAATATTGCGCCGATGGGACCGGTCGTCGACGCCGCAATGAACGCCTTCTGCTTGCGTCCGTTCCAGACTTCGACCACCTTCGCCAATCTCAAACGTACCGGTCAGGGCGTGTTCCATATCACCGACGACGTGGAGATGATTGCCCGCGCCGCCGTGGGGACGGTTGTTCCTCCGCCAGCGCTCGAGCCGGCCCGAGCCGTCGAAGGCTGGATCCTTTCCGAGGCCTGCCGCTGGTACGCCTTGCGAGTTCGCAGGATCGACGATCGCCAGCAGCGCACCGAGATCGAGGCGGAAGCGATCGACCGGGGGCGGCTGCGCGACTTTTTCGGCTTCAATCGGGCCAAGCACGCCGTGCTCGAAGCCGCCATTCTCGCGACCCGCATCCACCTGCTGTCACTGGCCGAAATCCAGGCCGAAATCGATCGGCTGCGCGTGCCCGTGCAGAAAACCGGCGGCGATGCCGAGCAGCGGGCATTCGAGTTTCTTGCCGATTATGTGACGCGCGCAGGCGTCCAGCCAGACAGTCCGCCCGAGCGGGGCAGTTGAGCGCCAGACGCCGGGCGCTTAGCTTGTAGGGCATGAGTAGCTCGATCACCAGGGTTGTCGCCTCCAGTCGCCTGCACTGCGGCATGTTTTCGTTCGGCCGTCCCGACGTGCGCCGCTTTGGCGGCGTGGGCATGATGATCGATCGGCCGGGCCTGGAATTGACCGTTTCGCCCGCCGACGGCTTCGTTGCCACCGGCGCGGAAACCGATCGTGTGAGCCAGTGCGTCGGCCGGCTGGTCGCCGCCGGCTGGTTTGCCGAACCGCCGGCCTGCCGCATCGACGTGTGCCGTGCGCCGCCGGCGCATGCCGGTTTGGGCAGCGGCACGCAATTGGCCCTCGCGGTGGCCGCCGGGTTGAACGCGCACGCCGGTCGCCCGCCGTGCGATGCCCGGCAACTGGCCGCCGCCACCGGTCGCGGCTTGCGCTCGGCGATCGGCCTGCACGGCTTCGCCGTGGGCGGATTGCTGGTCGAAGCCGGCAAGCAGCGGCGCGACGAGCTCGGTCCGCTGGTGGCGCGCGTCGACTTGCCCGCCCGCTGGCGGTTTCTGCTCATCACGCCTACTGGCGACCAAGGCCTGTCGGGCGAGGCCGAGATGCAGGCCTTCGACCGGCTGCCGGCTATTCCGCTGCTCACGACCGAGCGGCTTTGCCGGCTGGCACTGCTGGATCTATTGCCGGCGGCCCAGGCGGGCGACTTCGCGCATTTCAGCCAGGCGTATTTCGACTACGGGCATCTGGCCGGCGCTTGCTTTGCGACCGAGCAAGGCAGCGCGTACGCCAGTCCGCGGCTGGCCGAAATCGTCGGCCGCGTGCGAGCGATGGGCATCGGCGGCATCATTCAAAGTTCATGGGGACCGACGCTGGCCGCCCTGCTGCCCGATCGCGGCACAGCCGACGAGTTGGCGCAAGTTCTGCGGGCCGATCCGGTGACTGCTGATGCCACCTTCGAAGTCGCCGTCCCGGCCAACCATGGCGCCGTGATTACACGTGAGCCAGACGCGTAAGCACGCTTAGGCCGCTCGACGCTGCTCGCCCCGCAGCACGCGACCGTGGGTCACGTCGTCCAGTGCCAGGCGAATGATCCGCTCGATCAGCCCCTGGACGAACAGCGGCTCGACGGCACCATGCAGCGCCGGCCGCTCGAGCACGATCCGGTCCAGCTCCGCCTCGACAGCCGGCATCGCCTTGGCGCGAATGTATCCCCGGGCTTCGGCCTTCGACATGCCGAGCACTTGGGCCGACAGGGTGGGGGTCACCGCGGCCGTTACCTGCGTGGCCAGCGCGTTGACATTCTTGACCAGCCAGCGGCGATCACGAACACGAACCAGCGGCTTGAGCATGAACAACATAGCAATCCTTTTCGCCTGGCGTCGCCTGGTGATTCGGCCCCCGAGTACAAACCCCGGATTTCTATCGAGCCGCCAGCGTGCGAATCTTCAGAGGGCCCAGCATCGCCGTCAAGGCTGGCCCAGGCGGACTAAGATCTGCGCTGTGGGCAAACCTTGCCTGCTAATCCGAGCGTAGGGTGGAAGCGCTTCCGCCCTGAATAGGGAGTTTGCCGCCGCAGTGCGAGCCACAAGACTTTGCGCCGCCGGGCAGTTACACTGCGACCTTTCGCCCACTTCGGACCGACAGGCATTAAAATCATGATCCCGCTCGTCGCGCTCTTGGCCGTCGTATGTCTGGCATATGCCAATGGGGCAAACGACAATTCCAAAGGAGTGGCGACGCTGCTGGGCAGCGGCACGGCCAGCTACGGGCGAGCCTTGCTGTGGGCCAGCGTGACGACCTTTCTCGGCTCGCTGACGGCCGTTTTTCTGGCCGAGCAGCTCCTCAAGAACTTCAGCGGCCGCGGCCTGGTGGCCGATCAACTCGTCGACACACCGGTCTACCTGGCCGCCGTGGCCCTGGGGGCGGGACTCACTGTGTTGCTGGCGACGCGGCTGGGTTTGCCAGTTTCGACGACCCATGCCTTGGTCGGCGGCCTGGTGGGTGCCGGCTACACGGCCGGATCGGCCGTCGATCTCGAGCGATTGGCGAACAGCTTTTTTGTGCCGCTGCTGTTCAGTCCGATCCTGGCCTTGGTCGCTACGAGCTTGTGCTATCTCACGCTGCACCGGCTGCGTTTGCGATTGGGCATTGCCCGCCAAACGTGCTTTTGCGCCGGCCTGGAAGTCATCGAAGCCGTGCCGGCCGTCACGCACGCCGTGGCCCTGGAGCGGGTCGAGCATCTGACCATCACCGTCGGCACGCCCGTCACCTGCCGCGATCGCTACGTCGGCCGGCTCGTCGGCATTGAACTCGGCGGATTGCTCGACCGGCTGCATTACCTTTCGGCCGGCATTGTGAGCTTCGCCCGCGGTTTGAACGACACGCCAAAAATCGCCGCCTTGCTGCTGATCTTGCCGGCTTTCGGCAAGTTCGGTTGCACGCTGACCGTGGGCGTCGCCATGATGCTCGGCGGATTGCTGGCCGCCCGACGCGTGGCCGAACTCATGAGCCGCAAAATCACGCCCATGAATCATGGTCAAGGTTTTACCGCCAATCTGCTGACCGGGTTGATCGTCATCGGCGCCAGCAAGTTGGGCCTGCCCGTTTCGACCACGCACGTGAGTTGCGGTGCGCTGTTCGGCATCGGCACGATCACCGGCCAGGCCGACGTGCGGACGATTGCCAAAATCCTGGCCGCCTGGGTCGTAACCTTGCCCTTGGCCGTGCTCATGGGAGCGATTGCTTTTGAGCTGGTCAGTCGGCTCTAAACGCCGCGATGCGCGCCCGGCCGCTCCCGCATCCGCTGCCAATTCCCGGCCGAATCGCCCAAGCGGTGCCAGCAATCGCGGGCGCTGACGTCTTGTTGGTTCGGCCGCCCGGCGATAAATTGGGGCCACTAGCTGGGCCTTGCCGGTCCTGCTGGTTAGCCGGCCGAGAGTTTCGGCCGAATGCTAGCGGATGGGCGGCCCAAAAGCTGCCGATGAAGAACTTTGCCGTTTATGCCGATAACACCGTGCGTCCGGCCGAACGCGTAACTGGCGACCAAAACCGCCGGCGGCCGCAAGCAAATCAGGATCGCAACACCAAAGCCCCTTGCCCAACAGGGGTTACCATTTCACCAGCTACGGCGCTGTAGCCAAGAGGGAAGCCAAAACGGCCCCTCTTTTTTTGTCGCAACTCTCTATGCGGCAATGCTTTTCGGGTTTATATCGGGCGAGAAAAATATGCCCGAAAAAGCCCGGAAATGCCCCGAAATACCCCCGTTTAATGCCAGATTTAATGCCAACCGCATAGGGCCGATTTCACGGGGTTTTTCGATATTCTGCTGCCTTAGCATATTGGCTACAGCGGCGGCTTCCGGCTCAGGCAAGTAGCGGTTTATCTCCCCGCCGACCCTTGTGACAAACCTCGGCAAGCCCGAATATGCTAGCAGCGGTACGGACTTATAGGCCCGAGGAAACGGAGATTGAAGTATGGCCGAAAAGAAATTCAAAGTTGGCGATAAAGTGCGGTTGATCGTGGGCGGCCCCGTTATGGCGGTAAAGAACACCGACCAGATCGACAATATTTATTGCCAATGGTTTGCCGGCAAAAAGTTGGAAGGCGGATATTTTGCCCCCGAGACGTTGGAAAAAGTGACTGACGAAGGCGAGCAAAAAAAAAATTGAATCCGACCCCGGCTGACGTGGCTTCCATCATGCAGGCCCGTTTCGCACAAGAGGGCTATCTGGGCCAAGACGAAGCGGCCGATTTGATTGCGGAAGCGGGTGGCGACGAGCTATTGACCACGAACAACAACGGCAACATCGCAATCGACAAATCAGTTCTTGCAGAATTTAGAAAACTGACCGCTGAAACGGCCGTCTGGATGAAATCGGCCCGAGCATGGCGGGAGCGTGACCCGATGACGGATGCGGCGGGTCAACGGGAACAGCCGCTATAAAATCCGACCTGAATTCAACTCGGGTGCGTGCCTGCTGAATCGTCCCCGTACTGGTCAAATTGCAACTGAAAACTCCCCCCTCCCATTTGAAGGGCCAGAGATGGCTGCTGTGAAAATAAATCCCGCTCTCGATGGGACGCAACTGCTGAATAGCGGTTTTACGCAGTCTGGGGCGACACGATACACCCAGACAGTGACGGAATATGCTCAACTACTTTTTGCGAAAGCTGTCTCGTACGCCAAGGCGGACAAGGCAAGAAATGCGCCGATCGAAGTCACCCACGATCATGTTCGGGAAGCGGCGAAAAGGGTAGGCGACACATTTGGGAAGGACCGACCACACAAGTACAACACGCTAATGCAGGTCGGCGAACAACTCGCTGGAATTGGTTTTGGGGTCGGGGTAACACTTGCCACTCAATCTGCCACGCAGTTTCCAGGGACGATAACGCTCGCAGGATCATTGATCGTATGGACGCTACTTTTCGTCTCTCGGCAGCAAGGACATAAGTAACATGAAGATCATCTACACAAAGTCCGGCCAGCAAGCGAAAGAGGCTTTCATTAGAAAGCAAGTCGAAGGGCTGGAACGCCGCATTCGTCGCAACAAGTACGTCATTGGCGACGTTGAGGATACAGAGATCGAGATTACCGCTGAAGACGTACGGCGGGCGGCTGTAGCTCGTCAAATGGAACAACAGATTTCTAGGAAGGCACGGGAGAAGTCTCCGATAACTGTATTGCTTCAAATTTACATGGTTGCCGGAATAATTAGCGTAATAGTCGGCATCTTCTTTGACTATTTCAGGAGCCTCGCCGAAACACCACCCCGATTAGCTTTGATTGTGGCTGGCTTGATGTTGACGATAGCGAGTTCGTTCTTGCTTCAAAGATCGAATCGGCGGGAAACTGAGAAGATACGGCTGGACCGCAAATTGCAACAAGTAACTGACAAGCCTGTCTATCGAGGAAAATTTCAACCGGGGCAGCGAATTCGATCTCGCCACGGCAGTTCCAATGACCGTGGCACAGGGATGGTGGTTTATCTGGACGAAAGCATTGATCCAAAGGATTCCGGGAATCGTTACGTTGTTTATTGGGACGAGGGCGGCCCGGAAACGAATATTCCCGAAGAAGACCTTGAAACAGATGAAAACCGCTGGAGTCCATTGGAAAAACGAAAGCAGAGATAGGGCGATAATCGACATTCCGAAGTATCTACGAGGAATGAAAAAAACCCCGGCAACTCAGCCAAAAGCTACCGGGGGTTTTAGCGTCGAATGATTTTCTACCTACCGTATTGCACCCTATTTCAGTTTGACCAGGACGTTCAAGAGTTCGGCCGCATGACTCGCCCCACCTACTGAATCGGCGAATCTTTTAGCGGCTTGCAAACCCTCCAGCGTCAGCGGAGGGTAACCGGCTTCCGACTCTTGATGGCTGGCATGATTGCACCCGCAGCTATCGGACTTGTGACTTGGGACCGCTGGCAGTAGATTGGCAAACTATGAAGAACAGGGCCGGATATGCCGATTATTCTGGGGCGGCGACCGGCTCGTTTTCCTCGGGTTTAATGCCAAATAAAATGCCAAGCACGATAGCTGTTATCCTAAGTGCTTGTCAGATAAGGTCAATAGGATTCATGGCGCTGTAGCCAAGAGGCTAAGGCAGCGGATTGCAAATCCGCCACCGTGGGTTCGACTCCCACCAGCGCCTTTTTCTCAATTCGGCGACGGCCCGGCAGCCAGATCATGGCGTGCCGGGCCGTTTTGCTGCATACGCGCAGATCCGACCGCGTAACGTGATAATTGCCAGGCATGAGAATCCCCTTCGATGCCGTCATTGCGGACTCCAAGTTAGTCGACTACTTACTTGTCTTGCGGCCCTGGGACGACAAGTGCAAGTATCTGGCCCAAGCTGGCTTCAAACAGGCAAACGCCGAGCTACTAGAATCAGCCATCCGACGGCTTGCAGCAGAGTCTGACGCGGTCGAAGATGGAAAGAACGACTTCGGCACGTTTTGGAGAGTCGACGGCGGGCTGACGGGCCCCAACGGCATCTTGCTGCCCGTCACGACGATTTGGCTGGAATGGTCGTCTAACGGAACCTTTCACTTCATCACGCTCAAGCCCCGACGCGAAAAGCAATGATCCGCCTTCCCCTCTATCAGCGTGTCGCCCTGTCCCGCGACGTAGCGCAGCATGGCTTCC
Organism: Pirellulales bacterium; assembly: GCA_036268995.1. Lineage (GTDB taxonomy): Bacteria > Planctomycetota > Planctomycetia > Pirellulales > PNKZ01 > DATATB01. Next base: position 62,436 of record DATATB010000033.1, on the reverse strand, counting down.
GCCGCGGTGACGTGGCAACCCTGGTGGACTACGTGCCGCATCCCAGCGAAGGACCGGAGGGGTGCGTCCTCGAGGTTTTCAACGCGCTTGGCGAATCGCTGGCAGTGATCACCGTGTCGGTGAACGACATCGAGCCGCTTGAGGCCGATGAGATCCTCAGCGTCCGCCACCTCGCGCGCGCCAGTTGAGCTGGATCTCGCCATTGCGGATTACAGCGAATACCTGCCGGTTGCCAAGGATTTTCTAGGTCCATTCCCGAATGGGGCGGCCCTCGTTCAGTCGGATGGCTCGGCCGTCGAGGGTGGGGAGCGGTCGATCGAGGGGCACGCCGAGCTTGGTGTAAATCGTCGCGGCCGAGTCTTCGGGAAAGTATTCGTCGTGCGTGGGCCTGCCGCCCTCGATGTCGGTCTTGCCCAACACGGCGCCGCCCGGAATCCCGGCTCCTGCCATCAGGGCGAAGGCGGCCATGGCCCAATGCACTCAAGATGATCTATTGCGGCGAGCCCATCTTGCTCAGCGTCGAAGCCAAGCCGTGAGCGGCTCGCGGTCGTAGCAAGCCCACGGCCATTCGGACCCGTCTCGTTTGCGCGGGCGATGTGTAAGCCTGCACGCCCGGCCCAACGGGCAGGGTCGGTTGCCTTGATCGTCGAATCACCTACCGACGTCATGGCTCTTGCGAGCTGATCCTTTGCCACCCGGTTTAGGGGTGGCTATAATCGGCGTTCGTGCCGTCCCGTCCGGAACGCTGAGCATGGCTATCGACGTTGAATCCGTCATCAAGCAACTGACCGAAGCCAGCATTATTGCGCCGGGCAAGCTGGAAAACTTCATCCCGCCGAAGGCCCACCCCAAGACCGTCGACGAGCTCATCCAAGAGTTGGTCAAGAGCCAAGAACTGACCGCATTCCAGGCCGCCCAGGTCAAGGCCGGTAAGGCCAAGGCGTTGATCCTCGGCGAGTACACGATCCTCGACAAGATCGGGGCCGGTGGAATGGGGCAGGTCTTCAAGGCTCGCCATCGACGCATGAAGCGAATTGTGGCAATCAAGATGTTGCCGCCGGCGATGACTAAGGATGCGGCCGCGCTTGCCCGCTTCGAACGAGAAGTGGAAGCCGCAGCGAAGCTCAACCATCAGAACATCGTTGCCGCTTACGATGCGGGTCAAGCCAACAACGCCCACTTCCTGGTCATGGAATTTGTGGACGGCAAAGACCTGTCGGCGATGGTCAAGAAGGACGGCCCGTTTCCGGTAGGCAAAGCCGTCAACTATATCCTACAAACGGCTCGTGGCCTCGAGTTCGCTCACGGCGAAGGCGTGGTGCATCGAGACATCAAGCCCGCCAATCTGCTGCTGGACAAAAAGGGCGTGGTCAAGATTCTCGACATGGGCCTGGCCCGCATCGAAAGCGACGGGGCCGCTCAAACCGAGTTGACCGGCACCGGGACGATCATGGGCACGGTCGATTACATGTCGCCCGAGCAAGCCATCAACACCAAGCACGCCGATCATCGGGCCGACATTTATAGCCTCGGTATGTCGCTGTATTACCTGCTGGCGGGCAAAGCGGTCTATGGCGGTGAGACGGCGATGGAAAAGCTGATGGCCCACCAGAATCAGCCGATTCCCTCCCTGCGAGACACGCAGACGACCGTGTCCAAGCAACTCGATGCCGTCTTCCACAAGATGGCTGCCAAGCGGATCGAAGATCGCTACCAGAGCGTGACCGAAGTGGTCGAGGCGTTGGAAGGTCTGGGGCTGGGTGGCTCGGTCACGAGCAATAAAGGCGACGTTGCCAGCACCATCGACCTGTCTTCCGCAGACCGGAAAAAGCTGCTGGCTTCCAAGGCAACGAAAAAACCATTGGGATCGCTGACCGACGTGGTGGCTTCGGAGAAGTCTAAGAACGTAGTCGCCAAGATTGTGGGTGGAGCGTTTGCCACGATCATCGCTCCGATCCTGGTGACGTATCTCATCAGGTACTTGGAAAAGAAGGACGAACCGGCGAACCCGCCGGCGGCAACTGCTCCCGCAACAACCGTGGCTGCCAGCGGCAACTCACCTCTTCTCCCTCCGGGAGAAGGCTTCGGCGCGAGCGCTCAGCCAAGCGGTGGCCGAAGGCCGGATGAGGGCGAGCTTGCCGCGTCGATGCACCCTCATCCGTCTGCTGCGCAGCCACCTTCTCCCGGAGGGAGAAGGGTTGACGCGAAACCCCCGCTCGCCACGCCTGCCAAAGCAATCGCCCCCTTCGACGCCACGCAGGCCAAAGCCCATCAAGCGGCCTGGGCCAAGCACTTGGGCACTCAGGTTGAGACGACCAACAGCATCGGAATGCGATTGACGCTGATCCCGCCCGGCGAGTTCCTGATGGGGAGCACGCCCGAGCAGGTGGCCTGGGGTCGCAAGAGCGGCGAAGAGGACGAGATCGCTCCGACCGACAAGTACTACTCACTGCTTGCCGAAGAAATGCCGCAACACAAGGTCACGATCAGCCAGCCGTTCTTGATGGGCAGCACCGAAGTGACAGTGGCTCAGTTCCGCAAGTTCGTCGAGGCGAGCAAATATATCACCGAGGCGGAAAAGCATGGCTCTGGCAACAGCGGCGAGCGGACGCTAAGCGACAAGGTGCAGGATGCCGACAAGGGAAGGAACTGGAAGAACCCCGGCTATGCAACCACGGACGATACGGCGGTGACCCACATCACCTGGAACGATGCAGTGGCCTATTGTGCGTGGCTCTCCGAACAAGAGCAACGTCGGCCGCCGTATCGAACGGATGGCAAAGGGGGCTGGTTGATCGTAGCGTCGGGTGATGGTTATCGGCTCGCAACCGAGGCGGAATGGGAATATGCCTGCCGGGCTGGCACGACAACGCAGTATTCGTTCGGCGACGACAAAACGCAGTTGGAGCAATATGCGTGGTTCAACAAAAACGCCTCCGGCAAGACGCAGCCGGTGGCGTTGAAGTTGCCCAATCCATTCGACTTGTTCGACATGCACGGCAATGCGCAGGAGTGGTGCCAAGATTGGTATCACGGAAAGTGGTACGAGAAGAGTTCGCCTGCCGACCCAAACGGCCCGTCTTCCGGCTCCAGCCGTTTGATCCGTGGCGGGATCTGGCCCGGCCGTGCTTCCTCCTGCCGCAGTGCGTTTCGCTACAACCACTCGCCGTCGTTCCTTTACTACACCATCGGCTTTCGCATCGTCCGTCCGCTCGACGCCACGCAGCCCGAAGCCGCCGTAGCAATGACGGCCAAGCCGGGCGCCTCGCCGACCAAGGCAACCAAGCCCTGGGAATCGCCTGCCTTCCAAGCATGGATCAAAGACGTTCAAGCCATGCCTGCCGAGAAGCAGGTGGAAGCCGTCAGCAAGAAGTTGATGGAGTTGAATCCGGGGTTTGATGGGAAGTTCACGGATTACAACGGGGCGGGCATGCCCAGAATCGAGAACGGCGTGGTGACGAAGCTTAGGCTTCTCACGAACAAGGTGACTGACCTTTCACCAGTCCGGGCATTGGTGGGGCTAAGGGAGCTGGAATGTGTTGCGACCGGGGCAGGCAGCAGGCTTTTCGATCTGTCACCCTTACGAGGGTTAAACATCACGACGCTGGGTTGCAGCAACACGCAGGTTGCCGATCTTTCACCGCTCGAAGGGATGAAATTGACGTGGCTGCATTGCGGCATCACGCAAGTTTCGGACCTGTCCCCGCTCCAGGGAATGCAACTGACATTTCTGGATTGCCACTACACCCAAGTTTCCGATCTATCGCCGCTACGGGGAATGCCTTTGACGAAACTGGATTTCCACGGCACGCAGGTATCGGACCTGTCAGTGTTGACAAGCATGCGAACACTCAATGATTTGAAAATAATTCGCACCAAGATCACCCCCGCCCAAGTCGCCGCCCTGCAAAAAGCCCTACCGAGCTGCAAGATCGAATGGGACGATCCAAGCAAGGCAGCCAAGCCCTGGGAATCGCCCGCCTTTCAGCAGTGGATCAAAGACGTTCAAGCCCTGCCTGCCGAAAAGCAGGTCGAGGCCGTCAGCAAGAAGCTGCAGGAGTTGAATCCTGGGTTTGATGGGAAGATGGTAGGTGCCAATGCGAAGCCCGCTCCTAGAATCGAGAACGGTGTGGTCACGGACCTTGGCTTTCTTACGCTCGACATCATCGACATTTCGCCGGTGCGAGCTTTGGCGGGATTGAAGGCCCTGTCTTGTGGAGGCAGTGGTCCACGGAAAGGTAAGTTATCGGATCTTTCGCCGCTCAACGGAATGCAATTGACATTTCTCTATTGTGGCTTGACGCAAGTGTCAGATTTGACACCGCTAAAAGGAATGCCTTTGAGGGCGCTTTATTGCCCGGTATCGCAGGTATCCGACCTGTCGCCCCTTCAAGGCATGCCGCTTACGTTATTAGTCTGTAATAGTTGCAGGGGTATTGTTAGTTTGCCATCACTTGCAGGGATGCGCCTGACGACGCTGGAAATCGTAAAGACATCCGTGTCCGACCTATCACCGCTGCAAGACTGCAAGAGCCTGACATTCCTGGCCATCGAACGCACCAAAGTCACCCCAGCCGGTGTCGCCGCCCTGCAAAAAGCCCTGCCGAATTGCAAGATCGAATGGGACGATCCGGCGAAGGCGGCTTCAAGCAAGAAGCTCGCCTACCTCGACCTCGCCTTCCAGGCATGGGTCAAAGACGTGCAGGCCCTGCCTGCCGAGAAGCAGGTAGAAGCCGTCAGCAAGAAGTTGATGGAATTGAATCCGGGATTTGATGGGAAGATTACGGATTTTGGCGGGTCGGGCAGTCCGAAGATTCCCAGCGGCGTTGTTACCGAGATAGGGTTTCACACCGGTCACGTGACGGATCTTTCCCCGGTGCAGGCTTTGAATCAGCTCAAGAAACTGGCTTGCAGAGGTAGCGGCGCAGGCACGGGCGAGCTGTCCGATTTATCACCACTGCGAGGGATGAAGCTGCTCTATCTTCACATCAGCGACAATCAGGTGTCGGACTTGTCTCCGCTGTCCGGGATGAAATTGACCAACCTGTATTGCTCAAACACGCAGATCTCGGACTTGTCGGCACTCAGAGCAATGCCGCTGGATTCGCTGGATTTTGTCAACTCGCCTGTGTCCGACTTGTCACCGCTGATAGGAGCGCCACTGAGGAGCTTGGGCTTTAGCAAGACGGAAGTAGCCGACTTGACGCCGCTTGCCGGCATGAAGCTGACGACGATTACCTTCACACCCGAGGACATCACCGCAGGACTGGCCGTCATCCGCCAGATGAAAAGCCTTCAGTCCTTCGGCATTAGTGGCAAATCAGAGCAGAGGTGGTCGGCCGCCGAGTTTTGGAAGAAATACGACGCCGGCGAGTTTGGCAAGCCCATCGCTTCGACCAAGCCCTGGGAATCGCCCGTCTTCCAGCAATGGATCAAAGACGTTCAAGCCATGCCTGCCGAAAAGCAGGTGGAGGCCGTCAGCAAGAAGTTGATGGAGTTGAATCCGGGGTTTGATGGGAAGGTGACGCCCAAGATTCAGAGCGGCGTCGTGAGAATCGTCAATTTCGTGGCAGATAACGTGGCAGACATTTCACCGCTTCGAGTTCTAACAGGATTGAACAACGTGAACTGTACGGGTATCCGTTCAAGCGTTTGCCAACTCTCCGACCTCTCACCGCTGATGGGATTGCCTCTGAAAAATCTGAATTGCAGGGGGACTCAGGTTGCCGACTTGGCTCCATTGCACGGCATGAAACTGGAAACCCTTACTCTGGCCGGTACGCCGGTATTTGACCTAGCTCCTCTGCACGATTGCGGCAAGCTAGACACTCTGACTGTGACAAATACCAGAGTCACCCCGGCCACCGTCGCCGCCCTGCAAAAAGCCCTGCCCAACTGCAAGATCGAGTGGGACGATCCAGCTAAGCCCGCCGCCAAGAAGCTCACCTATCTCGATCCCGCCTTTCAGAAGTGGGTCGCCGACACGCAAAAGCTCCCGGCCGAGAAGCAACTCGAAGCCGTCAGCAAGAAGCTGATGGAGCTGAATCCGGGTTTCGATGGAACTTTGAAGGATTTCGATAGGAAAGGCACGCCAAAGGTCGAGAACGGTCTGGTCACGTCGTTTGGGTTTTCCACGGAAAACGTGATTGACATTTCGCCAGTGCGGGCACTAGTGGGATTGAAGTCTCTGAATTGTGGTGGAAGTTATGCTGGCAGTAAAAGTCTGCTGTCCGATCTTTCACCGCTCGAAGGGATGAAACTGACGAACCTCTCTTTCAACTCTGTAAATGTGTCCGACTTGTCGCCGCTTGTAGAAATGCCTCTGACGAAACTGTATTGCTACAAGACCACAGTTTCCAACCTGGCACCTCTGCACGGCTGCAAGAGCTTGCGAAATCTTACTGTCACAACGACGAATGTTACCCCCGCCCAAGTCTCTGCCCTGCAAAAAGCCCTGCCGAACTGCAAGATCGAATGGGACGATCCGGCCGAACCCAAGACGCCTGCACCCGCCCCTGCCGGCAAGAAGTAACTGGTGTTGATCGTGTCCGATCTGCACAGCCTTCCTTCATGGCTGAGGACGAGCCTCCCAGGGCCTCCATATAACCCTCAGGATGGCTCTGTATTTAAGGAACGAAGTTTCTCTCAGGGATCTTCCAGAGCCTTCTACGGGCTTTCCTGGGGCTTGTACGCCCTTCTGCTGGCTTCATGTGTCCGAAGGGCCGTCTTATGCGATCAGCAGCAACTCGCCGCAGCAATTGACCGTGTGGGCCTCGATGTGCTGACGGACCTCTTGGGCGGCTTCAGTGAGGGTAGAGATCTTCCTGGTCGGGGCCAATTGCGAAAAGATGGCCAGACTCCGTACATCGCGCATCCGATGCGCGTGGCACTCACGGTCCTTCACGTGTTTGGCATGGATGATCCCGGTGGCGCTGTGTGCCGCCTTGCTACACGACACGATCGAGGACACGACGACCGATTACGACGATCTATTCGCCACGTTCGGCAATGACGTTGCCGATGCGGTGGCGGCGCTGACCAAAGACCTGCGGCTGCCGGAGCCCGAGCGCGAAGCGGCCTATGACCTGCAGCTCGCGGCCGCGACCTGGCAGGCGCGGCTCGTCAAGCTGGCCGACGTGTACGACAACTTCTGCGATTCCGTGGACGACGCCAAACGAGCAAAAGCCGCCGCAAAAGCCGAGCGCGCGATCGCTTGCGCCGGCGACGACCCACGACTGAGGGCCGCAGTCAGTGCCGTGGCCGAAATGATCCGCGGCGGCGAGTAATCTCGATTCCGCTCTTCCTCGCATTAGAAAAGCTTCTGGCCGTATTCTTCGGCCGAATGCCGGCCTCGTCGGACATCTCGTGCCGCTCGCGTTTTTCGTTGACGCGTCGCATGGCTCCGCTATTCTTGACGTTCGGTTCGCAACTCTTTGCGATCGCTCCAGGGGCCGTTTTCAATGCCGACGAAGATCGCAATTCGGCTCATCGCCTTCACGGCTTTGATCGCGTGCGCCAGCCGCGCGATGAGTTTCCCTAACGAGCCAGCCACCGCCTGGCCAAAAGCGGCAAGCGCACCTGCTATATCGCAACCGTTTCGCATTCTGAATACGGCCGAAGTCGGCGGCCTGCACGCGCGCAATCCGCGAGTATTGATCATCACCGCCGACGACAGCGACCGCAGCCGGCAAGAGCTGGAGCGTTTGCGCCGTCCTGGCGGCGATTTCGAGACGATGACGGCTCTGGGGTGGAAAATTGGCGCGGGCGTGGAGAACCATTTGCAAATCGTCGATCGGGCTGCCGTTCCCGATCTGGTTGGTCAGCTCAAGCCGCACGACTATCCCAGCGTGGCCTGCATCGACCACGATGCGATCGTTCGCTCCTTTCGCTCAGGTTGCACCACGCCGCTCGACGCCTGGACCTTCGGCTGGCTGGCCAAAGGGGTCGATGAACGACCCTCAGGAGCAATCCTCGAAATTGCCCGGGTCGAAACGACCGGCCAGTATCCGCTGCGCGGCAATCACTGGTCGGTCGATGACGATTGGAGCCCCACCCGGGAAAAGGTCCTCAGCCATTTGCGCGGCACGCACGGCAGCCAGATTTCTGCGACGTATGCCATCGAGACCTGGTCGTACGAAGAGTTGCGTTCGCTGCACGACAATCTCCACGAGCAGGAACTGCGAAGCAGCGCGTACGCCACGAGCGGTAAGCCCGCGAAGCGCTCGAACGAGTTCAGCGCCGGCCGAAAGATCACCGGGTTTTAAACTCCGGGGAATCCGCGAGCAATGCCCGGCTGGAAAGTTTGGTAAACGAGGCTAAGTGTACTGCCGCCTTCCCAGATTCTCCTCGTAGCGTTCAAGAACCAGCCTGAAACGGTCACTCGATCCATCGAAAAGCCCCGATCGCAGGGGCCCCCAGTTTTCGCCCTCGGCCGCGAGTTCTTCCAACAAATCGTCGCGTATGTTTATTTGGCGATTTCTATCCCATCGCTCTCTCCAACGAAACAGTCCAACCGGCGCATACGCATCAGTTACTTCGTTACCGCCGTCCCTTTTGGCGTTGGCATCAATGAAAGCCAGCGACCGGAGATACTCGAATCTGTCGAATGTGACTTCAAACTCGTCGTCACCAACGAGCAATGGCCGTAGTGGCTCTCGAAGCCGATCAAAAAGCCATCGGCTGTCAGCCGCGTAGCCGTTGTTGAAGCCTCGGATCAGCCGAGCGAAACGATGCAACTCGTCCCACGGATAAATTAGGACGAAAGGCCCTTCCTTGCCGTCGTCGCGACAGACCGACTGACGGATCAGATGCGCGAACATGCCGTAATTACGGCCCGCTAAGGCGGCAATACCGCCCGAATAGAACAACATGGCCGCCGGCGCCGCTCGGAGCCCCTGGACGATCTTGGTGCCGCTCATCCGCCGCTGTGGATCGCGCGCGATGCGCGGAACGCATTTCGTGAAAGCGTCGTAGTGCTCCGGCCCGGCCCAGTAGCATCCATGAATCATAAGTTCCCGCACGACCGACACGGCTTCAAAGTATCCGTCGAAAGCCTTTTGGGTTGCATCTGCTTGTCGCTGATTGGCGAGCGCTTGCGCGTGCAGGCCCGAAATCCGCTCAAACGCGGCCTCGGTTTCGTCCCTGAGCAAGTCATACAATCGAACGCGGTGGCGCGGCTCCGATATAAGCCGCTTGACGGTGGCCGCTGCGATGCCGGCCGATAATGGATGAAGCTGCTGTGTCTCTTCGAGGGCCAATGTCCTCTCAGCTAGCTGCGTAAAAAAGGAGTTCGCGTCTTTTATCCTGACGGTTACGCCAGATCGGGCTTGTAGTATCCGTTGGGCGTTAATGCCGATGCCGCCAGGAGCCGCCCAGTACAGGGTAAATCGGCGGCTCTTGCAGCGGTCAAAGGCGGCGCACAATGCCGGATCCCAGTCGGCCGACCAGCCGCAAACCACCACCCCGAAATCGTCGAATATGCGGTCGAGCAAATGGGCCTGTCTGTCATCGTAAAAAGCCAACTCTTCTGGCGTGTTCTTGATCCTAGTGTCAAGGTAATCCCCGTGCGCTTTGAGTACGACGCATCGTTGATGGACTATTGGCAAGGAACCTTCGATCGCATCAGCCGTGCTAAGCACAGTAGGGGTAATCCCCGCCTCCTCGATCGCGCGCTCTAAAAGGCGATCGAAGTTCGTAGTGATAATGACCCTGATGTAGCCCTTGACGACAAGCTCCGCAATGGCCCGATGAGCGGCGGTTGGCATTTTGGCGCCCTGTTCTCGCTCCTCCTCGTTCGGTTCAAAATACTGACGCAGAAATTGATGCCGCTCTTCGGGGCTTTTGACCAGCATCTGGATGAGCTTCGCATAGTCGGGTTCATCGCCATATTTGCGCCGGTACCACGCGGCACGATCTGGCTCGCACGCTTCCCCTTCGAGCTTTGCGATTCGTCCAATCAAATCAAGGACAACTTCCCAGCCTGTGGGGATCAGCGCGGCTCTCGACAGGCCGGAGCCGACCACAAGGGCATATGCTCCTGGATTGGCCTGCAACGCAAAGGGAAGGGAGATCAAAGGGTCGATCATGGAAAACCTCGTTGCTCAACGGGAGCGTGTGTTGGTTCGCGGGCGGCCCCCAAAAATGGCGGTCTACGCGGAAGCGCTTCCGGAAATAGGTGCGGGGCATCCGACGGGACGCTAAACGCGTCGGATGTCATGCCGCGCCTTTGGGGCTCAATGGCCTGCTGCACGCGGCTCACCGTTTGCATCGTCTTGGCGCTCTTCGGCCATTGCGCGCTGTAGGACGACCAATAGCAGGAAGAAGCCGAGGATAACCTCGATAACCACAACAGTCTTTCCAACGTCAGTCTTTGGCGACAGATCACCGTAACCAATTGTTGTTAGGGTTACAAAGCTGAAATAAGCTGCATTGGCAGCGCTGCTACGTATTGTTTGAGCGCCCTTATCAGCGGCGAATTCGTCTCCTACAAAATGGCTGATTGCGAGGTATATCACGCCAAAACCAATCGCCACTTCGCAGTAGTGCCACACAGTATTTATTATCGGCCGAATTTTTGATGACGACCGGTATTCCCCCGCGTGAAGCAATGCGATAAAGGCCCAAATCTCGTATATCCGCATCGTCGACAGGACAGTTGCCAGGATCATCGCAACGCTTGCGATGCAAGAATTCCGCCCCACGGAAACATATGCGATCAGGTACACGAATACCAAGAGAGCAGTCCACAACATCATATAGACGTCGATGGACATCCGAAAAAGTGGCCCATCATCGTTGTTTTCATCGTGGTACAGCCCATGCAGTCGAGATGAAACGTGATTGATGATTGTTAGGAACACAGCGTCGTGCCACCAACGCTGCGGTCCGGTTGCGAGCTTGACACCAACTAGAAGCAGCCCGTCGCTCCACCGTGGCTGACCACGGTCGCGGATGAACTTCCGGCTATGCTGCAATTCGTCTTCGAGTGACGTCATTCCAAATGTCTCAACCGGATTGGGCTTAATCCTAGGCGGTCCGTGCGCGGCGGGCGTTGGCGACGATATTTTCGGTCTCGGCCGACCACAAAATGCGGCGACCGTTGTCATTCTGCGATAATACGCTAGCGACCCGTCGAAGCGGCCGCGGCGGTCAGGTAGCGATCGAGCGTGGCACGATCCAGACGGACCGGTGCTCCTGCGGCGGGAATTTCAGTGCCGGCCGACCATAGAATCCCGTTGACCAGAAAGCGGCGATAACCTTGCTCGGCCAGGCTGGCGTGCAAATGGGCGCCGGTAAACACGAACGATCGCCCGCCGCCCGGGCGCTCGAAAGCCCAGGAAATGATTGCGGCGTCGGCCGAGGCATCGGCCGATTTGGCTTTCGGCGAGACCGTCCGCAGCAGCGGCGTCACGCCGTGCATGCCGTCCACGAAGCGCAGCTTGTACAGCCAGCCGTCGTCGATCTGAAACGGCGTCACGCCGCGACAGATCGGATGGTCGGGAAACGTCTTGAACTCGGCCACCCAGTGGGCCCGTTGCGAAAATCCCTTTTCAAAAGCCGCTCCCATCCACTCGCGCATCGTCGGCCCCAGCTCCTTGGAGATGTCGATGCCCTGATGCAGCGCTGCGAAGCCCACGCCGGCATCGGCCATTTGCTGCACCTGCGCGCGGCGGCCTGAGTCGAGCCAGGCGTGCTTGTCGCCACCGTCGAAGAAGAACACGACGGCCTTGGCCCCCGCGAAGGTCTCGGCCTTTTTGGGCCAATCGAGGGCCAACACGGGAAACACGCCGGGCGTCTGCCGCAACAGATCCATCAGCGCGGCACAGCCGCCGATATATTCGTGCTGGCCCGGCTTGAAGAAGTTCGAGCCCGCGACGAGCACGATCTTGGTCAGCGCCGCATCGGTGCACGGTTCCTCGAGTTTGAAGCCAGGCGGCAATCGGGCCGTCGGCTCTGCTCCGCTGGCCGACAACGACGCCAAGGCAACCAGCGCGAAGGTAACTGCCGCCGACCAGATTCTTGAAGGACGCATGCGATTTTTGACTCCCATGGTTTCGACTGTGACCGGGCCGTCAAACGGCCGGCTCGACCCTGCAATCCCGCGGCAGCCGGGCAGGCCTGAGCATATAATCATCCTCGCCGGCTCGCTACAGCCGGCCCGGATTGAATCGCCGCCCCGAAATTGAGGACGCTTGTGCTATTTCGTTGGCTTCGCAACCGCAGACGCCGTGCGCTGCTGCGAGAACCGTTTCCGCAGCCTTGGAAAGTCCTGCTCGAAGAGAATGTGCGGTCCTATCGTCGGCTCACTGCCGCCGAGCAGGGGCGCGTGCGCGACTACGTGCAAATCTTCGCGGCCGAAAAGCATTGGGAAGGCTGCGGCGGACAGCAGATCACGGACGAAGTCCGGGTGACGGTCGCCGGCCTGGTCGCGATCCTGGTTCTCGGACTCGAGGCCGAATACTTCGACCACGTGCTGTCGATCCTGGTTTATCCCGATGCTTATGTGGCCCGCGCCAGCACGGGGGCGGGGCCGGGAGTCGTCATCGAGGGCGATTCGGCCCGGCAGGGAGAGGCCTGGTACCGCGGCCCCGTCATTCTGTCCTGGTCGGATGTCCTGGCCGGCGGGCTCGAGCGTGTGCATGGCCGCAACCTGGTGTTCCACGAGTTTGCCCACCAGCTCGACATGCTCAACGGGCGTCGGGCCGATGGCGTCCCGCCGCTGGAGACGGCCGCACAGGCCGAGCGCTGGACCAAGGTCGTCGGCGAGCATTACCGCGAACTGGTCCACGACTGCTCGCGTGGGCACGCCGCACTCTTGGATTGTTACGGCGCGACCAGTCCGGCCGAGTTCTTTGCCGTCGCGACCGAAACATTTTTCCAGCGGCCATCGGCAATGCGGCATCGGCATCCCGAGTTGTACGCCTGCCTGCGCGAGTTCTACCGGCAGGATCCAGTCGCGCGCGAAACCGACTCCCGGCACGCCGGCCTGGTGCCTTGAGGCGGCCGGCCTCTTGACCATCGCTAGACGATGCCGGTGAGATAGTACACGGCAATCACGATGAACACGGCGACCGTCTTGATGCACGTCACGGCAAAGATATCTTTGTACGACTGCCGGTGCGTGAGGCCGCAAACCGCCAGCAGCGTAATGACCGCGCCGTTGTGCGGCAGCGTGTCCATGCCGCCGCTGGCCATCGATGCCACGCGGTGCAGTACCTGCATGGGAATGCCCGCCGCGTTGGCCGCCGTGACAAATTCATCGGCCATGGCCGCCAGCGCGATGCTCATTCCGCCCGACGCCGAGCCGGTGATGCCGGCCAGGGTGGTGACCGTGACCGCTTCGTTGAAGAGCGGATCGGGGACCGCTTCCAGGGCGTCGCGAATGGCGGCAAAGCCGGGCAGCACGGCAATCACGGCGCCAAACCCGTATTCCGACGCGGTGTTCATGGCGGCCAGCAGCGCTCCGGCGACCGCCGCCTTGCTGCCTTCGGCAAATTGTGCGGCCACCCGGCGAAACGCCAATACGCACACGCAGACGATGCCCATCAACAGTGCCGCCTCGACGGCCCAAATCGCCGCCACCGACGAAATCTGCACGCTTAGCGGATGTTCCAGACCGGGAAAACTCGCCTCGTACGTTTGACCATAGTGCCGATGAATGAGGTTCGTAAACAACTTATTCAGCACGCCCACGACGACCAGCGGCAGCATCGCGATCCAGGGATTGGCCATCGCCTGCTCGGGCACCGGCATCGGCTCGTGCGTGTGGCCCGTGCCATAGCCTTCGCCCGCAGCAAGCGCGCGGCGGCGCGATTCGAGATAGGTGAGCCCCACGACGAGGATAAACAGGCCGCCGATCGTACCGAGCCAGGGCGCGGCCCAGGTGTCGGTCTTAAAGAACGTGGTGGGAATCAGGTTCTGGATCTGCGGACTGCCCGGCAGCGAATCCATCGTGAACGAAAACGCGCCCAAGGCGATCGTGCCGGGAATCAGCCGCTTCGGAATATTGCCCTGCCGGAACATTTCGGCGGCGAAAGGATAGACCGCAAAGACCACGACAAACAGCGACACGCCGCCATACGTAAGCACCGCGCACACCAGCACGATCGAGAGCATCGCTCGCTGGGGGCCGACCAGCCGCATGGCCGACGACACGATCGACTGCGAAAAGCCCGACAGTTCGATCACCTTTCCGAACACGGCCCCCAGCAAAAACACTGGGAAATACAGCTTCACGAAGACGACCAGCTTCTCCATATACAGGCCGGTGAACATGGCCGGCACCGCCGCCGGGTCGGTGCAGAGCACCGCGAGCATTGCCGCCACCGGCGCAAACAAGATCACGCTGTAGCCGCGATACGCGACCAGCATCAGAAAGACGAGCACGCCAACAGCGATCAGGATGCTCAAAGGGGACTTCCTCAATAGCTAGCCCGGGCCGGCGGATGTTTTCACGGTCTTACCGCAGCAGCGATGCGTCCGCAACCATCGGGAGGGCGAGGCAACGGCCATCGGGAGGGCGAGGCTCCTGCCGAGCCGGGGCCTATGGGTCGGCCGCTGCGTTACCCGGCGGCTCGGCAGGAGCCTCGCCCTCCCACTGGATGTCGAATCTAAAAACGTGTCCCGTGATTTAGGAACTTTTCGCCCCCGGCCCGCGTCTAACCGTCGCTCGAAATCGTTGCTGGCCCGAAGCGGGGATTGTTTGCCTCGCGCCGATTGCCGGGCGATAATCGCGTTCATTGGCGGCCCTTCTACAAGATGTTCATCCGCGCACCCATCGCGCAATCACTTCCGAGAGCACACAAATCGTGAATGCACGCAACAGGCGGAATATGGACTCTATGCGCTGGCGGCTTTGGGCCAGCTTTGGGTGTTGGCTCCTGCTCGCATCAGCCGCGACCTCGGCCGATGACGCGCCGAAGAAAACTGCGGACAGCGACTCGAAACCCGCGGCCAACATGGTCAAAGAACAGACCATCTATATCCCGTACACCAAGCTGCGTGAAACGTTCGAGACGCAGGGACGCGGCGTGTTCCTGCCGTACGACAAGTTCCAGGAGCTGTGGCGAGCGGCCCGCGATCGCGAGGGAGGGCCAAAGCCCGGCAAGCCGCCGGTCTCGGCCTTGATCAGCGAGGCCACGCACGAGGCCACCGTCGAGCGCGACGTCGTGCGAGTCCACGCCGTGCTCAAGCTGGAAGTGATCGGCACCGGTTGGCAAAAGGTTCCGCTCGGTTTGAGAGACGCGGCCATCACGTCGGCCACGCTCGGCGATCGGCCCGCGCGCATTGTGCGCGACGGTGCCGATTACCAATTGCTGGTCGAACATCAAAAGGGCGACGCCGAGCAACTCGAGCTGCAGCTCGACTACGCCCGATCGTTCACCAAGTCGCCGGGCCGCAACTCGGTCGAGTTTCACGCACCGCAAGCGCCGGTCAGCCGCTGGCAAGTGCGCGTCGACGAAGCCGGCGTGAAGATCGACTTGCAGCCGCTGATCGCCGCCAGCGACGTGCCGGCCGCCAAGGGCGACAAGCACCCGCACAGCGAAGTTCAAGCCTTTGTCGGCGCCGCCGACGTGGTGCGCATCGAGTGGACGCCGCGGGCCGAAGGTGCGACGGGCCTTGAAGCCTTGGCCAGTGTCGAAGCCGAGCAGCAAGTCGTGATCGATGCCAATGCCGTGCGGACGCGCACGCAACTGAATTACGCCATCAGTCGCTCCGAGCTCAAAGATCTGTCGATCGAAGTGCCCAAAGACCAGCGCGTGGTGAACGTGTTCGATGCCAACGTCAAGCGCTGGACGGTGGCCGACGTGCCCGCCGCCGACAATGGTCCGGCTCGCCAGCGGATCAGCGTCGAACTGTTCGAGCCGGCCAAGAACTCGCAGCAGATCGTGGTCGAGCTGGAGCGTTTTGCCGGCGAAGCGGGCCAGGCCCAGGTGGTCGTGCCGGTCGTCAAGGCGCTGGCGGTCATCCGTCAGCAAGGCGTGATCGTCGCCCGGCTGGCAGAAGGCTTGCAAGCCGAAGCTTCGAAGCGGGCCGGCTTGTCGCAAATCGACAAAAGCGAGCTGCCCGCGTCGCTCAAAAAGGGCGATTGGACGTTTTCGTGGCGGTATGCCGCGCTGCCGTTCGAGTTGACGCTGGACGTGGAGCAGGTGCAGCCGCGCGTCACGGTGGATTCGCTGGTCGAGGCCCGGCTCGATCCGCAGCAACTGGCGCTCGACGTGCAAGCCGCGTTCGATATCCAGCGGGCCGGCGTATTCCGGCTCGAATTCGCAGTTCCGCCGGGCTTTGAGGTCCGCCAGGTCCGTGGACAGGCCATTGCCGGCACGAGCCCCGCGCAGGTCGACACCTATCGCCTGGAGGGCAAGCCGGCGGACCGGCTGGTCGTGAATCTTCGCCGCAAGGCGCAGGGACGCGTAGGCCTGGTCCTGCAACTGGTGAAGACGCTGAACGAAGCCGATCTGCTTTCGCCCACCGGCAAGTCGGCGATGCTGCCGCTGGTCGTGCCGAGTGTGATCCCCGAGACGGTCGAACAGGCCACCGGCCGGCTCGTGATCTACGCGCCCGAAAGCCTGCGCGTGAACATCGGCGAATCGAAGGGACTGCGCAGCGTGTCGTTTCAGGAAGCACTGGCCGGCATGCAAACGCTCGATGCCTCGCGTGCCCGCGATAGCCGGGCCGTGCAGGCGTTTGCCTTTTCGAGCGAGCCGGCCGAAGTCAAGCTGCTCGCCGAGCGGCGCAAGCCCCACGTGACCGTGCGCCAGTTGCTCGTGGCCCGCGTCGAGCCGGGCGTGGTCAAGTACGAGGCCACCTTCTTTTACGACATTCTCTACAGCGGGCTCAAGTCGCTGCGGCTGCTGGTTCCGGTGGACCTGGCGAATTCGCTCCGCAACGACACTCCAGGCGTGCGCGAACGCGTGCTCACGCCGGCTCCCGAAAACCTGCCGGCGGGCTACATCGCCTGGTCTTTGACCGGCGAGAACGAGTTTATCGGCTCGACGCAGGTCCACCTGAGCTGGGAAAAACCGCTCGAAAAATTCGACGTGGGCACGAGCGTGGCCGTGCCGTTGCCGTACCTCCGGCCGCAATTGGTCGATCGGGCCTGGGGACAAATCGTGCTGGTCAAGAGCGAGGCCATCGATCTACAGCCCAAGGGCCCGTCGCGCGGCGTGCGGCCCATCGACCCGCAATACGATCTGATGCCGGGCGCCAACGTGCCCGGCGCCGCCGGGGCCTATGAGTTCCATGAAGACTGGACGCTGGGCATCGAAGCCACGCGCTACGATCTGGAAGAGGTCAAGCGCACCAGCATCGAGCGGGCCCTCGTGCGGATGGTGCTGACGCGGGCCAACCAGGTGGCCGTGCAAGCCATCTACCGCATGCGCAGCGCGCGGCAGCGGATCGCCGTCCGTCTTCCCGAGGGGGCCCAGTTCGATACCGAGCCGCTACGGATCAATGGCCGCTCGATGCTCCTGGAAAAAGGCAGCCAGGGTCAGTATTCCGTGCCGCTGGTCGGGCAGGATCCCGACAAGCCGCTGCTGCTCGAACTGCAATACACGCTGTCCGGCGCCGGCCGGCATTTCGATTTGCCCGAGTTTCCCGACGATCCGGCCGTGCAAAAGGTCTACGTCTGCGCCTACCTCCCGCCCGAGCTGGCCGTGATCCGGACCGCAGGCCCGTGGACCGACGAAATCAAATGGCAGCTAGCCAACGGCGACTGGCGCTATAACGGCGGCGTAGGGCTCGTGCCGCTGCCGCTGCAAAGCGATTCGGGGCTCATCTCCTGGGTGGCCGAAGGCGTGAGCTTGACTCGCAGCCCAATGGAAGCCTTTCAGACCGACGGCCGGCTATACGTTTTCTCGACCCTGCGTCCCGAGCCGGCTCCCAAGGGCTCGCTACGGCTGACAACCGTCCATCGCGCCGTGCTCAACTGGGTGCTGCTCGCGGTGCTGATCGTCGTGGGATTGTTGCTCGTCAAGCGGCGCCCCGCTGAGCGCGCCCTGGCAGCCGGGCTGACGATCATTGCGTTGGTCTTGCTCGGTATCTTCCTGCCGATGCTGGCGCGCGAGTTGGTCAATGGCGCGCTGGCGGCCGGCGTGGTGATCGTGCTGGTCGTGTGGTTTCTGGCCGCGCTCGAACGGCGCCAGCCCGAGCCGGTTTCGCCGCCGGTTGCCCCACCGGCCACACCGACTGCGGCTGAACCCGTCTTACCGCCGCGAGCCGACGAGCCGGAAAAAGCCGCCGAACCGCCGCCGCCTTCCTCGCCTGCCGATGATCATCCGGCGGAGGGCGGAGCATGAACCGCCGCCCGCTATTGCTCATCGCGGCCTTGTTGCTGGGCATCGCGCTGCCCGCTACCGCCGATCCGGCCGCCGAGCCGGTGTCGCGTGAGCTCTATGTGCCGCTGGACGAACTGCCCACGCTGCTGGCAGGCCCGACGCGCCGCGTTTTGTTGTCGCGAAAGGAATACGACGCACTGGTGAAGAAAGCCCGGCCGATCAAGGTTGAAAAGCCGCCGCAGGATGTAGTGCTGCTGTCGGCCGACTACACGCTCACGATCGAAGACGAGCGGGCACGGATCGCGGGCACGCTCATGCTCGACGTGCTCGCCGATGGTCTGCACGCCGTGCCGCTCGCGCTCGAAGACGTCGGCATTCGCCAGGCCTTGCTCGACGGCGAGGCTGCGAATATCGGCCGCTTGCCGGACGATACGGTCACGCTGTTTGTCGAGGGCCAGGGCCGGCATCGCCTCACGCTCGAACTGCTTACGGAATTGGGGGCTGGCACTGCGCAGCAGGCGCTCAACTTTCGCGTGCCATGCTGCGTCGCCACACGCTTGCACGCCATCGTGCCGGGCAATGTCGAGGCCAAAGAAGGCGCCGATGTCATTAGTCGGAAAGTGGACGAGCGGGCCGGCGTAACACGCTTCGAACTGCTGCCCCGCGATGGCCGGATGACGTTGGCCTTTTCCTTAAACAATCGCCAGCAGCGTCAGCAACGCGTCGTGATCGCCCGCGGCGTGCTGATCGACTCGATCACGGCCGCTGACGAACGCCTGTACGCCACGGTTTCGCTGGCCGTGCTGCACCGGGCGGTCGATCGCTTTCGGTTCGAAGTCCCGGCAAGCTTTGAAGTGCTCGAGGTGCAGTCGCCGGCCCTGGCGCACTGGTCCGTGAGCAAATCGGCAACCCAGCGCATTCTGGAAGTCGTGCTGCGGCAAGCGACGACCGAAACCGTCGTGTTGCGGATTGCCGCCATGCGGGCCCCGGCCGTGCTCAAAGACTGGACCTTTCCCCGGCTCACGGCCTTGGACGTGGCCGGGCAAGTCTCGGTCTTGGGCCTTTCAGTCGAGGATCGATTGAAGCCCACCTCGCTCGTGCCGACAGGGTTGATTCCCTTCGACGTCGCGGTGCTCAACTCGGCACTCGAAGGCGTGACTTCGTCCGATCAACCGGCCAGCCGGATGGTTGCGGCCTACTATGCTCCCGAGGCCGGCTTCAAACTGGACGCCAGTTTCATCGAGCCCCCTGCCGAATTGCGCGTGACGTCGAACCTGCTGCTCGTAGTGAGCGATGCGCGGCTGGAGGTGGTCGGCGGCTTCACCCTGGCGCCGACGGCCCAGCGGCGTTTCGATTTTGATTTCATCGCCCCGGCCGGCTGGCAGGTGCTGCGGGTAAAGGACCAGAATCAAGCGTTGCTGCCGGTCGATCGCTATCCGGCGCCGGGCGGTTCGACGCGCGTACATGTCCGGTTGCCCACGCCCATCACGGCCGGCGAAGCGCGGAGCGTGTACTTCGATGCCGAATCGATCCCGGACGGCTGGCTGTCGGATTGGACCAGCCGGCAGGTCGCGTTTCCCGCCTTTGCGGTCGTCGGCGCCGCGAAGGATCTGGGAGCGATCGCCGTCGGTGCGCGCGACGATCTGACCGTGCGGCCCGACAAGCTCGTCGATCTCACGCCGCTGGACGAGGCCGAGAAAAAGGACTACGGCCTGACCACTGCCGCTTCGCAATTGGCCTATCGCTACGAAGCCCGCGGCTACGCGGCCACGCTCTCCGTCGAGCGCCCGTCGCCGCGGGCGACGGCCCGCTCGTATTCGTTCTTTCGCATCGATCCCGACCTGCTCACGGCGCACTACGAGTTGATCTACGACGTGACCCGAGCGCGGGCCGAGCGGCTGAGTTTCTTGCTGCCGGATACGACGCCCACTTCGGTCAGCGTGAGCGGCCTGGACGGGCTGGCCATCAAGGAGACGAGCAGCGAGGCGGTGGCCGGCAAGCCGCTGCGGCGCTGGACCGCGCAATTGGCCGCTGGCCGCAAGGGCCGTCTCCGGCTGGCCGTCGATTTTCAGCAGGCGTTGCCTATGAGCGAACCCAAGGGCTACGTGCTGCCGGCCATTGCGGCCGACGGCGTGGATTATCAGTCGGGCATCGTGGCAGTCGAAGGCAATGCCACGTTCGACGTGCAGGTCGTGCGTCATCCACGCAGGGCCGACGTCGGCGAGTTGGTCGATGCCGATTACCAGGTGGGCCGCCGGCTGTTGGGCGTGTTCGGCTTCGTGGGCAAGAGCGACGACGTGGCGATCGACGTCACGCGGCATCCGGCCTATCCGCTGCCCGCCGCACTGGTTCAGCAGGCCGACCTGACCACCCTGCTGGCCGCCAGCGGCGTGAGCCAGACCTCGGCCGGATGGCAGCTCCGCGCGAAGCTGCCGTTCTTGGAAGTCGAGCTGCCGCCGGATTCGACGCTCTGGTCGGCCGAGTTGGACGGCAAACCGCTCCAGCCGCAGCAGCATGGCCGGCGATTGTTGTTGAGTTTGCCGGCCGATGCGGGCGAAACGCTGCGCGATCTGCGAATCGTGTACGAAACGCCGGTGGCGCGCGTCCGCTCGCTGGGGCGAGTTGAGCTGTCGGCTCCGCGATTGGCCATATCCGAAGGTGATGTCAGCGTCGAAGTGCCCGTGGCCGATCTTCATTGGGACGTGTATCTGCCCACCGGCCAGCGGGTTTTGCGTTCTCGCGGCACCGTGAATCCCATCGCCGGACAAGCCCGCAGCGAGCTGGGCGCCTGGCAAGTCGCCGCGGCTGCGTTTCGCATCGGGGGAACGCACTTTCCACCGGCCGGTACTACTGCGCGACAACGGAAAAGCGCTGTGATAGCCCTTTCGGATACCAGCCCGCAGCTGGAATCGGAATTTTCCGACATGGCACCGTCGGCGGGCGAGAAATCCCAACTCGCTGCCGGCAGGGCGGCCGCGCCGGCGGCCGCCGAAAAACCGCAGGCGGGGATGGGCGGCGGCATCGGCGGGATGGGCGGAATGGCCGCCGGCGGCAAGGGCGAACGACTCGGTTCGGCCACCGGCAAAAAAATCACGTCCGATTTGCAGGCCGGCAAACGCAGCTTGCACATCGACCTGCAAGCGATGGGCGAGCCGCTGCGGTTTGAAAGCCTGGGCGTCGCGCCGCGCATCGACGTGGTGCTGGTCGACGCCCAGCGCTTGCACGCCTTGGCCTGGCTGTTGGCTCTGTGCGTGGCCTTGTGGGGACTCGCGCTGACGCCCCGGCCGGCACGCGTGAAGTGGCGGTTCTTGATCTCCGTCTGGCTGGCAGCAACGCTCATCCCGCTGGTGACCGGCTGGTTCGTGCTGGCCGCGGTGTTCAATGGCGCGTTCTACGCGGCTTGCCTGCTGGCTGTGCTTTATCTGCTGGTCGGCATCGTTCGCATTCTCTCCGACTGGGGGCAGGCTCCGTCGCCTCCCAAGCCGACCACGATCGCCGCGGGGCTGGGCTGCCTGTTGGCGGTGCTCGGCAATTCGTCGCCAGCCGCGGCTCAGCAACCGGCCGCGCCTCAGCCGATCGTCGTGGAGATGGTCCCGCCCGCGCCGCCGGTACACGTGCCCGACGACGCCACGGTCCTGCTCTACGATTCGGACAAGGCCGACGGGCTGACGGTGCCCAAGGCCGAGCGTCTGCTGGTGCCTTACGACCGCTATGTCGAACTTTGGAACCGGGCTTATCCCGACCGCAAGCTCACGGCCAAGCCTCCGCCGGCCGACTACGCGCCGGCCGGGGCGAAATTTTCGGCCACGCTCGCCGGCGAGCAGTTCTTAACGGTCACGGGCACGCTCCAGTTCGACGTGTTTGTCGACAACCGGCCCATTGATATTCCGTTGCCGCTCCGGGGCGGCGTGTTGGCCTCGGCCCTGCTCGACGGCAAGCCGGCACGCTTGAAGGTGGTCGAAGTCGCCGCCAAGCCTGCGGCCGATCATCCAGCGCTGCTGACGTTGACGATGTCAGGGCGCGGCCGCCACCGTCTCGAGTTGAGCATCCGCTTGAAACTCGAGCGCAATGGCGGCTGGCGCGCGGTCGATGCGCAGTTGCCCGCGCCGGGTGCCGCCGAGTTCAAGCTGCTCGTGCCCGCGGCTCAAACCGAGGTGCGATTGTGGAGCGTGCCGGACCGGCGCAGCTACGAAACGCAAAAGGCCGACGAAACGATCGTCACCGCGCCCGATGCCGGCGGATACTTCCGGCTGCAATGGCGGCCGCGCGTGGATCTGGGGCAGATCGATGCCACGCTCCAGGCCCGCAGCCAGGTGCTCGTCGACGTGCAAGAAGACGGCGTGCGGGCATCGTGGGACATGAAGCTGGAGTTCAGCCGGGCGTTGCGTGAGAAGTTCGTCGTGGTCGTTCCGGAGGGGTACCTGGTCGATAAGGTCGCCGGCGACAACGTGCGCGGCTGGACCACGCCCGACGCCAAGCGGCCGCAGCGGCTGGAGATCACGCTGCTGCGGCCGGTGAGCGATCGCGAGCGGTTCAGAATCTTTCTATCGAAGCGTTCGCGCTTGGGCACTACTTCCACGACGATCGAGGCTCCGCTGGTCGCCATCGAAGGGGCCGCACTGCACAGCGGACAATTGGCAATCCGCCGCAGCACGGTGCTCGATCTGCAAACGGTCGAAGTCCGCGGGGCGACGCGTGCCGATTTCGATCCGACCCTCGAAAACCGGTCGGCCGCGGTTGAAATAGGCGACCGCAGTCCGCTCGGCATCGTGCCGTATCAGAGTTACGCGTTTTCAGCCATGCCTTTTGTGGTGCGGCTCAAGGTCGAGGCGCTTCAGT
Organism: Pirellulales bacterium; assembly: GCA_036268995.1. Classification (GTDB taxonomy): domain Bacteria; phylum Planctomycetota; class Planctomycetia; order Pirellulales; family PNKZ01; genus DATATB01. Next base: position 39,322 of record DATATB010000033.1, on the reverse strand, counting down.
CGCTGGCCATGGCCGAAGTGCAAACGCTGTGGAAGGTCGCCCAGCGGCAACGCAGTTTGGAAACCCGCGTGCTCGTCAAAGTGCGTGGGCAGCCGCGTTATAAACTCCAGGTGGCGATTCCCGACGATTTTCGCGTCGAGCAAGTGACCGCCGCCGGCAGCTATGATTGGTCGCTGGCTTCAGCCGATGGACGACGCGTGCTGAGCGTGCTGTTCGCGGCGGGGCAAACGAACACCGCGGTCGTGATCCGGGGGCCGGTCGGGCCATCCGGTCCGCTGACCGAACTCCCGCTGCCGCGCGTGGACGTGCTGGACGTTGACCGCCAGCAAGGCGAGCTGGTGGTGCAGGCCGATCCGGCCTTGAATGTCGAGGCGGCGAACCTCACGCACTGCGAGCGCGTGTTGCTGGATCGCACGGCCACCTGGCTTACTGCGCAGCAGCGGCGGCTGGCGCGAATTGCTTTGGCCTGGTCGCAGGCCGATTACGCGGGATTGCTGCGCGTCTCGCTGCGGTCGCCCACGGTTCACGGCTACACCGTCAGCAATACGCGCGTGACCGATCGGACGATCGAAGAGACGATCCTGCTGGATCTCACCGTCCGCGACGCGGGCGTGCGCGAGATCGTGTTCCGGCTGCCCGAAGCGCTCCGCGACGCCAGGATCAGCGTGCCGCTGCTGCGGCAAAAGACGGTCGAGTTGCTGCCCGGGCCGGCCGGCAATCGCCAGGTGCGGGTGCGGCTGGAGTTGCAGGACGCGGTGATGAACGAGCTGCGCGTGTTGGTCGAGCACGACCGCCTGCACACGCGCGACGTGCAGGAAGCGGCGATTCCGGTGCTGGAGACCGGCCGCACCGATGCCCGCTACGTGGCGATCGAATCGGCCGGCCGCGACGAGGTCGTGGTAGAAAAGACCGCGGGGCTCGAGCCGTTGTTGCGCGGTCAGCAAGAATTTCAATTGATTGCGAGTTTGCTCAGCGGCGGCAACACGCAGGCCTATCGCGTGCTGCCCGGCGCCGCCAGCCCGCGATTGACTTACCGCTCGCGGGACCAGGCCGCCGTGGAAACGGCCGGAGCGCGGATCGGACTGGCCGAAACCGACCTGGTTGTCGACGCTCGGGGTGCGTATCGCGGCGTGCAGACCTACCGCCTTTACAATTCCACCGAGCAATTTCTCGAGGTCGAGTTGCCCGAGGGGGCCAAACTGTGGACGGCAGTGATCGCCGGCGAGCCCACGAAGCCCACGCGGTCGCCCGGCAAGCCGGCCACGCACGTGCGCATCCCGCTGATCAAGACCGCCGCCGGCGATCTCGACTACGCACTGACTTTGAACTACGGCGGCACGCTGCCCACGCCGGGCATAGTGGCCAGCGTCGATTTTCCGCTGATCCACACGCTGAACGTGAACGTGGAATTGAGCAACGTGCGGTTATATCTACCGCCCGAACTCCGCTGGTTCCGTTTCGGCGGCACGATGCGCGAAGTTCGGGAAGAAGCCGATCTGCAAGCCGGCACGGTCTCGTATCTGACCAAGATGGCCGAGCGGTTGTCGCAGACGATGCTCAGCTATGACAAGTTCTCGAAGATTCGGGCTAGCAGCAGCGTTAACGAGCTCGAATCATCGATCAATGAATACCGCTCGTCGAACCTCGATTACGCGGGGAATACGAATTTCGATTCGGCGGTGTCGGACAACACACACACGCTGCGCGAGGCGCTGCAAAATGCCCAGGCCGTGCAGAGCGCGCCGCAGGAACCGTCGCGGGACAATCGTCAGAATCTTAGCCAGTTCTATCAGACGCAGACCAATAGCGGCGCGCTAAACGTCGTGGGACAAGCGGGTCAGAATTTTTATTCCGGCGAAACGACTCTCACCGGTGTCGGCCCGCTGACCATCAACGGCGGCACCCTCCAGACATCGCCCAATGCCGCCGGGCAGCCAGGACAGTTTGATACGCAATGGTTTCTGGGCAATGGCCTGGTGCAGCAGGGTCAGGCCAGCGCGAAGAGACAGACGACCGTGCCGTCTTCGACGGCCGACGTTGTTAACGAGATGAAACGGCTGCAACAGCAGCAGTCAGGCGGTCAGTTCTTGCCGCCGCCGCAATTGGACGCGTTCGGACGGCAGGCCGGCAGGGGGCAGGCGGCGAATAAAGATCTCGGCGAGTTGCCGGCGCAGCGGGCCGCCGACGACGTGGCGCAGCGTTATCAACGACGCTTGGAAGCGCAATCGCAAAACCGCCCGGCCGCTCAAACCGCCACCCGTCGCGGGGCGGTTGAACTCGGCGCCGCAGCGCCCGTCGATCGCGCATCGGGGGCGACCGGGCTGGCCAGTCTCGACGTGCAGATTCCCCGGCGGGGCACGGTTTACCGGTTCACCACCCCGCGCGGCGAGGTACAAGTCACGGCTCAGGCGGTCTCGGCCAGGCTCGCGATGAGCGTGTTTCGCCTGTGCATTGTGGCAATCGTGGCGCTCGTCGCTGCGCTATTCTGCCGTTGGACACGTAGCGGCCGGCTGCTGCGTGCGCTGGATTCGGGGCTGGGCTGCGGAGCCGTCATTCTCTTGGCCCTGCTCAGCCTGCTGTTCGGATTGCCCCTGGTCCTGCTCGCGCTGATCGGGCTCGGCATTTTCATGTCCATCCGCCGCTGGACTAGGGCGGAACGCTGACGCACACCGCTTGCGATCTGCCGCTGACTCAGTTCATCAGCTCCTCGATCTCCTCGGCCTCGACCGGAATCTCGGCCATCAGGTCGATCGGGCCGTCGGCCGTGACCAGCACGTTGTTCTCGATGCGCACGCCGAAACCTTCTTTCGGAATGTAGATGCCCGGCTCGACGGTCAGCACCCAACCGGGTGCAAAAGGCTCGTGCATCAGTCCCACGTCGTGTACGTCGAGGCCCAGCGGATGGCCCAGCCCGTGCATGAAATACTTGCGGCAGGCCGGCTCGTCGCGCGTCTGCTGCTCGATGTCCTCGGCGGTGAGCAGGCCCAGCCGCAGCAGCTCTTCGTTCATCAACAGCTTTGCGCGGTGCGTCCAGTCGCGGTGCAGCGTGCCGACCGTAGCTCCGGCCAGGGCGGCCCGCATGACGCGCAGCACCGCGTCGTACACGTCCCGCTGTCGCGAAGTGAAGCGACCGCCGACCGGAATCGTGCGGGTCAGGTCGGCATTGTAATTGGCGTAGTTGGCGGCCACGTCCAGCAGCAGCAAGTCGCCCGCCTGGCATGGCTGGTCGTTGGCGATGTAGTGCAGCACGCACGCATTGGCGCCCGAGGCGACAATCGGCGTGTAGGCGAACTTGGCCCGCTGCCGGGTAAACTCGTGAATGAACTCGGCTTCGACTTCGCATTCGTTTACGCCGGGCTCGACGAACCCCAGCACGCGGCGGAACCCGTCGCTGGTGATGCGGACGGCCTCGTTGAGCAACTCGATTTCGGCCGGCGACTTGATTACGCGCAGCCGGTGCAGCAGCGGCGCCAGCCGGTGGTAGGCGTGCAGCGGATAGCGGCGGCGGCAATCCGCGATGAACCGGGCGTCGCGCGTCTCGACTTCGATGGCCGCCCGCTTGTGCTCGTTCGTGTTGAGAAACACGTGCTCGGCGTCGCACATGGCCGCGTGAAACGTCTTGGAAAACTCGCTGAGCCATTTTACCGTGCGGATGCCCGATATTCGCGTGGCTTCGTCCTTCGACAGCTTGTGGCCTTCCCAGGTTTTGAGCTGCTCGTTGGGCTCGCGGACAAAGAGCACCTCGCGCAGGTTCTCGTCCGGCCCGTCGGGCGCGATCAGCAGCACGGACTCTTCCTGCTCGATGCCGGAGAGATAAAAGAGGTCGGCGTTGGGCACCAGCGGCAGCGAGCCGTCGGCATTCGTGGGCAGCACGTCGTTGGCGTTGAGCACGGCCAGCGCGCCCGGCGGGAGCAATTTCCGAAGCCGCGCACGATTCTCGACGAACAAGCTAGAATCAATCGGCAAGTGTCGCATGACAAGGTCTCAGACGCGAAACAGCGGCGTTGGCAAAGCTTGCGCGGCGAGCGATTTCTCGCCGCGGCGGGCACCAGCATACTTGATATTGCGTACAAAGCACCTATCCTGCCCGAAAGAAATCCGATTCCCAGGCTCCGCAACTGGACCACGCTGTGACCCAAACACTTCGAATCATGTTGCTCGCCGGCCTGGCCGCGTTGAGCGTCGCGAATTCAGCCGCCGGGCAAATGTCCAAGCAGCCTGCCGCGGCGGCCGGTTATCAAACCCTCAAGATCGAAGGCTGGACCGTACACGTCAGCGACCGGCTGCGTGACGGGCAGGCCGATGCAACGGAAAAGGCGCTCGCGCTGTTGCGGGAGCAATTGCGGATCATCGTCGAGCGCGTGCCGGCGCAGCCATTGAAATTCTTGCGGACCGTGCCGCTGTGGTTCTCGCCCCAATATCCGGGCGTGCAGCCCAAGGCGGAGTACCACCCCAACGGCGCGTGGCTCCGCGAGCATGGGCGCAATCCGGCGATGGCCAAAGGCATCGAGTTTACGAACATCGCGATCTTTGCCCAGGAAGTCCGCCGTATGCCGGTATTCGTGCTGCACGAATTGGCGCACGCCTATCACGACCAGGTGCTGGGTTTCGATCAGCCGGAGATCGAGGCCGCCTATCGGCACGCCGTCGACAGCAAGTCGTACGACGCCGTGCCGCGTTCCAACGGCAAGACCGAGCGGGCTTACGCCCTGACCAACGCCAAGGAATACTTTGCCGAGACGTCCGAAGCCTTCTTCGGCCAGAACGATTTCTTTCCCTTCAACCGCGCCGAACTCCAGAGCCACGACCCACAAATGTTTCGCCTGCTCGAGCGCGTGTGGCGAACCGGCCAGTCGCAGTGAGGCTCGAAACCACGCCCCGAGCGCTGTATCTGCCATTGGCAGGCTGTATGATACGCTCAGGCGGCGGCTGGAACGGTTCGAGCGATCGCAACTCGCCGGGGCAATTTGCTATGACGCGGTTCGTCGTATTGGTTCTGCTCGTGCTTGGGCCGCTCGCGAATTCGCGGGCGGCGTCCGCTGACGAAATCAAGGTCAAGAAGGTCAGCGGCAAAGCGCCCAAGGGCAAGCTGACCGTGGTGGGGAGTGGTTCCGGCGTCGTCGTTGGTCCGGGCCTGGTGCTCACAAACCGTCACGTCGTGCAAGAGGGCGACCACCCCAACCCCGGCTTTCGCGTTCGCGTCGGCCCGAAATATACGAAAGCGCTCGAGGCGCGTGCCATTTGGATTTGTGAGACGTACGACCTGGCCCTCTTGAAGACCGATGCGTCGCTGACGAGCGATCTGAAGATACTCGATGGTCTTGCGCCGTTGGGCACCAGCGTCACCGCCTACGGCTTTCCGCTGGGCGATGCGTTCGGCATTGGCCTGACGCTGACCGGCGGGCAAGTCACGCGTCATCCGGTGGATGCCGGCGGACCGGCCGAAGATGCCGGCGTTCGCCGCTCGCTGTGGCATGATGCCGTCACCGCGGGAGGCAGCAGCGGCGGCCCGCTGGTCAGCCGCAACGGCGTTTTGGTCGGCGTGCACTTTGCTTCGCTGACCGTGGCCAAGGGGCAGGCCCTGGCCGTTCCGAGTTCGGCCGTGGCTGCGTTTCTACGCACTGTGGATCCCACGGGACAGCGAACCTTCGTCGACGTCGGCCGGTTCGCATCGACCGCGGCGGCCGGCGATCCGAAGTCGGCGGTCGTCTATGTGGAAATCCTCGGTTTGTCCGCGCCCGCGCCGTCGGAGCTCGCAAAGAGCGAAGCGGCAAAGTTCAGCGCGGCAATCGTCAGCGAGATTGAGAACTTCCTGCCCGCTGCGCCCAACGACGCGCTGACGAAGATCGAAAAGGGCGAGCTGAGCCCCGCGTACAAGATCACACCGCCGGCCGAAGTCCAGCCCATGACGATTGCACGGATTGCGGGCGAGATGACCGTGATTCAGATTCTTGCCGATGGCATGCTCGTCAGAATGGGAAGCGTGAAGTTCAAGATGTTTTTCCCCAACGGCGGCGGCGCCGAACTGCGGGCAAGGCTCGGCGACGACATCATTACCGGGGTGCGGGAGGACGATGTTTTCATCGTCGGCAGGGCAACCGAGTACGCCACCGCTCGCCGGGGTACGAGCTTTTATATCCCGTTGTTTAGTGCCCGAGCCATCGCGGATCGGGACCGAATCGCGATGTTGGTGCGAACCGAGCGAGCCAGACGGGCGGAAGTTCAGGCCGAGGATGAGAAACGCCAGGCGGCCCTTGCAGCCGATCGAGCGGAAAAGAAAAAGAGGGCCGAGATCGATGAGGCGCTAAAAACGCTGCGCCGGAGTTTTGCCGACGCCTCCGGCATGCACCACGTGGATGCCGTCGCCGTGAAAATCGCGGACAACCACCTGCAACTCGTCCGCATGGACAATTTCTCGCCCGTCAGCATCGGTCTCGCCGAGCTGAGCGACGCCGACGAAAAATGGCTCGGCTATCACGCCAAGTACATCCGGACGCACGGCCAGGTGCTCATCGATTATTTCGAAGAAAAAAAGCAGAAGCCCGCGGGCATGCCAGGCGGCACGGTCGCGGCCGGCGGTTCGGCGGCAAGCGTGCCTCCAGCCACACCCGATGCCGGCTCGGCAAAGCGGCCCGAAACGATCGAGCTCGAGCTGCCGGCGGGCGCGGTGATCCGGCTGAAGCTGATCCCCGCCGGTAAATTCGTAATGGGCACGCCCGGCAAGCCGGTGCCGCAGTACGGTGGCCGGGAGATGTCCCACGGTGTGGCGATTACCCGGCCGTTTTACATCGGAGTTACCGAAGTCACGCAGGCGCAGTGGACCGCCGTCATGGGCACGAACCCCAGCCTGAACCCAGGCGACCCTCTCCGCCCTGTGGAATCGATCGCCTGGAACGATTGTCAGCAGTTCTTGGAGCGACTGAATGGGCTGGAGGCCGGAAAGCGTTATCGTTGCCGGCTGCCCACCGAGGCCGAGTGGGAGTATGCATGCCGGGCAGGCACAACGACAACTTTTTCATTCGGCGACGATATGGCGCAATTGCCCGAGTACGGCTGGTTGAAAGTAAATACGGCGGAAAGATTGCATCCGGTTGCACAGTTGAAGGCGAACCCGTGGGGCTTGTACGACATGCACGGCGGCGTCTGGGAATGGTGCAACGACTGGCATTCCGGCGACTACTACAGCCAGTCGCCGGCCGACGATCCGCCCGGCCCCGCAACCGGCACACACCGAGTGCTGCGCGGCGGCAGTTGGCTGAATGATCCCGGCACGGCGCGCTCGGCCTACCGCAATTACCGAGCGCCCGATGTCGGTCAACCGAACTATGGTCTACGAGTTGTTAGTGAGGTACCGTCGGATTGATGGCCGACTTGCCAAAGCCCGATAGTCCGGCACCACGTTTGCTCCAATCGCCCCCGTTCGCGGAAATTGGCGGTTAGAGGACGGGGTTACGCGCGAGGGAGGACAAAATGGCGATGCATCATTCTGGCGGGGCGCAGCGGACTTGGACCGATTATATGCCGTGGAGCTACACGGCCTGGATTCTGCTGATTCTGATCGTGATTGCCATTCTGGGGACGATCGCCGGCTATGGATGGCGCGCCGGAGGTAATCAGCACCAAGCGCAGCAGATGATGCAGGGCGAGCAGCCGGTGCAAGCGGACGCGCAGGCCGGTCAGCCAGGTGGCCCGGCGCCGGCCAATCAGGCAGAAAATCCGCTCGCTCGCTAGCGACAGACAACTGACCACGGACCACTGACCACGGTCATTTCGCGTGGCCATTGTACGGGCAATCCGCGCGGTCGGAAGGTATGCTACGCAGATGATTTTGCGCGTGTTGGCCGCTTTGGCCGGAAGCATGGTGATCTTATCGGCGCCGGGCCACGCGGCGCTGGCCGCAGGCAATCTCCGCGTGGGCGCCGCGGCCGTGAAGATTCCAGCCGATGACTCGATGGAGATCGGCGGCGGCATTACCGCGCGCCGCTCCGGTGCCCAAGAGGGCCAACTGCGGGCGGTGGCCGTGGTGCTGGAAGTGCCGGGGCAAGGCCGGGCGGCTATCGTGGCTTGCGACGTGTTGATGCTCACGCGCGATCTGCTCGACCCGGTCGTGGCGACGATCGAGCGCGACTGCCAGATTTCGCCCCAGTGCGTGCTGCTCAATGCCACGCATACGCATTCGGCCCCCAGCACGGTGACCGTGCACGGTTATCGGCGCGACGAGGTTTTCTGCCGGCGAGTACAACAGGCCATCGTGGAAGCCGTGCGGCAAGCCTGCCGGAAGCTCGTCGATGGTTGCCAGTTTCGATTCCGGCTGGAAGAAGAATCCAGCATCGGTCAGAACAGCCGCCTGCTGCTCTCGGACCACACGATTTATTGGATCGGCCCGCGCGGCGACGCAGTTCGGCCCACCGGCCCGGCGGACCCGCAATTGCCGGTCTTGTCGTTCCGCAATGCGCACGACGGCCTGGTGGCGGTGCTGTTCAACCATTCCTGCCACACGATCGGCACACGTACGCCCGGTGCCAGATCGCCGAGTTTTTATGGCCTGGCGGCCCAGGAGTTGGAGGTCGAGCTGGGCGGCACGTTCGGTTTTCTGGAAGGAGCGTCGGGCTCGACCCACAACTTGGGGATGCGCGATCCCGTGCCGATCGACGAGGCGATTTCGCGCATCAAACGCGACGTGCGCCAGGGCGTCGAGCGGGGCGAGCCGCAGCCGATCAGCAGGTTGGCGGGGATCAAGCGGTCGTTTTCGTTCAAGGTGCGCCACTTTGACGATGCCCGAGAAGATGCCGCCGTGTCGAGCTATTGCGAGAAACGGGCCCCGGACCGTGCAAAAACCATTGTCGAAGTATTTCGCAAGCAGCGCGACGTGCTTCGGCCGCAGCAAGGCCAGGAGCGTGAGACCTGGTTGCAGGTCATGGCCCTTGGCGACGTGGCGCTGGTGGGAGTGCCGGCCGAGTTTTTCACCGGCTTGGGATTGGAGATCAAGCGCCGCTCGCCGTATCAAAAAACTTTCGTAGCCGAGCTGGCGAACGACTGGATCGGATACCTGCCCGACCGCGAGGCCCATCGGCTGGGCGGATATCAAACCTGGACCGGTTTGCACAGTTATGCCGAACCGGGCACCGGCGAGCGGATCGTCGATGAAGTCGTCGCGATGCTCGATCAACTTCACTCCCAGCCGGCCGCACCGGCGGCTTCGCCTTGAACAATCAGCATGAACGCGAATCAAAATAAGTTTCAACCGCCGGCCGCGATTCTGACGCTGGTGCTCGGCCTGCTGCTGACCGCTGCGGCTGCCGGCCAGGATTTTGCGATCGACACGATCGCCGGCAACGGCCGGCCGGGCAACAACGGCGATCGCGGCGTCGCGACCGAGATCTCGATCGACCAGCCGTTTGGCGTCGAGATCGGCCCCGATGGCGGGCTGTATGTGTGCGAAGTCGGCCAGCATCGCATTCGCCGCGTCGACCTGGCCACCGGCCGCATCGAAACGGTCGCCGGCTCCGGCCGCCGCGGCTATCAGGGCGACGGCGGGCCGGCCATCGAGGCCCAACTCAACGAGCCCTACGAAGTGCGCTTCGACCAGCAGGGCAACATGCTGTGGGTCGAAATGCAGAATCACGTCGTGCGGCGCCTCGAGCGTGCCAGCGGCCGCATTTCGACGCTGGCCGGCACCGGCCAACCCGGCTATGGCGGCGACGGCGGGCCGGCCACCGCGGCGTCGTTTCGACAGCCGCACAGCATCGCCCTGGACTCCGCCGGCGCGATTTACATTGCGGATATCGGCAATCATCGGATTCGCCGCATCGATCCCACGACGGGCATGATCGAATCCATTGCGGGCAACGGCGAGAAACAATTGCCGCGCTCCGGCTCGCTGGCCCGCGGGCAACCGATGCTTGGGCCGCGGGCCCTGGCCGTGGCCGACGGCGTGTTGTGGATTGCACTGCGCGAAGGCAATAGCATCTGGCAGCTCGGGCTGGCCAGCGGACAGGTGCAGGGCGTTGCCGGCAGCGGCCGCAAAGGATTTCGCGACGGTGCTGACTTGCAACAGGTGACATTCAACGGCCCGAAGGGCATCGCACTCGGCCCGAGCGTGATCGACGTGGTCGACACGGAGAATCACGCCATCCGGCGCATCGATCTCAAACAGAAAACGCTGCGCACCATTGCTGGCCGCGGACCCGACGGCCGGGGCTATGGCGGCGACGGTGGGCCGGCCACGGCCGCGCTGCTCGATCGGCCGCACGGCATCTGCGCCGCACCCGACGGCACGCTCTACATCGGCGACACGAACAACCATCGCGTCCGCCGGCTGCGACCGAAGTAAGCCGCCGGGTGCTGCGGGCTGAGGACGTTTTCTTGACGCGCCGCCACGTGTCCGATCGGCCGTCAGTGCTTTGGAAATGCCTTTCGTAGCGGTGCGTAGCCGGCCGGCGGCAGCAGCGTGACGTTCACCTTCTCGCCGGGCATGGGCAACTCGTAGCGTTCGAGCCAGTGGTCGTCGGTTTCGCGCAGCCGCTTGAGCAGCTTTTCGCTCATGGCGCGGCGCAGGTCGGCATATTTCGCGTCATCGGCGAGATTGACCACTTCGTCCGGATCGGATTGGAGGTCGTACAACTCCACCGGGTCGCGCCAGATGTATTTCTCGACGGTTCGCTTGCCGATGAACTTGTCGCCGCGCTCGATGGTCAGCCGCCAGGGCGAACGGTCGGCCACCTCCTTCGCATTCAGAAACGGCATCTGAAAGCAGAGATTCCAGATCAGCTTGTATCGCCCCTCGCGCAGCGTGCGCATCGGGTAGTACATCGTCACTTCGTGCATCACCTGGCTGAGCACGACGGAGTCCCAGCCCGTGGTCTTTTCCTGCTCGAGCACGGGCAGCAGGCTGCGGCCGTGCAGAGGATAGCCCGGCCCCTGCACGCCGGTCCAGTCGAGAATCGTCGGCGTGATATCGGCCAGCGTGACCAGCGCATCGCACGTCACGCCGCGTTTTTTCGCTTCGGGATTGAAGACGATCAGCGGTACGTGGACGCCCGGCTCGTAGTGCGTGTAGCCATGCGGATACGAGCTGCCGTGGTCGCCAAAGAACATCACGAGCGTGCTGTCGGCCTTGCCGGTGCGCTCGAGCATGGCCAGGGCCTGGCCGAAGCCGGCGTCGAGCCGCTCGATCATTTCGTAGTATTCGGCAAAGCTCTCGCGCACGTCGGGACGGTCGGGAACGTACGCCGGCAGGTGCAACGTCGCCGGGTCGATGCTCCGCGGAGCAGGCGGCTTAAATCGCCGGCGCTGCTCCGGCGGTTTATCAAGCGGAATCGGGTCTTGCGTACACAGTGCGATGACAAATGGCCGATCGCCCCCGTCGCGAATAAACTGCTCGGCCCGCCGGCTCAAAGCGGGGATGTCGCGGGTATCGGCCGTGTTGACGACGTCCAGTTCGTACTGCCCGGGCAGTTGCCTAAAGTTGGCTTTTCCGAACAGCGCCGTGCGATAGCCGCCGGCCTTGACGAGATCGAACACCGGCTTGACGCCTTCGGCCAGCACGCCGTTGTGGAACGAGTGGGCGAGCATGTACTGCCCATTGGCATGCGTGAGCAGACCGGTATAGATCACCGCGCGGCTCGGGCTGCAGGACGACACCGTGGCAAAAGCATTCGGAAACCGCGTGCCGCGTGCGGCGAGGCGGTCGAGGTTCGGTGTGCGGACATCTGGATGGCCATAACAGCCCATGTCGGTGGCGGTGTGGTTGTCGCTGATCAGCAACAGCACGTTCTTGGGCGCGGCGTGCAGCACGGACGTCAGCAGCAGGAGCACGAGCCCGCCGAGGCCGTGGGCAATACCACGGCAACGCAGCAAGCCGCGTAATGAGCGACGCATATTCTTAGCCTCAGCAGGGACTCGAGGGGCGATTCTCACGGCCCCTTCATCCTTGCCGGACGGACTCATGCAAGCAAGAGTTCAGCCCATTTCGGAGCGATTACAGGGATGCGCCGGGCAGGCGGCGGGATGCCGGACGCAAGGCCCAGGAGGCCAGCGTAAGGAGCGTCAAGACGATCGGAGCCACGAGCTTGGCAGGCTCGTCGCCCACCGCGGAGTGCGACGCGACGGCACCTGTGAAGTCGAAGATCGCGCCGGCGTAGGCCCATTCCTTGAGCCGGGGCGTGCGCGGGGCGAGCAGCGTGAGTGCCCCGAGCACTTTCCAGACGCCGAGAATCACGCAGAAATAGACCGGATAGCCCAGATGAGTCATGCCTTCGACCACCGCCGGGATGCGCATCACGTCGGCGACGCCGCCAGACCCGAGTGCGAAGGCGACGAGCAACGTGGCGACCCAATAGGCAATCACGCGGCCGCGCGACGCGGCAGAGTGGTTAACGTCCGTCATGCTTCGCTCCCGGAGGTGTTAAGTTCCACGTAGGTCTCGAATCGAGCCAGAAGCCAAGGCTAACCCTGAGCGTGCAGGCGAGCGGCTTCTACCCTTCGGTAGAGTATGCTTGTTCGGGCAACAAACGGGCTCGCCGAGACTACGGCAATTCCTCGACCGTGATATCCGGGAAGCCGTTCAATTGGTTGTCGTTGGTCAGGAATACGTCACAGCCGGACTCGATTGCCGTGGCGATATGGAGAGCATCGGCCAGCCCGTAGCGTTTTTGCTGGGCAGGGGGATTTGCCGGATACGTGTGGCCGCCCCGGATCGCGCTGGCTCGGGCGTATGCTGATTCAGTCACGCCGACCGTCCGCAGGTTCGGCCCATGGAAGAACCGAAAAAAGTCAGACAACCGCTGGCCGCCGCCAGGGCCAAAGACCGGGGCCAGGCATTCCGTGCGGGTCAAGTCGCTGACTACGAATCGATGTCCGGCTTGCTCAAGCGCGGTGAGGTGGGTCTGCGTCCGCTGTTGGTCGGCCGGGTTGCCCTCGACCGCGTAGATCACAATCACAGTGTCCAGGTAGTAAAGCACTCACGCCCCCCCCGGAGCGGCGCCGCGGCGCGCGGCATCCAACTCCTGGGCCCGCTCGGCGTCCTCGGCAAGCTGCGCGTCATCTTCGGCGCGCAGGTCGGTCGCCGATCGCCCGGCATAGCCGCGCGAACGTTGCTCCGCCGCGATCTCTTGCATCACATCTGCCAGGCCGCGCCGCCGACCAACCGCTGGGGCCACACGGATCGTTACCTGCACCGGGCCGGGCGGCAGCCGCGGCGGGCTTAACAGTCGCAGCTGGCCGTTGGGGTCCAGCACGGCCTCGATCGTCTCTTCGTTGACATTCATGGCGGCTCCTCATCCAGTCCCTGTATCGTAGACCGGATACTCTGTCGGAGGAAGTTTCGGATCGGAAAACTCCGTTTGGAGCCCGAATGGCCGGCGCACAACGCTTTGTGGGGACGCTAGCATTCCGTACGCGAACGTGGCTCCCGCACGTCGCCGCGGGCGTTCACTCTAGCCAAACGGCGGCGGTTGGGGCTATACCATAGTCGCGATTGAAACCGCTTGCGTAGACTCCGGCTGCGAAGGATGTGCTGACGCCGGACTCGCGAGCCCGCGCCGATTCTGGAGAAGGGAAGCTCCTGCCGATGGCCGATCCTACGAATCTGTTGCAAGGCAAACGCCTGCTGGTCACCGGCGGCACCGGCTCGATGGGCAAGACGCTGGTGCGCCGCGTGCTCTCGGGCGAGCGCGGTTTGCCCGAGCGCCTGATCATCCTGTCGCGCGACGAAGGCAAGCAATACGACATGCGGCAGGCGTACTTGCAGCGCCGGCTGCCGGTCGACGAAGCCGTTTACGAAAATTTCCGCCGCTGCGTCGAGTTCCGCCTGGGCGACGTCCGCAGCTACGCCGACGTGTGCGCCGCGCTTCGCGACGTCGAGATTGTCGTCAACGCCGCGGCCCTCAAGCACGTCCCCAACTGCGAGTATTTTCCCGAGCAGGCCCTGCTCACCAACTGCTCCGGCCCGTTGAACATCGTGCGGGCCATCGGCGAGCACGGCTATCCGGTGCAGACTGTCGTGGGCATCAGCACCGACAAGGCCTGCAAGCCGGTGTCGGTGATGGGCATGACCAAGGCGCTGCACGAGCGGATTTTCACCTCGGCCGGCGTGCAGATTCCGCAAACGCGATTCATCTGCTGCCGCTACGGCAACGTGCTGGCCTCGCGCGGGTCGGTGGTTCCGCTGTTCCAGGAGCAGATTCGCCGCGGCGGGCCGGTGACGATCACCGTGCCGGAGATGACGCGGTTTCTGATGAGCCTCGACGAAGCGGTCGATTGCGTGCTGGATGCCCTGGCCGATGCGCGGCAAGGCGAAACGTTCGTCCCCTGCGCGCCGTCGGCGACCGTGCAGAACGTCGCCCGGGCATTGGTCGGCGACCGGCCGATCCCGATCGAAGTCACCGGCATTCGGCCGGGCGAAAAATTGCACGAGATCATGGTGGCCGACGAAGAATGCCACCACGCGAGTTGGCGCGGCAAGTATTTTGCCATCCGCTCGATGCTGCCCGAGTTGTACGCGCCCGAGCCGGGCGACGCCGTCGCCCTGAACAAGGAGTTCAGCTCGGCCGACACGGTAATCAGTCTGGAAGAGACCGTGCAATTGTTCGAGCGCAACCGGCTCTTGCCCGGCCAGGCCCGGACAACTCCTGGCCTCGAACTCTTCGAAGCCGCCTGACCGGACTGGGAAACGGACAGGCAAACAAAAAAAGATTTGAACAGAAGATCGCAAAGGACGCGAAGGAGAAAGGAAGAAAGGAATGCAGGGAAGGAAGGGGAATCCGCAGCCGGCATAACTGGCGAAACCGAGCCGCGCGTCCAGGCCGTTTTAGCTTTTCGTCTTCGTCCCTTTTCTTCCTCTTCTTAGCGCCCTTCGCGGCCTTCTGTTCAAATGCCTTTTCTTCGTCTGTCCGAATGCCTTTTGTTAGCGTGCGGCCAGCAGCGACAGGCCGAGTTGCGGCCAGTTCCGCCTGTTGTTCTGCATGGCGGACGACGCTTGGCGAGGATCGGCTGCATGCCGGGCGTGCCAGAGCCGCCGATGCTTGGTTGCCAGCTCCCATTCCGATAATCCGCTGGCCAGGCAAAAGGCCCAGCCGCGAGGGCCGTCGAGCCAGCCGTGTTTCCACAGCAGCCGGCGGGCGATCTCGCGCGCCGGTAGCAGCCACGGGGCATGCCAAACCGGCGGCCGCCCGGCAGCCACGCGCAGCTCGGCATCGAGCGTCGTGTAGCGCTCGACCTTGGACCAATACGACGCCCAATCGGGCATGGTTTCGTGATCGATCCAGCCCTGCATTTCGCCCTTGGGGCCGGGCGTGCAAAGCGACGTGTGAACGCCGCCAATCCATTCGGCCCGATCGCGCCGGACCAGGCGCACCGGCCGGTCGTCCTGGGTGCCCGAGAAGCGAAAGCGCCGGCCAAAGATCGAGCTCCGAATTTTCAACCGGAAGGCATCCTGGCGGCAGCCCGGCAGGCGGCGGCGAATTTCGGCGGCCAAGGCCGATGTCGGCCGCTCGTCGGCATCGACAAACATGACCCACTCGGAGCGGGCCTGCCGCAAGGCGAAGTTTCGCTGCGGTGTGAAGTAGTCGAATGGCCGCTGAAGCACGCACGCGCCGGCCTGCCGCGCAATCTCGACGGTCGCATCGGTCGATCCGCCATCGACGACCAGCCGCTGGTCAGCCCATGCCGCGGCCGCCAGCCAGCCCGGCAAACGCGCGGCCTCGTTTAAGGCGATCACCACCGCCGTTACGGTTGGTTGTTCACTCATGGGCTGGCGGGGTCCGGGTCGAGTGCCGAAGTGCGAAACGCGGAGGAACCATCAAAAGGGGTGGGGCACTATAGGTCCGCTTCAGCGGCAGGGTCAAGACGACTCGATTGCCCAATGCCGCGCAGGCTGCTGAGAGCGGAGAAAAAGCGAGTTCACCCCGTGCCGACGGCGTCGTAGAATCGGCGATGGGCTGGCCCTGCTTGCAGCAGTCGGGGGCATCTCACCGGGGCGCGCGCCTTGTATCCCCAGGAATTCTCGAAATGAAATCGATCCTCAAGATTTTTGCATTGGTTGCCACGACCAGCACGCTTGCGGTCGCAGCCGATGCCGGGGCCGCGGAGTCGCGGCCGAACGTTGTCATCCTCTTTGCCGATGACCTGGGCTATGGCGATATCGGCTGCTTTGGTGCCAAGGGATATACGACGCCGAATCTCGACCGCATGGCTCGGCAGGGCTGCCGGTTCACCAACTTTCATGTCGCCGAGCCGGTGTGCTCGGCGTCGCGGGCTGCACTTCTCACCGGCTGCTATCCCAATCGCATCGGCATCTATGGCGCGCTGGGGCCCTCCGCACGGCATGGCATCGATGCCCACGAAACCACGCTGGCCGAGTTGCTCAAACCACTCGGCTATGCCACCGGCATGGCGGGCAAATGGCACTTGGGCCATCACCCGCAGTTCTTGCCCGTGCATCATGGTTTCGACGAATATCTCGGTCTGCCCTACTCGAACGACATGTGGCCGCATCACCCGGAGGCTCGGCCCAAGACGTTTCCGCCGCTGCCGCTGATCAAAGGCGACCGAGTCGTCGACCCCGACGTCACGGCCGAGGACCAGCCGACACTCACGGCCCGCTACACCGAGCGGGCGACCAGCTTCATCGATCGCCATCACCAAGAGCCGTTCTTCTTCTATCTGGCCTACACCATGCCGCACGTGCCGCTGTTTCCCGGCGAGGCGTTTCGCGGCAAGTCGCAGCAAGGCACGTTCGGCGACGTGGTCCAGGAAATCGACTGGTCCGTGGGCCAGGTGCTCGAAGCGCTCGACCGCCACGGGCTGGCCGACAACACGCTCGTCATCTTCACCTCGGACAACGGCCCCTGGCTCAGCTACGGCAATCACGCGGGCACCAGCGGCGGCTTGCGCGAAGGCAAGGGCACCTGCTGGGAAGGCGGCGTCCGCGAGCCGTGCGTCATGCGCTGGCCGGGCCACATTTCCGCCGGCACCAGCAACGACTCGATGCTCATGACCATCGACGTGCTGCCGACGATTGCCGGCCTCGTGGGAGCCAAACTTCCCGCGCTGCCGATCGACGGCCTCGACGTCTGGCCGCTGATTGCCGGCAAGCCGGGAGCCAAGAACCCGCACGAGGCATATTTCTATTGGTACGAAAAGAACCAGTTGCAGGCCGTCGTCACGGGCGACGGCCGCTGGAAGCTCCAGCTTCCGCACACCTATCGCACGCTGGCCGGCCAAAGCGGCGGTCGCGACGGCAAGCCGGTAAAGTACCAACAGCGAAAGATCACCGAGCCCGAGCTGTACGACCTCGAGCACGATCGCAACGAGACGACCGACGTCGCCAAGCAGCATCCGGAGATCATTTCCCGCCTGCTCGCGCTGGCCGAGCAAGCGCGAACGGAACTCGGCGATTCGCTCACCCATCGCACCGGCGCCGGGCAGCGCGAGGCCGGCAAACTGCCGGAGGAAAAGAAAAGCTGAGGCGAAGTCTCCCGGCCGTTTCGCCGAGACGCCCCCACCGTAGTCGTCTCGCTCCGTTGAGACGTCTGGAGCACGATCGGCGTTGCGTTCAGCGGCGATGGCTTCATCCCGACGGAGCGGGATGACTACGGTGGCCGTCCGTAGGTGCCGCGAGCCGAGCGGCACCGGGAGTATGAATGGCGCTGCTCGACAGGCCCGGCTCGGCTCGCCGGGCCTACGGAGACGGGCAACCGGTCCGAGGCGAAATCACCGTAGCCGGCTCGCTCCGCCGAGCCGAGCGCGCGCAACTCGGCTGGGCGCTGGGTGCGCGTCGTGGTAGCGCCTGCATCCCGACGGAGCGGGATGACTACGGTGGCCGTCCGTAGGTGCCGCGAGCCGAGCGGCACCGGGAGTACGAATGGCGCTGCTCGACAGGCCCGGCTCGGCTCGCCGGGTCTACGGAGCGCGGCGCTCCTGCTGGCTATTTGCCAATCGCCACGCCGGCCAGTCGGCCGAGATCGTCAAAATAGTTCGGGTAGGTCTTACGGGTGCAGTCGGGGTCGAGAATCGCGACGCCGGGCACGCGCAAGCCGACCAGGGCCAGGCTCATCGCCATGCGATGATCGTCGTACGTCGCAATGTCGGCGCCGTGCAGCACGCCGGGCTCGATCCGTAAGCCGTCGGCGAACTCGATGACTTGGACGCCCAGCTTCCGCAATTCGGTCGCCAGGGCTTGGATGCGATCGGTCTCTTTGTGCCGGATGTGGCCCACGGCCTCGATCGTCGTGGGGCCTTCGGCAAACAAGGCCACGGCGGCCAGCGTCTGCACCGTATCGCTGATGGCGTTCATGTCGACCTTGATGCCCGACAGCGGCTTAGCGGTCACCGTGATGGAATGCTGGTCGTGCCGGACCTGGCAGCCCATCCGCTCGAGCACGTCGACAAAGGCCACGTCGCCTTGCAGGCTGTCGCGCGACAGGCCTTCGACCGTGACCTCGCCGCCGGTGATCGCCGCAGCGGCGAAGAAATAGCTCGCGGCCGAAGCGTCGGGCTCGATCGCGTAGCTGCCGGCCGCATAGCCGCGTCCGGACGGCACGGCGAATCGCCGCAGATCGCCCGCGGGCACGTCGATGCCGAAGGCCCGCATCACGGCCAGCGTCATGCGAATATAGGGCTGCGAAACAAGCGTGCCTGCGACCGTGATTTCGACCGCTTGATGCGCGTAAGGAGACGCCAGCAACAGGCCGCTGAGAAACTGGCTGGAAATGTCTCCGCGCACGCTCGCCGCGCCGCCGGCCAAGCCGTGGGCTTCGATCATGACGGGCGGGCAGCCATTGTTCTGCTCGCTGCGGGCCACGGCTCCCAACTGCCCGAGCGAGTCGAGCAGATCGCCGATCGGCCGCTCGTGCATCCTGGGCGTGCCATGCAGCCGGAACTGGCCGCGACCCAACGCCACGACCGGGGCCAGAAAGCGGACGGTCGTGCCGCTGTTGCCGACGAATAGCTCGCCGCCTTCGGCCGGCAGGCTGCCGCCGCAGCCGGTCACGCGCAGCGTATGAGTCGCCCAGTGCGGCTCAATGCGAATGCCGAGCTGGCCCAGGGCCGCGATCATCACCTGCGTATCGTCGCTATCAAGCGCTCCGGTGAGCGTCGACTCGCCGGCGGCCAACGCCGCGCAAACCAGCGCCCGATTGGTGATGCTTTTCGAGCCGGGCGGGCGAATCCGGCCGCTGATGGCCCCGGTAGTGGGGATTTCGAGTCGCTGCACGAGTTTTCCGTGGGCACAGGGAAGGCGATCGCCGGTGAGGCTGGGCCACGGCGTTGACCCTGCTTTTCTGATTCCGCTATACTGCGGCGCACACCAAGGCGCCGCACTATTGGCCGAATGTAGTCCTTCGGGCTGCACGCCGCAAACGCGGCCGGCCATTCGGGCGTCGCGGCGCCAGAAATTTTGATTCAGAAAGGACTGTTCATGGCCACGGTTCCCAGCACCGGCGTTTGCGAGGACATCACCCAAGCCATCGGCAACACGCCGCTGGTCAAGCTCCGCCGCATCACCGAAGGCTGCGTAGCCACGGTGCTGGCCAAGGTGGAAAACCTCAACCCGCTGTGGAGCGTCAAAGACCGCATCGCCCGGGCCATGATCGACGACGCCGAACGGGCCGGCAAAATCAAGAAGGACACCGTGGTCATCGAGGCCACGAGCGGCAATACGGGCATCGGCCTGGCCTTTGTCTGCGCGGCACGCGGTTACAAGCTGATCGTCACCATGCCCGAGAGCATGACGCTGGAGCGGCGGCGGATGCTCAAGGCGCTGGGCGCCGAGCTGGTGCTGACTCCGGCGGCCGAAGGCATGCCCGGCGCGGTGCGCAAGGCCGAGGAGCTGGTGGCGCAGAACAAGAACTACTACATGCCGCAACAATTCAAGAATCCGGCCAACCCCGAGGTCCATCGCAAAACGACGGCCGAAGAAATCTGGCGCGACACCGACGGCGCGGTCGACATCTTCGTGTCGGCCGTGGGCACGGGCGGCACGATCACCGGCGTGGGCGAGGTGCTCAAGAACCGCAAGCCCGAGGTCCAAGCCATCGCGGTCGAGCCGACCAACAGCCCGGTGATGACGCAACAGCGGGCCGGCCAGCCGCTCAAGCCCGGCAAGCACACGATCCAGGGCATCGGCGCCGGGTTCATTCCCGACGTGTTGAACATGGACATCGTGGACGACGTGATCACGGTGACTGACGAAGACGCTGCGGAAACGTCGCGGAACCTCGCCAAGCTCGAAGGCCTGATGTGCGGCATCAGCAGCGGCTCGGCCGTGTGGGCCGCGATCAAGGTGGCCAAGCGGCCCGAAAACGCCGGCAAAACGATCGTCGTCATCCTGCCCGACATCGGCGAGCGCTACTTGTCGACCAAGCTGTACCCGGAGTGATGAATCCCCCCTCGACGCAACTCGGCCGTCGGTTGTGGGGTGAGAACGGTGAAAGTCATGTTCGACCGCATCACGTTCGACTCGAAGATCCTTGGCGGCCGCGCTAGTATCCGCGGCATGCGGATTCCCGTTTCGGTGATCGTGGGTCAAATTGCTTACGGCGCGACCTGGGACGAAGTGATGCAGGGCTATCCGGACCTCGAGCGCGAGGACAT
Organism: Pirellulales bacterium; assembly: GCA_036268995.1. Taxonomy (GTDB): domain Bacteria; phylum Planctomycetota; class Planctomycetia; order Pirellulales; family PNKZ01; genus DATATB01. The sequence continues at coordinate 18,730 of DATATB010000033.1, read as the reverse complement.
TCAGCAAGCACTGGAATATGCCGCCTGGCTGACCCACGAAGAAGTCCGCACGGCTTAGGGAGCGGGCGATGCGCTTCCTGGCCGATATGGGCGTGTCGCAGCAGGTAGTACAGTGGCTGCGCGCTGGGGGCCACGATGCAGTACATCTGCGCGATGAAGGGTTACAGCGTCTTCCGAACGGCGAGATTTTCCAGACGGCCGACCGGGAAGGTCGGATTGTGCTGACGTTCGATCTCGACTTCGGCGAGATCGTTGCCGCCAGCGCGGGCCAAGTCGTGAGCGTTATCGTATTTCGACTGCGTAACGCGCGGTCGGATTTTGTGATTCAACGCCTAAGCGCTGCGCTGGAGCATGCGAGCAGCGATTTAGTGCAGGGCGCGATCGTGGTCGTCGAGGACTCGCGGCACCGTGTGCGCAAGTTGCCGATCGGCAGTTGACGGACAGCAAGAATAGGGAAGACACGCGTTGCTCATTCTTCCGTGTCGCGCAACTTGGCGAGCGTGGTGTAGTCTTCGAGCGTCGAGGTGTCGCCGGTCGATTCTTTGCCGGCGGCGATGTCGCGCAGCAGACGCCGCATGATCTTGCCGCTGCGCGTCTTGGGCAGCGCGTTGGTAAAGCGAATGTCGTCCGGCTGGGCCAACGCGCCGATTTCCTTGCGCACGTGCTGTTTCAGCTCTTTGCGCAAGGCCTCGTTCGGCTCGCCGGCTCGCAAAGTGACAAACACGGCCACGGCTTCGCCCTTCAAGTCGTCGGGCCGGCCCACGGCCGCCGCTTCGGCCACGCTGGGATGGCTGACCAGCGCGCTTTCGATTTCGATCGTGCTCAAGCGATGGCCCGACACGTTCAGCACGTCGTCGATGCGGCCCATGATCCAGTAGTAGCCGTCGTCGTCGATGCGGGCGTTGTCGCCGGCCAGGTACATGTGCGGCACCTTGCTCCAATAGGTCTCGCGATAACGCTCCTGGTCGCCCCAGATGCCGCGGAGCATGCCGGGCCAGGGCTTGGTGATGACCAGCCAGCCGCCGCTGCCGGCGGCGACGGGCAGGCCCTTTTGATTGACGACGGCCGGCACAATGCCCGGCAGCGGCTTGGTGCAACTGCCCGGCTTGGTAGCAATCGCGCCGGGCAGCGGGCTCATCATGATGCCGCCGGTCTCGGTCTGCCACCAGGTGTCGACGATCGGGCAGCGGCCGCCGCCGATCTTGTGGTGATACCACATCCAGGCCTCGGGATTGATTCCCTCGCCCACGGTGCCCAGCAGCCGCAGGCTCGACAGGTCGTGCTGCTCGACCCAGCGGTCGCCCCACTTCATGCAGGCGCGAATCGCGGTGGGGGCCGTGTAGAGAATCGAGACGCGGTACTTTTCCACGATGTCCCACAGCCGGCCTTCGTTGGGCCAGTTGGGCGCGCCCTCGTACATCACGACGGTGGCGCCGGCCGAGAGCGGACCGTAGACGATGTAGCTGTGCCCAGTGACCCAGCCGCAGTCGGCCGTACACCAGTACACGTCTTCGTCGCGCAGGTCGAAGACCCACTCGGTTGTTTTCTTGGCGAACAGGTTGTAGCCGGCCGTGGTGTGTACGATGCCCTTGGGCTTGCCGGTCGAGCCGCTAGTGTAGAGGATGAACAGCGGCGCTTCGCTATCCTGCGGCTCGGCGGGACAATCGGCCGATGCCTCGTTCATCAGGTCGTCCCACCAGAAGTCGCGGCCGGTGCGCATGTGGACTTCGATGCCCACGCGGCGCAGGACGACGCATTTTTCCACGGTGGGCGACTTTTCCAACGCCACATCGACGTTCTGCTTGAGCGCCACTTGCCCGCCGCGCCGCCAGCCGGCATCGGCCGTAATCACCAGTCGCGCCTTGGCGTCGTTGTTGCGGTCGGCAATCGCCTCGCTGGAAAAACCGCCGAAGATCACCGAATGCACCGCTCCCACGCGGGCGCAGGCCAACATGGCGATGGCCAGTTCGGGCACCATCGGCATATAGATCGAAACGACGTCGCCCGGCTTGATGCCCAGCTTCTTGAGCACGTCGGCGAACTTGCAGACCTGGTGGTGCAGCGTCTGGTAGGTGAGCACGCGGCTGTCGCCCGGCTCGCCTTCCCAGATGATGGCGGCCTTGTTCTGGCGCGGCGTGCCCAGGTGCGCGTCGAGGCAGTTGTACGAGGCGTTCGTCTGGCCGCCGACAAACCACTTGGCCACCGGCTCCTGCCAGTCCAGCACCTTGGTAAAGGGCTTGAACCAGTGCAGTTCTTCGGCCAGGTTGCCCCAGAAGGTCTCGATGTCGCCGGCCGCCTCTTTCCACATGTACTCGTAGGCTTCGAGCGTCGGGATGCGGGCCCGGGCGGCAAAATCCGCCGGCGGCGGAAACACCCGAACCTCGTGCATCACCGTTTTCAGCGAACCATCGGAGCTGCTCATCGGAGGGGGAATCCTCATGGTATGGTCAGTTGTCCGTGGTCAGTAGTCCGTTGTCCGTGGATGATCGGCTTATCAACTGACCACTGATCACTGACAACTGACTGCGAACGGCCGCCGCCTAGCTCTTGGCGTCTGCGTGCTCGTCGCTGACGGTGGGCACGACCCAGACCTTCAGATCGGCCTCGACCTCGTGGCCCAGGTGAATCGTGACGGTGTAGAGCCCCAACTCCTTGAGCGGGCCCTTGAGCCGGACCTGGTCACTGGTGATCGTGATTTCGGTCCGCTTGAGAGCATTGACGATTTCGGTGGCGCCGACCGAGCCGTACAGATGGCCTTCGTCGTTGGCGTTGGCTTCGATCGTGATGCTCTGGCGGCCCAATTCATCGGCCAGCGTCCGCAAGCCGGCCAGCCGGGCGTTCTGGATCGCCAGCAGCCGAGCCCGATGCTTGTCGACCATCCGCTTGTGATGATCGGTGGCAATAGCCGCCAAACCTTGCGGCAGCAAATAGTTCATCGCATAGCCTGGCCGAACGGTCACTACGTCGCCTTGCTTGCCAAGGTGGTCGACCGACTGGATCAGCAGCAGCTCGATATTGCCGTTGGCGGCTTTTGGCAATCGCTTGCCGCGCCGAATTCGCTTGGTCTTGGCGGTTGAGTCGGGCATCGCAGGCGTCCTATCGCGTATTAGTTTAAAGAAAGAAATGCGAAGTGCGGGGTGATGAAGCCGCAGAACCGCTCCCTTACGGTCGCGGCTCGTCGGTCTGTTTATTCATCATGATTCCGCATTCATTGTTCATCATCGTATTAAAACGGAATATCGTCATCCTGCGGCGGAGCCTTGCTGCCGGCGGACCTCGCGGCCGGCGGTGGGCCATGGTCGCCGCCATAAGCTTCCGACTCGTCGTAGGGTGGTGCGGAACGACCGCCGGACCCGCCGCCACCGCCACCCTTGCCGCCGAGCATCTGCATCCGATCGCCGACGATTTTGAGCCTCGATCGCTTTTGACCGCTTTCCTTGTCTTCCCATTGGTCGAGCTTCAAACGCCCCTCGATCAGCACGTTCGAGCCCTTGGTCAGGTACTCGCCGGCCACTTCGGCCTGTCGGGCCCAGAGCGTGATGTCGACAAACGTGGTCTCTTCCACCCATTCGCCGTTAGGGTTTTTGCGCTTATCGTTGATCGCCAGGCCGAGTTCACAAACCGGAGTGCCCGAGGGCGTATAGCGCAATTCGGGATCGCGGGTGAGATTTCCGGCCAGGAACACCCTGTTTAAATTGGCAGGCACAGTCGTTCCTCCCGAAAACTTTGGCCACAGTGCGGAAACGGTCGCTAGCCGGCTATTCGTCGGCCGGCCTGCGTTATTCGTCGGCTGGAATGTCGCCAATCGCGTCGACCACGACTTCCTCGACGGCCACGGCGGCGACCGGACGTGCCGCAGCGGCGGCCTGGTCGCGGCGCCGGGCGGCTTCGCCTGGGCCGGCCTTGGCATGCGCGACCAGGGCCTCGACGATCCGCGGTTCCACTTTCAGGACCAGCGAGCGGATAATATTGTCGTTGATCTCGCACTCGCGGTTAAGCGTGGTCAGCTTCGTGCCTTCCAGCTTGAAATAGGTCAGCCAATACGTCCCCTTACGCTGGCCATTGATGGCGTAAGCCAGCCGGCGCTCTTCCCACAAGCGGCTCACCAGCACGGTGCCGCCCAGCTTGGTGATCAGGTCCGTGATCTGCGACGAGACACCGCCGGGATCGCGGCCGTAGCGGTTCGAGTCGAGAATGAACATGCCCTCGTAAACGTTCTCCAAGATTCGCTCCTCGTCTGGCAAATGGATTCCGGATCGATCGAAAAATAACTTCCGTTTTCCCGGCCCTCACCCATCCTCTCCCGGAGGGAGAGGGGTTTAGGGAGAAGTTATTTTTCGATCGATCCTCAGTTGTAGGTGTTCATGCAATATTGCATGCCTTGAGCCACCCAGTCGGCGGCGGCGTCGGCAGCCCGCACGATGGTTGGCTCGATGATCGCAGCTTCGTCCTTACTAAACTTGCTGAGCACGAAGCCGGCCGCATCCCAACCGGGAGGCAGCGGCCCGATGCCCAACCGCAACCGCGGCACGGCGTCGTCGCCTAGCACGCGGATAATGTCGTCCAGTCCCTTTTGGCCGCCGGCCGACCCCTTGCTTCGGATCCGCAGCTTGCCGGCCGGCAAGCTGAAGTCGTCGCAAACAATCAACAGGTCGTCCAGGTTCAGTTTATAAAAATCGCGGGTCGCCAGCACGCTCGAGCCGCTGTTGTTCATGAACGTCTGCGGCGCCAACAGCAACACTCGCTGCCCGCCGATCGTCGCCTCTACCAACTCACCCTGAAACACGGTCTTCGGCCGGCTGCCGCCGTGGCGTCGAGCCAGCTCGGCGACGACGGCAAAGCCGACGTTGTGCCGCGTGTCCTGATACCGGCGGCCCGGATTGCCTAGCCCGACGACCAGCTTCATGGCTAATATGCGGCCGCGTGCCTGGGGTTCGTCCAGCCGTCTGACCCATCCGGTCCAAGGGCCGGATTACGATTCCTCTTCTTCCCCCTCCTCGGCCTTGCGGCCGATCACTTCGGGCTCGGCGCCCGCGCCCGCCGTCGGCTCGGCCTCGGTTTCGGCAGCCGGGTGGACGCAGTGCACCACGAGCTCGTCGGGATCCGACACCAACTTGACGCCCGGCGGCAGCTCGATGGCGCTGGCCGTGAGCGAGCCGTCGAGCTGCAAATCGCCGATTCGCAGGAACAGCTTTTCGGGAATATCGGTTGCCAGGCACTCGATGTCGACATCGTGGATCACCTGCTCGACGATGCCGCCTTGCTGGGTGCCGGCGGCCGTGCCGCGCAGCTCGACCGCGATCTTGATTTCCAAGCGTTCGTCAGCCGAAACGCGGGTCAGGTCCATGTGCAGCACGTGCGTGCCGTAGGTGTCCCATTGCAGATCGCGAATGAAGGCCTTTTCCTTGACGGCGCCTTCCAGGTCGACGACCCGCGCGCCATGTCGCACGACGGCCCGCACTTCGTCGGCCCGCAGCACGAGCGAAACGTTTTCTTCGCCGTGGCCATAGAGGTTTGCCGGCACGGAGCCTGCGGCTCGCAGACGCCTGGCTTCCCGCTTTCCATGCGGCTTGCGCTTTTCCACTTTCAACACTTCAGCCATCGCGACAACCTCTTGGTCAACTTTATGGTTCGGTCAGCTCTTAATGAATCGATTCCGTCGGCCGGCATTTGCGGCTGTGCGCCACCGGGCGCGCCGGCGCCCCGGGCGACACGGCCAACGACATACCAGGCGGCGGACGGCAAGTGCCGCCGCCGGCGAAACCAGCTATTGTGCCGGAATCGGGCCGGATTGCAAGTCCAGGCGGGGCAGCAAAATACCGACCGCGCTATCGCCCCAGGGCTTCGGCCGAAATTGCTCGTCGTAGCGGAAGCCGTGAGGCTTTCGACGGTTCTCGCAAGTTGTCGGAATTCTCACAAATTCCGCTACCGGACAAGGCTCGCTTTATCGCCCGAGGGCTCCGGCCGGTTGGGGCGGCAATTCGGGGGCAACGTCGGGCACTTCGGCCGGCCGCGAGCGCCAGAAAAACAGCACGGCGAGCAGCGAAAGCATCGGCAGCCAGCCCATCGCGCCAAAGACCACATCGTAGTTGTGCGTGCGGTCGAGGTAGCGGCCGAAAATAGGGTGGAAGGCGGCGGTGACCAGCCACGTGCAGGTACCCAGGGTGCCGGAGATTTTGCCCTGGTGGCGCCGCGAAAGATCTTGCGCCAGCGAGTAATACGTTGCGAAACAGCCCAGGTTGCCGAAGGCCACGACCAGCAAAACCGTCGTCAGCAGTCCGCCGGTTGGCAAGAAGACGGCGACGCTGGTCAACAGCGTCATGCACGCGCAGCCGAAGAATGCCCACATGCGCGACGAGTACACGCTGAACCCGCGCCGCGACATCCATTGGCTCGCGGCGCCGGCCGACATCACGCCCACGTCGGCGGCCAGGTAATACATCATCGAAAACTTGAGCATGTCGTTTTGGCTGTAGTCGCGCGTTTCCTGCAGGAACTTCGGCATCCAAACGCGGAACAGGTGCCAATTGAGGTTGATGCAAATCACCATCACGACCAGCCCCAGGTAGCGCTTGCTGAAAATGACCTCGAGCAGCGAGGAGCCGGTTTCGCCGGGTTCTGGGCAATCGGCGACCGCAGCCGCCGCAGGTGGCGTGACACGCAAGTCGCGCGGCCGGACTGACGAGAGCCACATCAGCACCCAGGCGCAGCCGCCAGCGCCGATGACGAGAAACGGCAGCCGCCAGCCCCCTTTTGCTTCGGTCGCCAAGGCAATAATCGCGATCGGTGCCAACACGGCGCCGATCGCGGTGCCGCTTTGCAGCAGGCTATTGCCCAGGGCGCGATCGCGCGGCGCCATCAGCAGTTGCACCGTTTTCAGCCCGCAGGGCCAGTGTCCCGCCTCGAAAAAACCCAACAGGATTCGCAGGACCAGCAGCTCGGTATACGTGTGGCTCAGCCCGGTGAAGAAGCCCATCGCCGACCAGCCCACCAACACGATCGGATAGATCCAATACACGCCGATCCAGTCGACGAGACAGCCCCAAAAAATGCTGCCGAAGGCAAACGCCAACCCGAAGCCCAGTTCGAGATTGCCGTAGTATTCGTTGTTGATGCCAAAATCCTGCTGAATCGGCAGGGCCAAGGTGTTAATTGTGAGTCGGTCCATGTAGTTGACCACGGTGCCCAGCAGCAGCACGATGCAGACGTACCATCTCCAGGTGTCGGATCGGCCTGCGGCCACGGTGCTCGAGGCCGCCCGGGGCGACTCATAAGGATTGGGTGAACTCATCGTTGACGGGTCCGGAGTGGCGGCGGCGGGCGGGAGAAGCTTGACGGGGCATTAGGGGCGGTTGGCGAACCCTATGAATATAAGGGCACGCCGAAGCGCCTGGAAAGCATGCGGCAACGGATTCCGATTCTTCTTATAATCTCCAGCTATGACACTCACCATCGACGCCCATCAGCATTTCTGGCAGCTCGGCCGCCAGCCGTTCGACTATGCCTGGCTCGACGCGCCACAGCTCAAGCCGATTCGCCGCGATTATCTGCCGGCCGATCTCAAGCCGCTCATCGATCGCGTGCACGTCGACCGCACCGTGTTCGTGCAGACGCAGCACAACGTGGAAGAAAACCGCTGGGTGCTGGGGCTGGCTAAGGAGTATCCGTTTATTGCCGGCGTGGTGGGCTGGGTGGACCTGGCCTCGCCGGCTTGCGAAGAGCAGGTGCAGGAATTCAAACGATTCCCGAAATTTGTCGGCATCCGGCACATCACGCAGGACGAGCCGGACGACAACTTTATCGTGCGCGACGACGTGCTCCGCGGCCTCAAAGTGCTCGAGCGGCACGCGTTGCCGTTCGACCTGCTGTTTTACACCAAGCATCTGAAGCACGCCGCCACACTGGCCCAGCGCCTGCCGAACCTGCCGATGGTCATCGATCATCTGGCCAAGCCGCAGATCAAGCGGCGGCAGTTCGACGATTGGCTGGTCGACTTTCGCGCCGCGGCCAAGCATCCAAACCTGCACTGCAAGCTTTCGGGCATGGTCACCGAAGCCGATTGGAAAGCCTGGCAGCCGGCCGATCTCAAGCCATACGTACAGGCGGCGCTCGATCTGTTCGGCCCGGAGCGCTTGATGTTCGGCTCGGACTGGCCCGTCTGCGAGCTGGCCGCCTCGTACGACCGCGTGTACTACGCGCTGGTCGAAGCGCTCGGGCCAGTGAGCGATGCCGAGCGGCAGGCGATTTTTGGCGGCACGGCGGCCCGATATTACAAGCTTCCGCTATAGCAAGACGTCTTCCACAATTTCGATGGTGGAATCCTGGGAGGGCGAGGCTCCTGCCGAGCCGGGACTCATATTCGACACGCAACGCAGCGGCTCGGCGGGAGCCTCGCCCTCCCAACGACGCTCGAAGGCCGACATGATTTCCGCTAATCCACCGCAACCCGCTTCGCCGTCGCCCACCCCCAGCGACCCAACCCAAGATGCCGCCACCGGGCAGGTGACCTTTCGCCAGCGGCTGGGATTCTTCGACTCGACCATGCTGGTTGCCGGCTCGATGATCGGATCGGGCATTTTTATTGTCTCGGCCGACATCGCGCGCACGGTCGGCTCGTCCGGCTGGCTGATGGCCGTCTGGGCCGTGACCGGCTTGATGACCATCATCGGCGCGCTGAGCTACGCCGAGCTGGCCGCCATGATGCCGCAAGCCGGCGGCCAGTACGTCTATCTGCGCGAAGCCTATGGCCGGCTGTGGGGTTTTCTCTACGGCTGGGCCATGTTCCTCGTGATCCAGACCGGCATGATCGCGGCCGTGGCTGTGGCCTTTGCCAAATTTCTCGGCGTGTTCGTGCCGGCGCTGGGCACGGGGCACGTGATCTATCGCGTCGCCGATTTGCACTGGCATCTCGAGCTGCCGCTGCCCTGGCTGGCACAGCCGCTGGTGGTCTTTACGCGCGACGAGTTCACGATTTCGGCCGGGCAACTGGTCGCGGCTGGCGTGGTCGCGGCGCTCTCGCTCTGGAACTGCTTTGGCATCGAGCAGGGCAAGTGGCTGCAAAATATCTTCACGGTCGCCAAGACCATCGGCCTGCTGCTGCTCATCGCGCTGGGCTTTTCGTTGGCCGCCAATCACGAAGCGATCGCCGCCAATCTGCGCGATCTGTGGAGCGGCATTCACGCCACGTCCGCCACCCGGGCGGTACAAGCCAGGTTTCCCGGTGCGGGAACATTCGCGCCGCTGATGGCGGCCGGCGCCGCGATGGTCGGGGCACTGTTCTCGGCCGATGCCTGGCACAACATCGCCTTCACCGCCGGCGAAATTCGCAATGTCCGCCGCACGCTGCCGCTGAGCATGGTCTTTGGCACGCTGGCCGTCATCACGCTGTACCTGATCGTGAACCTGGCCTATTTAACCGCCTTGCCCGTGACGGGCGATGCCCAGGCCACGACGGTCGAGGCCCGGGGCATTGCCCATGCGCGTGAAGACCGCGTGGCCACGGCCGTGCTGGAGATGGCCGCTCCAAACTTTGGCGTGTCGTTTATGGCGGCGGCAATCATGATCTCGACGTTTGGCTGCGCCAACGGCGTGATCCTGATGGGCGCCCGGCTGTATTACGCGATGGCCGCCGACGGCCTGTTCTTTCGCGCGGTCGGCCGGCTGAATGCCCGGGCTGTGCCGGCTGCCGGGCTGGTGTTGCAAGGCGCCTGGGCCAGCCTGCTGATCTTTTCCGGCTCGTACAGCGAGCTGCTCGACTACGTGATCTTCGCCGCACTATTGTTTTATTTTTTCACCGTGCTCGGGCTGTTCGTCCTGCGCTTCAAACGCCCCGACGCACCCCGGCCGTATCGCGCGCTGGGTTATCCCATCCTGCCGGCCGCTTACATGCTACTCTGCGGCGCCATCCTGCTCGATTTGCTGCTAGTAAAGCCGGTCTTCACCTGGCCCGGGCTGCTGATCGTGCTCTCCGGCATCCCGGTCTACGCGGGCTGGCGGCTCCTGCGGCCCCCCGCGCGCACCCAATAAGTTTGCGACAAGCCCAAGGACTGCGGTCCGTGAGAATCGCCCAATGCGGCCTCTTGCGCTTCACCTTTCGTTTTCAGCGGCCTGCGCGAGCAGTTCGCGCACTTTTGAAAACTCGGGGCTGACGATGCCGTTTTTTTCCAATTCAACGAAATCATCCAGGACGGACTGTCGCCAGGTCTTGTTCCCATCCGGCATCATCTGGCCGGCGTGTTTGAGGTAGATGGCCTGTGCCTCGTCGGTCCGGCCGAGCAGCAGCAGCGCATGGGCGCGATTTTCGTCCAGCCGCAGATCACTGATGCCGTCCTTGGTTGCCGTGCTCGCCGTCTCCAGCACGCCGGAAAAATCCTTCAGCATCAATTGGGACCAAGACAAGCCCACGACGGTGTCGCTTCGCGCCTGTGGGGGCAGGCTCACGCGTTCGACCGCCAGCGCCGCCTGGTAGGCCTGGATCGCCTGCTCTCGGTTCGCGATTCTCTCGGAACTGTTTTGCGCTGGACGATGGGCGAAGGCAATGGCGAGGTTGTGCTCGATTCGAGCCCAAGTCGTGGGGTCCGCGTCTTTGGTTACCGCGGACAGCGCCGCCTGGTAGGCGTCGATCGCCTGGTCGTAGTTTTTGAGCTTGTCTGCGCCGCTTGCCGCGCCAAGGTTGTTCCACGTTTGGCCGATATTGTTCTGCGTTTTCGCCCAATCGACGGGAAAGGCCTGCTTCGTCCGAACGGTGAGCGACGCCCGGTACGCGTCGATCGCCTTTCGGGCATTCTCGGCTTTGTTTCCGGTTGGAAGTGCGGCCCAGGCGCGGCCGAGGTTGAATTGCGTTGTGCCCCACTCGGCCGGATTGGCAGCCTCGGTGTAAACGGAAAGTGCTGCCTGGCACGCGTCGATCGCCTGCTTGAGATTTTGCGCCTTGCTTCCCGTCGAAACAACGAGCCATGCGGAGCCGAGATTGCTCTGTACGCGGGCCCAGTCTAAGGGGTAGGCATCTTTGGTGTAGATCGTGATCGCCGCCTCGAAGGCTTCGATCCCTTTGTTCAAGCTGGCCGCTCGGTTTTCTTCCGAGACGCCGGCGCGCGAGCCAAGTGTCGCTTGGGACCCATCAAATGGCTTCGGTGTCGTGCTAAAATCGCCTTCCACGGCAAGGGCACACCATGCACAGCCGAGCTGAAGCTGGATCTTCGCCCAGTCGGCCGGAGCGGTGTCTTTCGTGCAGACCGTCAATGCGGCCCCATAGGCGTCGATGGCCTTGTGAAGGTTCTCGGCACGGTTGGAGGTGGGCCGAGAGAACCATGCATAACCCAAGTTGGATTCAGCGATTGCCGATTCATCCGGGTACTCATCTTTGGTGAAAACGCTTAGCGCCTGCTCCAGCGCGTCGATCGCCTGTTTCACGTTTTCGGTTTTGTTGCCGGTGTGCAGATCACACCGGGTACTACCGAGGCCGACCTGGACTCTCGCCCAGTCGGCCGGATAGGCATCTTTCGTGAGAACGGTGAGCGATGCTTGGAAGGCGGCGATCGCCCGCTGCAGATTTTCGTCTTTGTTTCCCCAAGGGATGTCTCGCAAGGCCAAGCCGAGGCGGAATTGAACGTTGGCCCATTCGGCCGGATAGGCAGCCTTGGTAAAGACAGTGAGCGACGCTTGATACAGGTCGATCGCCTTCTGGATGTTCGCGGCCCTGTCGCCCGTGGGGAGAGCTGACCAGGCGCCAGCAAGGTTGTTTTGCATCCTGGCCCAATCGAGAGGATGGTCGCTTTTCGTAAAGACAGTCAGCGCCGCATCGAACGCATCGATCGCCGTCTTCAAGTTATCGGCCCGGTTGCCCTTTGGCAGAATCTTCCACGCAATGCCCAGGTTGTTCTGCGCGCGCGCCCAATCCGCGGGATAATTCGGTCTTGTGTAAACGCTGAGCGCCGCCTCACACGCGCGGCGGGCCTGCTTCACATTTTCGGTCTTGTTGCCGGTAGGCAGCCTCAGCCAGGCGATGGCGAGATTGTTCTGGATGACGGCCCAACCCACAGATTTTGGCGGCAGCAGCTTCAACTGCCGCTCGTAGATACCGATCGCCCGCTTGATGTCGGCCGCACTCTTGCCGAGCCGCGCAAAGGTCAGGGCCAGGGCAAGTTGGCCGCCGGCCTTGGGATTGCTGGGCTCGAGCGCATAGGCCTGCTCGTACGGCCCAATCGCCTTGTCCGGCTCGCCGGCCGAATACCAGTTGTCGCCTTCCAGCGTGAGCAGCCGGAACGCTTCGTCGATGGGATTGCCGGGCTTGCGCTTAAGCTGCTGGATCAACTGGTTGGCGGCTTCATGCTGCTTGAGTGCGATCATGCCCAGCGCGCGTTGCTCCTCATTGCCGCGCTCCAGCAGCAGGCGGGCTTTTTCGAGAATCTGCGGTGCGATCGGATCGGGCTGCGTCTGACCGGTCGCCAACGGCTTGGGGCTGACGGCGGCCGCCACGACGGCAAACGCCTTACGCAGCTCGGCCAGCTCCATCGCCTGCTTGTCCAGTTTTCCGGACGTCTCCTGCACCTCCTGGTTCAGCCGATCGCTACTGGTGCGCGTCACCCGCAAATGCGCAAGCGACAGGGCCGCGACGGCGGCAATGCCTACGAGGGCGGCGATGCCCAGCAGCACGAGCTTACGGTGCCGACGATCGGCTTGCCGGCGCAGGGTCGCCAATTCGTCTCTGATCTTGTGGATCGATAGCTCCAGATCCCGCGCATCGGCGATGCGGTCATGCCGCAAGCGGTTGGCATCGATCAGTCGCTGGCGATAGGCGGCTTGCAGCGCGGCAAGCTCCGGCGACTCCGGCGGCGCAGGATCGGTGGGAAACGTGGCGTCCAGAAAATGGTAGATCACCTTCTTGCCGAGCCGCTCGGCTTCGAGCGCTTCGAACTGCGTATACGAAACGCGCCCGAAGTCTTTGGTCGGCTGGGGCGGTTCGGCGCCATAGCGCTGGCCTACGAGTTGAATCACCAGCGCCGCGGGCGCAAGTCGCTGCCGCAGCACGTCCAGCAGCTCGCCGCCGTCGGTCGCTTCGATGTCCTGCCAGACGGGCTCGTAGCCCATCGAATACAACACTTTACCGACCAGCTCGCGAGCCGAGCGCAAGTCGCTCGTGGCGGAAATAAAGATGACAGGCTTGTTCGTCATCGGATTGCCCCGCGGCCCTCAGCCGAACGCTTCTTGATATGCACAGTTTCATTTCCCTGGCGCAGGCGTCATTGCCGGCTTGCCGCTGGGCGGCTTCGTCTTGTCAGCCTGCTTGAGCAGTTCGGTTACCTTGGCATACTCCGGACTCTCGATCCCATTTTTCTCCAGGTCGTCAAAATCTTGGAGGACGGCTTGTTGCCAGGATTTGTCTGTGCCGTCCATTTTTTCGCCGACATGTTTGAGATAGATCGCCTGCGCCTCGGCGGTGCGGCCCGAGAGCAGCACCGCATGCGCGTAGTTGATTTCCAGAGGCAAGTAGATATTGTCTTCGCCGGCCGCCGGGCGAGCGCTCGCCAGCGCTCCGGCAAAGTCTTTTGCCAGCAACTGGGCCCAAGAAAGGCCGGTTTCGTCGCTGAGGCGTGACTGCGGCGAGACGCTGGCGGCAGGCACGTCGAGCGCCGCCTCGAACGCGGCGGTCGCATACTTGAGGTTTTCGGCGTGGTTGCCCGTGGGAAGGTTCAACCACGCCAGGCCCAGGCTGTGCTGCGTTCGCGCCCAGTCGGCGGGGTGGGTATCTTTGGTGCGCACGCTCAGCGCCGCCTCGAACGCGGTGATCGCCCGCCGCAAGTTTTCGGCATTCTCGGCGGTGCTTGCGGCGGGAAGATCGGACCACGCCAGGCCGAGGTTGTCCTGCGTCCACGCCCAGTCGGCGGGATCGGCCGTCTTGGTGTAAACGCCCAGCGCCGCCTGGTAGGCCGCAATGGCCTGCTCCACGTTCTTGGTTTTAGCTGCTGCATCGCGCGTGGGCAGGTTCTGCCATGCGATGCCGATGTTGTTTTGCGTTTTCGCCCAGTCGGTCGAGCCGGACGGCACCAGCTTCAACGCCTGCTCGCTGACCTTGATGGCCCGCAGCCGTCGCGCGGCGACGTCGCCATCGCGGCCGAGGATCAGCGCGCAGACCAATTGATTGTGGGCTTTGAAGTCGTTCGGCTTGAGCGACAGCGCTTGCTCGTACGGCCCTAGGGCCTTGTCCGCCTCGCCCGCCTGGTACCAATTGTCGCCTTCCATCGAAAGCAACTGGAAAGCTTCATCGATGGGATTGCCCGGCTTGCTCTTGAGCTGCTGGATCAGTTGGTCGGCCTGTTGATGTTGGTTGAGCGCGATCATGCCCAGTGCCCGCTGCTCGGCATTGCCACGCTCCGACAGCAATTGGGCTTTCACCAGAATCTCGGGCGGAATCGGGTCGGGCTGCGTCTGACCGGCCGCCAACGGCTTCGGCGTGACCGCGGCCTTCACCAGGGCCTGCGCCGTGTCCAGCCGCTCGTTCAACTCCTGCGTTTGCTTGTCCAGCCGGGCGTTCATCTCCGCTGCCTGTTTTTCCAGTCGCTGGAAAACGGCCAGCGTCAGTGCCGCAACCGCGACGATACCGACGACGGCGCCCACGCCCAGCCGTGCGAGATTGCGTTGGCGGCGATCGGCTTGATGGCGCAGCGCGGCCAGCTCGTCGCTGATCCGGCGGATCGAGAGCTCCAGTTCGCTCGTGTCCGCGATCTGCTCGTATCGCAGACGGTTGGTGTCTTTCAGCCGCTGGCAATACGCAGCTTGCAGCGCCGCGATCTCCGGCGGCTCGGCGGCGGCCCGATCGGTGGGAAACTTGTCGTCCAGAAAATGGTAGATCACCTTCTTGCCGAGCCGCTCGGCTTCGAGCGCTTCGAACTGCGTGTACGAAACGCGGCCGAACTCTTTGGTGGGCAGCGGCGGCTCGGCGCCGTAGCGCTGATCCACGAGCTGGATCACGAGCGCCGCGGGCTCGATTCGCCGCCGCAGCACGTCCAACAGCTCGCCGCCCTCGGTCGCTGCAATGTCCTGCCAGACGGGTTCGTAGCCCATCGAATACAGCACTTTGCCGACCAGGTCGCGGGCCGTGCGCAGATCGCTCGTGGCCGAAATGAAGATGACGGGCTTGTTGATCATCACCAGGACCGCGGCACGAGAACCGGATGCATTACGGCGCCGCCGGACTTGCCGCGGCAGATTGGTCGCTGGGTTGCTTGGGTTCGGTGGACTGCTTAAGCAGCTCTCGCAAATGCGAAAATTCGGGGCTTTTGATGCCGTGGCTTTCCAGCTCGTCGAGGTCCTGCAGCACGAATTGCTCCCACGTACGGCCTGTTTCCTCGACCGTCTTGCCCTGGTATCTCACGTAGATCGCTTTGGCCTCGTCCGATCGGCGTAGCAACAGCAGGGCATGCGCGCGATTCATTTCGAGGTACAGGTTGACGATGCCCTCGCTGGGCGCCCGGCTGGCCGTGGTGAGCGCCCCGCCGAAATCGTTTGCCACGAGCTGGACCCACGAAAGGCACGTCTCGGCGTCCAGTCGCTGCCGTGGGAAAGAGCCGTTGCTGTAGACGACCAGCCCCGCCTGGCAAGCGGCAATGGCCTTCTTGCGATTCTCGGCCTGGTTGCCAGTCGGAAGACGCGACCAGGCAACGCCGAGGTTTTCTTGCGTTCGCGCAAATTCGGCCGGATGGCCGTCTCGAGTGCGTACGGTCAGAGCCGCCTCGAAGGCCGTGATCGCCTTCTGCATGTTTTCGGCTTTGCTTCCCGTGGGGAGTTCCGACCACGCCAGGCCGAGGTTGTCTTGGGTCCACGCCCATTCGTCGGGATAGGTATCCTCGGTGTAGATGCCGAGCGCGGCCTGGTAAGCGGCAATGGCCTTTTGCACGTTCTCGGCCTTGTCTCCCGTGGGAAGGTTCTGCCAGGAGATGCCGATGTTGTTCTGTGTCTTCGCCCACTCAGAAGAATTCTGCCCGACCAGTTTCAAGGTCTGCTCGCTCACCTTGATGGCCCGCAGCCGGCGCGCGGCGACGTCGCCATCGCGACCGAGGATCAGCGCGCAAACCAATTGGTTGTGAGCTTTGAAGTCGTTCGGCTTGAGCGCAAACGCCTGCTCGTACGGCCCCAGCGCCTTGTCCGGCTCGCCCGCCTGGTACCAGTTGTCGCCTTCCATCGAAAGCAACTGAAAGGCTTCATCAATCGGATTCCCGGCCTTGCGCTTGAGTTGTTGGATCAACTGGTTGGCGGCGTCGTGCTGCTTGAGCGCGATCATGCCCAGGGCCCGCTGCTCGGCATTGCCGCGATCCAGCAGCAATTGGGCTTTAACCAGAATCTCGGGCGGGACCGGGTCGGGATGCGTCTGACCGGCCGCCAAGGGCTTCGGCGTGACGGCGGCCTTCACGTCGGCAAACGCCCTGGTCAGCTTGGCGATCTCGGCGGCTTGCCGGTCCAGTTTGCCGGCCGTCTGCGTGGCGGCGGTGCGCGTCGCATGGAAGAGCGCGAGCGTCAGCGCTGCGACCGCGGCGATGCCCACGACGGCGGCCACGCTCAGCAGCACGAGCCTGCGCTGCCGGCGGTCGGCTTGCCGGCGCAGCGTGGCCAATTCGTCGCTGATGCGGCGGATCGAGAGTTCCAGCTCGCTCGTGTCCGTAATCCGATCGTAGCGCAAGCAGTTGATGCTCTTCAGCCGCTCGAGATACGCGGCTTGCAGCGACGCCAGCTCGGGCGGCTCGGCGGCGACCGGATCGATCGGAAACCGGTTGTCGAGACAATGGTAGATCACCTTCTTGCCAAGCCGCTCGGCTTCGAGCGCTTCGAACTGCGTGTACGAAACGCGGCCGAATTCCTGGGTGGGCTGCGGCGGTTCGGCCCCGTAGCGCTGGCCGACAAGTTGAATCACCAACGCGGCAGGCTTGAGTCGCCGGCGCAGCACGTCCAGCAGCTCGCCGCCGTCGGTCGCTGCAATGTCCTGCCAGACCGGCTCGTAGCCCATCGCGTACAGGATCTTGCCGACCAGGTCGCGAGCCGAGCACAGATCGCTCGTGGCGGAAATGAAGACGACCGGCTTGTTCGTCATCGGATTGCTCCGCGGCCCTCGAACCGCATGCCGTGAAGTTGCAAGCGTGAAACGCGGGCTTGATTGTAATCCGGCCGGCGGGCAATTGCGCCCATGCGGTCACCACGAGGCCCCACGGACCGCAGTCCGTGGGCTTTTGGGAGTGGTCGCGTGTGGGTTAGAATAACAAAACCCGAAGGAGGCCCGCCACTGATGCTTGTTCGCTTGCCCGCTGTTTTTGTCCTCGCGACCGCATTTGCCGCCTTGCTCACGCCGACTGGTTCCCCGGCTGCCGAGTCGGCGCATCCGGACGTCATTGTGCTGGTGGCCGATGATCTGCGGCCGGACGTGATCCAAGCGCTCTCGCATGGACAGATCGAAACGCCAAACCTGGATCGCCTGGCGGCCGAAGGCGCCGCATTTACCAGGGCCACGTGCGCGCATCCGCTGTGCGTGCCCAGCCGCGCGGAGATGATGAGCGGCTGCACCGGCTTGCGCACCGGCGTGTATTCGCACGGGGCCCGGCTGCCGGCCGACATCGTGCCTTGGCCGCGAACGATGCAGAGCGCCGGTTACCACACCGTCCACGTGGGCAAATGGCATCTGGCGGGCACGCCAGCCGATTACGGCTACGACACGACGGCCGGCATGTTTCGCGGCGGCGGCACCGTCAAGCCGCAGGTCGACTATGCTGGCCGCCCCGTGACCGGCTACGGCGGCTGGCGATTTTATGATCCCGACGGCAAGCCGGTTGCCGATTCGCCCACGGGGCTGACGCCGGGCATCGATGCCAAATTTGCCGACGCGGCCATCGGCACGATCGAGGCCAAACGCAACGGCCCGCTGTTTTTGCACGTCAACTTCACCGGCCCGCACGATCCGCGGCTGTTTCCGCCGGGCTACGAACACAAGTACGCTGCCGATGCCATGCGGCTGCCGGCGAACTTTAGGCCCGAGCATCCGTTCGACCACGGCAACCTGCACGGCCGCGACGAGATCATCCTGCCGTACCCGCGCCAGCCGGATGACATTCGCCGCGAGCTGGCGGCGTATTACGCGGTGGTGTCGTTCGTCGATCGGCAAGTGGGCCGGGTTCTCGACGCGGTGGAAAAATCCGGCCGCTCGCGGCAAACGATCGTGGTCTTCACCTCCGATCACGGCCTGGCCGTCGGCAGTCACGGCCTGACCGGCAAGCAAAACATGTACGAGCACACGATCGGCGTGCCGCTAGTCATGCGCGGGCCGGGCATTGTCCCCGGCAGCCGCGACTCGGTGCAGTGCTATCTGCGCGACCTCTATCCGACGCTCTGCGATCTGGCCGGTGTCGAGTATCCGCAAAATCTGGACGGCCGCTCGCTGGTGCCGGCCATGACCGGCAAGGTGCAGCAGATTTATCCGTTCGTGGTCGGCTACTTTGCCGACAGCCAGCGGATGATCCGCACCGAGCAGTGGAAGCTGATTCGCTATTTGAAAGCCGGCCGCGAGCAGCTTTTCAACTTGGCTGACGATCCGCACGAGTTGCACGACGTCAGCGCCCTGCCCGAGCATGCCGAGTTGATGGCCCGCTTGCGAAAGGATCTCGCGACTTGGCTCAAAGACCACGGCGACCGTGGCGAGCCGGGAGCGTGAGCGACCGGAGTTCGTCGCGTCCTCCGGTCGCTCACGCTC
>DATATB010000032.1:0-46930 GCA_036268995.1 Pirellulales bacterium | reverse complement strand
CACTGCGCCGACAAGACGGTTCGCCGAAGTTAAGTCGATATTGAAAGCGCCGGTTGTCAGTTGGGTGGTTCCAACCACCGAAAGGCTTCCCGACTCGCTAACGATCCCCCCGCCCAAAACCTGCAAGCTGCCACTCAGATTCAGCGTGGGCAACGCGACGGGAGCGTTATCGAACGTGAGCGTCAGATCCGCGAGTGAGATCGGGATCGAAACCAACCGAGTGCTGGCGTCGGTGCTTTGCAGGTTGAGGTCGCGGACGCTGCCCGAGCCGCTGGCGGTGACGGTGATGGGCCCCGACAAATCGTTCGCCATCCCTAGCAAGACGTCGGCGCTAGGAGTCGTCACGACAAACCGGGTCGACACCGCACCGGCGGCTTGCGTGATCGTGCCGGTCTGGCTGATCGATCCGCCGGCCGTAAGCTCGAGATTGCCGGATCCGACGCTCGAGGTCCCCACGACGAGGCCGACCGCATTGTCCAAGGTCACATCCGCAGCGCCGCTGTTGTTCAGCGACACCGCTCCGACCAGGTCGTTGGCCGTCGCCAGATTGATCGCATTGGCACCGGCCGAGAAACTCGACGTCCCAGTGACGGAGATCGCCGCCGTCTGGCTAATCGGCCCGGCGGTTTGCAACGTCAGGTTGCCTTGATCGGCAAGCCCGGCGAGTGAAATTCCAGTCGAATCGGTCACGCTCGTGCTGCCGGTGGTGCCGGCCAACGCGGCGATGCTGTTTTGCGCCGACGTGAGAGTGAATGAATTCGTGCCCGACAATACCAAGTCTGGGGTCGAGATCGATCCGAATTGCGTCACCGCGCCGGTAATGTCCTGGCCCACGCCCAGGATGACCGCTCCGGAGGCGGTGATCGTTCCCAGGCCGACGCTGGTGGCATCATGGATCGTGACGGAGGTCGTCGTATTGGTGGAGTTCAATCCACCTTCCATACTGATGGCCCCGCCGCCCGCGTCGAGCGTGATGGCGCCGCTGCCGGCGTCGAGCGTGCTGACGGGCGATTGCGTGATGCCGACTCCGGTC
Source organism: Pirellulales bacterium (assembly GCA_036268995.1). Classification (GTDB taxonomy): domain Bacteria; phylum Planctomycetota; class Planctomycetia; order Pirellulales; family PNKZ01; genus DATATB01. Next base: position 45,897 of record DATATB010000032.1, on the reverse strand, counting down.
ACGCCGATTTCCCCACTGCTGGTAAGCATGCGGCCGGCCAGACCGATCGCCCCAGTGCCATCGAGCGTGATCGAGCCGGTGCCCGAGCTCGTATCCAGCGTGCCGGCCGACTGCGTGATGGCTGCTCCGGTTACTTTGATATTGCCGCTGGTGGTCATGCCGCCGGCCAGGCCAATAGCTCCGGCGCCACCATCGAGGGTGATCAGGCCCGAGGTGGAGTCGAGCGTGCTGGCGGCAGTCTGCGTGATGCCGACTCCGGTCACGCCAATATCCCCGCTGTCGGTACGCATGCCGCTGGCCAGACTGATCGCCCCGGTCCCGTCGAAGGTGATCGAGCCGGTACCTGAGCTTGTATCCAGCGTGCCGGCGGACTGCGTGATGCCGGCTCCGGTTACTTTGATATCGCCGCCAGCGGTCATGCCGCCGGCCAGGCCGACCGCGCCGGCGCCGCCGTCGAGCGTAATCGTGCCCGTGCCGGAGTTGAGCGCACCGGCGGCAGCCTGCGTGATGCCGACCGCGGTCAGGTTGATGTCGTTGCCGTTAGTGCCGGCGGTAATATCGCCGGCCAGTGTGAGTGCGGCGCCATTTACGGTGATGGATACAGTACCGTTGTTGTTGCCGGGCGCGATGGGACCGTTGACTTGCAAGACAACATCGTTCACGAGCGTGAAATCGCCGTCCAAGCTGATCGAACTCAACACCGAGATTTGGTTCGCGGTGTTAGTAAGTTCTATGGCTCCGCCGCTGTTCGCGACGAGCGTGTTTGCCTCGATCATGCCGGTAGACTGGGTGATGGAATCGGCGCCACTATCGAGCGTGAGCGTGCCCAAGCCGGCGTCAAGCGTTCCGGACGATTGCGTGATGCCGACAGCCGTCAGGTTGATGCCGTTGGTGCTGCCCGTGGTCGTGATGTCGCCAAACAGAGTGAGTCCGAAGAAGGCATCGGTGATCGACACGTTGCTGGCGGCGGTGCCGGCCGTGATAGGGCCGTTCACTTCCAGGGCCAAATTGTCGACCAGCGTGAAGTCGCCGCCGCGGCTAATGGCACCCAGGACCGCGATCTGGTTGTCGTTGCCGTCGATCTGGATAGCTCCACCGCTGGAGGCGGTCAGGCTATTGGCGGCCAACTGACCGCCGTTCTGCGTGACGCCGCCGCTGCCGGCATCGAGTGTGAGCGTGCCCAAGGCGGCGGCCACCGAGCCCGACGATTGCGTAATGCCGACTCCGGTCAGGCTGATGCCGTTGGTCGCGCCGACGGTGACGATATTGCCGGCGAGCGTGAGTCCGAAGTTCAGCACATCGATCGACACGCTGCTGCTAGTATCGCCGAGGTTGATGGGGCCATCGACTTCCAGGGCCGCATTGTCTTCGAAGGTGAAGTCCCCGCCGCGGCTGATGGAACCCAAGAATGCGATCTGGTTTGTGTTGCTGCCGAGCAGAATCGCTCCGGCGCTGGTGGCGGTTAACGTGTTTCCTGCCAGCCCGCCAGCGGTCTGCGTGATGGCGCCGCTAACCGCATCGAGCGTGAGTGTGCCCAAGCCGGCGCTCACCGTTCCGGCCGACTGCGAAATGGCAGCGGCGGTCAGGTTGATGCCATTTGTTCCGCCGGTGGAGCTGATATCGCCGGCCAGGGTCAATCCGAAATTGAGCACGGTGATCGACACATTGTTGGCGATCGTGCCGCCCGTGATGGGCCCGTCCACTTCCAGGGCCACCTTGTCCTCGAGCGTGAAGTCGCCGCCGCGGCTGACGGTGTCCAACACGGCAATCTGGTTGTTGCTGCTGCCGAGCTGAATGGCGCCGCCGGTGCTGCTGGCGGCCAGGCTATTGGCAACCAGAATTGCGCTGGACTGCGTGATGGTGCTGCTGCCGCCCGAAAGCGTGATCGTGCCCGAGCCCGCGTTCACCGTGCCGGACGACAGCGTGAGGCCGTTGCCACTTAGGCTGACGCCGGTCGTCGTACCAACGGTGGTGATATTGCCGGCCAGGGTGAGTCCGGAGTTCAGCACCGTGATCGACACGTTGCTGGTGGTAGTGCCGGCCGTGATCGGGCCATTGACTTCCAGGGCCACGCTGTTTTCGAAGGTGAAGTCGCCGCCGCGGCTGATGGAACCCAACAGGGCAATCTGGTTTGAGCTGCTGCCGAGCTGGATGGCTCCGCCGCTGGTGGCGGTCAACGAGTGTCCTGCCAGCCCGCCACCGGTCTGCGTGATGGCGCCGCTGCCCGCATCGAGCGTGAGCGTGCCCAAGCCGGAGTTGACAATTCCGGCAGACTGCATGATCCCGGCACCCGTCAGGTTGACTTGGCTGCCGGTGGAGGTGATACCGCCGGCCAGCGTCAGCGCTCCGACAGCGTCGATTGTCACATTGCTCGAGTTCGTGACCTCAGTGATCGGGCCGTCCACTTCCAAGGCATGGTCGTCGTCGAGCGTCAGATCGCCGCCGTGTTTGACCGCGCCCAGGCTCGCAATCTGGTTCGAGTTGCCATTGATCTGAATGGATCCGGCGCTGTCGACGGTGAGAATACCGGCAGTAATGTGACCGCCGGTTTGGGTGATCGGATTGCTCGTCCCGGTGGCGTCCAGTGCCACGGTGCCGCTGGCGGCCGAAATGGTTCCCCCAGATGCGATTGTCGCGCCGTCGATGGTAATCGCATCCACGCCGCTGGTGCTGTTGGTGCTGCTGAGGGTGCCGGACAGATTGACCGCCCCGGTGCCGCCGTTGAGCGTGATCGTGCCCGTGCCGGCGCTGATGGTTCCGGCGGACTGCGTAATGGCGTTGCCACTCAGGCTGATGCTGGTGGGATTGCCATTGGCGTCGGAGCCGGAGATGGTGATGCTATTGGCCAAAGTCAGGCCGGCGCCGACGACGGTGATCGACACGTTGTTGGCGGTATTGCCTTGCGTCAGCACCCCGTTTACGTTCAGGGCGATGGTATCGTCGAGCGTGAAGTCGCCGCCCCGCTCGAAGTTACTCAAGGTCGTGACTTGGTTGTTGCTATTGTCGAGCTGAACCGCGCCGCCGCTGTTGCCGTTGAGAACATGTGCATCGAGCGCGCCGACCTGCGTGATGGCGCCGGTGGTGGTCAGCGATACCGTGCCGCCTCCGGCATTGACCGTCCCCAATTGCAGCGTCGTGGCGTCTTGGATGGTGACGGCATTGCTGCCGTTGGTGCTCGTGAGCGTGCCCGAAAGACTGATGGCTGCCGCGGTGCCGTCGAGCGTAATCGTGCCCAGGCCGGAATAAAGCGTGCCAGCGGACTGGGTAATGCCCGCTCCGGTCACGCTGATGTCGCCACCGGGGGCACCCGCGACGCCATCGGTGGTGGTCATGAAACCGGCCAGGCTGACCGCGCCGGCGCCGCCATTGAGCGTGATCGAGCCATTGCCCGAGCCCGAGTCCAAGGTTCCGGACGACTGCGTGATGCCGACCCCCTCCAATTGAATTTGGATGCCGTTGCCGCTGGTGGTCTCGATGTCGCCAGCCAACGTAAGCGCGGCGCTGAGGACCTCGATCGACACTTCGCTGCCATCCAAGTCGTCCGTGACCGTACCATTCACGTTCAAGGCCACGTTGTCCTTGAGCGTCAGGGTGCCATCGCTGGTGAGCATGCTCACCGCGGCAATCTCGTTGTTGCGGTTAAGGAACGACATCGTCCCGCCGCCGGTGCCGGTCAGCACGGCCACGTCGAGCAGACTGCCGCCTGTGATGTTGCCCGTCGCGGTTAGCGAGAGCGTGCCAAAGCTGGCGGTGACCGCTCCCAATTGGAGCGTGGTGACATGGTCAATCGTGACGGCGGTGGTGCTCGTATTGGTGGTCGTGAGCGTGCCCGCGAGTGTCATGGCATCGTCGTCGGCGTTGAGCGTAATGGTGCCCGAGCCGGCATCGAGGTCGGTGCCGGCGGACTGCGTGATGCCTGCTCCATTCACACTGATTCGGCCGCTGGCGGTGTTCATGTTGCCGGCCAGGTTGATCGCCCCCGTAGTACCGTCGAGCGCGATCTCGCCGGTGCCGGCGCTGGTGTCCAGCGTGCTGTTCTGATTGATTCCGATTGCGGCCAGGCCGATGCTTCCGGCGGTCGTGGTGATGCCCTGGTTAACGGTGATGCTGCCCTGCGTGTTCTGGATGGTTACTGAAGAAGCGCCGATCGCTCCGGTGATCGTGAACATCGCCGCAACGTCCTGGACCGCGTCGTTGACTTGCAGCGAGCCGCCGACGTCCATCGCCCCCAGGGAATCGATCTCGTTGTTGACAGACTGCAAGTTCACCGCGCCGCTGGTGCTAGCCGTGACGCTGTTTGCCTGGATCGTGGAATTCGCCGTGACGCTACCCACATTGGCCGATACGCCTAAGACCAGCCCGCCGCTGGTAACCACGACGCTGCCCAGCGTAATGGAGGAGGCGTCTGCGAGGGAGATGGCGGTGTCGCTGGTGCTCGAGCTGGTGAGCACGCCGTGGCTGAGGTCCATGATTGAGCCGCCACTGTCCAGCGAAATCGTGCCCGACCCGGAATCGAGCGTGCCGTCGTTCTGGGTAATCCGTGTTCCGGACACGCTGATGTCGCCGCCGGTTGTGGTCAGGTCGCCAGCGAGAGTGACGGTCCCGGTGCCTGCGACGAGCGCGATTGGGCCGGCGCCGGAACTCAGCGTGCTGCTGGACGACTGCGTGATGCCGATTGCCGTCAGGTTGATTCCCAGCGGGAGGTTCGTGGTGATGCTGGCATCGTCGGTAATGCTGCCCAGCGTGTTGCCAATGGTTGCCGAGTCCGCCGTAATGGCGCCGCTAATGGTAAACCGTGCAGTCCGGTCGGCGATTGCGTCTTGCACGTCAAGCGCGCCGCCGACGGACATGACGCCCAGGGAATCGATCACGTTGCCCGAGTTGCCCAGGATGACGTCGCCGCTTGTGCTCGCCGTAATCGAATTCGCCTGGATGGTGTCACTGATATTCTGCGACACACTACCGACGTTGGAGCCGACGCCCAGGACCAGGCCGCCGGTGTCCATGATATTGCCCAGCGCTACGGTCGAGGCGTCCTGAATGGTGATCGCGGTGGCGCTGGTGTTCGTGCTTGTTAACACGCCGCCGAGTCCCGTGGTCACGGTACCGCCGTTGGCGTCGATCGAGATGGTGCCGCTGCCGGAATTTACCTGATCGTTGATGATGACGTTGTCACCGGAAATCGAGATCGCGGCATTGGCCGTAATCGGCGCACCGATCAGCACGTCTCCCAGCAGCGGCACGATGTCGTTGGCTTGGATCGTAATGGTGCCGGTGCCGTCGGCCGTGATCGCCTGGTCGATGATAATGGCCCCTTCAGCCTGCAATACCAGGCTGACATTGTTCTGGCCGGTGGCCTGGAACAGGTTCAGCGCCGTTTCGACCGATATGGTCGTGGTTGATTGCAGCGTAATCGTCGCGCTTGCGCTGACGTTGCTGAAAGATCCGCCGGCGGTGACATCGAGGAACGTCGCGCCCACGTCTGCGAGCAGGGTTTCAGTGAAATCGGGCGGCGTGAAAGGCGTAAAGTTTGACTGTCGGTCCGTGAGAATGATCGAGGTGGGATCCAGCAGCAGGTTCCCGCCCTGGCCCTGGCTGGCGCTCAGATCCGTCTGGCCCTGAAAATCGATCGAGCCGGTACTCGAGACTTCGGCAAAGCCGCCATTGCCGCCGGTCGTTCCGCCCCGGGCTTCGATATCGCCTTCAAACACGGTGAGCTGGCTCGACCAAACCACCACGCTGCCGCCCGAAGCATTGCCGATGCCATCGGCCATGATTAGCGCCTGCGGGCCGATAAAGGTACGGCTGGCCAGCGGCCCCAAACTCGGATCGTGCTCATTGCCACCGATCACGACGGAGCCGGGATTCGAGCCCGAGACGTCGACGACTGCCTGGCCAGTGAGGGCGATCAGGTTGCCCAGCACCTGCACGTTGCCGCCGTTGCCGCTGGGGCCAAGATCGGCGGCATCGATCCGCCCGGAGACAATCACGGTGCCTCCGGTGCCGCCGTCCAGGCGCACCAGGCCGGGCCCGAGCAACCGCAGATTGCCCACCTGCTGGATACTAGGAGCTTCCAGGTCGATCGAAGCCAGCGCGGCGAGGCTGGCCGACTGCGCGACGTCGATTTCGGTTCGGGCGACAAACTGCGCGCTGGGGCCGGCCACGACGTTCGAGTTGACTTGAATCGTATCGGCCGAAATCGACAAGCCGCCCGTCTGCACCGGCCCCGAGAGCGTCACGGTCCCGGCCATTTCGACAGCCAGGCTCGCCACGAGATCGAAGCTGGCCAATTGCAGGCTGTCGGCCGGCTGGCCGGCGGCTTCGATCGAGAGGCTCGTGGCCGGATCGACAAACGTCACCGACGGACCCAGCGACGAACTCAGCACGAGGGCGGGCTGCGAGCCAATGCTCGGCGCCGCGGCAAGCGTCAACTGCTCGGGCCCGCGATCGAGCTCGAGCACCCGACTGTCGGCGGCCGTGTCGTCTTCGATGCTCGTGATATTCGAAAAGTTGATTGTCGAGGTCTGAGCGGGGCCGCTGGACGAAGTGCCTGTCAGCGTGATCGAGCCTTGGTCGCCCGACAACAGCGAATACGTCACCGTGGCAAAGGGCGTCAGCGGGTTGCCGGGCTGGATCACCAGCGAGTTCTGCACGCCGGTGCCCGCCTGGGCGCCGATCAACGTCAGGCCGCCCTTGGGGATCGGATTGCCGCCCGACATATCAACGATGAACTGCGCGCCGGTGGTCAGGGCAGAAATGGTCAGGCGGCCCTGGTCGATGGACTGCTCTTTGACCAGCACGCCATTGAGCGAGACGTCCACTTCGTTGCCGTGGCGGGCGATCAGATACGTGGCCGAAGCATGCCCCGAACTGCCGCTGCCGCTGGCCGCGGCCGGCGCGGCAACCGGCATGCCTTGCAGCACGCGGCGCTCTTCCAGCCGCACGAGCTGCAAGTCGGCTTCCATGCAAAGCGGTGCGGCGCGTCGCGGCCGTCGGTGGCCGGTCAGCCATGCCCAAATGCCATTGCTCCAAGCCATGCGCTTCAGTCGCCTGCCGGAATTGGGATACGGAAGAAAAGCGGCGGAGGGTCTACACAGAGAATTCGGCTGAATCGGCCGAGGTGCTGAGCCTCGCCGGATCGGTTCGTTTTACCGAGTCACATTCGCGGGCCGTGCGGACTGTTATGCGGATTATAGCGACGATTCGTCCCTTTGCCTGCTAATAACTCCGGCCTCTAGCGGTTTGAGCGCCTGAAACGCTTCATCCTTTGTTTCCGGACTGAAGGAGGAATCAGCAAACCATGAATGTTGCGCGCACGGCAGACGAAAACATCCGTGCGACCTATTTGCCCTGTGCGGGTCGCGATCGTAACGAGGCCGAAAGTTTTGCCGGCCGTGCGGCCTGCGAGGGGCGCTGGCGTTAACAGACCATGCCTATACGAATTGTACAATTAATTTTGCCGGCAGAGTGCCGACCAGAGCGCCGCCGCGCGGCGCTGCGGGTTGGGCTGGTCGCGCGGCGGCCAGGCGGCCTGCTTGCCGCGTGGCTGACGTTAGTCTGCGTCGGCCTTGCCCAGGACGCAGCATCGGCCCTCGACAGGAACGTGGACACCGGGGTGCAGTTTGTCGGCAATATGCAGGATTTGCCGCCTGCGGCCCCTGCGCCTGCCCCGGCGGACGTCCTGGCGCCGCCGGCCGCTCCGATGAGCGAAGATATTCAGCCGGGCGTTCCCAGGACTCTGCAGCAGGACGAGGAGGCGATCTCGGCCGGACAGGTGGAGCTGCCTTCAATCCGGAGTCTGACGGTCGATATTCGACCACCGGCCGGTGATTTGCCTGAAAACACGGCGGCGACGATGTTTGCGCAGAAGCCGACGATCGTCGTGCCCCCGGCGCAACCCGCACCTGAGTTCAAATATACGGGCTTCCCTCGAGTCTCGGGGATCTGCTATCACCCGCTTTACTTCGAAGAAGAGGCCGCCGAGCGCTACGGCATTACGCGTCCGTTGCAGCCACTGTACTCGTTCGTGCACTTCTTCGGCACCGTTCCGCTGTTGCCCATTAAGATGGCCGTGCATCCGCCGCAGCAGTGGGTTTGCAGCGGCCGGTACTATCCGGCCTCGAATCGCCCCTGGCTGCGACAGCATCCGATCGCCCGATCGGTAGTCACGACCGGTCAGTCCGGTTTGAACGGCGCGATCTTCCTGCTGCCGTAGCCGGCTGCGCACCGTAGCGGAAGTCGTGAGACTTCCGACGCGCCAAAATAGCCGGCACATTCATGTGCCGTAATTGGCGCGATCAGTTCTGCGATCCGGGCAGACGCTGCTGCAAGTCGATGTGGAACGTGCGGCGAAGAAAACGATAGAGCCGCTGGGCCAGACACGACGACTCAACTTCGATCTTCGCCCGTCCGGCGGTGTCCACCACCAGCGGCCGGTTGCCCTCATCAAACGGGTCGAGTTCGACGCGCGCCTGATACGAGGTTTCGCGCGGCCGGGCCACGCCCTCGGCATCGACCCGTGCCGACAGTTCGCCCCGCACCGCCAAAGTGGCCGGCGCGACGGCCAAATCCAACTCCGAGACTTCGGCGATCGTGCCGCCGACCGTGCGGTCGGGAAAGGCCTCGAGCCACATCCGCACGCGCTGACCCACTCGCACCGCCGCAATTTCGGCCTCATCGACGACCACCGTGCCTTCCAATCGACCGGGATCGCCAACCAGGCAGACAAGTGTGCCGCTGGTCAGCCACGCGCGCCGATTGATCTCGTCCAGCGGGCTGCCCGCCCAAGGTGTCAATTGCGTTTGCGACGAGCCGGCAATACGGGCCGGCGGCGGCAGCACGATGCCGTCGCTGGGCGCGGTCAGCACCAGCCGCTGCGAGTCGGCCACGCGCTGCCGCAGTCGCTCGTCAACGTCGGCCAATGCTTCTTCAGCAGTCGGCAGCAGCGCGGCGGCCTGCGCATCGCGAATGCTCTGCCGACGGAGGTTGTCGCGGTGCAACCGCTGGCGATTGCGCTCGCCGCGAAGTTTGTCGATGTCCAGCGATACGTCGAGATTCTCGAGCCGCACCAGTTGCTGGCCAGCGCGGACTTGCGTGCCCGGCCGCACGCTTTCCTGAAGCGCGCCGGGTACGGTCACGTAGACGCGCCGGGCTTGGGACCAATCGAGCGTCACCGGCACGCGCAACGATCGCGGAAAAGGGATCAACAACACGGCGGCGAGCGCAGCCAGGGTCAGGCCGCCACGGATCATCGGCCGTCGCGCTGGCTGCCGCCGACGCAGGGTCGGGCGCCGCAGTTCGGCGGCCAGCATCACCAGCGGCCCCAGCAGCGTGCCGAAAAACATCAGCCCAATCGCGCCGGAAAGCAGCTCCATGTGCAGCGGCTTGAGCGCCAAATGAATCAGCCACAAAAAGGTGAGCACCACAAACCAGCGATAGATGCTCGAGCAGGCGGCATACCCCGCCAGCAGCACCTGCCGCCGGCCAAAGCGGCCAGCGGCCGCAAGCGGTTTGCCAAAAAACCACCACGCGGCCAACGTCCGCAACGCATCGCTGGCGCGCTGGCCGAGATTGGGCACCGCAACCAGGTCCGACAAGATGTAATAGCCGTCGTAGCGCAGCAGCGGGTTGCCATTGAAGAGCAGGGTGCTGACCGAGCCGACGAGCATCACGTTCAGCGCGATTGAGTGCAGCCAGCCCGGCTCGCTGAAATACCAGAGTAGCGCACACACGGCGGCCACTACGCATTCGACATACATGCCTGCCGCGCTGATCGCGATCCGCTGCCAGCGGCGCGGCAGCGTCCAGGCGTCGGAAACATTGCAATACAGGCAGGGAGCGAAGACCAGCAGCATTAGCCCCAACTCGTGACACTCCGCGCCAAAGTGCTTGCAACTCAGGGCGTGGCCCAGTTCGTGCAAGACTTTCAATGCCGCGAGCACCACCGCCAGCCAGAACAGATTGCGCGGCGTGCAGAACGCCGGAAAATCAGCCAGGCTCGACCAGAGCAACTCGCCGTGCTCGAGAACGGTCGCCAGCGCCAGCGACATCAACACCAACGCAGCCGCGACCGCCAAGGGCGAAAACATCCACCGGCAATAGCCGTACAGCCAGCCGAGCCAGCGGTCGGGATCGACGCCGCGAAAGCGTATGGCCAGCGGATTGGCCAGCGTCGACCAGAGTTGTTGCCGCTGCTGGCGCCGGCGGCGCTCGCCCAGGGCCTCGCCCTGTCCCGGCCGATCGGAGAGCACTAATCCTTGCTGGTGCAGCGAAGTCAAAAAATGTTCGAGCCTCGGCAGACTGATCACCTTCGGCGAAAAGGCCTGCGCGAAGCGGCGGCGAATTTCTTCCAGGCTCGTGCGGCCGTTGAGACAGCCGAGAATAAAATGCTCTTCGTCGCCCAGTTGATAATAGCGCAGCGAGACGGGGTCTTTGACGCCCCACATCCGCGTGCCGGCCATTTCCAAACGAAATACGCTCAGCTCGGGCCGGGCACGCAAAGGCAACGCCCGTTGGGCACTCGGCAGCACGCGCGGGTCGGCCACGGCTTATCGCTCCTTGCGCCGGGCCGCGCCAGTGGTGCCTTGAATCGCCATCGCGGCCTGGTTGCCCGGCCGCAGCTCGAAGCCCGGGTTTTCGATTTCGGCCCACACCCGGACTTGCCCGTTCACGGCATTGATTTCTGGACTGACGAACACCAGCTTGCCGGGGAACTGGGCACCCGGCCTGCCTGGCAAATCGACCGTGAGCACGACCGGCCGGCCGGTTGGATTCTCGGCCAGTTCGCGTGCCGGCACAAAGCCTTCGGCCCGCAACCGATCCAAGCGCACGATCCGCATTACCGACTGCCCGGGTTCGACCCATTCTCCGCGGTGACGTTTGAGCTGCACGACCATGCCGGCAATGGGCGCCGTGATGCGGCACTGCTGGAGCTGATGGGTTGCGGCCGCCAACTCGTTCTCCTTCATCTGGCTGTTGACGGCAGCCACAGCCAAGTTCTTCTCGGCCTGTTCGACTTCCAATTCGCCGCCGGTGACGTTCAACCGCAAGGTATCCAGTTCCGATTCGGAGATGCTCTTGCGATACTTCTCGATCGATTCGTTGGCCCGGCGCAGCTCGGCCCGCGCCACGTCCAAACTCTTGGCGGCGAAGCGGACCTTGAGGTCGTTCTTGGCGTCCATCTGGGCAATGTTCAACTCGAGCTGAGCCCGATCCTTTCGCAGCCGCGCTTCAATGTCCTCCAGGCCCACGAGCAGGTCGCCGGGCTTGACCGTCTGGCCCTCGCGCACCGCAATCGTATCCAGCACGCCGGCCTCGCGAGCCGGCACTTCGACCTCCTCGATCAGCGTCAGCAAGACCGATTGCACCTGCACCTCGGCCGCATGCAGCGGGGGGGCGAGGGAAAACAGCGCAGCCGCGAATAGAACCAGCCGGATCGGTAGATTGGCAAACACGGAGCGCCTCTTTTCTTTAAAACCACAGCCGCGCGCGAAGCGCGTCGAGCAGACCGTGAAACCATACGTAGCCCAACGCCCGGCGGCCGCAATCGATGTGCGCAATGATCGTGGCTCCCGGTCGCCGCTCGGAGATTTGCGCCCTTTCCAGGTTCACGGTGGCCGCCACCACCGGATGCTGATTGGGATCCAATTGCGTGCGCATGCCGATCCGCCCTAGCGTCCCTTCGTAAGTCGTGCGCGGATCGGTGGCCAGCACGAACGACACGGGCAGGGGCGCAGCCGCTCGCTGTCGGGCTTCGAGCACGTGCCCGGCCTGGTCGTCGGCAATTTGTAGCTCGACAATCCACTTCCCCGCCAGATCGGCGACGGTCATCAACACCTGGCCACGCTGCACAGGCCGGGCTTCGAGCAGCGGCTTGACGTCCCAAGTCAGCACCTGGCCGCCCAACGGGCTGCGAACGGTCAACTGCTCGCGCTGCAAGTGCAGCACACGGTCCTGCTGCTCCAGGCTGCGAATCAGCTCTTTCAATTCTTCCTCTTCGCCGGTCAGTTGGTTGCCCCGCGCGGTGCGCTCATCGTCCGCTGAAGGCGCTCCCAGGCGCGAAGCCTGCACCGCCGCCAACCGCTTGCGGGCCGTTTGCACCTCGCCGGCCAGTCGGGTGAACTCCAAATCGAGTTCCGGTTTGCGCAACACGGCCAGCACCTGCCCGGCCGCCACCGGGCTGGCATGCTCGACATTCACTTCCGCCACGATGCCGTCATTGGGCGCAAAGATCTCAGCCTGCCGCTCGGGCCGCAGTTCGCCTCGGGCCTCGATCCGAAACGGAACCGGCACCAGCGCCAATACACCGGCCAGCACCAGCCCGCCAGCGCCAACCGCCGCCACCAGCGGCCAACGCCGCCGCCTGCGCATCGGACCCGATGGCCGCAAGCGGCGCCAAACTGACACCAGCGGAATCGACTCGAAACGCTGGGCATTGGCCAAAGCCAGGATGCTCGGCCGGGCAATGGCCGCCAGACGCTCGGGCCACCGCGCGGGATCGGACTCCGTCGTGAACCCTTCTGCGACCAGGGCGCCCAGTTGTGGCGGAGACTGCATGTCGCGCTCGCGCGACGCCGGGGCCTGCAGCGGATAAATCCCGATCGAACGGGCATGCGCATGATCGAGGTACGCTTCGAGCAATTCTTCCAATTGTGTCGGCAAGGGCGCATCCGCCCCGCCGGGATCAGGATGCCAAAGCGGCTCGCCAATTGTGAGCACGGCCGACACCAGCCGCTGGAGCCGTTGCACCGAAGTGGCTCGGCGATCGATCACGTCGACGCCGCTGATGGAAACCGCACGTACCGATCCCACGTCGCCCACGAATACCGAAAGCCGATCGCAACCGACGATCGGACGGCCTTCGTTGGCAATTTCGTCGGCCACGCTTTCCAGGTCCAACCCGCGATGCACGCGCAGGCCGAAGTTCTGAAGCTGCGACCACAATTCTTCGCGCTCGCGCGCTTCGCGCAAACGCTGCCGCCGATCGAACTGGCCGGCCAACTCGCTCAGTGCCGCCATGAAACGCAGTCCGCCGGCCACCGACTCGGGTGGGCAATCCGACCGCTGAAAGACTTCGATTGCCCCGAACACGGTTTCATCCACCGCAAACGGGGAAACCATCAGCAAGTGCGAAGTCGGATTCGCAAGCGCACCGGCCGCTTCGGCGATCGATGGCGGCACGCAAAAGCCCTGCTCGACGGCCAGCGCGGCATTCAGCACTTCGCCGTGCCAGCCGGCCGACACCTGCACATCGCCGAGCGCTACCCGCTCAAACCCCGACTGGCAGGCCATCCGCAGACTGCCTGACGGCCCTCGCAACCAAACGGCGCCCGCCACGGCCGCTAGCACGCGCATGCTGCGAGCGAGCAGTTCGCGATAAAAAGCATCGGGCGACGACGACGACTCGGCAAGCCGCGCAAGCTCGCTAAGTGCTTCATCGATCGGCTGCCAGTCGCTTCCGGGCGGTGATTGAGCGGCATTTTCAGCGTCGGAAAGCATAAGTTCACAGTATATCAAGCCGACGGACGGCAGTCCGGCGGCTTCGCGCCTCGTCGGCGAACCGTCCCGCGTGGCTCGAAAGCGGCCAAGGTGGCAAATATTAGCGGTTGCATAGGATGGCCAATATCGGCTGGATTTTCCGATTAAAACAAAACTGCGGGGGCCAAGCGGCCGATTATCAGAGACTACGCGGGGGAATACCGCGCCGTGTGGGTTGGTGCGCGCATCGCCGGCGCTAGCAGGCTGCGTCGCGTGGAGATGTCGGGCTATCTCCTTTTTGGACCTCGGATCGACCGTGAAATGAAGGCGGCCGCAGCCATCACCACGATCGTGCTGATCATCGCGCTGGCGATGCCGGGCTGCCGCGCGAAGAGCGTTTTCTTTGACGAAGGAAACGAGTCGCATTACCGCGCGCTGATGACCCGCGATACGACGCTCGACAAATCCCAATCGGACGTCGATCAGGTGGCCCCCGAAGTCGCGCCGCTGACACTGTCGAGCGATACGCCGCAGTACCGCGATATCACGCTGCAGGAAGCGGTCGAGATCGGGCTCAGCAATTCACGGGTCATGCGCGATCTGGGCGGAACCGTGCTCCGCTCGCCGGCCACGACCCGCTCGATCCATACGCCGGGCCTCGTGGAGACGGATCCGCGCTTCGGCATGGATGCGGCACTCAGCGCTTTCGACGCCAACGTATCGACCAGCGCGTTTTGGGAAGGCAACCACCGACTGTTGAACAACAGCTTTTTCGGCGGCGGCACGCGCGACTTCGTTCAACACCTGATGGTCTTTCAGAAGCAGATCACGAAGCAGACGACGACCGGTGCCACGTTCGCTTTCCGGCACAACACGGATTTCGACGACAACAATGCCCCGGCCAACCAATTCCCTAGCGCCTGGAACACCAACTTCGAGGCCGAGGTCCGGCAGCCGTTGTTGCAGGGATTCGGGACCCAGTTCAACCGCATCGCGGGACCGTCCGGCACGCTCGGCGTGTTCAACGGCGTGGTGCTGGCGAAGCTCAACACCGAAATCAGCATGGTGGATTTCGAGCAGGCGCTGCCGGCGTTCGTCAGCGACATCGAAAACGCCTATTGGGATTTGCAGTTTGCTTATCGCGATCTGAATGCCAAGATTGCTGCCCGCGACGTGGCCTTGGAAACCTGGCGGCGCATTCACGCCCTGTACGTAGCCGGCCGCGCGGGAGGCGAGGCGGAAAAGGAGTCGCAGGCCCGCGAACAGTATTTCGGCTTCCAGGAGGACGTGCAGAACGCCCTGAGCGGGTTCCGGTCGTCCGGCGCCGGCGCGCGCAACGGGGGAGTGTACACGGCCGAACGCCGGCTGCGGTTGATGATCGGCCTGCCGATCAACGACGGCGCCTTGCTGCGGCCGATCAACGAGCCGGCCTTGTCGAAAGTCGTGTTCGACTGGGACCAGGTGCAGCGCGAATCGCTGGCCCGCCGGGCCGAGCTGCGCAAGCAGCGCTTGCTGATCAAGCGTCGCGAAATGGAGCTGATTGCCAGCCGCAACTTCCTGCTGCCGCGGTTCGACACCATTGCTCGATATCGTCTGCGCGGCTTCGGCAACGACCTGTTGAGCAACAACTCGCTCAGCGAGAGCGCGTATACCAACATGGCCAGCACCGAGTACCAGGAATGGCATATCGGATTCGAGTATTCCGCGCCGCTGGGCTTCCGCCGCGGAAACGCCGCGGTGCGCAATGCGCAACTGCAACTGGCCCGGGAGCGCGCGATCCTCTACGAGCAAGAGCGCGAGGTCCTGCACGAAATCAGCGATGCCCTGGGCGAAGTCGACCGCTCGTATGCCGCGGCGCAAACCAACATGAACCGCCGCATCGCCGCCGCTCAGCATCTCACGGCCACGCAAGCCGCTTTCGACTCCGGCAAAGTGCCTGTCGACGCCGTGCTCTATGCCCAGGTGCGGCTGGCCGACGCCGAGAGCCGCTATGCCCGCGCGGTCATCGATTACGCCGTGGCAGTCAAGAACGTGCATTTGGAAAAGGGATCGCTGCTGGACTACAACGATATTGTCGTGGCCGGCAATCCGAAAATTTCCACCGACGACAAACACTCGCGTTCGGCCAGCGCGCGCGAACTCTGGGACCGGATCAACTATGCGTTTAGCGCTGGCGACAAGCCGGCACGCGTCGTCACCGGCGACGACAGCAATACAGTAAGCACCGCTGCGGCTGATCAAACGAAGGCCGCGGTCACTATTGACGCGGACGGTTCGGCAGCAACCAGTGCGACGGGCGGTTCGACGCCGCCAGTTGTCACCCCTTCGGCGGCATCGCCTGGTGACGCGACCACTTCGCATTCCGGCCCGAATGCCGACACCGGACCGACGCCGACGCTGGCTCCGCCTCAGCCATCGACAACCAGCACGACTTCGGTCTTATTGCACTAGCGCAAAAGCGCGGATGAACGCATCGGAATTCGCACGAATTCCGCTACTGGAAGGTTAGGGGACGCTGATCGTCTGCTCGCCGGGATTCGAGATCGTGATGACGCCACCCCAATTGCACATGCACATGCTGGTGTTGTTCAAGGCCGGCATCTTGGCGAGCATTACGGTGGCCGAACCGGGCGCCCACGGCGCCGGAGTTACGGGAATGCAAGGCATCGGCGTCAGCACGCCCAGCGCCGCTGCCGTCGCCGCCGCGACCGTGGGATTCGCCAACGACTGGCACATGCCGAAGGGCATGATGTTCACCATCGGAGCGGAATCCATGATATTGGCCGCGGGCACGCTGCAGCCCTGGACCGCATTGGCCGGCAGCACGACCAGGTTGCTCGGCGCCATGCCAAACGAACAGTTGAGCATGGCGCCCAAGACCACGAGTTGTGGCATGCGACGTGTCTCCTCGCTTCAAGTGTTGCTCGACGACCGCTGGAGTTTATCAAGCCCGACAAATCCGCTCAAGCCGTGGTCGCCGGTCCGCTTGCTGCGCTGGTCGCTTGCGGACGGGATGGCTATACTTGCGTGCACCTTCTAGCCGCGGAGTTTTCGTGCATGTCGTCTTCGTCCTCGTCAGCTCCTTCGCCCAGCTCCACTGCCCGGCTCATCGGCGTCAGCACGCCGCTGGATCCGAACCTGCTCTTTTATCGGATGACCGGCACCGACGGCCTGAGCCAGCCCTTCGAGTACAACCTTGAGCTGCTAAGCCAGGCCCGTCAGGACGGATCGTCGATGCTGGGCAATGCCGGCGTGACCGTCTCGCTGACGCTCGGCGATGGCAGCACGCGCTATTTTCACGGCCTATGTACCCGCTTTGCACACGTCGGCACCCTGGGCAATTATCAGCACTACGAAGCGACCTTGCGGCCTTGGCTGTGGTTGCTGAACCTCAGCGCCGACTGCCGCATTTTCCAGAATATGGCCATTCCGGACATCATCAAGCAGGTCTTTAGCAACCTCGGTGCCCCGGCCATTACGGACAGTCTGACGGGCACCTATGCGGCGCTGGACTATTGCGTGCAGTATCGCGAGACGGCATTCAACTTTGTCAGCCGGCTGATGGAGCGTGAAGGGATTTACTACTACTTCACGCACGCGCAGGGCGCGCACACGATGGTGCTCATCGACGACGTCAGCTCGCACCCGACGGGCGCCTACAGCCCGATGAACTATTACCCCCGCGGCCAAAGTCGGCAGCGGGCCGACCACGTGTATGGCTGGTCGAACCTGCAGCAAGTGCAAACGGGGCAGTACTCGTTGCAGGATTTTGATTACACGCAGCCGACCGTGGATCTGTCGGCTTCGTCGGCAACGGCCACTGGCGGCATGTACGAGATCTACGACTATCCCGGTGGGTACGCGGACTCCGACGGCGGCACGCACTACACGGGCGTGCAATACCAGGGCGCGCGGGCGGGCGACGCCTACGTCCAGGGAGAGGCCAACGTCCGCGGGCTGGCCGTCGGCGATCTGTTCAAAATCAGCGGCTTGCCGTGGACGGACCAGGATAGCGTGCAGTTTCTCGTCACGAGCGCGGCCTACCAGCTCGTGCTCAATGCGTATGAATCGGTTCCGGTGGCAGACGAGCCTTTGTTTACCTGCCGATTCACGGCGGTCGATCGCACCACCCCCTTTCGGCCGCCGCGGATTACGCCGCGCAGCGTGATCCGCGGACCGCAGACGGCCATCGTCACCGGCACCTCGGGCGAAGAGATTTACACCGAAGCCGCGGCCCGCATCAAAGTGCAGTTTCACTGGGACCGGGTCGGCACCAACGACCAGAACAGCTCGTGTTGGATCCGCGTGGCACAGCCTTGGGCCAGCAAGACCTTTGGCTTTCAATGGATTCCGCGGATCGGCGATGAGGTGGTTGTTGAATTCCTCGAAGGGGATCCGGACCGGCCGCTGATTACCGGTTCGGTCTACAACGCGCAGAATACGCCCCCGCTGACTCTGCCAGACAACAAAACTCAAAGCGGCATCCTGACGCGCAGCAGCAAGTCCGGCGACGCCACGACGTTCAACCAGCTGATGTTCGAAGATCTGAAAGGCTCGGAACAAGTCTACTTCTACGCCGAGCGCGACTTCAACCGGATCGTCGGAAACAACGACACGCTCAAGGTCGGCTTCGACTTCAAGACCAACGGCGACCAGACGATCGACATCTACAACAATCGCACTGTCACGATTGAAAATGGCAACGAGAGCCTCGAAGTCAAGACTGGCAATTGCACTGTGACGATCGACCAGGGGACCCATACCCTGGAAGTCAAGCAAGGCACGCGCACCGTTCTGGTCGATCAGAGCGACGACGTTCACACCATCAAGCAAGGCAATCGTACGGTCGAGATCGACCAGGGTAACGATACCCTGACGATCAAACAGGGCAACCAATCGATCACGATCACCAGCGGCACGTGCAGCGTCTCGGCCGGGCAGTCGATCGAATTGAAGGTCGGCAGCAATAGCATTAAAATTGACACCAGCGGCGTCACCATTTCGGCAACTAAGGTCTCGATCCAGGGCCAGGCGACCGCCGAGCTCAAGTCTCCCATGACCACCGTCCAAGGCGATGGCACGCTGACGCTCAAGGGCGGCATGACCATGATCAATTGATCGGTGCAGCAGGTTCGTTGATTGTTTCGTGCCCTTCGTGCTCGAGTGCTGACTTCTCTGTAGCGTGCGGCGACCATGATTGTGTATGTGACCAATGGAAGCTTGGCCGGTCGCAAGATCTTTTTGGCGGCCGGCCAAATCGCGAAGTTCGGCCGCACCGAATGGGCCGACTATTCGTTTCCGCAAGATCCGCTGATGGCGCCGGTTCATTTTTCCATCCGCCGCGCCTCCGACGGCTGCCATTTGACCGGGCTGGCCAGCCCGCCGGGAATTCTGGTCAATGGCGAGACCGTGACGGGTGCCGTGCTGATCGATGGCGACGAAATCGTGGCCGGCTCGACAAAGTTCCGCGTCGAGCAGACCGGCAAGCAGTCGGCCGCGGCAACCGGCGGAGCGTCTGCTGGCGGCCAGAATACGGCATCTGCCGCTGCTGCCAGCGCCGGCTCGGCCGCGAGCCAGGCGGAGCTATCGGCCAAGGAATTGGCTGTCTATCTGGGGCTCGATGCCGCGGCGAAAAGCGTGGCTCGCGACCACCAGTCGCCCGCCGAATTGCTGGCCGAGTTGTCTCAGCCTGGAAGTCTCCACGCAGCAGTTAGGGTTCTGGCCCATTTGCTGCCCAAGCGGGCGGCCGTGTGGTGGTGTTGGTTGGGCATCGGCCAGGCAGGGCACGTGCCGCTGGATGCCAAGGAGTTGGGCGCCATGGCTGCCGCGCGACGCTGGGTCGTGGGCCCCAGCGATCACTTGGGCCGCGATGCTTTTGCGGCTTCCCAAGCGGCCGGTTTGGATTCACCCGCGGCCTGGCCGGGCATGGCGGCCTTCTGGAGCGGCTCGAGCCTGGCCGCGCCAGAGTTTCCGGCCGTGCCGCCCGACGAGCGCCTGGCCGGCAAAGGGGCCACGGCCGCCTTGCTGTTGGCCATCGGACGCGTGCCCCCGGCCGAAGTTGACGCCACCTTTCAGGCATTTCTGCAGCTTGGCGGCAAGCTGGCCGCCGGCCCAATCGATTGGCCCACGACCGACGAAGCGTGATCGCCCGCTCAAACGCTCTCAATCTACGGCGGACGGTTCGAGGGCGATAATCTGCGACCGCTCGACCGTCGATCCCATGGTCGCCGCGGCAACGAGAACCTGCGGGCTCGATCCTTGCAGGTCAAGCAGCAACTGATCCACGCCGTCGCACAGATAGTTGTTGCAAACGTCGGAACGCAGCGATCGGGGCAGGGCGCAGCCGGTGGCCGTGTGATAAACGCATGATCCGGCATAGCTTTTCGACGGCAAGTAGCTCAAATACTCGTCGAGCACGTGCCGCGGCCGAAGTTCCGGCCGCGAGGCCATCACGCGGCGAATCGTCGCGACCTGGAGCCAGGCGTGCTCCGCGCCGTTCTGACAGCACCGGCCCTGGCAAAGAGCGCAGGCCTGTCCCAGCATTCGTTGCTGTCCGGCGTTGGGCACGCTCGCGGGAGCGGGCGGCACCGCCGCGGTGGGCGTTTTACTCACCGCGCGACCGATCAGCTCCAGCACGCGATCGCGCAACCGGCGGCGGCGCTTTTCGGGCAAGTTGGAAACCGGGGCGGAGAAGGCCGGCAGAATCGCTACGTACGCGCTTCGCTGAGCCTCGGCCGTGACCATGCCGTGGCGTTCGAGCGCGGTTTTTCGAATCATTGCGCGCTTTGCGGCCAGCTCGTCGTGCAAGGCTCGCCGGCGGCAGGGTTCCGCGTCGCACGTGCCGCCGCGAACCTCCTGGTGTACGGTGAGCGGACCCGCGCAAATTTTGCACTTATTCTTCGAAAGATGATGGGCCGCGAGGTGCATGCGTGAACCCGGCGCTGGGGGGCGACTGGACGAGGCATTATAATCCCGCGAGCGGCTCTTCCAACGAACTGATTCTCAAGCTTTTGCTCGGTATGGCGCTGAACCTTGATAGCATGATGGACCGCGGCGGCCGGCGGCTGCTCGATCTGCTGGAGTACTGCGTTCGATCGGTGCAGCTGGATCCGGTCTTTTTGTTCCTGGTGCGCGACTACCGATCGGCGGCGACCACGGCCAAGGCCCTGGTCTTGTACGAGAGTTTTTGCCAGCCGCAGGCGCTGGCCCGGCTGTCGGTACACGAAGCCTTGCCGCCCTACAATCTGCGGTTCGAAGCGGGGATGCGCCAATTGATCGCCCGGCCAGGGCAGGCCGGGGCGGCGCTGGCGCCGCGCGAGCTGTTCGACGGGGTTGCCGCGCAGGTGGCGGCGAAATCGATCGCCATCCGGCGCATTCGCCGCAACTACCGCGTGCGGCGCAGCCCCACTGAAAACTTGCCGGAGGGCCGCATGAACGAAGCCCAGCGGCATTTTGTCGATCGCGTCTGGGAGCCGATCGTGCGCCCGCGATTAAAGGCGGCCGGCTTCTGGCGGATTGCCGCCGTGGCCTAGCAGCCTATCGACGCATTCGGTTTGTGGGTCTTGCAGTGGCCCCCGAATGCTTCGAAAGGCCGCTGACTCGTGTTTCAGTCCAGCTTGCCGATTGCCCGCACCAGCCGATTCATGTCCGATTCATTCAGGGTGTAGTCGCCCGCGTCCCATTTAAAGACACTTTCCTTGGCCCCGTAACACTTCTGGGCCTTTACGGGCGTGACGAACTGTTGCATGTCGGGCATAGGAATCGGGGTTTCGTCGAGTCTCAAAGCGATCCCGCGGAGGGGTTTTCTGCGCTCTGCCAGGCGGAGACGATTGTTGTCGGCAAACTGCCCCCATTCCTGCAGGCAATAAACGCTGGCGACATACTCCTTGTTGAGCACCATGACCATGACTTCAGCCTCGGACATGCCCTTCCAAAACAAGGGGTTCCAGTTTTCGCGATGGGCGCCGATGCAGCGGCGGTTCGCCGTCGAGTTCTTCGATCCCTCGTCTTCGATCTGCACGACCCCGAAAAGACCGGCCTTGTAGGCCGCCGATTGTTTGATCGCAGTTGGGTCGTTTTTTGCTATGACATTGCCGGCCTTGTCCAGCCGCTCTCCGAGTTGCGCATTCCGCGGCGACGTCGTGTCACCCTCGGGCGGCTCGGGCGTGATCTCCCTGGAAACGACGCAGTCCATGTAAACGGTTTTCATCCCGAACAAATTGCAGCGCTGCATCAACTGGTTGCGCAGCCAATGGGCAAACATCGCACCATTGTTGGCCATCGCAAAGCTGATGATGATCCGCGTACGATCCTGGTCCGCACTGATTTTCGGTTGGGATTTTAAAAGACCCATATGGACTTTTCTCCGATGGTGGTCATCGCCGGTTTTGGACGGGCCTACGCCACAAGATCATCATGGCACGTCATCGAGCACGACGGCCGGAGCGCACGTGTGGTCACTTCAACGGCCCGATCAGCCTGATTAAGTTAACCAAATCATCCGACTCGATGATGTAATCGGTCTTTTCCGTCAACCAGTAAGGTTTCTTTTCGACGTCGAGCCGGGTGACGTTCGGGCCGTTTACGACCGGCGGTTTGTCCCGATTGGTGAAATTCAGAACAATGGCCTGCAGCGGCTTTTTTCTTTGCATCTCCCGCATGCCATTGAGCTTCGCGAACTGAGCAAACTCCAACAAACAATTGTCGCTTTTCCTCCACTCCTCGGTGTAGCAGAAGATCATCACATCGGCTTGGGACATGGCCTTTCTAAAGTTCACGTCCCACAGTTGTAGCATCGCGCCGATGGCCCGGGCCTTTTTTCCTTGCTTGCTATCAGGGTCGTTCGACTCGTCATCGCCCGGGCGCATGTCAGGCATGACCAGCGTGAACGCCACTTCTTCCTTACCCGTCGTGGGATCAACGAAGATCGGGGGCGTCCCTTCGCGTTTAGCATCCTCCAGACTCTTTACTCGAGGTTTTTCTTTGGGGTCGGGGATGCTGATCTGGTTCGTGGCGGACACGTCCTTTTTCGGGTCATACTCTGGATTGGGCATGTGGTCCTCGCGAATGTACTTCGCCCTCGCAGGAAAATTGCCCTTAGCGTATGCCGGATTGGGTTTGCAAAAAACCTTGGGAATTTCGCCTCCTGCGTCTCGACAGGCAACGCTGTCCAGGTACACGGTGTTCGTGCCAAAGAGCATGTAGTGCTGCATCAGCTGCGTTCTGAGCCAGTGGGCGAAAACCGCACCATGATTTGCCATGGCGAAGCTGATGATGATTCGGCTGCTGTTCTGGTCGTCGCTGACCGTTGTCCCTTCAAGGCCGGTCTTGGATTTGAGGAATGTCGACATGCCTGTTACCTCCGTCATGATGACCGATGATTCGGGCACTATAACACGGCGCGCAAGCCCATTCAAAAACAAGTTCCGCGGGCCACGGCGACAATGGGAATGGGGCGCGTCTTGCTTGCCGCGATTGTAATCGAACTTTTTTCCCAGGGAACCAGGTGCCTGCCAAGTTGGCATTCCTGGTGCCGCCGCCGCGATACTTGCCGGCGCCGAAGGCGCGCATGCATTCGCCTTGCCAATCAAAACCAGACCGTCTTGTTGGCGCGGTGGTCGTCGTGTTCTTTTGGAACTACTGGCGAGATGTCGAATGACATCAGGACTTCGAACCCATGCCGACGATTCGCGACCGGTCGACCGTAGTCGGCTTGGCGGGCGCATCGATTTTGCTGGTCACCTTGTGGCCCACGGCCCGGGCCGAGTCCTGGAGTTCTTTCCAAACGATGCGCGCCTCGCGCTTGAGCTGCATCGTCATGTTGGGAGAACGCATCGACAGGTCGCCCTGGCTGCTGGTCCTGGTATTGGCGAGCCCCAACTTGGGAATGATGCCGTCGCCCATCACGATTCTCATGCGGTGGTTATTGACCAGGTGATTGGCGACCGTCTGCACTTTGTTCAAGTGCTCTTTTTTGGCGTTTTCGATCTTGGTCATGAAGCTCGGAGTGCCAAAGCCGGCGGGCACGCAGTTGTCCTTATCCAAAAGCAGGCTCAACAGCGTACTGTCGTCGGCGCAACAAACAAAGTACGCACCGACCAGCGGCGCTTTGACAAAGATGCCGTTGTCCAGCGCGGCGGCATTGGCCAAGAGTGTGTTGGCCGCGGTCATTTCGGCCACGTCTCGAATCGCGCAGCGAATGTCCCAGACTGCCTGAACGACTGACGAAGCCAGCCCTGCGGCGACCGTCGAGACCGTACCACCGTCAAAAATCCCGCCGACGGCTTTCAGCGTGAGCTCGGTCGCACTGCTGGCCAGCTTCAGGGTGCTGGTCGCCAGTTCGCGTTTGATCAATTCCGAGACTGCGTCGATCGCGGCCAGCGGATCGCCAGCCTCGATGACTCCAGTAGCGGCGGAGACGTTGTACAAATCAGCCGTGCTGTCTGCCACGCAGTAGGTGTAAAAAGCCGTCTTGGCCGCCGCCGAGGCAATGCCCACGTAGGGTGCAATGGCCACGGCCAGGTCGTGTACGGCGCGGCCCACGACTTGCTGAAAGGCCGCTTCGCACGAGGCTTCGAAGCTGGCCAGGCTGGCCAGCTTGCTCAGCCCCATCTGGGTGAAAACCTTCGAGGCCTCACTGGCCATGCCCGCGCGAATCCGGCTTTCGATCGTCGCCACGATGGACGCCGCGTTTGCCGCCTTGAGGACGCTGGCGGTCGAGGACGCGGCCGTGGGTATGGATTTGGTGGCGAGTTCGTAGGAGGCGTGTCCCACCGTGCCCAAAGGTGATGCGGCCTTAACGACTTCTTTTACGGCGGTCTTGGCCTTGCTGGTGCCGCCCAAGTTGACGCGCGCATTTTTGAACAGCGCGCCCAGGAACTCTTTGCGCAGTTTTGCCAACTCCCGCCAGGCTTCGATCGTCCCCTGGTCGAAGTCTTTCCAGCCCGCCGTGATCTGATTATCGAGCCTGGTGATCATGCCCGACTTGTTGCGATCGTTGGTCTTCCAGCCGGCTCCTTTCAGATTCTTCCAGCCGGTGAGCTTCAGCTTGATCGCGTCAAACGATTCCTTGGTCGAGAGCTCTTCGAACTTCTTGATCGCGGCGTCCAGCTCCTTGAGCTGGCTGCTGCGGATGCGCATGGTGACGGCGGTCTCTTTCATCCACTCGGCGTGGGAAACGACGGTAGCGGGCATGGCGGCGCCTTTCGTGGTTTGCGGCGATCTGCATGGCTTGTTTCGTCGACATCCGCTTTCGCAGACTACTCAAAACAGCACTGTTCACCGCAAAACACTACGCCACCGCTTCGGCCCGTGCCGGCCAAACGCCTCGCCGTGCGTCCTGACCCATTTAAAACGAATATTCGAACTCTCCGTCTTTAACGGAAAGCTGAATCCGATCGATCTTTTTGCCGTCCATCAGCCGCTTGAGGTACTCCTTGCTGATGGTGGGCAGCACGGTGTTGGTCAGAATCGCATCGATCATGCGGCCGCCGCTCTCCAGTTCGGTACAGCGGCTGACAATCAGCTTCACCACGTCGTCGTTGTAGGTGAAGGGGATGTTGTGGTTGGCGCGCACGCGCTTCTCGATCCGGCTCAGCTGGAGCCGCGTGATGTTGCCCACCATCTCGTCGCTGAGCGGATAGTACGGAATCACGACCAGGCGCCCCAACAGCGCGGCGGGAAACACTTTCAGCAGCGCCGGCCGCAGGGCCTTGGCAATGCCTTCGGCCGAGGGGAGCAGCTCCGGATCCTTGCACATGTTCATGATCAGGTCGCTGCCGACGTTGGACGTGAGCAGGATCAGCGTGTTCTTGAAGTCGATCAGCCGACCTTCGCCATCTTCCATCATGCCCTTGTCGAACACCTGGAAGAAAATCTCGTGTACGTCGGGATGGGCTTTTTCCACTTCGTCCAGCAGCACGACGCTATACGGCTTGCGGCGCACGGCCTCGGTGAGCTTGCCGCCTTCGCCATAGCCGACGTAGCCCGGAGGAGCGCCCTTGAGAGTCGAGACCGTGTGCGCCTCCTGGAACTCGCTCATGTTGATCGTGATCACGTTTTGCTCGCCGCCGTACAGGGCTTCGGCCAAGGCCAGGGCCGTCTCGGTCTTGCCCACGCCGCTGGGGCCGCAGAGCATAAACACGCCGATGGGCTTGCCGGGATTATCGAGCGCGGCGCGCGAAGTCTGAATTCGCTGGGTGATCATTTCCAGACCGTGCCGCTGGCCGATGACGCGCTCGTTGAGCGTGTCGGCCAGCTTGTAGACCGTTTCGATCTCGTCCTTGACCATCCGGCCGACGGGAATTCCGGTCCAATCGCCCACGACGGCGGCGATCGCCTGTTCATCGACGCTGGGCAGAATCAGCGGCACTTCGCCTTGCAGCTCGCTGAGCCTGGCCTGCAAGTCCTTGAGCTGCTTGAGCGTTTGATTGCGCTCCGCTTCGCTGAGCTGGCCGGGCTGATCAGCGGCTGGCTTGTCGCCCGCCGGCTTTTCGCCAGCTTTTCCGCTAGCGGCCTTTTCGCCGGTCGGCTGCTTCTCGCTAGCCGCTTTTTCGCCGGCGGCCTTGGCCGGCGCCGGTTTCGCGCCGTCGGCCTTGGCATCGACCTGGCCGTTGCTCCCGCGGAGTTTCGCGCGCAGCTCGAGGATTTGGTCGACCAATTCCTTTTCGGATTTCCAGGACGCTTCGAGGTTGGCCAGGCGGTCGCGCTCGCCTGCCAGGTGCTCGCGGACCGCGGCTTCGCGCTTCTCGGTTTCCACGCCGACGGCTTTTTCGTTGGTGATGATCTCCAGCTCGGTCTCCAGCGATTCGATCCGGCGCTGGCTATCGTCCACTTCGGCCGGCACCGAATGCTGGCTGACGGCCACACGCGCGCAGGCCGTGTCCAACAGGCTGACCGACTTGTCCGGCAACTGCCGGGCCGGGATATAGCGGTGCGAAAGCTTGACGGCCGCCTGCAAGGCCTCGTCGAGCACTTGCACGCGATGGTGCTTTTCCAAGGCCGAGACCATGCCGCGCATCATCAGCACGGCCTTTTCCTCGCTCGGCTCGCCGATTTGCACGACCTGGAAGCGACGCGTCAGCGCCGGGTCTTTTTCGATGTGCTTCTTGTATTCGGCCCAAGTCGTGGCGGCGATCGTGCGCAGCGTGCCGCGCGCCAGCGCCGGCTTGAGCAGATTCGCGGCATCGCCCGTGCCGGCAGCGCCGCCGGCGCCGATCAGCGTATGGGCTTCGTCGATGAACAGGATGATCGGCTTGGGCGAGGCCTGCACTTCTTCGATCACTTGCCGCAGGCGGTTCTCGAATTCACCCTTCATGCTGGCTCCGGCCTGCAACAATCCGATATCCAGCGACAGCAAGCGCACTTCGCGCAGCGGGGGCGGCACCAGTCCCGCCGCGATGCGCAGGGCAAAGCCCTCGACGGCGGCCGTCTTGCCCACGCCGGCTTCGCCGGTGAGGATCGGGTTGTTCTGCCGGCGCCGCATGAGAATATCAACGATCTGCCGGATCTCCTCGTCGCGCCCCACGACGCGATCGATCTCACCCTTGCGAGCCCGCTCGGTCAGGTCCACGGCGAAGCGTTTGAGGGCTTCCTGCTTGCCCATCTGGGCCGGCGGAATCGCGCCGCTGGCTTCGCCCGGCGAAGCGCCGCCCATCTGAAAGTTGTCGCTGGCAACCAGGCTCTCTTCCGGCGAGCCTTTGACAACTTCGACAAAGCGTTCGGTCAGCGTGTCGACGTTGACCTTGGCAAACTCCTTCGAGATGTTCAGCAGCGCGTTGCGCAAGTTGGCCGTTTTGAGGATGCCGACCAGCAAATAGCCGGTGCGCACCTGGGCTTCGCCAAACATCAGCGTGCCGTAGACCCAGGCACGCTCGACAGCCTCTTCGACGTGCGACGACAGGTCCGAGATTGACGTCGAGCCGCGGGGCAGCCGATCCAAAGCCTCGGTCATGTCTTTGGCCAAGCGCGCAGGATCAAGATTGAACTGCTTGATGGCGTGGTGCAGATCCGAGTCCTGCACTTGCAGAATCTGGTGCAGCCAGTGCACGAGTTCCACGTAGGGATTCCCGCGCATCTTGCAAAAGACCGTCGCGCTTTCGATGGCCTTGTACGCCAGGTTGTTCAATTTGCCGAACAGGTTCGCACGGCTGATATCACCCATGATTGCAATCCGTTCCCATTGGGTTTAAGTAACAGAGTAATGGGGCCGCATCGGGCCCAGCACCAGGTCGCGGGAATCCCGCTCGAGCGGGCCGCGGCACAACCAGGCGTTCCGCTGCAAGCGCCCTGTGCGCCCGAGCTGGAGTGCCGGTTTCTCGTCCTTGCGCAGCACCAGCTGCAAGTCCCACAACATTTCGTCGCCCGCGTAGTTGCGCACGCCGGCCACCAGCTCGGCGAAGCGGTCGCCGTCGGGCAGCAGGCGGCAAAAGTCGGCATAATCGAGCGGGCCGCAGACCACGCGGAATTTTGACTGACAGTCCCAGACGCGCGTGCCCAGCGTGGCCGTGCGCCCCAGCGCCGAGGCTCCGGCCGTCAGCCGGCCACGGCAATCGGGCGGCAGGGGCAGCCAATGGCCGACGAATTCTTGCACGGCCACCGGCACGCCGAAAGCGCCGGTCAAGATGGCTTCGAGCCCGCCGGGGTGCCGGGTGTGGCAGGCGAACATGCCTGCGAAGTGCAGCTTGGCCATGTCGGGAAAGGCGTCGCGGTCGCGGAGCGACTCCATGCCCAAGCCGATGATCGAGCCCGCGTAATTGATGAAGCGGTCGGTATCGGGCCGGTCGAACTGGACGGCCGGCTGGGCCGCGGCCCAAGTCCGATACAGCAGGCTGAGCATGCGGTGATGAAAGACGTCGAGAAACCGCGCGGCCACCGGGTCGCCGGAATTTCGCAAGCGGTCGCGAATATATTCGGTCAGGTGCAGGGGAAGCGGGCCATTGGGCCCCAAGAGTCCCCAATTCAGCAGCACCCGCCACGGGCGGCCTTCGGTGCCCGGCACGCAGGCGGCGATCATCGCGGACGGAAAGTCCAGGTGCGGCTGTTCGCCCAGACGAATCGGGTCATCGGCGGCGCGCAGCGATTCGCCCAACCGCGGCTTGTCGGAGAATTCGCATTCCAGACGCCGCAGCAGGTGAAATAAATCGTATTGAAACGGCTCGCGCTCCAGCGCTTCCAGCAGCGCTAGAGCCGGTGGCGCCGTCCGATCCTCGCCGGCCATCGCATCACTTCCCCGCGTTCAACTGATTTCACGAGCGTTTCCGTGAACGAATTGATTGACGCAAATTGGGCAAAAAACTGCTCGAGCACGGCCCCCAGCAGAAAAACTCCGCTGCCTTCGAAAGCCGACTCGTCCAACGTGGTGGTGATCTCCAGTCCGCGGGCGAAGCTGATCGGTCCGCCCAGCGGCACGCGCCGCGTAATCGGCTTGGCGCTGACTTGCCGCAACCCTTCGATCTGCTTGCGCGTGGTCGCATCGCCGGCTTCGCCGTACAGCGCCAGCAGGTCGCGCAGCGCGCCCGCGCCTTGCTTGTCGTCATTGTCGACCAGCGACAGATAATTGAGCGTCAGGTGGCTGATGGCCCGCCAGCTCAAGTCGCCCGATCCATAGGCCAGGGGCGGTTTGGGCCGGCTGGGGCCGGCCAGGCAGCGGACCTTGACCACGGGGCCGCCCTGCGTGAGTTGAAAGTCGCCGGTCGCCAGCCCCAGCGGCATTTCCAGCGGGAGATCGCGGTTGGTGCATAGCGTCATGATGCCCAACTGTCGCAGGTCGTGTTGATAGCCGTGCTCGGTCTCGTCGACCAGCGAGATGTAAACTTCGCTGCCCACGTAGCTCGAGCGCGGCCCGGTGCGGCGCTGCTTGCCCGACAGCAGCCGCGGCGTGCGCTCCAGGGTGAAATACGCCCGGCCTTCGCCGTGACGCACGGCGTCGTTGACCCCATAAAACGGCAGAAACTGCCGCTCGACGTCGGACGTCGCGCCGTAGCCGACCACCTCGGTGACGCTCCAGACCTCGAAGTCCAGCGGCCGGGTGCGGTCGGGCACGACGTGGTAGTCCGAACTCTCGTTAGTCAGGTGTACGCGATCGGCCCGCTTCGGAAACAAGTTGATCGCCGGCGTGGAAAACAAGCCGAAATCGTCCGGCGTGATCACGTTTTCCAGCATGCGATCCACGCGATCCAGCAGCACGATCACGTCCAGCTCGTTGTACGCCGAGCGCCGCACTGCCGGAGCCAGCCCGGTAAAGTTGACGAACATGAACCGTTCGGGCAGGGCGAAGTATTCGTGCAGCAAGCGGTAGCCCTGGAACGAGCGATGGCCGTAGGCCAGCAGCGACTCGTCGTTGGCGAAGCCCAGTTGTCCGATGCTGGTGGCCGGCAACACGTCCTGCCACGGCAGCGGCGAGACGGCCGGCCGCACCACGACGGCCAAGGCATTGCCCAGCAATTGCTCGTACAGTCGCATCGCCTTCTGATCGCCGCCGCGGAGAAAAATCGGCAGCTCTTCGAGCGAGAGCTTGTCGAACGTCAGGCCGGCCGTGGACCGCAGCCGCAGCCGCAGCCCGGCCTTGACGCCCGCCACGCGCGGGATCTCGATGCCCTTGGCATCGCGGGTAAAGTACTCGGTCTCGGTCAACTGCAAGGGCCAGAGCGTGACGTCCTGGCTCGTGCGATACTCGCAGGCGGGCTGGTCGCCCTTGCCCACGCGGCTGCGCAGGGCGCTGGCGCGCGGGACGCGAAAGCCGGTGTTCAAACCGCCTTCGTTCAAATCGGGATGAATCTGCACGACGGCCATCGACGGAGTCGGGGCCAGGTAGTGCGGGTAGATCATCTCCAGCAAATGCTGGGTGAAGCGCGGGAACTGCGCGTCGAGCTTCAATTGGACCCGCGCCGCCAGAAACGCGAAGCCCTCGAACAGCCGCTCGACATACGGATCGGCGCACTCGAAGCCGTCGAGCCCCAAGCGGCCGGCGATCTTGGGAAACTCCTTGGCAAACTCGGCGCCCACGTCCCGCACGTGCTGCAGTTCGCGGTTGTAGTACTTAAGCAGGCGCGGGTCCATGCATCACCCCCCGGCGTCGATCATGGTGACGTTGCCGGTCTCCAAGTCGATCTCGGTCTTCAGGAACAACCGCTGCGGCACCGGCTGCGCCCACAGTTCGCCTTCGACGTAAAAGATCAGCGCTTTGCGGGTCATCTCCGACGTGGCCGACACGCTGACTTTCACCGAGTGCCGCAGCAGCCGCGGCTCGAAATTCCAAATGGCCTGCCGCAGCAAGCGTTCCAGCTCCGGCAAGTCGAGCGAAGCGAGCGTGACGCCGGTCAGGTCGGGTCCGCCGAAGTTCACCACCGACTGCGCCACGAGTGGATAGGCATCGAGCGGCTGGCTGACCGACAGGCTGGTCGTGTTCAAGAGCCAGGCCAGGTCGCGGCGAACGGCCTGGTGCAGCCTGGCCACCGACAACACTCGCTGGCTGCGCGATTCCTGCGAACTGGCCGGCTCGTCGTCGGTCAGGCGGTCCAACAGCGAGGGTTGCAGTTTCTCCGCAGGCAATAGCTCAGCCATCGGCGGTCTCCGCCTCGCTGGGCGGATCGCAATCGAATCGGATCTCGCGCACATCCATCAGCGAATACTCGGCTTCATCGGACGCCAGAACGCGCTGACCCAAGCCGAGATACTCGCCCTCTTCGCCTTGCCAGATCGTCTTGCGCCCCAGGCGAACGGCATTGTCCTCACACGCTTCCGAGCCCGGGTATCGAGTCGGAATAAAGCCCACGGTTTCGCCGCCCGTGCTCCAGGTGAACTGGGCGGGCATCCACACGACGTCGCGCAGATCGGCGGGCTTTTCGATGTCGATTTTCGAAATCCGGGTGAAGGGCACCCAGTAGTAGCGGCCGTTCATCATGACTTCCAGCACCGGGCCCAGCCGGCTGTCGGCGTCGGCCAGCCACTGAAACGGCTGGTCGTTGACACTGCCGGTGCTGGCTTCGGCCGCGTCGAAAGCGCGCTCGCGCAATTCGGCCGCTTGCTCACGTTTGCCTTGGGCTCCCGCCTGCAGCGATTGCAGCAGCCAAGCGATCCAGGGTTCCGGCTCGCCCAGCAGCAGCGGCGACTTGTTGCCGGCGAAGATTTCAGCCCGTAGTAGTTCGCACTGGATGACCTCGCGGTAGGTCTGCACCATGGGCAGGGCCAGCGCATCGAGTTCGCTCAGCACGTTCAACTGGTCGAGCGCCCGCTGCCAGTCGCCCAAGACGGCCTGCAACTGGAAGAGAAACACGCGATGCTTCGCGTCGGCAGGATTGTCGCGGACCCGAAGTTTGAGCTGGGCGAGCGTGGCTGCCAGGTCGCCATCGCGCAAGGACTGTTCAGCCGACATGGACAGGCTCCGCAAAAGGGCGTCCGACAGCAGAAAATCGAAAAGCAGAGCGCGCGACGGACTAGCGTCGCACGATCTGGTACGATCGTGCGACGCTCTCCGGCGTATTGACGAGGTTCACGCTTCGCCCCGCCGGGGGCGAAATCGCTCATCCGCAAGTTTGCTAAACTGCCGATTGGTTAATCGGCGGCATTGGTGGCAATGTCCCAAGTCATATCGACGGTGCCGCCATCGGCGGTTCCGTCCTTCTTCTGCGGCTGGTAGCTGACCTTCACCTGGCTGAAATTGAGCGTGATGTTTTCAGTCAGACGATCTTCGCCACCGGATCCACCGGTGCTGACCGACGTGATGATCACTTCGGTCATGGTGATGGTCAGGTAGACGAGCGCCGTGCCGCCGGCTTTGCGCATGACGAGCGTTGCCGTGCTGACGTGCGTGCCGTTGCAGCAATAGGACATCAAGTTCGGGCTGCACTTGTCGATGTACTTCGTGTACGACAGATCCTGGACGTTCACCTTGCCGGAGCCGGCGCCGCCGCCCATGTGCGAGGTGCCGCTGTTGGACATGCCCCAGCTCCAGGCCAAGATGTCCATCGCTTTATTGGCGCTGTAGGTCTTGTCCTGGGTTTCGCCGGCTAGGGTGGCATCCGAAAAGTAGAGAAACATGTCCATTGCCATAGGAGCGATCCTTTCAATTTCGAGTTTGCTTTTCGAGACGGAATATCAAGCTTCGATCAAGCATGCCGGCGTTAGCCGCCCTTTTGCGAAGGCAACTTCGAAACCAGCCGTAGCGATACGGTCAAACCTTCCAATTGGTAATGCGGGCGGAGGTAGAACTTCGAGCTGTAATAGCCCGGGTTGCCTTCGACCTCCTCGACCACCACTTCCGCGGCGGCCAAGGGCTTTTGGGCCTTGGTCGTTTCGCTGGAATTGCCCGGGTTGCCGTCGACGAACTGCAGAATCCATTTCTGCAGATACTTCTGCACGTCGTCGCGCTCCTTGAACGAGCCGATCTTGTCGCGGACGATGCACTTGAGATAGTGCGCGAAGCGGCAAGTGGCAAACAAATAGGGCAGCCGTGCCGCCAGGTTAGCATTGGACGTGGCATCGGCATCGTCGTATTGCGCCGGCTTTTGCAAGGATTGCGCGCCGATGAACGCGGCGAAATCCGAGTTCTTGCGGTGTACCAGCGGCATAAAGCCGTTCTTGGCCAATTCGGCCTCGCGGCGATCGCTGATGGCGATTTCCACGGGGCACTTCATGTCCACGCCGCCGTCGTCGGTGGGGAACGTATGGCAGGGCAGCCCTTCGACCGCGCCGCCCGACTCGATGCCGCGAATGCGCGAACACCAGCCGAAGGCCTTGAACGACTGATTGATGTTCGTGGCCATGGCATAGGCCGAATTGGCCCAGGTGTACTTGCTGTGGTCGGCAGCGCCGGTCTCTTCTTCGAATTCGAAGTCCTCGACCGGATTGGTCTTGGCACCGTAGGGCAGCCGCGACAGAAACCGTGGCATGCACAGGCCGATGTAGCGCGAGTCTTCCGATTCACGCAGCGAGCGCCAGGCCGCGTACTCGGCCGTGCCGAAGATCTTGGTCAGATCGCGCGGGTTGGCCAGCTCGCGCCACGACTCCATCTGCATCAGCGTCGGCTCGGCGCCGGTGATGAACGGCGCATGCGCCGCAGCAGAGATTTGGGCCATGCCCGACAGCAGTTCCACGTCGGGCGGGCTGTGGTCGAAATGGTAGTCGCCCACCAGGCAGCCGTAGGGCTCGCCGCCGAACTGCCCGAACTCCTCCTCGTACATCTTCTTAAACAGCGGGCTTTGGTCCCAGGCCGTGCCCTTGAACTTCTTGATCGTCTTGCCGAGATCCTTCTTCGAGATGTTCAAGACGCGAAGCTTGAGCATTTCGTCGGTTTCGGTGTGCGTGACCAGGTGGTGCAGGCCGCGCCAGGCGCCTTCCAACTTTTGGTAGTCGGGATGGTGCAAAACCAGATTGATCTGCTCAGTGAGCTTGCGATCAATGGCGGCGATCGTGGCTCCGATCGACTTGATGGCATCGTCGGAGATGACGGCCGTATCTTTCAGCACGAACTCGGCCAGCGTTTTGACCGCCGATTCGACAGCCGCCTGGGCCTGATCCGTCTTGGGCTTGAATTCCTTTTTCAGCAGGGCGCTGAAATCGCCCATCTCTACGGTTGCCCCTTCGGGCTGTGATTGGACGCCTTCTGCTTCAGCCATGGTTCGCCTCCTAATTGGTTTCGCCCGCATCAGGCTTGGGTGCCGAAGCCAAGGCCTGGAGCAGTGCAGGGTCATTCATGATCTTTGCCATCAACTCTTCCGCTCCGGACTTGCCGTCCATATAGCTCAACAAGTTCGATAGTTGAGTGCGGGCCTCGAGCAGCTTGGCCAACGGCTCGACCTTGCGTGCGATGGCACCGGGAGAAAAGTCGTCCATGCTTTCAAACGTCACGTCCAGGCTCAGGTTTCCCTCGCCCGTCAGCGTGTTGGGCACCTGGAAGGCGACGCGCGGCTTCATGGCCTTGAGCCGCTCGTCGAAGTTGTCGACGTCGATTTCGAGAAACTTGCGGTCGGCCACCGCCGGCAGGGCTTCGGCCGGCGAGCCCGACAGGTCCGCCATGATGCCCATCACGAACGGGAGCTGCACCTTCTTCTCGGCGCCGTAAACCTCCACGTCGTATTCGATTTGGACTCGCGGCGCGCGATTTCGGGCAATGAATTTTTGGCTGCTCTGTTTAGCCACGAGACCCTCCGTTTGTTAGAAGACAAATGCACGTTCCGACCAGCCGCTCAGCGTCAGGCCGGTATCATAATCCTAGGTCGTCGACCTGCCCAGCCGAGGGGCCGCCGAGCGAAAATTTTAAACGGCTAGGCCTGCTCTCCGCTTTCGGCACCGCCAGGCCCGCCGATCGTTTCGGCCTGATCGATCCCTGCCGGCGCCAAATCGCGCAAGATTTCCATGAAGCTGGCCGACGTGAGACGTTTGGCTCGCCGCAGCAGTAAGGGAATCGGGCTGGACGGTTCGCAGCGCGCGTAATACAGGCAAATCCGGTCGAGCATTCGCACCACGTCTTCGCGCGAATTGATTTCGCCATCGGCCGGGGCAGCCTTGGCCCCCGGCGCGCCGGCTTCCCCACCCACCGCTTCGCCACCATCAGAACCGGTCGTCACGCCAAGCCGCAATAACTGCTGGGCTAACACCCCTTCAATCCGCACCATCGGCTCGATGAGGGCGCTTAATTGAATGCCATCGGCGGCCCCGGTCTGTTCATTGAACGATGTCATCATTTGCCGGGCTGCAGCGATCCCACCCTGCACGCGTTCGGCTAGCTGCTGCAGTTCCGGCAGATCGCCATCCGTAAACGCCGCCTCGATGGCGGCGGTGGTGGGGGGGCTGGGCATCCCCGCCGGGGCCGGAGTGTCCCCCTCGGCAATCATGATGTCGCGCAGCGAAAACCGCCCGTGAGCACGCGAACTTACTAGCGGTGATCGCAGCAAAGAGTTCAGCGTGGCGGCGGGGTCCGCCAGCGCCGCCAGCGTATTGACCCGCAGTGCCGGATCATTGCCGTCTTCGGGATCGAGCTGCGGATGTAGCGCCTCCCAATAGCGATCGAGCCATTCGGCCAGCAACCACAGCACCTCACAGAAAGCGGAAATGCCGGTCGTATTCAGCGTAGCTCGGGCCAACTCGACGGCGACGCGGAGATCCTTCGTGCGCCCCATCAGCGCCACGGCATGTTCCTGCATCTCGCGCCAGTTGGGCTCCTCGGCCGCCACCACCGTCGCGCCGAACTGCTGTTCCGCCTTGCCCTGCCCGGATCGCTGCATGGCGCCGAATTCGGCGTCGTATTCCAGATTGGGGCCACACGGCGCTTCGGCCGACAGAGGCTCGAGCATGGCAGTAATATCGAACGCCGCCATCCGGACTAAACCTGGAGCCAAGGGAAAGGAAGTGATTCGGCGCCACCGGCACCCCGGCCGTTGTAGGCCGATTGTATTGAGTTGGGCGCGCGAATCAATGGCATTACCCGCGGTCCGATCGCTTTGGCACCAGCAGCCGATGGCCCAACGTCGAACCGAAAGTCGATGAAGCATAGCACGCATGCTTGACGATTCTGATAGCGCTCTGGACAATGGACGCTTTTCACGGGTGGTAGGCACCGTCTCATGCGCAACGCTCGCGTGCATTGGTATGAGGGACTGTTCCTTCTACCGCAGCATTTCCAGGCTGCTGATCGCCACTGGGCCGAAGTCATTCAGACTTCGGAAAAGTGGGACCATGCCTACAACTACGGCCTGCAGACGCTGGAATTCAGCCGCGAAGCGCTGGCCGATCACCAGTTTCAGGTTCACGCGCTGCAAGCCCGCATGCGCGACGGCACGCTGGTCTCGCTGCGCACCGGACAAGAACCTGACCGCTTGGACTTGAAGGGAGCCACCGGCGCCCCTGATCGAAATTCGGCCAGCCTTAGCGAAGCCTTCGACCAGGCCGCCGTCGTCCGCGTGTACCTGGGAATTCCGAACCTCAAGCTGGGCCGGTCCAACGTGGCCAGTTCACCCGCGGGCACCGACACGCGCTACATCGAGTCGAGCGTCTCGCTCCACGAAGAAGGGCGCGGCGGCGACGAACAGGAAATCCAGATCCGCGAGCTCAATGTCCAGCTGTTGCTTTCGACGCAGGACTTGTCCGGCTACGACGTGCTGCCCATTGCTCAGATCAAGCGGGCCAGCGAAAACGAGGCCGCGCCGCAGCTCGACCCCGACTATATTCCGCCCATGCTGTGCATCGGGGCCTGGCCCGGCCTGGGACGCGATATCGTCCGTGCCGTACACGACGTCATCGGCCAGAAAATCGAAGTCCTCAGCCAGCAGATCAGCAATCGCGGCATCGGACTGGATAGCCGCGACCCAGGCGACCTGGATCGCGTGATGATGCTCGTGCAGCTCAACCAGGCCCATGCCCGACTGTCGGTGCTGGTGGCGGCGCAGGGCGTCACGCCGCTGACGGCGTATCTCGAGCTGTGCGGCATCGCGGGGCAGTTGTCGGTTTTCAGCGAGGCTCGCCGGTCCAACCCGTTTTTGCCTTACGACCACGACAACCTGGCCGTGATTTTTCCCGACGTCAAGCGGCGCATCGAGGAGGCCATCTACTTCGTTCGCGACTACGAGTTCGAGCAGCGCTACTTCGTGGGCCACGGCATGGGCATGCACATATCGCTCGAGCCGCAGTGGTTCCATTCCAATTGGCAATGGTTCATCGGCGTCAACAAGGGCGATCTGACGCAGCAGCAGTGCCGCGATCTGCTGGCCAGCGGGCAATTGGATTGGAAGCTGGGCAGCGCGCGGCAGGTCGAGCTGCTGTTCACCCGCCGGGCCGAAGGCGTGATCATGACGACGGTCGACCGCCCGATCCGGGCATTGCCTTCGTCTCCCGACTGGGTGTTCTACGAAGTCGTGCGCAAGGACGCTTCGGCCTGGCGCGACGTGCAGGAGACCCAGACGCTCGCCATGCGGCTGAAAGACTCGATGATCGTCAACCGCGACCGACTCCAAGGGCAGCGCCGGCTCGTCGTCTCGGTCAACGGCCGGCAAGTCGGGCTGGAGTTCGCGCTGTTCGCGGTGCCCGCCCTGCATTAAAGCGACCGCCTGGCGATCGGATCCGCCCACCAGAATGGGCGCCGTTTCGATTGCGCAAGCCGTCAGGACCGGCAAATTGAGCCGGCCTCACTGGGGTTTTTTGCCTGGTTGCCGTTTGACCAGTCCGGTCCAGCAACCGACCCTTTTGTAACTCCACGATCACCGTCGTCGGATTGCTGTCCCGCCGAGTCTCTAGTTAACCGGTGTCCCACCCACAGGCTTGCGCTGCCATGCGTGATTTTCCTCCCTATGCCGTGTTCGCCGTTGCCATTTCGCTCATGCAGTTGCTGTTGGGAGTGGCCATCGGCTGGTGGTTCAAGGAGCGGCGGATGCCGCTACTCACGCTGGCGCCGGAACGCGCGAAGTATTTTTTGGAGCGCATGCGCGAATTGACGATGAGCGTGGCCGACGACGTCGGCCAGCACAGCCTGCGGCTCGAGGCCATTGGCGACGCCTTGCAAGCGCCGGCCAATCTCGCGACCGAGCGGCCGGAAGGGGTGATCCTCGATGCCGTCGAACGCATCGTGGGCGCGAATAAGAAGCTCGAAAACAAACTGGCCACCGCCGAGCAACGGCTGGAAGAGCAAGCCACGAAGATCGACTTTCACCTGGCCGAGGCCCGCATCGACGGCCTCACGGCACTGGCCAACCGGCGGTCGTTCGACGACCACCTGGCCAACCGTTTCGCCGAGCGGCAGGAAACCAAGGTGCCGTTTTCGCTGGTGCTGGTGGACATCGATCATTTCAAGCAGTTCAACGATCAATACGGCCACCAGGCCGGAGACTCCGTGCTGCAAACAATCGCCCAGGTGCTCGTCGAGGCCACGCGCGACATGGATTTTGTGGCCCGCTATGGAGGCGAGGAGTTTGCCATCGTCTTGCCGGCCACGAACCAGAACGAAGCAGCCTGCGTGGCCGAGCGGGCCCGCGCGGCCATCGAAGCACGCGTCTGCGACTTCGAAGGGCGTGAACTGCGCGTCACGGCCAGTGTCGGCATTGCCGAAATCCGCGACGAAGACACGTTGCGCGGCTTGTTCAAACGGGCCGACTCGGCGATGTACGCCGCCAAGGACCACGGCCGCAATTGCGGTTTCCTGCACGACGGACAGCGGCTGCGCGCCATTGCCAAGACGGGCTCCGAAGCCGGCGGCAACGAGGGCCCCGGCGGCCGTCCGCGCTGCGGCGGGGCCGCGCCGCTGGCCAATCGCCTTCCCTTCAGCGACGAGTTGCGCCGCCATGTGAACGAGGCCCGCGAAAAAGGACGGCCGTTGTCGCTGCTGTTGATCGGCACCGATCGGCTCAAGGACGCGCTGCTCAATCGGGGGACCGAAGCCTTGGAACACGCCTTGGCCTGCCTGGCCCTGACGCTGGCACATGCGACCCGGGCCAACGACGTGATTCTGCGTTATGGCTGGGACGAATTGGCCGTGCTCTTGCCCACCGCCACGCTGGACAAGGCCCAACAGGTCGAAGCCCGGGTTCACCAGGCGTTTGCCGGCGCCCGGCTGCAACTTCTGGCCGGTTCGCTCGTGATCCACAGCGGCGTGGCCGAACTGCGCGAAGGCGACGACCCGGTCGTGTTCGCCAAGCGAGCCGATGCCGCGCTGCAAGCCTCGAAGGCCAATCCCGCGGCCGGCACCCGGCTACTGACGTCCGCTCCCGAAGCCGAGGCGCTGGTCACGGTCGGGTAAGCAAGGATTAAGTGAATAGTGAAAAGTGAATAGTGCCAGAGGGGCCGCCCGTTTTTCACTTTTCACTTTTCACTCCCCCAGCCTTTTCTCAAAAATTACCAAATTCGTCCCTCGATCGGCGTCCCAGCGGATGCCGACGATTTCGTAGTCGCGGCTGAGCGACATGTGCAGCATCGGGCGATGCTGGTTCTGACACTCGAAACGGATGAATTCGTAGTCGTGCTGCGCCACCCAGGTGTGCACCGCGTCCATGAGCTGCGAAGCGATGGCTTTGCGGCGGAACTCGGGCAGCACGCCGTAGAGCCACGAAAAGAACGTGTCGGGCTTGAGCTCGAAGCCCAAGAAAAAGCCGACCGGCAGCTTGTCCAGCGAGGCCACGAGCAGCAGCGGGTTGTAGCGTCCCAGGAATCGCCGCTTGAAAAACTCCGTCTCGTGCGTCGGGCGATAGATCTGGTTGTAAAGATCGGCGATCAGCGGAATATCACCCGCGCCCACCAGATCGATCTTGGCATCCGCCATGAAGTCACCCCATCCACAAGGCTCGCGTTCTATCGACAGCAGCTCGATGCCGCATTCTGCAAGGAAGCTCGCCTGCCTGGCAAGGGGTGCACGGCTGCCGTCAGGTTGTCGACTCCTTGCGGAACACCGCGCCCTGATCGACAAGTTCGAAGCCTAGCTTGCCGTAAAGTCCGCGGGCGGCTTCGTTGTGCTGCATCGTCTGGACTTCGACGCGAGTAAAACCGTTCAACTGCAAGTGCCGCAAGGCTTCTCCCAGCAGGAACGAGCCGACACCTTGGCGCCGCTGCTGCAGGTTGACGGCGAACTCCGTGATGCCCGCGGCGTGCACACCCCACGCGGAGCCCAACGGCTCGATATTCCAGGCGACCAGGTTACCCAACAGCCCGCCCGTTTGGCGATCGAGCAGTTCGAAGCGAATCCGCTGGAAGGGACCATAGGTACACGCGTCCCACCAGGTGCGCGCGGGAGGATCTTCGGTGACCTGAAACAGGCATCGCCGGCGGACGTGCATTTGCTGCCGATCCACGGCGGGGCGGAAGCCGGCCAAGCTCCGCTGCCAGACGAGCACGTGATCGATCGCCCGGTAACCGCTGGTCTCGAACAGATGCTGGGCACGCGGCACGGTGTCCAGCACGCCGGGCAGCTCGCTGCCGCCGTACAAACCGAGATAAAAAGCATTCAGCGGAAAGATTCCGCCGCCATAGAGCACTTTGGCCCCGCGCCCGAGCAGGTATTGCTCGGCATTGGCCAGCAACTGCCGGCCAATGCCGCGTCGCTGGTAATTCGGGCGGACCATGACCAGGTACGTCGTGCCCAACTGGCACGACAAGCCGTGTTCGTCATCCGTCGGACCGAAGCCGGCATGCGCAAAACCCACCGGCTGATCGTCGTCGGTCGCCACGATCAGCCCGGCATTGTCGAAGTAGGGCTTGGCCAACACCAGCAATTCGAGCACGTCGACCGCGCCCGGCTGGGCCAGCGCCCGTTCGCGCGGCTGCGCTCGCCAGATCTCGGCCAGGGAGGGCGGGTCGCTATTGCGAAATGTGCGGTAACAGATCAAGGCTGAGCGACTCGCAAATTCCTCATTCGCAGTCCAGGTTCACCAACACCAGGCCGTGTTCGACGCGAACCTCGAATTGCGGTTGCTTGAGCGTCCGCGACAGTTGGTGCTGACCCGAACGGACGTCGAACTGCCAGCCGTGCCAGGGGCAGGTGACAATCGCGCCCGACAAACATCCGCGCCCCAGCGGCCCGCCTTGGTGCGGACAGACGCCGTCGAGAGCGAAAAACGTCCCCTCGACGTTGTACAAGGCGATGATCCGCTCTCCGGCCACGCGTTCCAGCGCCTCGCCCGGCGGGCATTCGTCCTCTCGGGCAATCGTCACCCACTGGGGCATCTTAACCGTTCTACTCAGGATTGCGCAATACAAAGGAGCCGCTTGTCGCAGCGGCTCAGATGATTATAAGGCCAGCGTGCCGGCATCGCCCAGGGCTTCTCGTTTGCCAGCATTTCGAGCGGTCGGCGCCCGCGGGGCCAGCGCAGCCGAGATCTCGGCCAAGACCTGCGGATCGGTTTCAATGCACCGGCCGCGCTCCAGAGCCGCTCGCGCGGGTGGCAGCCCATATTGGCCCAGCGCCCAGGCACACGCGCCGCGCACCAGGGCATCAGCGTCAGCCAGGCCGGTGCTGAGCGCCTCGATCGCTTCCGGATCGCGCTGATTCCCTAAAACAATCGCCGCATTGCGCAGCAATCCGCGCCGATGAGCCCGCCACAACGGCGTGTGGCGAAACCGCGCACGAAAGCCGGCTTCGTCCAACGCAAACAATTCGGCCAACTCGACCGGGTCGTGCAGGGCGTGGGGCTGGAAGGCCGGCTCCTCGCTCGTCGGCGCACGCCGATTCCAAGGGCAAACATCCTGGCAGACATCGCAGCCGAACAGCCAATCGCCCATCGCCGGCCGCAATGCGTGATCGACCGGCTCGCGCAGTTCGATCGTCAGATAGCTGATGCATTTGCGGCTATCCAGCACCCAGGGGGCGACAAAAGCCTGCGTGGGGCACGCATCCAGGCAAGCGCGGCACGTGCCGCAATGATCGGTTTCCGCTTCGCCGGCGTATTCCAATATCTGGTCGGTCAGCAGTGCCGCCAGAAAAAACCAACTGCCATGTCGCTGGTTCAGCAGCAGCGTGTTCTTGCCGACCCAGCCCAAGCCGGCCGCTTGTGCGAATTCGCGTTCCAACAGCGGAGCCGTGTCCACCACGCCGCGCACGCGCGCTCCGGGGACCAAATGCCGCAAAAAATCGGCCAGCCGGTGCAGCCGGTCATGGATCACGTCGTGATAGTCGTCGCCCCAGGCATAGCGCGAAATCCGCCCTTGCCCCGGCTCGGGACAACCTGGCGGGCTGGTGCGATAATCCATCGCCAGCATCAGCGCGCTGCGGGCACCGTCCAGCACCCGGGCCGGATCGGCATAGGCGTCCGCGCGGTCGGCCAGGTAGTGCATCTGGCCGGCATACCCGGCTTCCAGCCACGCCTGCAGGCGATCGACGCTGCCCGGCGGCGGCACTGCCGCGCAAGCCCCCGCCAGCCCGAAGCCCAATCGCTGAGCTTCGTTACGCAAAGCGGTAGTTAGTTCGGCGGGGGTCATGCGACACGGCGTTGGGGCAGGAATCGTTTTTTTCGATTGTAACGGCCTGCGCGGCAATTAGGCTAAAAGCAGGCAGATTCGCCATCCCCACAAGCCCACGGACTGCGGTCCGTGGGGCCACGAACTCTCGACGGGAGAACACAACCATGCGGTCCGGCCTGTTGATCGCGGCGGTGGCCGCAATTTTGGCCCTGAGTGCCGGGCAATGCCAAGCGCAGCTCGTTGGCTTCGGCGGTTCGTATCTCTACGGCGCGGGCTACGGCCTGTATGTCTACGAACGGCTGCCGCAGTATTCGTTGTTTCCGCCGGTCTACTACAAGCATCCCACGCCGCGGTCTTACGGCTTTTCGCCGTATGCCTATCCTCCCGGCTTTACCACTCCCGACGTCAGCGCCACGTCGCGCCGCACGGTGATCGTCAATGACTATGTGCCGCAAAGCAGCTCGGCCAAAGAATCGACCAACCGCCAACCCGAGCCGCTGGTGATGAGCAATCCGTACGTAAAGTCCGGACCTCACGCGACGGGCGGGGCTCAAGCTACCGCTCCGCCGCCGGCACCCGCCGAAACCGTTGTCTCGGGGGGCTGAAACCGCTCTGGAGGAGCACGGGCGAACTTGCTATTCTCCGCCGCCCGTTTACGGTCCCTTAGTTTCTTACGGATTCGTTAAGCGGGATTGCGGCGGTCATTTCTTCGCGGTCGGATACTGCTTTTCTTGCCCTGGCGGCACGGCCGGTTTTCGTGTGATCGCGAGCGCGGTGCCTCGCACTATCTCCGAATCGGTCCGGTCTGGCTAGCTGGCATGGTAGAAGGAACTACCCAATGAATCGTCTCGTGGCGGTGTTCTTCACTGCGCTGTTTTGCACGGGATGCCAGGGCTGTCAGTCGGCGCGGCAGCCGGTCGATCCGTTCTTGGGCCGCACTACGGTGCCTCCGCCTCCGACCGGCGTCATCGGCCCGGCCGGCAGCGTGCCGCCCGATTCCGGCGGATTCTTGCAACAGGCTCCGGCGACCAATCCGGCCACCAATAACCAGTTCACTCCGCCCGAGAGCAACAACGACTTGTACTCTCCCCCCGGAATCAACAACGGCATTCCCGCCGGCAGCTATGGCGGCGGCTATCAGAGTTCGACGCCGCCGCCACAAAACACCCGCTGGGCCCGGGCCAACCCGAATCGAACACCCACGGCCCCGGCCACGACGAGCCAACCTTCGACGTCGTCGTCGATGGCGTCCTATGGCGGCAACCCATCGAATGTGCAGTTGACCAGCGGCAGTCAGCCCTGGCAGCCCGCACAAACTGACTCTACGGCCGCGGCCGCCACCACGGCGGCAAGTCCCTCGGTAAGCCAAATTCGCATTGTGCCTTCGAGCAACGCCTCGTCCACTGCCCCCGGCGCGAGCGATCCCACCGACATTCTGAATTTGCCTCCCCGAGGCTCTTCTCCCGCCACCGGCGCGGCTACAATGTAAGCGTGAAGCTTCCCATCAAATTGCCGTGGACCGGCAGCAATGCCCGGCGTTTGGCCCGTTGGCAACGCGTTTTGCCGGTGATCGCCGCGCTGGAGCCCGAACTCCAGCAGCTTTCGGCGCGCGACCTGCGTAAGCGGAGCCTGTCGCTGCGTTATCGGGCCAAGAGCCACGAGCCGCTCGGCGACCTGCTGCCCGAAAGCTTTGCCCTGGTGCGCGAGGCCGGCCGGCGGGCGCTCAACATGCGGCACTTCGACGTGCAGCTGCTGGGCGGCATGGCCATGCACGAGCGCTCGATCGCCGAGATGCAGACGGGCGAAGGCAAAACGCTGACTGCCACGCTCGGACTGTATCTCCACGCTCTGAGCGGCAAGGGCGCGCACCTGGCGACCGTCAACGACTATCTGGCCCGCCGCGACGCCGAGTGGATGCGCCCGCTGTACGAAGCCCTGGGCATGACCGTGGGGATCATCGAATCGCAGATGCAGAACGCGGCCCGGCGCGAAGCGTATGCCTGCGACATCACCTACGGCACGGCCAAGGAGTTCGGTTTCGACTTTTTGCGCGACCGCCTGCTGCTGCGGCGGATTGGCGAGGGGCAGACCGATTTTCTGGGCGGCATGCTCGGCCATGCCGGCACGGCGGCAACCGAAAAGCCCGTCCAGCGCGAACACAACTTCGTGCTGGTCGACGAGGCCGACAGCATT
Source organism: Pirellulales bacterium (assembly GCA_036268995.1). Taxonomy (GTDB): domain Bacteria; phylum Planctomycetota; class Planctomycetia; order Pirellulales; family PNKZ01; genus DATATB01. The sequence goes on along the minus strand of DATATB010000032.1, from coordinate 1,356 downwards.
CTGATCGACGATGCCGGCACGCCCTTGATTATCGGTGCGCTGCCCACCGAAGAGGAAAAGATCGCCGCCGAAAGCCATCGCTGGAGCGCGGGCGTGGTCAAGCAGTTCGTCGAGGACGAACACTATGAGTGGGACCACGACGACCGCCGGGCCGAGCTCACCGCGGCCGGCCGCCAAATGGCACGTGGCCTGCCGCTGCCCGAGATGATGCACGCCGTGGGCATGACGAGCATTTACGAGTACCTGGAGCGGGCGATCAAGGTCGAGCGCGAATACATCCTCGACCGCCACTACGTGGTGCGCGACGGCGAAATCCAGATCGTCGACGAGTTCACCGGCCGCATCGCCGAGGGGCGCAAATGGCGCGACGGCATTCACCAGGCCGTCGAGGCCAAGGAAGGCATCACGGTCACGACCGGCACCGGGCAGGCGGCGCGGATCACCGTGCAGGATTTCTTTCTCCGCTACAAAGACCTGGCCGGCATGACCGGCACGGCCATCACTTCGGCCAGCGAGCTGAATCGGATTTACGAACTGCGCGTGGTGCCCATCCCCACGAACCGGCCCGCCATTCGCCAGCGCTACGAGACGCTGGTGTTTCCCACGAGCGACGCCAAGTGGGCGGCCATCGTCGCCGAATTGGCCCAGATGCACGAGACCGGCCGGCCGGTGCTCATCGGCACGCGGTCGATCGACAAGTCCGAAACGCTCGCGCGCATGCTCGACGCGGCCGGCATCCAGCACAGCGTGCTCAACGCGCACCAGATCGCCCGCGAGGCCCAGATCGTGGCCGAAGCCGGCCACGTCGGGCGCGTGACCGTTTCCACGAACATGGCGGGCCGCGGCACCGACATCAAGCTAGGCCCTGGCGTCCACGACCTGGGCGGCCTGCACGTGATTTGCACCGAAATGCACGACGCCGCCCGCATCGACCGCCAATTGATCGGCCGCTGCGGCCGCCAGGGCGATCCCGGCACCTACCGCCAATACCTGGCCCTGGACGACGACATTCTGCTGGCCGGCTTCGGGCCGGAGAAGGCCGACAAATTCAAGGCGATGGGCGAATCCGGCGACGGCAACCTCCAGGAGCTGACTTCCACCTTCGAGCAAGCGCAGCGCCGCATCGAGCGACAGAAATTCCGCCAGCGCCGCGTGCTGCTCTATCACGAGAGCGAGCGAAAAAAAGCCCAGGAACACATGGGCCAGGACCCGTACCTCGACACGCCAGGCTAAAGCGATTCTTTTTAGCCCCCGGCGAGTCGCCGGGGGCTAATGGCCCATCACGCCTGGCTCTTCTCCCACTCGGTCTGCAACTTCTGGATGCCTTCGACATTGCGAGACTGTTCGACCGTGACG
>DATATB010000031.1:0-1509 GCA_036268995.1 Pirellulales bacterium | reverse complement strand
GGATACGCTCGTGAACCCATTATTCGACCAAGACGCCAATCCAATTATGCGGCGGTTACAGGACTCGTACGAGCCGGCGCTGACGGCCGCCGACTTGGGGCGGATTGCCAGCGAGCTCGGAATTCAATGGCCGGCCGATTTCGCCGAGTTCCTGTTGCGCTTCAATGGCGGTTATTTCAAACATTCGGTTGAATTCGACATCCTCGCGCCGGCCGAATATGTATCGGGAGGCACGGTGCGAAGGTTTCTGGGACTGTTCCCGCATGATCCAAAGAACGAGAAGGACATGCGCATGGCCGCGTACCGGCTTGAAGGCGATATCCCTGATACGACGTTGCCGATCGCGGACGGCTGGGGAGGCTGGGTGTTGCTGGCCGTCCGCGGCCGTGATTATGGCAAGATCTACCTCTGGGACTACATCGAAGGCGGCCCAGAAGATATTCACCTGGTCGCATACGGTTTCGCGCAGTTCATCGCGGGACTGCGGCTCGCGGAGGACGACGAGAAGCCGGAGGAGCGGCTACCGGCTTTTAAGGCGGTCGCATCCGGCAACGAAGCGGCCGTCGAGGCTTACCTGGCCGACGGCGGCCTGGTGGACTTGCGCAACGCCAAGGGCGAAACGTTGCTGATGTGTGCCGCCGAATGGAGATGGCCGCGCTTGGTGAAGCGTCTGCTGGCTGCGGGAGCCGCAGTCGACGCGCGCGACGGCCAGGGCCAGACACCGCTGTATTTCGCGATGCTCGGTCAATCGAGCGATTCGATCAAGCTGCTCGCGGCCGCCGGCGCGGACCTCAGCTATCGGGATCCCACGGGTCACTGCCTTGTCCAGCGTGCGCGAGAGTTCCATTTCTGGTCGCAGGCCCACAAGCTCGTTCAACTCGGCGCACCGGAAGAGTGATCGCGCGCCGGCCGACCTGTCATTAGCGTGCCTGCGGCCCCGGCTTCGGTTAGGTATCGAAGGACCAGTGCCGGATTACCGGGATGCCCGTGGGACCTGGCTCACGGCAGGGTGCTGATTTCGAGTTTGCGAAACTCGAGGGCGCCGGCCTTTTCGCCTGCGGGGCCGCCGGAGTCGCCGCCGAGGCCGAAGCTGAGCTTTTGCTCGCGAATGCAGTCGTGCGACGCGGTGAAAGTCTGGCCGTCGACCGTGGCAATGAGTTGCGGGCCGCGGAACCCGATCTTCACGCGATGCCACTGACCGACGGCCAGCGGGTTGGACTGCTTGAGCAGTTCCTGGTTCTCGCCGGGCTTCGGATGGGCCAGGATGCGCAGGGTGTCCCGGCCGATCACGACGTGGACGATGTGCCCGCGCTCGTGCGAGCCATTGAAGATGATGCCGGCAAAAGTCGCTCGGCCTTCAAGTCGGGGGGCGAAGAAACGGGGACGGGTCCAGTTATTGACGATCAGCCGGGGCATTGGCCGTAATTGGACCTGTCCCGAATGCCATGAAGTTAAGCCGCGACTGTTTTGCGTAGAAGCTGTTGTCGCAACTCGCAACGAGGTCGCTTC
>DATATB010000030.1:0-2110 GCA_036268995.1 Pirellulales bacterium | reverse complement strand
GGCCGCATCGGAACGGGAAGGAGGGATTTGGGTCGCCAATCGTAAACCCAGCCCTAAAGGGCTGGGCTACGGAAAATAAAGGGCGGGAAGGCACCTCGGACTCGGACGCAGAAGTTACCTACTACCGTTCGAGATGCCTGCAATGAGAATTCCACGGCGGTTCCTACGGCCATTGCCGTTTTTGCCGCCCGGCCTCATATTAAAAGGGTGCGAACCCGCCGGCCAACCGGCGTTGGGCACCCGTTCAAAGACGCTTGGAGAACCCACCGTTGCAGATGACACGCAATCCCACTCGAGCGGTGCGCATCGGGTCGGTGACGATTGGCGCCGAGCATCCCGTGGCCGTGCAGAGCATGACGGCCACGCATACGCAGGACATTGCCGCCACGGTCGAGCAGGTGAACGACCTGCTGGCCGCCGGGGCCGATGTCGTGCGCATCGCCGTCGATAGCGCGAAGGATGCCGAGGCGCTGGCCGAGATTCGCCAGCAAACGCGGGCCAATCTGTCGGTCGATCTGCAAGAGAACTATCGCCTGGCCAGCCAGGTGGCCCCGCACGTCGACAAGGTGCGTTACAACCCGGGCCATCTCTACCACCACGAGCGCAGCAAGCCGTGGCAGGACAAAGTCAAGTTCCTGGTCGATACGGCGGCCGAAAACGATTGTGCCATTCGCATCGGCGTGAACTGCGGATCGGTCGATCCCGCGAAGTTGGAAACCTTCGGCCCGGACGACTCGATCGGCCCGATGCTGGCCAGCGCTTGGGAGCACTGCGAGCTGCTCGACCGGCTGGGCTTTACCCGCTACTGCGTATCGCTCAAGGACTCCGATCCGCAAAAGGTGATCGAGGTGAACCGGCGGTTTGCCGAGCAGCGGCCCGACGTGCCGCTGCACTTGGGCGTGACCGAGGCCGGCCTGCCGCCCGAGGGCATCATCAAGACGCGGATCGCTTTCGAGCAGCTGATCAGCCGCGGCATCGGCGATACGATCCGCGTCTCGCTCACGGTGCCCAACCGCCGCAAAGCCGAAGAGATTGCCGCCGGCCGCCAGATTCTCGAAGACATTGCCGCCGGCCGGGTCCGCAGCGTCGTGGACTTCGGGCTGAAAACGTTGAACATCATCAGTTGCCCAAGCTGCTCGCGGGTCGAGAACGAGGCGTTTATCGAGCTGGCCCAGCAGGTGAAGGAGATGACCCGCTACGCTCAGGAGCACGCCATCACGATCGCCGTGATGGGCTGCCGCGTGAACGGGCCGGGCGAAACCGATGACGCCGACCTGGGGCTGTGGTGCGGCCCGAACCTGGTGAACCTCAAGCGGCGGAGCGAAGAGCTGGGCGGTTTCAGCTACGACGCCATCCTGCCAAGGCTGAAAGCCGAGCTCGACGCCCTGATCGACCAGCGGACGGCCGGAGCACGCTGATGCGGCCGTCAGAGTAGAAGTTACGGCACATGAATGTGCCGGCTACGTTGGCGCGTTCTGCGTCCGGCCAGAAAAAGCAACCTAAACTGGCCCGGGGTAGGGAGTTGGCTGCCCTTGGGCGTTTCTGGCGAAGTTGCTAAGATGCGCGCGGTCGGCCGTGCGCCTGCGCGCGGTGCCGGTCAGCTTGGTCATGGAGGACCAAAATGCAGGTCTTGGCGCTCACCGAAGGCCCAAACCACGTCTGTTACCGCTACCGAATCGCTCCCTTCGCCGATGCGCTGGACGAACGCGGCTGGCAGCTTAGCGCGCTGCCGCTGGCCTCGCGCACGCTCGAACGAGGCAGCCAGTTGCGGGCCGCGGCCTCGGCCGACGTCGTGATCTTGCAGCGCAAACTCCTGCCGCTATGGCAGTTGAGGGCCTTGCGCAAGTGGTCGCGCGTGCTGATTTACGATTTCGACGATGCGCTGTTCCATCGCGATAGCTACAGCCGCAAAGGGGCTTCGAGCTGGGCTCGGCTGGCGCACTTTTGGGCCACCATCTATACGGCCGATGCCGTGCTGGCCGGCAACGATTATCTCCGCGCGCAGGCGACCAGCTACATCGAGCCGGACCGCGTACACTGGATGCCCACGAGCGTCGATCCGCAGCGCTATCCGCTGGCGTGCCATCATGCCGAAGGCGCCCGGACCAGG
>DATATB010000029.1:0-6228 GCA_036268995.1 Pirellulales bacterium | reverse complement strand
TGAAAGGCAGCGGCATGCGCTGGGGCCAGGGCGGCTCGGACGCGATCTGCCACCTGCGGGCCTTGTACCTCAGCGAGCCCGACCAATGGGAATCATTTTGGCAGGCTCACCCAAATTAGCCACAATCTTGATGCTCACACGACGCTGCATGACCGGCATTCAAAAGCCCATCGGACGGCGGTCCGTGGGCCTGGGCACCGGATCCTGTGCCAGCAGGCCTGGGAGTGGTAGGATTGCCGCGACCAAACGTCCCCATTTTCCACGCCGCCATTCAAACAATAGGCCCCGCGATGACTGCCTTTGAAATCAACCTGGATTTGTGCCGCGGACGGCAGCGACGCTTGCTGGACGAGATGCAGCGGCAAAAACTCGACCTGGTGATCGTGAATCGGATCGAGCACGTGCAATGGCTGACCGGCGTGCGCTTCGGCTGGGTATTTTCGCCGGCTGCGGCACTGTCGGCCGACGGCCATTTGACGTTGTGTGCTCCCAACCGCCCGCCGGAAAAGGCGGCCGCCGACACGGTCTGCGCGTACGAAGCGCAGTGGAACTCGACGCTGCGCAACGATCAGCCGCAAGCGGCGGCGGAAGCACTGTCGCAGGCGTTGGCCGGACGCCAGCGGCCGCGACGCCTCGGTGTCGAGTTCTCGACCTTCGGGCGGCACTACAACATCGAGGCCGAGACCGTCGACATCGAGCCGACGCTATTTCGCCTGCGCCGCCGCAAAGATGCCGACGAGCTGGCACTGCTAGGCCGCGCGATCGCCGCCACCGGGGCCATGTATGCCGAGGCCCGACGAATCGTCGAGCCGGGCATGAACGAACTCGAGATGTTCAATCGCTTGCAGGCCACGGCGGTCGAGAGCTGCGGCGAAATGCTCACCGGCACGGGCAACGACTATGCCAGCGGCGTGCGTGGCGGGCCGCCGCGAGATCGCCGCATCGAGGACGGCGAGCTGTATATCCTCGACCTGGGGCCGGCCTGCCGCGGCTACTTTGCCGACAATTGCCGCGCGCTGGCGGTCAATCGACGGCCCACCGATTTGCAGCAAGCGGCCTGCCAGCACGTGGCCGCCGCCTTCACGCTGGTCGAACAGTTCGTGCGGCCGGGGGCCAGTTGCCGGCAGCTCGTGCGTTTAGTGCAGGAGCACATGGACCGCGCCGCCTGCGGCAAGTTCGATCATCACTTGGGGCACGGCATCGGCCTGTTCCCACACGAGGCGCCGCACTTGAATTTGAACTGGGACGACACGTTCGAAGAAGGGGACGTCTTCACGTCCGAGCCCGGCCTGTACGCTCCCGAGCTGCGGGCCGGCATCCGCCTGGAGAACGACTATCGAGTCACCGCGACCGGCGTCGAACTATTGAGCGATTTTCCGCTCGGCCTGTGAGCGTCGATCCCGCGGTAGCGGAATTCGTGAGAATTCCGAAATGCCCTCGCACACCGCGACGGAAGTTTCACAACTTCCGCTACGACGAATTGCTGAGGCGGCTTACCAGTCGAGCGACGGCCGGCGTTCGCCGCCGCCAGACTCCGACTTCGAGCTGGACACGATTGGGCTGCTCAGGCTGCCAGCCGGTTTCGGCGCCACCGAAGCCGCGCCGACCCAATTTTGCGGCTGATAGATCCGCGTGGCAAAGCTCATGTTTTGCCGCTGATAGCCCTTGGGTACCACGGCCGTCAGCCGCAGCGAAGGAAACACGGTGGGCCTGGGATTGTTGTTCGTCGAAGTGATCGGCAACTGCTTGACGGGCTTGACGTTGATCGGCGCCAACACGTTAGGCTTCGGCGGTAGAAACGTCGGCCGGATGAGCGAGAATTCGCGCGGACGAATAATCGCTTGGGCATCGGCCGATTGGCTCAACCAGCCCACGCTCGCCGCAACGAGCAACCAGCAACCGATTCGCAACACGTGTCACCAGCCTTCGCCAGGAGAAGGAACACGCCCATTGTTGGTTCATCGGCTGGCAAACCGGGTAACTTGAGTCGATTTTCCGGGTATGCGGTCTGCCTGCAATGCAGGAGCCTGGCCGCCGGCTACGCTCGCTAAACTTAGGGGGCGGCTGAACCCGGCGAGCCGGACGATTTCGATTGCACCATCGGCCCACGGGCAGCCGAAAAATGGTTGGTAGTCCGCACGCACGTTCGCCCTTTGCGCCCAACTCCCGCCTGGCTGGCAGTTAGTCGGCGTCTCGCCGCCGGCTCGACTGTCTACCATCTGGAGGGTTGCGGGCAGGCGGCCGGGGACAGCGCCGCCGAGTGTTTCGAGGGACCCCATGTCGCCGGTTCGCGCGCTTCGCTATCTGTACCTGGCCTATTTCTCCGCGCCGCGCCACGACCGCTTGTTGTACCGCCATGTGCGCCGCCAGCGCGTCCAGCGGATCCTGGAGTTGGGCCTGGGCAACACTGAGCGGGCGTGCCGGTTGATTGAGATTGCGGCTCAGGCCAGCGGCCAGCGCGTGAGTTACACGGGCATCGATCTGTTCGAGCTGCGCGGCGAGCAGGCCGAAGGCGTTTCGCTCAAGCTGGCCCATCGCCGCTTGTCGGCCACGGGCGCCCGCGTGCGGCTGGTGCCTGGCGACCCGCACTCGGCCATGGCGGCCGTAGCCAACTGCCTGGCCGGGACCGAACTCGTGATCGTCTCGGCCGATCAGGATCGGCAAGCATTGGCGAAGGCCTGGTTCTATGTGCCCCGCGTGCTCGCGCCCACGGCCGCCGTGTTTGTCGAAGAGCCGACGGCCGGCGGCCTCGTGCTGCGGCGGCTTCCGGCCGACGAGCTTGCCCGGCTGGCGGCCCCGCCCAGCCGCCGGCGTGCAGCCTGAGGCGGCTTTCAATCGGTCGGCCGCTGCGCTAGAATTTGCTAGCGCCCCCCGATTCCTCCGCTCGTTAGGCCCGCCCCGCATGAGTCGCGAATTACGCATCACGCGCCGACGCGTTCTGGCCGCCGGCACGGCGCTGGCTGCTGGCAATTGGTCTCATGCTGAATCGGCACCTGTCACCGGCGCCGGCCACTACCGGCTGGCCGTGTTTGCCTGCGATGTCACTCCGCGTTTGGGTCATCCGCTGCTGGGCACGCGCTTTAAGCCGGCGCTGCGGATTGCCGACCGGCTCGAAGCCCGTGGCTTTGTGCTCCAAGGCGCCGGGGCGCCAATCGTGCTGGTGGCGATCGATTGGTGCGAGCTGCGCAACGATGCTTTCGCCCGCTGGCGCGAAGTGCTGGCCGAGGCTGCCGGCACGACGCCCGCGCACGTGCTGGTACATGCCGTGCATCAGCACGACGCGCCGTACTTCGACCTGACCGCTCAGAAGCTGTTGGCCGCATCGCCGCACGGCGGCCTGATGTGCGACGCCGATTTTCACGAGCATGCCGTGCAAGCGGCGGCCGCGGCTTTGAGGACCAGCCTGGCGATGTCCCGCCCGATTACGCATCTGGGAATGGGCCAGGCCAAGGTCGAGCGTGTGGCTTCGAACCGCCGCGTGCTGTTGCCCGACGGCCGCGCGACGTTTGGCCGTTATTCGCGCACGACCAACAGCAGCCTGCGCGAGGCGCCGGAAGGAACCATCGATCCCTGGCTGAAGACGATCAGCTTTTGGGACGGCGATCGCGCGCTGGCGGCCTTGAGCACCTACGCTTGCCATCCGATGAGCCATTATGGCGACGGCGACATCTCCGGCGATTTTGTCTCGCTCGCCCGGCGGCGCCGTCAGCAGGACGATCCGCAGGTGTTCCAGATCTATGCGACCGGCTGCGCGGGTGACGTGACTGCCGGAAAATACAACGACGGCAGTCCCGGCGCGCGCGGCGAACTGGCCGATCGGTTGTATCGGGCGATGGCCGCGGCCTGGCGCTCGACCGAGCGCCAGCCGCTGGCGCAGCTCGATTGCCGCAGCCAGCCGATGCTGCTGCCGCACTCGGAGTTGGCTTCTATGGCCGAGCCGGCGCTGCGCACGCGGCTAGACGGCGACTTGCCGCTGTACCGACGGGCCGAAGCGGCACTGGGCCTCAGCTCGCTGGCTCGCAACCCGGCAGGGCATGCGATCGATTTGCAAATGATCGACTTTGGCGCCGCGCGGATCGTGTTGTTTCCGGCCGAGAGTTTCGTCGCCTATCAGCTTCTGGCCCAGCGGCTGATGCCCGACGGCTTTGTGCTGTCGCTGGGGTTCGGCGAGTGCGCCCCCGGCTACATCCCCACCGACGCCGCCTTTCGCGAGGGCTACCGCGACGAGCACGGCTACTGCTGGGTCCGCCCCGGCGCCGAGGCGATCATCGATCGCACCGTGCGGCAATTGCTGCGGACGGGGTAGTCATCTGTCGCCCCTTGGGGGCTAACCCAACTTCCCCAGCGTTGAAACAAAATCGGGCAGGGGAGTGATTTTCCGGAACTTGGTTGTGGCGTAAGTCGTTTCGCGATGGGGATTCGACGGGACGCCGGCGAGTTTTTTCTGGCCCGGGGCGTGTAGTGGAAAAACTCCTGCCGATTCGCCGCTAACATCGGGGCATGTTCCTGCGGCCCCTCTACCGCCGACGCGACGGCCAGCGCGAAGCTTATTGGGCGCTCGTCGAGTCGTATCGCACCGAGCGCGGCCCGCGGCAGCGCACCGTGGCTTACCTGGGACTGATGGACGAGGCCGGCCGGCTGGGCGTGGAGCAGGCGGCCGACCCACAACCGCCCGCGTTGCAAGGCGAGCTGTTCCCACAGGCCAAGGCCGAGCCGCGCTTCGTCGAGGTCGACCGCGCGCGGATGCGGGTCGAGAACTGCCGGCAGTTCGGCGCTCCCTGGCTGGCCTTGGAACTCGTCAAGCAACTCGGACTCCACGAGTTCTTCGAGCGCACCCTGCCCAGCGGACAAGCGCATGTGCCCTGGTCGTTGACGGCGCTGATCCTGGTCATCGCGCGGCTCTGCGAGCCCTCGAGCGAACTGCACATCGCCGAACATTTCTATCGGCAGAGCGGCTTGTGCGATCTGCTCGGCGTGCCGGTCGACAAGGTGGACGACAACCGCCTGTACCGCGGGCTCGACGAACTGCTGCCGCACAAGCCGGCGCTGGAGGTGTTTCTCAAGCAACGCTTCGGCGAGTTGTTCGCCATCGAGTACGACCTGCTGCTGTACGACGTGACCAGCACGTACTTCGAAGGACAGGCCAACGCCAATCCGCTGGCCAAGCGCGGCTACTCGCGCGATCATCGGCCCGACTGCAAGCAGGTCTGCATCGGCCTGGTGGTGACGCGTTGCGGCTTGCCGCTGGGCTACGAAGTCTTCGCCGGAAATCGCCACGATTCGACCACCTTGGAGGAGATTGTCGAGACGATGGAAGCCCGCTATGGCCGGGCACAACGCATTTGGGCCTTGGACCGCGGCATGGTCTCGCAGGACAACCTCGATTTCCTGAATGCCGGCGGACGGCAGTACATCGTGGGCACGCCCAAGAGCCAACTCAAACGCTTCGAACCACAGCTGGCGGCGCAGGACTGGCACGCGATCCGCGAAGGATTGGAGGTCAAGCTGTGTCCCTGTCCCGACGGGGGCAGCGAGACCTACATTCTTTGTCGCAGCCGGGATCGTCGCGAGAAAGAGCAAGCCATGCACGCGCGGTTCGAGAAACGCATCGAGGAAGGGCTGGCCAAGATCGCGGCCGGTTGCCTCCAGCGTGCCCAACCGGTGGGGCCGATCGAGCGGCGCGTGGGACGCTTGTTGGGACAGAACACGCGGGCCGCAGGCTTGTTCGAGATTCAGATTACCGCCGCGGCGCAGGGCGCAGCGCAGCTCGCCTGGAAGAAGGTCGAGACGTGGCGTGCGTGGGCGCAACTGAGCGAAGGCTCGTATGTGCTGCGCAGCAACGTCAGCGGCTGGAGCGACGAAGACCTGTGGCGTGCCTACATCCAATTGACCGACGCGGAGACGGCCTTCCGCATTCAGAAGAGCGACCTCTCGCTGCGCCCGGTATGGCATCAGAAGGAGGACCGCGTCCTGGCGCACATTCTGGTGTGTTTTTTGGCCTTTGTGCTGTGGAAGTTCCTGGGCCAGCTCTGCCAGCGGGCCGGCCTGGGAGACGAACCGCGGCGAGTGCTGGCCGAGCTGAGTGAACTGCGTGTGGTCGATGTCGTGCTGCCGACCAAAGACGGGCAGGAGATCCGCACGCGCTGCGTGACCCAGCCCAGCCCGCACCAGAAAATCCTGCTTCAGCGGCTCGGCTTAAAACTGCCCGGCCGCCTGCGCACGACCGAG
>DATATB010000028.1:0-7309 GCA_036268995.1 Pirellulales bacterium | reverse complement strand
CGCGAGGCGATCAGGGCAACTTATTGCGACCGAGCATTAGTGAATGAAGATGAACTCGTTGCTGTTGAGCAGGGCCCAGAGCACGTCTTGGTAGCCGCTTAAGGGATTGTTGCGGCTGCCCACGAGCCCGCGGGCCATGCCGGCATCGGCCGCAGTGGGTCGCCGGGCTAGTGCGGCCTCGAACAAGACGTCGATCGCTTCGGGCCCTCGGACGTTCAAAGCCAGCCGCAGCAGGAAGCTGTCCCGGCCGGCATTGATCGCCGTCTTCACCAGCTCGCCGTTCATCATCATCAGTGCCTGCGGAATGGTGCCGTTGAACATCGTGGCTTCTTCGCCTTCATCGTTGCCGAAGGTCAAGGTGAACTGCCGAAGCAGGTCGGCCTTGCGGCCTTCACGCTCTTCGTAGCTGCCCGCGGGCTGGTGCTCGTGCGCGATGACCATGATCGATTCGTACAACTGCTCGGCCTGCATCTGCCGCAGATAGAAATGACTGAATTTTGGCTTTTCGCCTAGCGAGGGATCGTCCTTCGAGTTGCGGGCGGTCATCTTGCTACTGAGCGCGTAGGGCTCGCTGAGTGTGATCCAGCGGATCAGCCGCTTGAGGTCGTGGCCGTGGCCCGCGAATTCGCTCCCCAGCCGATCGAGCAGGTCGGGATGCGACGGGGCATTGTGCGGGCCGATGTCGTCGACTGGCTTCGTAAAACCCTGGCCCAGGAAGTGGCCCCAATAGCGGTTGACGATCGCCTTGCCCAGGTACGGACTCTTGATGATCAGCTTGGCCAGTTCGGACCGGCGGTCGACGTCCTTGACGTAGCCGCTGGAATTGATGCGCGTGCCGTCGATGAACGTGGGATAGGCCACCTGCAACTCGCCGTTGCGTTTTTCGAAATAGATTTCGGCTTCGCTGGGCGTCGATCCTTCACCGGCAAAGTTTTGATTCGATAGCAGCGTGGTCTTGATTTCGCGCCCTTCGCGGTTGGCATTGGCCTTCGTCTGGCGAAAGAAAGCGTTCATGCCCCAATACTGGTCCTGCTTCCATTCGTTGAACGGATGGTTGTGACACTGTGTACACTGCACCTGCAGGCCGAGAAAATACTTGGCCGTGCGGGCCGTGGCCTCAGTGGCGTTTTCCTGTAGCTTGCCGACCAGGAAGTTTGTCGCACCGTTGTAATCCTTCTCGCCCGGCGCGGTGTTGCCGGTGGCCGAAACCAACTCAAACACCATGCGGTCGTATGGCTTGTTGCGCAAGAACGAACTTCGCAAGTACTGCTGCATGCCCTCGCGGTTGGTCATGTCGCGCCGGTTGCGACGCGCGGGCGGGCGGCCGATCAGCAGATTGGTCCACACTGTGGTCCAATTGCGGGCGTACTCGGTGTTGCTGCGATCGTTTTCCGAATCCAGTAGCCGATCGATCAGGTCGGCCTTGCGCGTGGAAGCCGGCGTGCCGAGGAACCGGTGCAGCTCGGCCACGGTGGGAATGCGGCCGAGGATATCGAGATAAACTCGGCGGCACCACTCGTTGTCGGTTGCCTTGAGCGACGGAGCGATTTGCGAGTCCGTCCAGCCCTTGGCAATTTCTGAATTGATGTAGGCGATAATCGAATCATCGCTCGTGCCGCTGGACGACCGCGAGCTGGACGACTTGCTCTTGCCAGGAGCTTTGCCCGTGCTGGTTTCGGCCATCGCGATCGAAGCCGACAAGCAGAGCGCCAACGCGGCCCAAGCGGCCAGCACCAGCGTGCGAGTTTCCAGAGTCCGACACCAGTGGCCAGCGTGCATCGCGAACCTCCACCCAAGGCAGCAAGAGGCGGGGAACCCGGAACGATGTCTTCCATAGTAGCGAAAACCCCCGCTGACGGCTATTAAATCGCTGGGCTTGGCACCCAAGCCGCAGCCATAAGCCCCACAGACCGCAGTCCGTGGGCTTGGGTGGCTGGCTACTGGCTGCCGGCCGGGGGGCGACCTATAATCCGCGCTTTCGCACGCCTCCCGCATCCACTCGACGCACACGAAGGACGAGCACCATGCCTGTAGGTTTTGGGATTATCGGCTGCGGCATGATCGCCAACTTTCACGCCCGGGCGATCAAAGATAACCGGGGAGCGAAGCTGGTCGCTTGTTTCGACACGTTTGCCCAAGCCGCCGATCGCCTGGCCGCCAGCCAGGGCTGCAAAGCGTATCACGACCTGGATAAGATGCTGGCCGACCCCCAGGTGGAGGTCGTGACGATAGGCACCCCGAGCGGCGCGCACCTGGAGCCGGCCCTGGCGGCCGCCCGAGCCGGCAAGCACGTGATTGTCGAAAAGCCGCTGGAGATCACGCTCAAGCGTTGCGACGCGATCATTGACGCTTGCCGCAAGGCCAAGGTCAAGTTGTCCGCGATTTTCCCCTCGCGGTTCCACGATTCGAGCATCGAGCTGCGGCGGGCCATCGAGCGCGGCCGCTTTGGCAAGCTCACGTTGGGCGACGCCTATGTGAAATGGTTCCGGCAGCAGGCCTATTACGACAGCGGCGCCTGGCGCGGCACGTGGGAGCTCGACGGCGGCGGCGCGCTGATGAACCAGGCCATTCATAGCGTCGACCTGCTCACCTGGTTCATGGGGCCGGTCGTCGAAATCCGCTCGCAGACGGCCACGCTGGCCCATCAGCGCATCGCCGTGGAAGACACGGCCGTGGCCACGCTCCGCTTTGCCAGCGGCGCGCTGGGAGTGATCGAGGCCAGCACGGCCGCCTATCCCGGCTACCTCAAGCGGCTCGAGATTAGCGGTTCGGAAGGTTCCGCCGCGATGGAAGAAGAAGACATCGTGCGTTGGGATTTTGCCAAGGCCGACAAGCGTGACGCGGCCATCGCCCAGCAAATGGCCGATCGCAAGAGCACCGGCGGCGGCGCGAGCGATCCGTCGGCCATCGGCCACCACGGCCATGCCCGGCAATTTCGCGACGTGCTGGATGCGATCAAAAAGAATCGCGACCCGGCCGTCGACGGCAAAGAAGGCCGGCGGTCGGTCGAGATCATCCTGGGCATCTACAAGGCGGCGGAAACCGGTCGTCCGGTCGAGTTGCCCCTGGCCAGCGATCCCACGCTCAAGGCCCGCAAACTAAAGGTTTCCAAGGCCCAGTAAGCCGCGGGGGCATTGGTCAGTGTCGAACGCATGCGGCACGAACTAAACACTCCGCCCGAACGTAGAACGGTTGGCCTGCCGTGCCGGCGTAATTGGGCAGTTGCCCTGGATGGTCCTTCTGTTATGATGATTGGCGCAGGGTGGCGGAGGCGGCCCGCGAATCTAGGGTAGGGTACCGGTTGGACCGGTTTTTGCCCTTGAAAGGCCGCTGAAAACCCCGGTGCCGGCATGCATAAAGCGAATCTGAATGGATTTTGAGGTTCTTTAGCACGATTTAGCCGATCTTTTCCGAAAGATCACCGCGGCGCAAGGCGGTCGAAACACGAGACCGCGAAAACAATGCGCCGCAAACCGCCTGGCCTGCCGCCAGGTGTGCGGGTGCAAAGCGTGTGGTTAGCACTCCCTGCGAGTGCTCGCAACAGGCATCCGCTTCCGAGGCCCAGAACTCGGAATAGCCGCATCGGTCGCTATGAATTGCGACCGGGCTCTGGGAGCAAGCTGCAAGACCAGTCGGCGCTTGGTCACGGGGAAAAGTCCCACGACAGCGCGGTTTGCAGCCAGAAGCACAAGCGGGCCCGAAATCGTTCGCGGCCGCCAAGGGTGTGCGCCGTCGCATGCCAGGCCGTGAACCGGACGCGCTCGACGAAGAGAGTCTTGGCCAGCGCCGCGCGTGCGTTGTCGGCCATGCAACGAGATTTTTACAAGTCACAGGGGCAACGAGCAGATTGAGGAACCAGTGCAGATGAGTGTCGTGGATTCAAACAAGAAAACTCGGCTGGCAAAGCCGAAGACCCGCCGGGCTGCTCCGGCCGCCGAGGCCGAAGTCATGAAAATGCCGCTGTTCTTCGAACATCAAACCGACAAAGACCGCAATTGGACTGGCGAAGCGCACGAAGTGCGAATCGTGGGCAACTCGCTCCGCGACCCGCAGGATCGCGAAGCCGCCTGCTACCTGGCCGGCACCTGGCGGATCGGCGCCGACCGGTTTCGCTTTATCCAGTTTCCGGCGCCCGTGATGGTGCGGCTCGAAGCCGAAGGCCAGCCGAGCAGGGAGTTCGGACCGCTGGACAACGTGCGTCTGGTCGATGGCGTGGTTCGCTTCGGCAACCAGCACCAGGAACACCTGGCGCGCTTCGAGCAGGCCTCGCGTGGTTGGCGGCTGTGGGAAGATCAGTCGCTGTGGACGACGATCGTGTTCCTGCCCGCGCCGGCCGCCCCGCAATCATAAAACCGCGACCCGTGCCCCGCCATAAAGCCGCGACCGTTGGTCGCGCGCTGGAACGGTTTATTCCGGGCGGGTCACTGGCAGCGGTACGTGACGAAACACCAGCTCGACCTCCTTCTGCGAGCGCAGGCGGGGGTAGGTGAACGTCATTCGCTGGGGCACGCTCTCGGCCGAATCGCCGACGAAGTTCACGACCATCTTGGCGCCGTCTTCCGACAGCGTGTTGGTCTGGCCCTGGTTGCGGAAGGGCTTTTGCTGCGCATCGAACAGTTCGATCTCGTTTTCCTGGAAGATGACTTCGGCCGGCTCGGGAATCGTCAAATCGCGCGTGATGCGCAGCGTGACGGCATATTGGCCCGCCCCATTGGCCTGAACGCTTTCGACGCTCAGTTCCACGTCGTCCTGAAAGTGCGGCTCGTGCGAGGCAAAGTCCTTGATTTCGATCGTGGCCATATCGCCCACGGCAATCAGCGCCCAGCGCAAGACCAGCGCGTCCAGCTCACGGGCGGCAATCGGCGGCGGCTGCAATCGCAGGGTGGTCGACACTTGCCGCGTGCCGGGGCTGGCGACGTTCCACGTGCCGGCGGCCGTGGCGGCCAGCGGCAGCTTGACCCCCTGCGCCGTCGTGGCGGACACGATATCCGGCTGCGAACGATAAGCCACCAGGTGAAAGCGGTCTTCCCAAGCCAGTTGCAGCCCGATCTGGAACAGGTGCGAGACGTCGGATTCGCTCGTCTCGTAGCTCAGCTCCTCGTTAAAGCTGCGGCGTGCGGTCGTCAGTTGCCCGCGAATCGGGCCGGCATAGGCCACGGGATATTTGCCGGGGTCGCCGGACACAATGACCAGGCCGGGCTGGCGCGGATCGAAATGCGGTCGCACGCGATTGCCGCTGGCCTGGCAAATGCGGTCCACGAGCGGCCAGAACGGCTGCTTCCCTGGCTCCAGTGTCATTTCGTGCTCGTGGAACGTGCCGTATTGGTCGCCCAGCAGCAGATGATTTCCGGTTTGCTCGCCGATCACGGCCAGCAGCTTCGACGCCGAAATGGGAGCGGCCGTGCACGACGCCTCGCTGGCAGCCCACAGGTCGCGCACGTCGAGCCGGGCCAGCAGATCCTTGGCATGCAGCCGGACCTCGGGATCCGGATCCTGGGCCGCCGCGGTCAGTTGTTGGCGGGCCGTCGGGCCCAACCGCTCCAGCTCGTTGGTCGCCACCGTGCGATCGGCGAACGACTGGGAGCCCAGTTGCTTGATCAGCCGGGCGACCCGCAGGTCGCCGGGCGGCTGGGCTGCCAAGAAGACGGGAAAGGCCACCAGCGCGGCCAGGCCGCAGGCCATTATGCGAGCACGCATCGTGAGTCCCCGCTAACAGGTCTTCCGTGACATGTTTCGCCGTGAACCGCCATTCATCGAGCCGGCGTACTGAACTCCCGCCAACACCCTGGCAGCGCCGATCGACTCTTGCTAGAAAACGATTGCGTCGCGCACGGCCGCGGACCGTACCCAATGCCGCGCTAGCGGTCAAGATCGATAAGGTAGTAGCAGATGGACGTCGATTGCTTAAGCGTGGGGCTGTTGGTTGCCGATCATCTGTGCGCGCCGATCTCGCATCTGCCGGCCGCCGGCGAATTGGTGCTGGCCGATCGGCTCGAACTGAATATCGGCGGATGTGCCTCGAACGCGGCGATGGACCTGGCCCGCGTGAGCGTCAAGGTGGGCGTCGTCGGTTGCGTGGGCCAGGACGCCTTCGGCCGCTTCGTGCTCGATACGCTCAGTGGGGCGGGCGTCGAGATCAGCAGCATCCGGCAGCTTGCGGGCGTCGGCACCTCGGGGACGCTGATCGTCAATGTCGTCGGCCAGGACCGCCGCTTCATTCATTCCATCGGCGCCAACGGCCATTTGACGGCCGCCGATATTCCACGCGATCGCGTTCGCCGGGCCAAGGTGCTGTATGTCGGCGGATACTTTGTCATGCCGGGCCTGGCCGCCGACGAGCTGGCCCAACTCTTTCGCGAAGCCCGAGCGGCCGGCGTAAAAACCGTGCTCGACGTCGTCCTGCCCGGGCCGGGCGATTACTGGCCGGCGCTCCAGCGCGTGCTGCCCGAGTGCGATGTGTTTTTGCCGAACAACGACGAGGCCGCCGTGATCACAGGGCTCACCGATCCGCGCGAACAGGCCGAGCGCTTTCGCCGTGCCGGCGCCGGCACGGTCGTGATTACCTGCGGCGAGGCAGGCACCGTGCTCGTGACCGAAGGCCTGCGCATTCAAGCCGCCGCCCATCGCGTGGCGTATGTCGGTGGCACCGGGGCGGGCGACGCTTTTGACGCCGGCTATATCGCCGGGCTGCTCGAAGGCGGCGATCCGCTGCGCTGCCTGGCCTGGGGCAGTGCCCTGGGAGCCAGTTGCGTCCGCTCAATCAGCGCCACCGACAGCGTCTTCAGCCGCCCCGAGGCCGAGCACTTCATCCGCGAGCATCCGCTGGAGCTGACGCACTGGTAAGGAATGCGGAAGTAGGAATGATGAATGATGAACGCCGGAACTGGCGCAACCCCGGCCCTCCTTCATTCATCATTCATCATTCCTACTTCATCGCTTATACTGGTCGGACTACACTTTCGAACCGCCCCGCTAGATTGTGATCGTTTGCCATGACTCGAGTTGCGATACTGGGTGCTACCGGCTATTCGGCTTTGGAGCTGATTAAGCTGCTGCTGCGGCACCCCAACGTGGAAATCACGGCGGTCACCAGCCGACAGGAGGGCAATCCGCCTTTGGCGATGGTGCATCCTTCGCTGGCCGGCCGGTTGGAGTTGCGGCTCGAGGATCTGACGCCGGAGGCGGTCGCGACCCGGGCCGATTGCGTGTTCGGCTGCCTGCCGCATGGCGTGACAGCCCAGGTCGTGCCGCAACTGCTGGCTGGCAACACGCGCGTGATCGATCTCAGCGCCGATTATCGGCTGCGCAG
>DATATB010000027.1:0-4802 GCA_036268995.1 Pirellulales bacterium | reverse complement strand
CCCGGTCGATGCCCAGCGGCAGCCCAAAAAACGCTCCCGGCTCGCGCGGCGGGCCGGCCAGCGCGCCGCAACGGCGGACGATGGCCTGCTCGTCGGGCTGGACAAAGTGCAGCCCGGTAGCCAGATAGCCCGCCAACAGCGCGAACGAGAGTGCGGCCCAGCGCTTCACTGCACTGCCTCCCACATTATACTGCCTCCCACATTACACGGGCTCTCACTGGGATGCCTCCTGGACTGGCACCGGCGCGGCCGGCAATGGCAAGGCCGGGTTCGATGAAGACGAAGTTGCGCTGGGCCGAGCCTTGCGATCCGCAGCCATCGTGCCTTGCGGCGTCAGCGGTTCGGCTTCTTTCAATGCGGGCAGGCCCCGGGTCAAAAGCTTGAGCAGCGGACTGTCGGCCGCGAAGACGATCGTCGTTTGTTCGTCGAGGATTACCGCGTAGGTTTCCAGCGTCTTGAGCAACTCGTAAAAGGCCGGGTTCTTGTTATGGGCCGCATTCGAGATTTCGATGGCTTTGGCCTCGCCCTCGCCGCGGATGCGAGAAGCTTCGCGCTTGGCGTGGGCCAGGATCTGATCGCGTTCGAGATTGGCCAGGCTTTCGATCTTGATCTTCTGGCTGGCGCCTTCGGCCCGATACTGGGTGGCGACGCGTTGCCGCTCGCTGCGGATTTCGGCGAACACGGCCGGCTTGACCGCCTCGGGATAGTTGAACCGCTTGAGCCGCAAATCCACGAGTTCGATGCCGAACTGCTCGGCGGCCATCGGGCGCACCGCCGCGGTGATGCGGTTGATCATCGCTTCCAACTGCAAAGCGCTGGGGTCGAGTGAAACCAACTGGCCCAAGCGCAAGCGACCCACCTCGGCGGCGATGGCCGCTTGGATGCGTTCTTCGAGCCGCAACTGGGCCGCCTGCGGCGTGCCCACGGTCTGCATGAAACGCCGGGCATACACTTCGGCGGCGCGTTCGACGTCGGCTTCGGCCGGTTTGCTATCGCGCGCCTGTTTTGCCGGGACGAGCGAGCGGGCCAGGAAGGCTTGACCCGGAATGCGCCAACAAACGTACCAACTGATGTTCAGATTCTCTTTGTCTTCGGTCAGCATTTCGCGGCCGGCCGGCTCGTAGATTTGCAGCCGCTTGTCGAATCGCCATAGCGTTTGCCAAGGCCATTTCAGCCCCAGGCCGGCGTGCATGCAAAAGCGGACCGGCTCGCCAAACTGTGTGACGTAGCCGTATTCGGTCTCGTCGACGAAATACACGCTGCGGCTGGCCGCGAAGCCGATGCCCGCCAACAGAATCACAACCAGCGCGACGGCCCAGCCGCGGCCGCAGGTCGGGCATCCCGGCGACGCGTGCACATGCTCGCCCAGCTCGTCGTGATCGTGATCGTGGTCGTAAGGGATGGGTTTGAACCAGGCCATCAGTGGATTCCGTGAGTGGTTAATCTTCTTGCGGCGGCTCGGCCACGAGCGGCGCCAGCGGCAGCAGGCCGCCGCTGGGGGCACCCAGCAATAAATGCCGGCGCACGCCGGGCGGAGAGTCGATCATCAGCTTTCGCTTGCCCGGCAGAGCCTGGCAGAGCGTATCGAGCAACAGCCGCCAGCGCGTGAGTTGCGGCGAGCCAGTCTGGGCCGCCTCGGTCAAGAGAAACCGGGCCGCTTCGCCGGAGGCCGCCTCCTGGCGATCGATTGCCTCGGCCTGGGCCGCGAGCACTTCGCGAGCCGCATCGCCTTCCAAATGTTCTTGGAGCGCGTTCCAAGTGGCGTCGGTCACTTCGGAGCCGCTAGCCTCGAGATCTTGCCAGGCTTTGCGACCGCCGGCTTTGATCACCGTTTCCCGATAGTAGCCATTCGCTTCGTTGCCCATCCGCTCCTTTTCCTTGAACGCGCTGGACACATCGCGAAATGCCGGCACCACGGCCAGCGGCGGATGCACGTCCTGAAAACACACGCCGCCGGCCAGGAACTCCACGCCCAGGCCGATCACGTCGGCCCGCGCTTGCAGCGTCGCTTGGGTCCGAGCTTCGATGGCCCCGCGGCCCGTGGTCAAAATATCCTCGCCAGGCCTGGCACTGCCCTGCCCCACCGCACCGGGCTCGGCCAACAGCGGTTCGACGGCCAGCGTTTCGCGCAGCACGCCTTCGGCCAAAGCCTGCAACACGCGCTCGGGCTCGCCAGTGCCGAAGCGAAAGGCCCGAATGTCGCGAATGCGATATTGAATCACGGCCCCCAACTCGACCAGGCTTTGATCTCCGGTGATCGCCAGCCCCTCGTCATCGCCGCGCGCGGCGGCCACTTGATGTGGCGTGTTCCACTCGATGGCCGCGGTCGCGCTCGTTTCGCCCTCCGGCCGCAAGCCCAGGTGCAGCGTGCGCACGCGGTCGGGCTGCTCGCGCGTGATCGTGTCCCACGGCGGCGGCAGGCGAAGATGCGGTCCCGGCTCGAGCACGGCAAAGAACCGGCCGAACCGCCGTACCAGCGCCACTTCGTCCGGCTCGACGATCACGACCACCTGCGCCAGATAAGCCAAGAGCGCCAACGTCGCGCCCGCCCGAACCAGCGGCCAGCGCATTTGCCAGGCGAACTCTGCCGCGCGCACCGCCGGCGCAAACTTGCCTGCCGCCCGGCCGATGGCCTCGGCCAGCAAGGCTTCGAGGCGGCCGAGCCAACTTGCGCTGTAGCGTTCGAACCACAGCAAGCGCATCGAGTTCAATAGCACCAGCACCGACCCGAACTGATGAAACACGGCCGCCGCAATCGGTGCCCGGCGATGCCAGGCCGGCGACCAGCCGGGCAAGATCCAGGCCGTGAGCACAATGCCCAGGAAGTTGACGAAGAAGGCAAACAGCAGAATGTTCTGGCGGATGACGCGCACGGTTTCGCGCGCCAACAATACGAGGCTGGGCAGATGCGCCAGCGGCTCGCCCAGGATCACCAGGTCGCCGGCCTCGGCAGCCAGGTCGCAGCCGATGCCAGCCAGCGCCACGCCCACGTCGGCCGAAGCCAAAGCCGGCGCGTCGTTGATACCGTCGCCGACCATGCCGACGCGCACCGGCCGCTGCGAGCCGGCCTGCGCTCGCCTCCGCCAGGCGGCTAGCCACTGCGCCTTTTCGGCCGGCCGCAATTCCGCTTCGATCTGGCTGATGCCCACAGCGGCGGCCACTTGTCGGGCTGCCGCAGGCCGATCGCCGGTGAGCATGGCGAAATCTTCGATGCCCAGTTCGCGCAGCCGGCCGATCACCGCGGCCGCCTCTGGCCGCACCGTGTCGCGCAGGCCCAACACGCCGCTCACCCGTCCGTCGATCGCCACCAGCAGCGGCGATTGGCCGGCCGCCTCCAAGCGGGCGACCGCGGCTTCGACGGCCGGATCGATGCTGATCTCGTTTTCTGCCATCAATCGACGATTGCCCAGCAAAAGCGAGGCGAACTGGCCGTCATTACGACTTAAGCGGACGCGCACCCCAGCCCCGGGCAGCGCCTCGAACCCATCGGTCGGCAGCAGCGAGCAGCCGCGCGCGTGGGCAGCCCCGACGATGGCCTTGCCGATAAGATGATCGCTCGGCGCCTCGGCACTCGCGGCCAGCGTCAGCAATTCATCGGCCGTGCCACCGTCGAGTGGCGTGCAGTCGACCAGTTCGAGCCGGCCTGCGGTGAGCGTGCCGGTCTTATCGAAGGCCAGGTGTGTGACCGTGGCCAGCCGCTCAAGCGCCACGCCGCCTTTGATCAGCACGCCGCGGCGCGCCAGCCAAGCCAGCGCAGCCATCATCGCGGCGGGCGTCGCCAGGATCAGCGCGCAGGGACACGTCACCACCAGCACGGCCAGCGTCGGCATCCAAATCCACTGCGAGCCCGGCTCGGCGGTCAGTCCACGCTGGACAAAATTCGAATACAGAAACGTGGCGCCGGCGCAAGTGAGCACGAAGGGCAGAAAGTACCGGGCCAGCCGATCGGCAGTGCGCTCAATCTTTGCCTTGTGATGCTGCGCTTCGGCCACGAGCTGGATGATCTGGCCCAGGCTCGTCTGGGCGCCGACCACGTCGGCGCGAATCTCCAGCGCGCCGAACTGGTTCATCGAGCCGGCACAGATCGGGTCGCCGGCGCCCTTGTCGACCGGCAGGCTCTCGCCGGTGAGCATACTCTGATCGACGGCCGAGCGGCCCACCAGGACCGTGCCGTCCACGGCAATCCGTTCGCCCGGCCGCACGACGAGCGTATCGCCCACTTGCACCTGGTCGGCGGGGATCTCGACCTCGGCATCGCCGCGGCGAACGCGCACGCGGCGCGGCCGCAACTCCAGAATGCGGTGCAACTCGCGGTGCGTGCGGGCAAAAGTCAGCGCTTCGAGCGACTCGCCGATCATCGCAATCAGCACGACTTCGGCACCGACCCAATATTCGCCCAAGAGCAGCGCGGCCAGCAGGGCGATGGCCAGTGCCAGGTCGGCTCCCAGGTCGCCCTCGAGCAGCGCGGCGAGCGCGCCATAAATGATTCGCGCGCCGCCAATGATGGCGGCCAGCAGCGCCAGATTCAAGCCGGCCGGATTGCGCAGGCGCTCGTAACCCAGCGCATAGCAGACCAGATCGCCGACGACCAACAGGCCGACGATCGCCGTCAACAAGAACAGCGATCCGAAGCGCGGCCGGGCCAGCGCATCGTCCGGATCGACCTTGTACTGCATATGCATGGACAAGTACCCGGAAAGCTCGTTCGGCGTTGGCGTGGCGGTGCTGCCTTTTGGGAGGGCGAGGCTCCTGCCGAGCCGGGACTATCGCTCGAGGCTCGGCAGGAGCCTCGCCCTCCCATA
>DATATB010000026.1:0-125161 GCA_036268995.1 Pirellulales bacterium | reverse complement strand
AGCGGTGCTTTTTGAAAATGCTGCTTGCTGAGTCCATCGCTCGTTGATGGTGGCGCAAAGTTCAGACGCTGCAACTGTCCGTCACATAGTGATTTGTAAAAACGCTAGCTTGTTCACAGCAGTGGCCTCGCCCTCCCGGTTTTTCCATGATCCCGAAATCCCCAGTGATTCAGCATATCATATCAGTTTATTTTTAAAACTGATTGACGCTTGCGCCGCTTCCTGGCAAAGTGGGATTTAACCCGCCCTAGAATGCAGCCCACCCCCGACTTAGAGTCGTTCGCTTCCTTGAAGGAGAGCAACCATGTTGCGGTTGACCGGCCGAGGCACGGCCCACACTTGCGACGGCATTTCGCGGCGCGATTTCCTGGAAGTTGGCGCGCTGGGCGCTATTGGCCTGTCGCTGGCCGACCTGGTAGCCGCGCAAGCCCAAGGCGCGGTGTCCAAAGGGCATGACAACCGCTCGTGCATCATGGTCTTCAACCTGGGGGCTCCCAGCCAGTTGGATACCTGGGACATGAAGCCCGACGCGCCGGCCGAAATTCGCGGCCCGTTCAAGCCGATCAAGACCAACGCGGCCGGCATCGACATTTCCGAAATTTTTCCGCATCTCGCCAAGCACGGCGACAAGCTCTCGCTGGTGCGCTCCTGTTTTCACACGGCGGCCGCCGTACACGACACGGGCCACCAGATGATGCAGACCGGCCGGCTGTTCACCGGCGGCGTGAACACGCCGCACGCCGGCTGCGTGGTCAGCTACCTGCAAGGCCGCCGCACCGATCTGCCGGCCCATGTGATCCTGCCCGAGGCGATGGGCCGCACGGGCGGCAACTTGCCGCACGGCCAGGATGCCGGCTTCCTGGGCAAGGCACACGACCCGTTCGTGCTGATGGCCGATCCGTCGAAGCCGAATTTCCAGGTTCCCGACCTGCTGCCGCCGGCCGAGATTGGCGAAGCGCGGCTCGAGCGGCGGCGAAAGCTGCGGGCCGTCGTGGACGAAACAGTGCGGAATTTCGAAGCCAGCGACGATGCCCAGCTACTCGACAGCAACTTTCAATCGGCTTTCCGCCTAATGACCAGCCGCCAGGCCCGCGATGCGTTCGATCTATCCAAGGAGCCGCAAAAAGTCCGCGAGCGTTATGGCATGAACCGCTTTGGCCAGTGCTGCCTGCTCTCGCGGCGGTTGATTCAGGCCGGCGTGCGCTTCGTGACGCTCAACACGTTTCTCACGGTGTTTGACGAAATCACGTGGGACATTCACGGCTCGAAGCCCTTCACTTCGATCGAGGGCATGCGCGACATCGTGGCCCCCATGTACGACCAGGGACTCAGCGCGTTGCTCGAAGACCTGTACAACCACGGCATGCTCGACGATACGCTCGTGGCTTGCCTGGCCGAGTTCGGCCGCACGCCGCGCGTGAATCCGGCCGGCGGCCGCGACCATTGGCCGCAGTGCTGGACCATCAAATTCGCCGGCGGCGGCGTGCAAGGCGGCCGCGTCGTCGGCCGCAGCGACCAGATTGGCGGCGTGCCGGCCGAGCGGCCCGTCGACCCGGCCGAAGTCGTCGGCACGATCTACCGCAGCCTGGGGCTGAATCTCGAAACCAAGCTTCCCGGCCCGCAAAAGCGGCCCTTCCCGCTCGTGGATTTCGGCAAGCACGAAATCAAGGAACTGTTCTAGGGAAATGCGGAAGTAGGAATGCGGAATGATGAATGACATTTAGGAGAGGAACACTAATTATCGCTAATTCCCACTAATTCCGATTAGTGTCGATTAGCGCCGATTAGTGTTCCTGCATTTTGTCTTCCTGCGTGGAAAGTCCGGAACTTGCGACTACTGAATGATGAATAGGGAAGCAAAAGCAGCCATGAGCAATCAGCAGTCGCACCGTCGGTCGTTTCTCCATTCATCATTCATCATTCATACTTCCGCATTCTTTCTGCCTTCCGCATTCTTTCTGCCTTCCGCATTCTTCCTGCTCTGCGCATCGGCTTCTGCCGCAACGCCGCCGATGGTGCTGTTTCCGCCGAGCATTAATCTTGCCGGTTCCGAAGCGCGGCAGACTTTGGTGCTCGAGCGGCAGCAGGCTGGAAAATTCGTCGGCCAGCAGACCGAGGGCGTCCGCTTTGAATCGAGCGACCCTAAGGTCGTGACGATCGAAGGCGGCGTTGCCCGCCCGATGGGCAATGGCAAAGCCATGATTACCGCGCGCTGCGATGCCGGCACGGCCAGCGCGTCGGTCGTGGTCACCGGTATGGAGCGGCCGTTTGTGTGGAGCTTTCGCAATCACGTCGAAAGCGTGCTGGCCAAGGCCGGTTGTAGCTCGGGCGCTTGCCACGGCGCGCAGGCCGGCAAGAACGGCTTCAAGATTTCGCTGTTTGGCTACGATCCCGAGGGCGACTTCCTGGCCATCACGCGCAGCGCGCGCGGCCGGCGGATCGTGCTCTCGGATCCCGGCCATAGCATGCTGCTGACCAAGCCGACCGGCGCGATCGCCCACAAGGGCGGCGTGCGCTTCAAGCCGGGCTCGCAAGAGTATCGTGTGCTGGCCGATTGGATTGCCGCCGGCGTGCCGCAACCGCAAGCGGCCGATCCGCGGATCGTGCGGATCGAGATCCAGCCGCCGGGCGTGATGCTGGCGCCGGGCGCCAAGCAGCAATTGCTGCTACTCGCGCACTTTACCGATGGCCACGTGGAAGACGTCACCCGCTGGGGCCGCTACACGTCGACCAACTCTTCCGTGGCCGCCATCGGCGACCAGGGCCAGTTGACCGTTTCCGGCTATGGCGAAGGCGCGATCACGGGCTGGTATCTCAGCAAGGTGGTCGTGGCCTCCGTGACTTCGCCGTACAAGCAGCGGATCGCGCCTGAGGTTTTCGCCAAGGCGACGCGGCGCAATTTCATCGATGAGCTGGTGTTGGAAAAGCTCGAAAGCCTCAACCTTCCCCCCTCGCCGCAGGCCAGCGACGAAGAATTCATTCGCCGCGCGTCGATCGATACCATCGGCGTGCTGCCCACCGCCGACGAGACACGCCGCTTCCTGGCCGACACAGGTGCGGACAAGCGCGACCGGCTGATCGAGTCGTTGCTGGCACGCAGCGAATGGGTCGACTATTGGGCCTATAAGTGGTCCGACCTGCTGCTGGTGAACAGCGAAAAGCTCGGCGGTGCCGGCCCTCGCAACACGAAGACGGGCATGTGGTCCTATTACCGCTGGATTCGCAATCACGTCGAAGCCGGCACGCCTTGGGACGTGATGGTCCGCGAGTTGATCACGGCCAAGGGGAGCACGCTGGAAAATGGCGGCGCCAACTTTTTCCTGCTGCACAAAGACCCGCTCGACCTGGCCGAAACCACGACCGTGGCCTTCCTGGGCATGTCGATCAATTGTGCCCGCTGCCACAACCATCCGCTGGAGAAATGGACCAACAACCAGTATTACGCGATGGCCAACCTGTATGCCCGCGTGCGCACCAAGACCGGTGCGACGCCCGGCAGCCAGATCATTTTCACCTCGGCCGATGGCGAGCTGGTGCAGCCGCTGACCGGCCGCCCGCAGCCGCCCACGCCGCTGGATGGCGAGCCGCTGGCCTTCGATGCTTCGATCGATCGCCGCGAGCATCTGGCCCGCTGGCTCACGTCGCCCGAGAATCCCTACTTCGCCCGCTCGATCACCAATCGCGTGTGGGCAAACTTCATGGGCGTGGGCCTGGTCGAGTTCGTCGACGACATGCGGCTCACGAATCCGGCCAGCAACGACAAGCTACTCGCGGCACTTGCCCAATACCTCGTCGAGCACCATTTCGAGCTGAAAGACCTGATGCGGACCATTCTGCAATCGAGCACCTATCAGCGCTCCAGCCAGCCGCTGCCGGGCAACGCGCAGGATCGCCGCTTCTACTCGCGCTACTATCCGCGGCGACTGATGGCCGAGGTGCTGCTGGATGCGATGAGCCAGGTGAGCGGTTCGCCGACCGCCTTTGCCGGCTACCCGGCCGGCTGGCGCGCGGTCGAACTGCCCGACTCGATGGTCAATTCGTATTTTCTGCAAACCTTCGGCCGGCCCGAGCGCGAAGTGACTTGCGACTGCGAGCGTACGGCCGAGCCCTCGATGGTGCAGGTGCTGCACATTTCCAACGGCACGGGCCTCAACGGCAAGCTGGAGGCCAAAGGCAACCGCATCGACGGCTGGCTCAACGGCAAAATGCCGCCGAACCTGATGCTCGACGAACTGTACCTGGCGGCCCTTTCGCGCCCGCCCACGACCAAAGAGCGAGCCGCGATGCTCGAAGCGTTGAAAGCGCCCGGCGAACGGCGCAAAGCCCTCGAAGACGTCGCCTGGAGCGTGCTCAGCAGCAAGGAATTCTTGTTTAACCATTAGGCCCACGATGAAAGCCCTCTCGACTTCCTCGCTTCTGGCCGCGGTCCTGGCAATCGTCTCGACGGCTACCGCCGCACCAGCCACCGCTCCACCGCCCGACGTCGATTACCAGCGCGACGTGGCCACGCTGCTGCGCACGTATTGCGTGGCCTGCCACGCGGCCGATGAACCCGAGAGCGGGCTAGTGCTCGAATCCTACGCGGGATTATTAAAGGGCGGCAAGCACGGCCCGGCCATCATTGCCGGCGATAGCGCGCACAGCCGGCTGGTGATGATGCTCGAAGGCCGGGCCAAGCCGGCCATGCCGCCCAAGGACAACGAGGCCCCCACGCCGCAGGAAATCGCGGGCCTCAAGCGTTGGATCGATGCCGGGGCCAAAGCCCCGACCGGCCCGCAGCCCGACGCGCCGATGCTCGTCACTCCGCACATCAAGCCGACCGCTGCGGTGCGACCCACGATCACGGCCGCGGCCGTTTCGCCCGACGGCAAGCTGCTGGCCATCGGCGGCTTTGCAGAAGTCCGGCTGCTGACCAGCGACGAGCGGGCCCCGGTCCGCACCTTCAGCGGTTTGCGCGGCAGCATCACGGCCGTCAGCTTCAGTGCCGACGGCACGCGGCTGGTCGCGGCCGGTGGCGAGGCCGGCATGCTGGGCGAAGCCTGGCTGTGGAACGTGGCCGATGGCCGGCTGCTCAAGAGCTTCGTCGGTCATAAAGACAGCCTGTATGCCGCCGCGCTCAGCCCCGACGGTTCGCTGCTGGCCACCGGCAGCTACGATCAGCAGATCAAGCTGTGGGACACCAAGACCGGCAAGGAGCTGCGGACGCTCACCGGCCACAACGGCGCGATCTACGACCTGGCTTTTCATCCGAACGGAAAAATCCTGGCCAGCGCCAGCGCCGATCGCACAGTCAAGCTTTGGGACGCGGCCAGCGGCCAGCGGCTCGATACGTTCTCGCAACCGCTCAAGGACATCTACGCCGTGGCCTTTAGCCCCGACGGCCGCTTCGTCGCGGCCGGCGGCGTGGACAATCGCATCCGAGTCTGGAAGCTCAGCCCCACGGCCAAGGAAAACACCAACCCGCTGGTCTACACGCGTTTTGCCCACGAAGGGGCCGTGCTTGAACTGGCCTTCTCGCGCGACGGCCGGCTGCTGGCCAGCTCGGGCGAAGACCGCATCGTCAAACTCTGGGAAACCGCCGGCTACACCGAACATTCCGTGCTCGCCAAGCAGCCCGACTGGGCCGCCGGCCTGGCACTCACGGCCGATGGCTCGCGCCTGCTGGCCGGTCGCCTGGACGGCTCACTCGACGTGTACGACACCAAGAGCGGGCAACCGGTGCCCCTGCCCAAGCCGGAACTGACGGCGCTCGAGCCGCGCGGCATTCAGCGCGGCGTGGCCACGCGCATCAAGCTCAGCGGCAGGCACCTGGCCGGACTCACCAGCGGCAAGCTCGTCATGCCGGGCGCCGCGACGACGCCGACGGGCGCGCAAGTCAAGCTGCTCGATCCGCCCGCCGGCGCGCAAGCCGGCCGCTGGGCAGAGATCACCGTGCCGGCCGCCACGCGCCGCGGCATGGTTACGCTGTCGCTGTCCGGACCCGGCGGCATGGCCGAACTGCCGCTCTACGTCGACGATCTGCCCCAGCGCAGCGAACAAGAGCCCAACGATCAGCCGCGCTCGCTTGCCGAGCAATCGCTGCCGGCCGCCGTATGGGGCACGATCGGCCAGCCCGGCGATCGCGACCACATGCGCTTCCGCGGCAAGGCCGGCCAGACCATCGTGCTGGAACTCAGCGCCGCCGGCATCGGCTCGTCGCTCAATGCCACGCTCAGTCTGCTCGACCCCTCGGGCGAAGTCATCGCCAACAACAACGACTTTGACAACCGCCAGGATCCGCTGGTCGCTTATCCACTGCCGGCCGATGGCGTGTACACGGTGCGCGTGCAGGACCAGTTGCTCAGCGGCTCGGCCAAGCATTTTTATCGGCTCTCGGCCGGCGAGCTGCCGGTGGTCACCGGCGTGTTTCCGCTGGGCGTGACGGTCGGCCGCGCGACACCGATCGAATTTGCCGGCTACAACCTGCCGGCCGATGCCCGCTCGATCGTCTCGCCGAAGCAGGCCGGCGAAGTACCGGTGCCCGTCGATGGCGAGCGTTTTCGCAGCCTGCAAGCCTTTCGCGTGCTGGCCACGACCGATAGCGAACTCATCGAGCGCGAACCCAACGACGATCCCGCGCACGCCACGCCCGTGGCCGCGCCGGCACATGTGTCCGGGCGTTTGTGGAGCAAGGCATCCGCGGCCGATGCCGACCTGTTCCGCTTTACGGCCAAGCGCGGCCAGCAATGGGTGATCGAAACGACCGCTTCGCGCCGGGGCTCGCCCGCCGATACGCGCATCGAAGTGCTCGATGCGGCCGGCAAGCCGGTCGAACGCATCTGGCTGCAAGCCGTGCTCGATTCGTACCTCACCTTCCGCGGCATCAACTCCGACGAAGTCCTGGCGCGGCTGCAAAGCTGGGAGGAAATGGAACTGAATCAGTTTTTGTATATGCAAGGCGAAGTAGGCAAACTGTTTTTGAAGCCGCGCGGACCCGACTCCGGCTTTGTCTTCTACACCGAAGGCGGCAAGCGCCGCTGCTATTTCGACACCAGCGCCACGTCCCATCCGCTGGACGAGCCCTGCTACATCGTCCAGCCGCAACCGCCGGGCGCAAAGCTGCTGGCCACCGGCCTGCCGGTCTTCAAGCTGAATTACGCCAACGACGACGCGGGCGAGCGCCGCATGGGCAGCGATTCGCGTCTGATGTTCACGGCACCGGCCGACGGCGATTACCTGGTACGTGTGACCGACACTCGCGGCGCCGGCGGCGACCGCTTTGGCTATCGGCTTTCGATCCGCATGCCGCAGCCCGACTTCCAAGTCCGGCTATCGGTTCCGCGGCCCAACGTGGCGGCCGGCAGCGCCGCGGCGATTGTGCTTGCGGCCGACCGCATGGACCAGTTCGAGGGCGAAATCGCGATCGGCCTAGCCAATCTTCCGGCCGGTTTCAGCGTGGCCGGCCCCATCGTGATCCAGGCCGGCCATCTGGATGCCCGCATCCCGCTCGTGGCCGCCCGCGAAGCCAAAGCGCCGCAAGCGGCCGATTGGGCCAAGGTCAAAGTCACGGCCCGGGCCAAAGTCGCCGGTCGCGACGTGGTGCACGAAGTCAACGCGCTGCCTGCCATTCGCTTGATGCCGGCGCCGCAAATCATCGTGCATTTGGAGCCGGCCGAATTGGACATCGCCCCGGGCACGACCGTCAGCGTCAAGCTGCGCGTCGAGCGCAACGGCTTCAAGGACCGCTTGATGTTCGACGTCTTCAACCTGCCGCACGGCGTGATCGTGGACAACATCGGCCTCAACGGCATTCTGATTCCCGAAGGCCAGAGCGAGCGGCAAGTGTTCCTCTCCGCCGACGGTTGGGTCCCGCCCGTCGACCGCCCCTGCTTCGCCGAAACCAAAAACGCCGCCGCCGCCAAAGGCGGCAACCAAACCTCCCCCGCCCTGCTGCTGCACGTGCGACCGGCTCAACCGGCCAATCGCACTGCCGGGAAGTAAGTCCACACGGCGGCGTTCAATGCATCCGCCGAACAGACGCCGAATCGTTCGCTGGGTGATTGCGGTCGCCCTCGGCGCGCCGGTCTTGGCATTGGGGGCGTCGTACTTCGGGCTGTTCGCGTGGTCGCGCATCAATTGCTCTATTCAGAGCGTAGACATTACCACCGGGCGCCTACGAGATATCCGCTACGTATTCTGGCTTCCCGTTCACTGCCAGATTCACGACTCGCGTTTGACCGCGGCATTACGTCCGGAGGATCTCGCGGGCAAGGTCGCCGACTGGCATCCAGTCAACACGCTGTCTCCCGGAATCCAGCAATCGCCGCACCACGCTTTTCATCTGGCCACCTGGCAGATTCGCGAACTGGAGTTGCTCTGGGGCTTGGGCCACTTCGGGCCGCCATTGCGCCGCGCTAGTGCGTTGCGAGTCCTCGCACTCTGGCAGCAAAGCGGCAACTACCGGGAAGCGGGTTCTTATCTGCAAGCCCTTAACAACCTTCTGACCTCCGCCGCCCACGACCACCACACCGTCGATGAAGCGGATTTGCAAACGCTGGCAAAGTGACAACTCGCCAGGAAAGAACGACTCCCGACCCCTTAAACCTGGGCCGCCACGCGCGATCGAGCGTCGGCGAGATGCACACCGTAGACGTCTCGCTCCGCGAGACGAATTCATCCCGGCGGAGCGGGATGTCTACGGTGGCCGTTCGCTTCGGGTACACTTCATCGTGGAGGATCGATATGAATCCACTCACCGAACAGCAGCGGGAAGCGGTCCTGGCGCACGCGGGAGCGCCGGTTCCGGTTGTCGATCAGCAGACAAAACGCGTGTACTATATCATCTCGGCCGAGCAATTCGACCGCATGCGTGCGCTGCTCGTCGAAGAGGAATTCTCGCCGCGCGAGCTTTATCCACTGATTGCCAAGTCAGCCCGCGACGCAGGCTGGAATGATCCCGCCATGGATGCTTACGATCACTACGATGAGCACCGGCCCCAAGATTAGCCGCGGCTGTAACACGCCATTCCGTCCTCCCGCGCTAGAGCGACGCGTCGTAGATGCGGTAGGTTTTTGTCCGTTGGGCGCCGCCGGTTTCGATCGTGCTGTGTGAGAGGGCGTTGGATTCGGCGATCCAGGAGAACTCGACGTTGTCGGCCCCGCGCTCGAGGGCCGCCTCGATGATCTCGGCCGTGAGCGCCGCGCCAATGCCTGAGCGCTTCCAGTCGGGCAACACGTTGGCCGCCACGATCCGCACGTCGCGGATGCGCCGCTTGCGGGTGAGCAGCCGGATAAATCCAAACGGCAGCAGCCGGCCGCCGATCTGTTTGACGCGGGGGTTGTAGTCGGGCAGCCCGAGGGCTACGCCGATCGGCTGGCCGTCGACTTCGGCCAGCACGACGAGCTCGGGTACCAGCAGCCAGGACAAGTCGTCGGCTATGCGGCTCATTTCGGTCGGGGCCAGCGGAACGTATCCCCAATGGCCTACGAGTGAGCGATTGACGACCGACAGAAACGCGTCCAGGTCCTGGCGAAAGCGCCGCCGCTCGAGCCGGCGAAACGTCACGCCGTGCCGCTCGGCCAGCCGGTGGCTGACCCGCTTGAGCCGCGGCAGCAATTGCCGTAGCGGCGACCCTTCGATCTGAAAGGCAAACAGGTCCTGCGATTTCGCCAGGCCGCACTCGGCCATCAGTTGGCCGTAGTAGCCCGGGTTGTAAGGCATCATGAACGCGGGGGGCCGATCAAAGCCGTCGATCAGCACGCCCGCCTGGTAGTCGATGCTCGGGCTCACAGGCCCGCGCACGGTGTCCAGGCCCTGCGAAGAGAGCCAGTCGGCTGCGGCGCCGACCAGGCTTTTGGCGGCCTGGCCGTCGTCGCGGCATTCGAAGAACCCAAAGAACCCTCGCCGCTCGCCGTGATGCTGATTGTGGCGCACATTGTGGATCGCGGCGATGCGACCCACGATCTGCGAACCGCGTTGGGCCACAAAGGCCTGCACGCGGTTCTGAGCGTGGAACGGATGTCGGCGGAAGCCGATCCGTTGCTGCTCGTCACTGGCCAGCGGCGGCACCCAGTGCTGGTCGCCGCGATACAACTCCGTGGGAAACTCCAGGAACTGCCGCCGATCAAGCGGCGAGCACACTGCCCGTACCTGTAAGCAGGTCATCGGTAGCTCCTGTTTCGGTGGTGACGGGGCGGGACTGCGAACGGAACTTGCGGAACGCGGCCAGCAGGCGCTCGATCTGAGCATCGGTATGGCTGGCCGACAGCGAGATGCGAAGCATCGAACCTCGCGACATCGGCACCACCGGAAAGCCAACCGACAGGATGTGGATGCCCTCGTCGTAGAAGAACTGCGACACTTGGGCCGCCTCGTGCAGTTCGCCGGTCTTGACCATGATCAGCGGGAACGGCTGGTCTTCGCCGATGATCTCGAAGCCCATGCCGGTCAATTCCTGCTTGGTGTGGTTAATATGCCGCCGCAGCTGATTCAGCCGCTGCGGACCTTCTTCCTCGAGCACGTCGAACGCGGCCAGCGAACTGGCCAGATACGGCGGAGGGAGCTGCCCGGTGAAGGTGTAGGTGTAGGAGTTGAAGCGGAAGTAGTCGCGGAACTGCTTGGGCACAACCACGAATCCACCCAGGCTCGCCAAACCCTTCTCCAGTGAGGCCACGTAAATCGTGTTCTCGTAATCGGCGCCATGATGGCTGACGATCCCCCGCCCCTCCGGGCCCACGACGCCAAAGCCATGCGCGTCGTCCACGTAGAGCATGGCGCCGTACTTGGCGGCCAGCTCTTGGTAGCGGGGCAAGTTCAGATACGTGCCCGACATGCTGTAGATGCCGTCCAACGCGATCATCACGTGATCGTGCTGCGGACGATGTTCGCGGAGCTGGGCCTCGAGCATCGCAAAGTCGTCGTGCGGAAAGGTCAGCACCGTGGCTCCCGCCCCGCGGGCTTCGACGCCCGAGCGCTGCACGCTGTTGTGTACTTCCTGGTCCATCAACAGCAGCGAGCCCTTACGCATCAACAGCGGGATGACGCCATGATTGGCCAGCGTCACGGTGGTGTAGACGATCACGTTGTCGACGCCCAACCAGCCGGCGATGCGATCTTCCAAGGCTCCGAACAGATCGAGTTCGGCGGCTGCCCGGGCCGAGCCGGCCAGCGTGCCCCAACGGGCCAGCGCCTCTTGGGCGGCATGGATCAGCCGGGGATGATTCTCCAGGCCGAGATAATTGATGGCGTTGAAGTTCACCAGCCGCTTGCCATTGATCACGCACTCGCGGCCGTCGATCGACTCGAGTTGGCAATAAGCATTGGGAAGGTTGCGGGCCAGCTCTGCATAGAACTGCAGAAAACGGCCGCTCGAGCGATCAGTGAGCATTCGATTCAGTGGACTGGTCATGGGATTTCTCGCTTTCTACCCGGGGGCAAACTCCTGGCTGCATGACCATTCATGCCGCTCTATGTCGTTCAGCGTCGTGCTGGGGCAGTTGTTACGTGCGAGAAGCCCGCC
Source organism: Pirellulales bacterium (assembly GCA_036268995.1). Taxonomy (GTDB): domain Bacteria; phylum Planctomycetota; class Planctomycetia; order Pirellulales; family PNKZ01; genus DATATB01. Next base: position 113,663 of record DATATB010000026.1, on the reverse strand, counting down.
CGTGGGCTTTTGTGCCACGGGCCGAACGCATGGGCCGGCGCCTCTGCTCGATCGTTTGTAGATATCTGCCCCGAGAGCACGGCTCAACAATTCTAACCCCGATAGGGGGAACTGCCAGCATTTTTCTCCACAAACACTTGCAGCCGCAACAGGCTCCTTTTTGTTTGACACTGCCGAACGGGCGGACCACAGTGCAGGTTTTCGATTCCCTGGCTTGCCTCAGGAGATATAGGCGTGAGCGACGTTCGCGATTTCGGGGCTAGCGGCGATGGCCAGACCGACGATACGGCGGCGATTCGGCATTGCCTGAAAGACGGCGACGGCGTGCTGTTGTTTTCGCCCGGCACGTATGTCATCCGCGAGACGATCGCCGTCGAACTGAACCGCGTCGGCCGCTTTGGCATCGACGGCAGCGCCGGCACGGCCAAGCTGCTGATGACGGCTGCCGGCCCGGCTTTTCATCTGGTCGGCACGCACGACAAGAACGCCGACCCAAAGGCCTTCAAACCCGAAGTCTGGCAGCGGCAGCGCATGCCGACCGTGCTGAACGTCGAGATCGAAGGCCGCGACCCGGCGGCCAGCGGCTTTCTGCTCGAGGGGACGATGCAGGCCACGTTCGAGGGCGTGCTGCTGCGCGAACTGGATTACGGCATCCGCCTGCTGGGACGCAATCGCAATTTGCTGGTCTCACACTGCCATATTTACAACAACCGCGGCATCGGCATCCATTTCGATCGGCTGAACCTGCACCAGGCCATCATCACCGGCTCGCACATTAGCTACTGCAAGCGCGGCGGCATCCGCATCGAAGGCTGCGAAATTCGCAACCTGCAAATCACGGGCAACGACATCGAGTACAACTTCGACACGGGCGAAAAAGCCTCGGCCGACATTTGGATCGACTCGACTGCCGACGGCTCGTCGGTGCGCGAAGGCACGATCGCCAGCAACACGATCCAAGCCAAGTACAGCCCCGGCGGGGCCAACATCCGCATGCTGGGCTACAACGCCCAGCAGAACCACAAGGCCGGCATGTTCTCAATCACCGGCAACCTGATCGGCAGCCAGGAAACCAACGTGCACCTGGTCGCTTGCCGCGGCGTCGTGGTCTCGGGCAACGTGATCTACAGCGGCCACCATCGCAACCTACTGGTCGAAGGCTCGCGCAACATCATCGCCACCGGCAACAGCTTTGACCACAATCCCGATTACCAGGAAAAAGAACTCTGCACGGGCGTCCGCTTTGTCGACAGCCACGATTGCAACTTCAGCGACGCGATCGTCCACGATTGCCAGGCCGGCCAGCACACCGTGGCGGGAGCCAAGCCGATCGAGCGGTCGGGCCTGGTCGAGATCGTGCGCTCGCAGCGCATGAACTTGAGCGGCTGCCAGGTGCTCGACGGCCAGCCCTACGGCATTCACGTCGAAGATTCCAGCCGCGTGACCATCACCGGCTGCTCGGTGCTGGAAACGCACGAGGCCAAGCGCAGCCGCGGCGCGATCCGCTTTCAAGGCTCCGGCAGCGACAACTACGTCGCCGCCAACTCCCTGGCCGCCGGCACCGAAGGCGCGATCATTGCCCCTGCCGCCTGCGGCGTGAAGATCGGCGAAAATCTCGGCGGCACATCGTAGGCGTCTCGCTCCGCGAGACGAACACGCATCTCGGCGGAGCGAGATGCCTACGGTGACGCGCGTTTCTACAGCCTCGCTGTACCTGTGTACTGCGTGGTGAACACAACCTCGCCGTCGACGTTGTGAAAGCGAAGCGTAAGCTGGCTGGCGCCGGCCGGCATGGACGTGACCTCGCCTGTCAAAAATCCCCCGGCTACGCGATAAAAGCGATGATAGTGCGGGTCTTCGCCCGGCGCGCCGCCGGCGTGCTGGTCGCTGGCCGGGCCGCACGAGAATTCGCGCACGCCGCTGTCGGGATCGACCGAGTGATACTGCCAGTGCCTATCGCCGCAGATGACGACCATGCGGCCCTGGCCGTTGGCGGCAATCCAGCTTCGCAGCTCGCGTCCTTCGTGGGCGAAAGCGGCGTTGGAGTGATTGTCGGCCTTGGTGGGCCGATCGGGGCCGACCAGCGGCGTGGGGCTGATGAGCAGTTTCCAGTCGGCATCGCTATCGAGTACGGACTGCTTGAACCATTCCTTCTGCTCGCTGCCCCAGATCGTTTTTTGCGGCCCGTCGGGCATGTTGTTTGGCGAGCGGAACTCGCGGGATTCCATCAGCCAAATCTGCAAATGTTTTCCCCAACGAACTGTACGGTACGGCAGCGGCCCGGTAGGCACGGCCTGGCGGCGCACTTCCAACGATTGCTCGTAAGTCAGCGAGCCCATCTCCGGCCGCTTTTGGCCCGGCCAGAAATCGTCAGCCCACGTGTCGTGATCATCCTTGAGCCAATAGCCGGGCAACTGCGCGTGAAAGTCCACTAGCAGCGGCAGGCCGTACATCCGCTGCCAATGATATCGGGCCAGCGCGATGCTCGTGGCCCGCGGGTCTTCGCTATCCAGATACACGGCATCGCCGGTCTGCACATAAAAATCATGCGGCAGGCCCAGTTCGGTCATTGCCCGCGGGATGGACTGATAGATCCGAAAGCCATCCGGCAAATCGCGATCGCGGTAGCTCTCGCACGTGACGATCGCGAAGCCGACCGGGCTGCTCTCCGCTGCCGCGGGCGGGGTCCGAAAATTGGCGGCCGTTGAAGCGAACTCGAGTTTGCCACCGGGTTCGGCCGCATCGACGAGCACCAGATACGGCGTGCCGGGTTCCAAGCCAGTCAGTTCAAATTGATGGCTGAAATCGCTGGCCGGCCCCACGTCAACCCAATCGGTCACCCGATACCGCTCTTCCTGTTTGGCCTTATATCGCACGCGCAACCGGCCCGGCATGCCCGGCACCGCGCCTTCCAGCAGCGGCACTTGCTCGTCACTGGGCGACGGCTTTTGCGGCTTACCGCGCCGCACAGGCCCCGTGCTATTGCGCGCCGCATCCCGCGTCAGCCGTGCCCAAACGATTGCGCTCGTCTGCGTCACTTCGCCGAGCTTGATGCCGGTCGCCTGGTGCTTTTCGCGTGCCTCATCAGCCACCAGCGCCGCATTGACCAGACATGCCGCCGGCGCGATGCTCGAAGCTAGCGACAAGAGCTTGCGGCGCGAAAGATGTTCGAACGACATGCGAGAGGCTCCAGAAGGAACGTGGCTGCGGCAGATCAGTGGATATTGTCACTCAGATCGAGCGTAGGCGAATCACCGTAGACGTCTCGCTCCGCCGAGACGAATTCATCCCGGCGGAGCGGGATGCCTACGGTGGGCTTTCGTTTCGCCAGACATTTTCTGCTGGCGGATAGTCGAGCCCGTGACATTGGCCCGGCGAGCCGGCGTTGGGATCTTTGGCCCCGAGCGCCTTCAGAAAGTCGAACATCTGATTGTAATCCCCGTATTCGCACGCATCGTCCGGATACGCCTTGCCTCGACGGCAGGTATCGTAGGTTTCGTCGTCATGTTGCACCTTCCCCCACGGAGCCAAATATTTTGCGATGCGCTCGACTGGTATGCCCCACGCATTCGCAACGATATTCGGGCGTCCGCGCCACTCAGCAAACCCCTGCGGATCATCGTCCCAGTACTCGGGCAATGTGCTGAAGTTGTCCAGGTTTTCATCGCCGTGATAGAACGAATAATCCCAAAGCGCGCTGTTCTGGATTCGAAGCTCGAACCAGGGTACGTCCAGTATTTTGCCGAGCTGTTTGCACAACCAATAGTCAACCGGAGGGGCGATCCCGAGCGCATCCACGGGGAGATCCATCACTACATTCGTGATTCGCTGCTTGCCCTCCGGGCTGTGCATGTAATCAATCTGGATCGCGTGGGTGCGATCCAGATGGCTCATGCGCAAGCCGTGGTCGCCCTCATTCCATCGGACACGCCCGCCCAGGCCGCATACAAGTTCTTCGAACCCGTTGCGGAACTCTTTTTCCGTCGGGCCTCGATATACCCGATAATTCAGGCACATGCTCACGGAATGCCCCTTAAACAATCAATGCCGCGGTCACAATGATGGGCGACGCTGCACGGCGGAGCCCATGTCGGCGGGGCGCTCGGTTGCTGTTCCGCTCTCAACCGGTCGAAGTGTCGCCCGCCGGACCGCAATAGCCCGCATCTACCTCCCAGCGAGCAAGATAAGACTCGTGTTCCAACTCGCACCTCTGACGTTCTGCACAGCTTTTCATGTTGTCGCGAAATCCCGGCAAGTCACCTTCGCAAGCGGCTCGAAGGCCGACATAGAAATCGGCAGCGCATTGCCATCGTTGTTTTAGGATTTCGTTACCGGCGTGTTCGACCAACAGCCGTAGCTGGGCCTGGTCGATTTCGCCGAGTAGGAATGGGACGATCGCTCCTGGCCAGGCAACCAAGCCCGGGTGCACCAAATCGTTGTGGGTCGGGCCGGAACGGTCCTGTTTTTTCTTTTGCCGGCGAAGATGCTTGCTCCAGAGCTTCTTCAGGAGTTGCATTGCCTCTTTCCGCAACGCTTGATCTTTTAACCGGCAACCCGCGTAGAGCAACAAGGCCGGGATCTCGACTCCGCCGGCAGCGTCAGTGTACGGCGCCGACAATCCTGCACGCCACATCGACACGGCTTCATTGGTGCGGTTCGTGCACCAAAATGCGATGCCGGCGTAGGTGTATTCGAAACCGCTGCGGTGTCGAGGATCGCCGGACCGAATACTGTGCTGAAAATCCGCCAAGCCCGCTTCGTAATTCTTCACCAGCAGGTAGGCGAGGCCACGATTGTGCAGATCAAGCTTGGTGCCCGTCTCCTGGTATAGCCGAGAGTATTCACTTACGGCTGCCTCGTACTGCTTTGACTGGACGAGTTCCCAGGGGTTGTCCATGGCTTGCCCATCTCAAGCGGCAGGAATGGAAATGCGCAGGTTGGCTCGTTGAAGCAGCGATTCCCCGTTTGCGTCCCCGGAGAAAAACCGGCGGACTACCGCTTTTTCTTCGCGATCGCCCTTTGCATGGCACTTCCCATGTCGGCGGGGCTTTCGGCGACTTCGATGCCGGCGGCTTCGAGGGCGGCGACCTTTTCGGCGGCCGTGCCTTTGCCGCCGGAGATGATGGCGCCGGCGTGGCCCATGCGCTTGCCGGGAGGAGCGGCGCGGCCGGCGATGAAGGCGGCCACCGGCTTGCTGACGTGCTCGGCGACGAAGGCGGCGGCTTCTTCCTCTGCCGTGCCGCCGATTTCGCCCATCATTAGGATCGCCTCGGTCTTCGGATCGGCCTCGAACATCCGAAACAGGTCGATGAACGACGTGCCGACGATCGGGTCGCCGCCCAGGCCGACGCACGTCGACTGGCCCAGGCCCAGATTGCTCAACTGCCAAACGGCTTCGTACGTGAGCGTGCCCGAGCGGCTCATCACGCCGATCGGGCCGGGCTTGTGAATGTAGCCGGGCATGATGCCGATCTTGCACTCGCCGGGCGTGATCACGCCGGGGCAATTCGGCCCGACCAGCACGGACTTGCTGCCGCGCATGGCGCGATCCACGCGGACCATGTCCAGCACAGGCACGCCTTCGGTAATGGCGATGACCGTCTTGATGCCCGCATCGACAGCTTCGAGGATGGCATCGGCGGTAAAGGCCGGCGGCACGAAGATCATCGTGGCATCGGCGCCGGTCTCGCGGACGGCGGCGGCGACGGTGTCGAACACCGGCAGGCCCTCGACCTTTTCGCCGGCCTTGCCGGGCGTGACGCCGCCGACCATCTTACTGCCGTATGCGAGGCAGCCCTTGGTGTGGAACTGGCCCACCTTGCCGGTAATGCCCTGGCAGAGGACGCGGGTATTGCGGTCGATCAGGATGCTCATGATTCGCTACGGGCCTTGAGAAGTTTTCGGGGCGAGTGTTTTCGGCGAAGCGAGAAATCAGCCGGCGGCCGCGACCACCTTCTTGGCGGCGTCGGTCAGCCCTTGGGCCGTGATGATGTCCAGTTTGCTGGTGGCCAGCATTTTCCGCCCCTCTTCGACCTCGGTGCCTTCCAGCCGCACCACCAGCGGCACGCTGAAGCCGACCTTCTGATACGCTTCGAGAATGGCCGCGGCGATAGTCGTGCAGCGCATGATGCCGCCAAAAATGTTCACCAGCACGGCCTTCACGTTCTTGTCGTCCAGCAGAATGCGAAAGGCTTCGGTGACCTGCTCCACGTTGGCCCCGCCGCCGACGTCGAGAAAATTGGCCGGCGAACCGCCGTGCAGCTTGATCAGGTCCATCGTGCTCATGGCCAGGCCGGCGCCGTTGACCAGGCAGCCGATGTTGCCTTCGAGCTTGACGTAGCTCAGGCCCGCCTTGCCGGCGCGCAACTCGGCCGGCTCTTCTTCCGCCATGTCGCGCAGGGCTGCCAGGTCCTTGTGGCGAAACATCGCGTTGTCGTCGAAGGTAATCTTGGCATCCAGCGCGATCAACTCGCCGCTGCTGGTCACGACCAACGGGTTGATCTCCAGCAGGCTGGCATCAAGCTTGACGAATAGCCGGCACAGGGCCCGCATGAACTTGTCGGCCGCGGCCACGCTCGCGCCTTTCAGCTCGAGCTTTTCAGCCAGCTTGCGGACCTGAAAGCTGTGCAGGCCGGCGTCGGGATCAAACGGCTCGCGGAAGATCAGCTCGGGCGTGTGGGCCGCCACTTCTTCGATGTCCATGCCGCCGGCGCCCGAGACCATCAGCACCGGCCCACGGGCAGCTCGATCGACCACGATGCCCAGGTACAGCTCGCGGGCGATCGCGCAGCCAGCCTCGACGAGCACTTGTCGCACAACCTGCCCGGCAGGGCCGGTTTGAATGGTCACCAGCGGCTGGCCGAGCAAGCGGCCGGCCGCCTGAGCGGCCTCGTCGGCACTGCGGACCAGTTGCACGCCGTGCTGCTGGGGATTGGTCGTGATCGTGCCTTTGCCGCGGCCGCCGGCATGAATTTGGGCTTTGACTACGGCCAGCGGGCCGCCTAGCTGTTTGAACGCAGCGGCGGCTTCGTCGGCCGAATGTGCGACCTGGCCGGCCGGCACCGCCACGCCCGCCTCGCGCAGCAATTGCTTGGCCTGGAACTCGTGAATTTTCATCGCGGCCGTCGGAATGGGTTGAATGAAGTTGCCAAACGGCGCCAGTGCGCCCGGCTTAGGACCACTACAAGCCGGCGATTATCGTCCCGTTTCCGATGAGGGTCAAGGAGCGACAAATCATGCGACGAGCCGTCGGTCCGGCGAGCCGAGCCGGACCTGGACCCCAGGATTGCGTGCTTTCGCCGCTAGATGTGGAGATCTTTGGACGTGGGCAACGGGCGCCGCTCATGAGTTCTGGTGCCGCTCGGCTCGCGGCACCTACGATTGCGGCCGTTCTGCTATAATCGCGCACCGTTATCACGCGACTGAAGGTAATGAGGTTTCATGAAGCGCTGGGACCGCGTGGCGATTGTCGGGGTGGGGCTGATCGGCGGCTCGCTGGGTCTGGACCTGCTGCGTCGAAATCTGGCACGCGAAGTGGTCGGCATCGGCCGAAGGCCCGAGCCGCTGCGGATGGCGCTCGAGCGACGGCTGATCACGCACGCGGCCGAAACAATTGCCGAAGGCGTGGCCGAAGCTGACCTGGTCGTGGTCTGCACGCCGGTCGATCGGATTGCGGCCTGCGTGCTCGAGGCGGCGGCCGCTTGTCCGGCCCCGTGCCTGATCACCGATGCGGGCAGCACGAAGGGCGCTCTGGTCGCCCAGCTCGACGAGCAATTGCCGCCGGCGGCGCACTTTGTCGGCAGCCACCCATTGGCCGGCAGCCATCGCAGCGGGCCGCTGGCAGCCGTGCCGGACTTGTTCGTGAACCGCACCGTGGTGGTCACGCCGACGGCCCGCACGCTGCCGGCCGATGAAGCGGCGATTGGCGAATTGTGGCTATCGCTGGATGCCCGGGTGGTGCGGCTGTCGCCAGACGATCACGACCGGCTGGTGGCCTACAGCAGCCATTTGCCGCACCTGGCGGCTTCGGCTTTGGCGGCCGTGACGCCCAAAGAGGCGCGGCCGCTGGTGGCCGGCGGCTGGCTGGATACGACCCGCGTCGCGGCGGCCGACGCGGAGTTGTGGACGCAGATTTTTCTGGCTAATCGCGGCCATGCCTTGACGGCCCTGGCGGGCTATGAAAAGTTGTTGCGGAGCTTGCGTCGGGCGCTGGAGCGCGGCGACGCGGCGAAAATCGAACAGATCCTCACCAAAGCCCGGCGAACGCGCGATGCTGTGGGAAGTTGACATCTACGCGGCACATGGGTCGCCCGACCTGGCCGCCGAGCGGGTTGCCGCCGAAGCGGCCGATCTCGGCCTGCCGGGCGTGCAAGTCCAGGCAGCCCGAGGCTTTTTGATCGAAGGCCCGCTCGATGAGGCGGCCGTGACGCGGATTGCCAGCCAACTGCTGGTCGACCCGATCGTGGAACGGGCGGTGATCGGCCGGCCCGGCGAGCCCTCGCTCAGCCGGCCGCCGCAAGGTTTCGAGCGGCTGGTGCACGTGCTGCCGCGACCCGGCGTCATGGACCCCGTGGCGCAAAGCGCGCTGGCGGCCATCGAAGATCTGGAACTGCCGGCCCAGCGCCTGCGCACGCTCTCGAAATACTGGTTCGGCCCGCTGGGCGACGAGGCGCTGCAACTGCTCTCGACCAAAATTCTGTCCAACGGGGCGATCGAGCAGGTGATCGTCGGTCCGCTCGAGTGGGAGCAGCTCGAGCACGGCTCGGCCTACCGCTTTGAATTGGTCACCGTGCCGCTGCGCGAGCTGGACGACGCGGCACTGGAGCGCATGAGCCGCCAGCAGCAGTTGTATCTGAGCCTGGCCGAGATGCGGACCATCGCCGACTACTATCGTCGGCTCCAGCGCGATCCGACCGACGCCGAACTGGAAACGATCGCTCAGACCTGGAGCGAACATTGCAGCCATAAGACGCTGGCCGGCCGCGTCCGCTATGTCGGTCCGGAGGGGGAGCGGCATTTTGACAACATGCTCAAGGAAACGATTTTCGCCGCCACGCAAACGATCCGCGGCCGGCTGGGCGACGACGATTGGTGCGTCAGCGTGTTCAAGGACAACGCCGGCGTCGTGCGGTTCGACGACGAGTACAACGTGGTGTTCAAAGTCGAAACGCACAACCATCCTTCGGCCCTGGAGCCGTACGGCGGGGCAAACACCGGACTGGGCGGCGTGATCCGCGATCCAATGGGCACCGGCTTGGGCGCCAAGCCGGTGTGCAATACTGACGTCTTTTGCTTCGCTCCGCCCGACACGCCGGCCGAAGGCCTGCCCTCCGGTGTGCTGCATCCCAAGCGCGTGATGAAGGGCGTGGTCTCCGGCGTGCGCGATTATGGCAACCGGATGGGCATTCCGACCGTGAATGGCGCCGTGTACTTTGATCCGCGCTACCTGGGCAATCCGCTGGTGTACTGCGGCAATGTGGGGCTGCTGCCGCGCGACAAGTCGTTCAAAGAGTCCCAGCCGGGCGACTACATCGTGGCCGTGGGCGGGCGCACCGGCCGCGACGGCATCCACGGCGCCACGTTCAGCTCGGCCGAGTTGACCAGCGAAAGCGAGCACGTCTCGGGCGGGGCCGTGCAGATCGGCAACGCGATCACTGAGAAGATGCTCGAGGACGTGATCCTGGCCGCTCGCGATCGCGGGCTGTACAGCGCCATCACCGATTGCGGCGCCGGCGGTTTCTCCAGCGCCGTGGGCGAGATGGGCGAGATGATCGGGGCCGAAGTCTGGCTCGATCGCGTGCCGCTGAAATACGACGGGCTGTCGTACACCGAAATCTGGATCAGCGAAGCGCAAGAGCGGATGGTGCTCTCAGTGCCGCCGCCCAACTGGCCGGAGTTCTCGGAGCTGTGCGAGAGCGAAAGCGTCGAAGCCACGATCATCGGCCGCTTCGTACCCACCGGCCGGCTCGAGCTGCATTACGACGAAGTCCGCGTGGCCGATTTGGACATGCAGTTCCTGCACGGTGGACGGCCGCCCGTGGTGCGTGAGGCCCGCTATGAGCCACCGCCACCGGCCGCGCTGTCGCTGCCCGACAAATTTCATTGGGACTACACTGACGAGTTGCTGCGCATCCTCGGCTCGCTGAACGTGGCGAGCAAGGAATGGATCATCCGGCAATACGATCACGAGGTGCAAGGCGGCAGCGTAGTCAAGCCGCTCGTGGGTGCCACGAATTCCGGCCCCGGCGACGCGGCCGTGCTGCGGCCGGTGCTCGGTTCGCGCCGCGGGCTGGTCGTGTCGTGCGGCATGAACCCGCGTTATGGCGACTTCGACACGCATCACATGGCCGCAAGCGCGATCGACGAGGCCCTGCGCAACTGCGTGGCCGTGGGCGCCGATCCGCAGAGGATCGCCATTCTCGACAATTTCTGCTGGGGCGATTGCGAGCGGTCCGAGACGCTCGGCTCGCTGGTGCGGGCGGCCCTGGCTTGCCAGGAGTTGGCCATCGCGCTGGGCACGCCTTTTATCAGCGGCAAGGACAGCTTGAACAACGAATTCCGCTACGCCGATGCCGGCGGCCAGCGCCGTTCGATCGCGATTCCGCCCTCGCTCTTGATCAGCGCCTTGGGGCAGATCGACGACGTCGGCCGGGCCGTGACGATGGATCTGAAAAGCGCCGGCAATTACCTGTACCAGGTCGGCGTGACGCGCGACGAACTGGGCGGTTCGCATTTCTCGCTGGTCGAGGGGCTCGCCGGCGGCCGCGTTCCACAGGTCGATCCGACGGTCGCCAAGGCCACGTTCATGGCCTTGCACGCGGCCATCGATGCCGGCCTGGTGCGGGCTTGCCACGATCTGAGCGAAGGCGGACTGGCCGTGGCCGCGGCCGAAATGGCCTTTGCCGGCGCTTTGGGCGCGCGCATCTTCCTGGGCCAGGTGCCGCATGCGATCGACCTGGACGAAGCGGCGGCCGAGCGCTTGCAGCAGTTGGCGCCGCTGGTACCCGGCGAAGAGCTGCACGGCCTGGCCAGTGTGAGCCATGCAGCGGCGATCCTGCTGTTCAGCGAATCGAACACCCGATTTTTGTGCGAAGTTTTGCCTGAGGCTCGCGAGGCTTTCGAGCAGGCGCTGGCCGGCGTGCCGCATGCCTTAGTCGGCGAGGTGGTCGATACGGGCCGGCTGGAGATCGTGGGCATTCCGGCGCCCGTGGACGTGGACCACGATAAGTTCGAGATCCGTGCCCCGCTGGTGGTGTCGGCCGAGCTGGGAACCTTGCAGGAAGCCTGGCAAAAGCCGCTGCGCTGGTGACCGAGTAGCGGAATTCGTGAGAATTCCGACGACCTGGTGACGGTAGCGGAATTCGTGAGAATTCCGATGTCCTATCTCGACCCCGAATTCTTCGCCCGCGATACGTTGGAAGTGGCCCGGGATCTGATCGGCACCGAGCTGATCGTCGGGCGGTGCGAAGGCAAGATCGTCGAGACCGAGGCCTACACGACCGACGCGGCCAGCCACTTCGTCATGCGGCGGCATCAAACGGCGGGATTTCGCGAGACCTATGCCCATGTCTATGTCTTCTTGATTTACGGCATGCACTTCTGCCTGAACTTTACTACCGAGCGCGATGGGTACGGCGCCGTGATTATCCGCGCGATCGAGCCGACGCGCGGATTAAGGCTGATGAGCCAGCGCCGCGGCACGTCGGAAATCAAGCAGTTATGCTCCGGGCCGGGGCGATTGTGCCAGGCATTCGGGATCGACATGAGTTTCAACCACCTGCCGATTGGCCGGCGACTCAAACTTCGGCCCGCCGCCGGGCCCGAGCCGGTCGTGGCCCGCAGCCGGCGCATCGGCATCACGCGCGCTGTCGAGCTCGACTGGCGATTTTACGAAGCAGGCAATGCGTTTGTGAGCGGGAAACGAAGTGAAAAGTGAAAAGTGGAAAGTGAAAAGTAGGAGCGGTTGGAACGCCGCGCTGACTCTGCTTGCTTTCCGTCACTTTTCACTTTTCACTTTTCACTTTTCACTTCCCCTGGAGTTGTGCTAATGGAAGCTCGTACCATCCCGGGCAAGTACGCGATTCTGACTATGCTGGTGCTGGGAGTGGCGGCGGCCGCCTATACTCAGTTCTATTATGCCCGGCTCCAGCGGCGGCCGATCGAGTTGTGGGGCGGGTACAACGCGCAGTTAATGATGAACGCGCCGCTGGTCAATGCCATGCTGCTGGCTCCCACCGACAACAAGGCAGGCGCCGAACACCTCGAGCGGCTGATGGTCGGCGGCGAGCACTTGAGCGTGCTGGCCGAAAAGGACGTGACCAATCAGCCGGGCTTCAGCCACGTGCGCCAGAGCCTGGTGAACGACACCAGCTTCGATTGGTCCGGCCCGGACAAGGATTGCAAGCCCGAGTGGAAGTACGGGCTCGAGTTCTCCAACGGCGAGCACACCGCCCTGCTGCTGATCGCCCCCAACTGCGGGCTCGCCCGCCTCACCGACACCGGCGCGACCGGCGCCATGCGGCCGGTGATGCCGGGAATCGAGCGCTTCCTGCGCGAGCAGTTTCCCGAGAAAAAGTAACGATTGTGTTCATTTCTCGCGGTTTCTGGATCCTGGCCCCGCCGAGCGCGTGCGTGGCTGCCGTTGCCAGATTGCCATACCGCTGGCCCATGAGCAGCTTTTAAGTGTACATTATTTAGTACATTATTATGCGCACTTTTTGAGTCCGGTCCGTCTTGGAGGTGCACTTGGTTGAGGCCCCAAGCAATTGATCTGCACCTACCCAGTTGGGACGCGCCAATGCGCATCATCGAATTGAATCAGCCTGTCTTCAATCTCGACGGCGCCCATCCGGCTAAAATGTTTCTGCTTGCGTTCGTTGAGTGCTTGGAGGACTGCCCATTACGCGAACTCGGCCTTGACGGCACGGGACCAATCGATCAGAGCTGGTGCTCGACAACCGATGGGAAGCTGTGGAAGTTCTCTAGTTTTGTCTATTCGTTTCTTTGCTTTGACATCCTGCTTGACGGGTTTCTTGAAAACGCGCCACACCTCACCGCATCCGAGCTAGGCGCGGCCGCAGAAATTCCACGGCTGCGCGCGCTCATGCACGAGTGCGCGGCGGCAGCCGAGCGGGACAGGAACGAGGAAATTCTCACGCTGACGGACCAAGTCCTGAGAATGCTCAGCCTCTGGGACAGTTACCTCGAATTCCGCGAGGAAATGGCTTCCCGAGCAGACACGAATGGTTAGTATGCAGCCGGGTGCCATACCCACGCTTCGTGGGCATGCGGAATCGGAAAATGGTCGAGCACTGCGCATTGCCGCGCGAGTCGCTCGCAGCCTTTGTTGTAAGCCAAAGGGCAAATGGTCCGGACGCCTATTCCTAGCCGAAAACGAACGACGGCTGTGGTAGTCGCCATTGTCGCCGCTGGTGCGATCGCCGTAGCGGTCGCAATAATCGCTTTGATCGCGACATCCGGCACCCGCGGGAAACCGAAAGCCACTCCAATCCTCGTTGCCGACTCCGCATCTGTTCACGAAACGACGTTGTCGCTGAATGAAGCGCTGCAGCCGGACGCAGATTCAGCGAAAGCGCTGGCGGCTGGTATTGCGCCGCGATTCTATGGGAAGACCATCGTCTATTGCACCGACCCGCCAGCAGCGGAGGTCATCAAGACGTTACAAGGCGGATGCATCTCGCTGGCCAGTTCCGCCCTGCGCGATGAACCCGTCGCGAATTTCCTTCGAGAATCATCCAAGCCCGTCGACCTCCCGGCTGGCGTCATTACCGTGGTCGAAGTCGCTCCAACCGGCGACGTTGTGTGCAGCGAAGCCCCTCGCATCACCGCAATTCAATTCCGATACGCGCCGCTCTGACGCTCGGCCGACTGGGCTTCGCTGGCTCGGCGAAATGACGCAGCCAACCGGCGTGTTTTTTTCTCGGCGAATTGCTTGACATTGCCTGAAACGAATCTAAGCTGGAGCGAATTGTGGATATAGTTGTCCTCTTTATGGGCAGCGTTGCTCCTGGCCAAGAATCATGAGGGTGATGTAATGCGTAAGTCGTTATGGGCTGCTTGTTTGACGCTGACGGCCATCGTCGGGGCCACGATCGGTACGATGACCCTGGCAACGCTCTCGGCCGCCGATCCGACCGAAGAGCGGGCAGTCGAACGGGCACGCCGCGAAGTGAAGCTGCTGGACGACATCTACAAGACGGCCATCGTGCTAATCACGAAGCACTATGTCGAAGAATCGTCCGACCTGCCGGCCGGCGAAGCCTTCAAGGTGCTGTTTGAGAACATGAAGTCAAAGGGCTGGCACGAAGTGCGGCTGCTGGACGGGCTGGGCGAGCCGCTCAACGACGAGAACAAGCCGCAGGATGATTTCGAGCGCACGGCAATCAAGCAGGTCCTGGCCGGCAAGGAATACTACGAAAAGATCGACACCATGGACGGCAAACGCTACCTGCGGGCCGCCACCGTGCTGCCGATGGTCATGGACAAGTGCGTGATGTGCCACGACAACTTTAAAGGCAAGAAGGTCGTCGGGGCACTGGCCTACACCCTGCCGCTGGAAACGAATCCGCCAGCGAAGCCGGCCGCCGAGCAGAAGAGCAAGTAGCCCAAGGCAAATGATGAATGCGGAATGATGAATGATGAATGCCGGAGGCTGGCGCCAGCTTCCATTCATCATTCCGCATTCATACTTCATAATTTCATTTCCGGCTTCCCGCCGCGCGCGCTACCGCCTCGATGGCGATGGCGGCGACTGCGGAGCCGTAGTCGAGATCGATGTTCGCCAGCGTGTCCTGCGTGTCGTGATAACCGTGCCGGTTGATGTCGTAGTTCTCCATGAACAACACGACTGGCACGCCGGCGTCCGAAAAAATCTGTCCGTCGGTGTTGAACAGCGTGCTCCGCGGATCATAGGCGGGACGGACCTCGCCTGAGAGCTGCGGGTGCAGGGCTGTATCCGGTAGTGTGCGCGCATCGGCGCTGCGGCGGCCGCGCGACTTGCCGCGGCGGCCGGGCTTCTGGTTCCACGTGGGCGCCAGCGCATTCCAGGTGTCGCCAGCCATGTGCGCCTGCCAGGCCAGCCACATCGACTGGCGGCTCGTGCCGGGGCAAATCTGAAACACGTCGCGGTCGCGATCGTTGTTGTGCGCGACCATGTCGAGCACGTACACGCCATCGACCCGCACGTCGCGGAGCCGGCGCTGGCGGCCGGTGACCGATTGCAAATCGAGCCCTCCGGCCAGCAGTTGCTGGCAGAGCTGCCGAGCGCCTAGGCAATCGGCGGGAAATTCCTCGCCCGTCAAGTGAACCAGCCACACGTCGCACTCCAGGCGGCCAGCCTGGCTCAACTCCCAGAACACGGGAGCGCCGAGCATCAGCGTGGCGGTGGCCGAATGATTGTCGTCGGCGCCGGCGGCCGCCAGGCGCGGACCGCCGCCGCCGTGCGAATAGCCGAACTCGTCTTCCATATAGGCCGTGTCGTAGTGGTCGGCCATGACAATTGCCCGCGAACGATCGCGGCCGGGGATCATCACCACCAGGTCGCGTTCGCGGAGTTGCTTGCGGCGATTGCCCAGCCAACCGCCGGACCAGCCGTAGTCAAAATCGGTTTGCCAATGGAACGGCAGTTCGCCGATCCACACGCTGCGGCTGCCGCCCAGCCGCTTGAACGTGCGGCGGTAATACTCCAGCAAAAAGTCGCCCAAGGCGTCCAGATCGCGCTGGTGATGGTCGAGCCGGGCTTGCGTGACCGGATCGAGCACGCAGTCGGCGTTGTCCTTGTTGCGATATTTGCCGGTTGAAAGCTCGGCGATGATGTTCCAGTATTCCTTTTCGAACGACCGCAACGCGGTGCGGCGAAAGGTGAGCGAAGTCGGCTTGCGGGCGCGGGTGCGCTCCGGCTCGAGGGTCGCTGTCAGCTCGGCGGCCAGTTCGCGCCCGGCTGGGGCGTGCGCCGCTTTGTCCGGCAATTCGGCCAGCCACTTGTCCAGCGACAGGCCCTTGGGCAGCGTCAGCAACTGCCGGGCAAAGCTTCGCTCCAGCGGCCGGCCGCCGAGGATGGAATGCGTGTCGAGCAGCTTGCGCACGTTGTTGGTCGTGCGGTGATAACGCTGATCGTGCTGGCGATCGAAGACCGTGATGGCCGTCTGGTGGGCCGGCCGCGCGAGCAACCGCGGCCAAAGCTCGACGACGGGCTTTTCAGGCTTCACTTTTCCTGCTCGATATGCGGTCAGATAGCCCAGCGGCGCATCGGTCAGTAGTTCGGGCTCGGGCTTACCGTCCGGCGGCAGCCAGGCCACGAGCGGGCGGTGCCAATACACTTCGTGTCCGCCGGCTTGCATCGCCGGAAACAGAAACCGATAGCCGAACATCCCGCCTTCGGCCACCTTCTCGGCCGCGGAGAGCAGTTGCGGCCGAGCCGCGTGCGGGCCGTCGAGCAGCAGCCGATGGTCCGGCGTCCAAAGCTGCGCGTTGCGGGCCATGGGCTTGTCGTACAGCCCGAGATCGGCGGGCGAAGTGCTGAACAGCACGTGGGCGACGTGATCTTCGCCGTCTTTGACGGTCAGCTCGTCTTCGTAGCGGTGGATGCGGGCCCAGCGGTGCGTGCGTTTGTAGCAATTGCGGAAGGGGCCGAGGTGCTCGGCCGGCTTGGGAGCGCGCGGATGCGGTTCGTGCATCCAGCCCGACTGCGGCACGCGTAATCCGCGCGGCGCGGCATGGCGTTCGATCGCGTGCAGCAGGGGAATCTGCATGGCCAGCGGCAGTTCGCCGGCCAGCTTGATATAGCCCGGCGCTCCCCAAAACGCGAGGCTGCCGGGGAACGGCAACAGGCACAGCTTGCCTTGCAAGTACGCCCGGCGCACGGCAGCCGGCAAACGTGCGAACGGCCGAAACGTGAGCAGGTAGCGCACCGCGTCGAGCGGCTCGCGAGGTTTGAGCACGAACTGGCCGGCCCAACTGGGCAGCGGCCCTTCGTCCCAATGCGCAAACTCCAGGTCTTCGCCCTGCGGCAGGATGCGCAGGCCGGCCTGGCGCAAATCGGCCAAACGGCTCGGCAGGACGCCATAAGCGCCGGCCAGCAAGCGGCGAAAAAAGTCGAGAGCTTCGGACTCGGGCCGCTCGACGCCGGGGGCCGAAAAAAAGCTCCGCCAGAACGGCTTCGCCGGGCCTTGCTCGCTGCCGCCGAACAACGTCCAGCGCACGCGGCCCTTGTCGTCCTGCGTGCGCGACAGAGCCAGAGGCGCGATAATCACATAGCGCTCTTGCGACGGAGCGCCCGCCCGACAGAGTTCCGGCGGCCAATAGGGATTGTTTTGCAGCTTGGCCTTTGCAAGTCCGTGGCACGGCTGGCCATGACCTAAATGCCACAGGGAGTGCAACAACTCGGCTGCGATCTGCCGCAGCCCGGGGGCAAGCTCGAAGGCTTCTTCATATTCGGTGACGTGCCAGCCCCAGGGATCGTCTTCGGAAAGGACCACCGGATCGACGGTTTGGCTGTAGGGCTTGATGGCCGGCCGCGGCGGCGGCATGAACTCCGAATAGGCGATGATCGGCGCCGCCCGACGCTTGTGCTTCGATGCCGGGGTCACGAGTTGCTTCCAGCCGCGCGTGGGCATGGTATTTCTCTCGGTGTTGCCGCAAAATAGTGGGGCCGCGACGGCCGGCGGCTGTCCAAGCTTAGCCGCAGCCAGCGGAAAACAGAATGGGCCGAGTGCCCCGGCGTTTTTGCGAGAATTCGAGATGACCGACCAGGCGGTGATTCGTCCCAGTCTTCCCACCGACACGCCGCACCTGGTGGAGTTGGCTCGCGAAACCGACGTGTTCAAGCCGCTGGAGATCGAGGCGCTGGGCGAAGTGCTGGACGATTATCACGCCTTCAACCAGGCCCAAGGGCATCGGGCCGTCACCTGCGAGTTGGCCGGGCAACTGCTGGGCTTCGCGTACTACGCGCCGGCGGCCATGACCGACCGCACCTGGTACCTGTACTGGATCGCCGTCACCAAGCGGATCCAAGCGCGGGGAATCGGCAGTCGCTTATTGAAATCGGCCGAAGACGACATTCGCTCCAGCGGCGGCCGGCTGCTGCTGATCGAGACCTCATCGCTGCCGCATTACACACTGACCCGGCGGTTCTATCTCAAGCACCAGTACGAGCAAGCCGCGACGTTGGCCGATTTTTATGCCGACGGCGACAACCTGGTCGTGTTTGCCAAGCGCTTCTTGCCGGTAAAATAATCGCCGAGGACTCCGGTCCCTGACGCTCCCGGCTCGCCGGCTACTGGTCCGTTTCGATCCAGCTTTCGCCGATCTCGGGGCCCCACTCCTTGAGCTTGCGCTGCAAGGTGCGCACGGAAATGCCGAGATAATCGGCGGCGCGGGTGCGATTTCCGCCGAACTGCTTCAGCGCGCGGAGCATGGCGGTCTTTTTGACGTCTTCGAGCATGGCGCCGGTGGGCATCGATTGCCGGTCGGTCAAGTCAGGCTGCATGGTCAGATTGCGCGGCAGGTCTTCGAGCGTGAGGATGGGCGCGGCGGCCATCACGAACATGCTCTCCAGGCAATTGCGGAGCTGGCGCACGTTGCCCGGCCAGTCGAGCCCGGTGAGTGCTTCCATCAGTGCCGGCTGGATATGCAGCGCCGGGCGGCCACTGGCGCGCGCGAATTGCGCGAGAAAGTGCCGGGCCAACAGCGGGATGTCTTCGCGGCGTTCGCGCAGCGGCGGCAACTGGACGGCCACGACGTTCAGTCGATAGTACAAATCCTCGCGAAACTGGCCGGTGGCGGTCATGCGGGGCAGATTGCGGCTGGTGGCCGCCACGACGCGGACGTCGATGGGCTTATCGTCGTTGCTGCCCACCGGGGTGATGGTGCGATTTTCGAGCACGCGCAGCAGCTTGGCCTGCAAGCCCAGCGGAAAGTCGCCGATTTCGTCAATGAAGATCGTGCCGGCGTTGGCTGCTTCGAAACGGCCCACGCGGCTGGCCGAGGCTCCGGTGAAGGCGCCTCTCACATGGCCGAACAATTCACTTTCCACAAGAGTTTCTGGAATGGCCGCCATGTTGACCAGAATGAATGGCGCGTCGCGGCGGGGACTGTTCTGATGAATCGCCTCGGCGATCAACTCCTTGCCGGTGCCCGACTCGCCCAGGATCAACACGGTGCTCGTCGTCTGGGCGGCACGGCGCGTCTGGTCGCAGACTTGCTGCATGGATTGCGACGAGCCGATGATCCGCGCAAAGACCGACTGGCCGCGGTTCAAATCGTCCGCCTCGACCGGCGCGGTCGAAGTCTTGGCTCGCAGGCAATTGCGCACCAGCGCCAGCAGATCGTCGGGATTGACCGGCTTGGTGAGGAAGTCGGCGGCGCCCAGCTTCATCGCGGTCACGGCCGAATCGACGTCGCCGTAGGCGGTCATGATGATGAAGGGCATCAGCGGCGAGCGCTGCCGCCATAATTGCAGCAAGTCGATCCCGCTCTGCTTGCCCATCCGCAGATCGCTGATCACCAGATCGATGGGTTCGCCGGCATGCGTCAGCGCATGCTCGGGATTCATGGCCGAAACAACGCGATACTGTTCCATGCGCAAGACGCGCACCAGCGCATCGCGTTCGCTTTCGCCGTCTTCGACCACCAGAATTGTGGCAGGATCATTCATGATCGCCCCCAGCCTTTTTTTCATCTTACTCAGAGATGAATATAACGAGTAGCAGTTGAGATTGGGGCCTGAACGAACCCACCTTGCAAGACGACAAAATGTCGTAATCGCCGAAGATCCGCAGCGCCGGTGGACCCACGGGCCGCGGCCCGTGGGCTTGGGCAGCGAGAATCCGGCTGTTTTCCGGCGAATTCGGTTGCCTTGACCGGCGTAAGGCAATGGGGGAAACTGCGCTTTTGGCCGCCATCGAGCGTGGGCGGCACCCCACCTTGCCGGCGGTTTGGCCGCCCAGAAAAGGAGCACCGGTTGACCACCGCCAGGCAACTCATCCGCGTCGGACACAGCCCCGATCCGGACGATGCGTTCATGTTTCATGCCCTCGCCAACGGCAAAATCGACACAGGCGATTACGAATTTCGTCACGAACTGGTCGATATCGAGACGCTCAACCGCCGCGCCATGTCCGGCGAGCTGGAGCTGACGGCCATCAGCCTGCACGCGTATGCGTATCTGAATCAGCGTTATGCGTTGTGCGCTTGCGGAGCAAGCATGGGCGACGGCTACGGCCCGATGGTCGTGGCCCGCACGCCGCTCACGCTCGACGAACTGCGCTCGAAGTCGATCGCCGTGCCCGGCACGCTGACGACCGCGTTTTTGGCGCTACGGCTCTGCCTGGGCGGGCCATTTACCTACGTCATCGTGCCCTTCGATCAGATTCTGGATGCGGTCGACGCGGGACAATACGAGGGCCAACCCGTCGAGGCCGGCTTGATTATCCACGAAGGCCAACTCACCTATGCCGATCGCGGGCTTTCGCTCGTCGTCGATACCGGGATTTGGTGGCAACAGCAAACCGGGCTGCCGCTGCCGCTGGGCGCCAATGGCATCCGCAAGGATCTCGGGCCGGCCGCGATGCTCGAAATCACCACGCTGCTGAAAAAGAGCATCCGCTACGCGCTGGACCACCGGGCCGAGGCTTTGGAGTATGCGTCGCAATTCGGCCGCGACCTCGATCGCAAGCGAGCCGACAAGTTTGTCGGCATGTATGTCAACGACTGGACGCTGGACTTCGGCGCGCGCGGCCGCGAGGCGGTGCAGCAGTTGCTCTTGCGCGGGAACCTGGCCGGTGTGATTCCCCACGCCGTCGAGCCAGAATTTGTCGGCTGATTCGCGCGGGCCACCGCGGTTCAATACGGGCGGTCGGAGCAGGCGCAGGCGGAAAAATATGGAAAAGCCCCAGAGGCCCCCGCCGCCCGACCAATCCCGGCCCAAGAGCTCGCCGCTTTCTATTCTGCTCGCCCTGGGCGTGTTGGCCCTGGTGTGCGTCGTCCTGTTTTTCCTGACCGGCGGGTTTTTCGGGCTGGTAATGGTGATCGGCGGCGTGGCTTTTGCCTTTGCCGCCTTGCACTATCTGGTGTGGGGCTGGTGGCTGGGCGCCCTGATTCGCCGCGATGCTGAAGAGGAAGACGACGAATCGCGCGACGAGCCCTTCTGGAACGGCCGCGACCAGGCCCGCGGCTGAACCGCAACGCTGCCACAAAGCCGCGACCGCGGGTCGCGGTTCTTCCGGCGCGAACTACGCGGCGCTGGCCTGCGTGAATCGCTCGTAGAGCCGCGCGTATGCACCCGGCCGGGCGACGAGTTCGGCATGCCGGCCGCGTTCGACGATCCGGCCGTGCTCGAGCACCAGCACCTGGTCGGCATGACGAATGGTGCTCAGCCGATGCGCCACGATAAAGCTCGTGCGCCCGGCTACCAGCCTGGCCAGCGCCGATTGAAGCCGGGCTTCGGTCTCTGGATCGACGCTGCTGGTGGCCTCATCCATGATCAGAATTTTCGGGTCGATGAGCATGGCCCGGGCGAAGCACACGAGCTGCCGCTGCCCGAGCGACAGGCTTCCGCCGCGTTCGCCCACCGGCGTGTGCAGGCCGCTGGGCAGTTGCTCGAACAGATCGAGGCAATTGAGCCGCCGGGCCGCCGCCACGACCTCGTCGTCGCTGGCCTCCGGCCGGCCGTAGCGGATGTTTTCCAGCACGCTGCCGGAGAACAGAAAGTTCTGTTGCAGGACCATGCCCACTTGCCGATGCAGGCAATCGCTCGCCAGTTGAGTAATGTCGATGCCATCGAGCAGCACTTGCCCGCCGCTGGGCAAGTAAAACTTGGCGACCAGGTTGATGATTGACGTTTTGCCGCTGCCAGTATGGCCGACCAGTGCCACGGTCTGGCCGGGCTGAGCGATAAAGCTGACGCCGGCCAGCACCGGCCGGCCGGGTTCGTACTCGAAGTCGACTTGCCGGAACTCGACGCGGCCGCTCAAGCGGACGCCGCGGAGTGCCTCCGGCGGATCCTGCCAGTCGGGCTCGCGATCCAGCAGCCGAAAAATCCGCTCGGCGCCGGCCATCGCCGTGAGCGCCTGGTTGTATTGCGAGCCCAGCGTCGTGATCGGCGAAAGGAACATGCCGACCATGAAGAAGAAACCCACCAGGTCGCCAATCGCGACGTGCGAGCCCGGGCTCAAAAGCTGGTAGCCGCCGACGGCCAGCAGCACGGCCACGAACACCTGGTTATTCAATTCCAGCAATGGCATGAACAGCCCCTGCGTCCGCATGGCGACGTAGTTGTAGCGCGAATGATCGGCGATCAGGTCGCCAAACAACCGCGCGTTCACGTCCTCGCGGGCAAACCCCTGGGTCACGCGCACGCCGTTGACCGATTCGGCCAGCGTGGCCGTGACGCGGCTAAACGAATCGCGCACCGCCCGCAGCGCGGCACTCAGCCTGCGATGAAAGTGATGGTTGATCGTCCACAAGATCGGCACTACGGCCAGCACCAGCAGAAAGAGCTGCGCGTCGTACCAGAGCATGAAGCCGCCGGCGACGAGCATCTGCCCCAACTGCACCAGGCTGACAAACAGCACCTCCTGCACGCCGGCCCGCACGTCTTCCACGTCGGACACCATGCGGCTGATGATCCGGCCCAGCCGTGTGCGATGGTAGAAGCTCATCGGCAGCCGCTGCAAATGCCGGAACAAGTCGCGGCGCAGGTCGGAGACCACCGCTTCGCCCAACTCCAGCGCCAACCGCTGGCGAAAGTGCATCACCAATTGCGTGGACAGTGCCAGGGCCAGAAACCCGAACACGCCCCAGGCCAGTCCGACGGAGTCGTGCCGGTCGATCGGTCCCTTGATCACTGCGGCGACGATCCAGGTCAGGCTCGGCAATTGAATCGAGCGGATGATGACCGTCGCCAGCAGCCAGTTGCGCTTACGCGCATGCGGCTGAGTGTAATCGAATAGCCGCCAGATCAGGCCGAAGTCGAGCGGGCGCTGCTGGGCTTCGCTCTCTTCACCCTCGCGCCAGTGCGTGAGCATTTTTGTCGGGCCGGTGTGGCTCATGCCGCCTCCCGTCGCGGTTGCTCCACAGCCGAGTGCATTTGCAACTCGGCCATTCGCCGATAGGGACCGGGCCTGAGCAACAGTTCGTCGTGCGTGCCGGTTTGCACGATCCGCCCGCGCTCGAGCACCACGATGCGGTCGGCCCTGCGCAGCGTGCTGAGCCGATTGGCCACCAGCAGCGTCGTGCGTCCGCGCATCGCCCGCTCGAGTGCCGCGAGAATCTCGTGCTCGGTCTCGGGGTCGATCGCGGTCGTGGCGTCGTCCAGCAGCAAGATCGAAGGCTCGAGCAACAGCGCCCGGGCAATCGCCAGCCGCTGCCGCTGTCCGCCCGAGAGGTTCGAGCCGTGCTCACCGATCACGGCCTCGTAGCCGCCGGGCATTTGCCGCACGAAGCCATCGGCCGCTGCCGCGATCGCCGCGTGCTCGACCTGCGCCTGCGATGCGGCTGGATGGCCGAACGCGATGTTGGCCGACACGGTGTTGCTGAACAGAAAGTTCTCCTGGAACACGAGGCCGATCGAGCGCCGCAGATCTTCCAGGTTCAGCTCGCGCACGTCGATGCCGTCGACCAGCAGCCGGCCGGAGGTCGGATCGTAGAAGCGCGGGATCAGGCTGAGCAGCGTGCTCTTGCCCGATCCGGTGGCGCCAACCAAGGCCACGCATTCGCCAGGCAGAATCTCTAGATCGATGCCGCTGAGAACTTCCTGGCCCGGGCAATAGGCGAACGACAGGCCCTCGAAACGAATGGCCCCCTTGGCACGCGACAATCGTACGGCCAATGGTCTGCTCGTGATTTCCAGCGGCGCGTCGAGCACTTCGAACACGCGCTGAGCGCCGGTCAGACTGGCGGAGATGCTGTTGCTGACGTTGACGAGCTGGCCCACCTGGTTGGCAAACTGCTGCATCAGGTTGGCGAAGACGAACAGGCCTTCGCCCAGCAGCAGTTGGCCTTGCACGACCAGGTAGCCGCCGTAGGCCAGCAGCACGAGCATGTTCAACTGCGTGAGAAATCCGCTGAAAGGCTGAAACAGGCTGATCCGCCAGAAGATGCCGTGTTTGCTCTGGCGAATGCGGGAATTCGCGGCCTCGAACTTGGCGATTTCCTGCTCTTGGGCGGCGAAGCCTTTGACGACCTGCACGCCCTGCACGTTCTCCGACAACGTGAGCACCATGCGATCGGCCAGTTCGCGATTCGTTTGATAGGCCGGCCGCATCAGCCGGGCGAAACGCACGCTGATGAACCACAGCAGCGGCGTCGTGGCCAGGCAGGCCAGCGAGAGCGGCACGTGGACGCTGAGCATGTAGACCAGGTAGGCGGCCAGCGACACCAACACGGTGACGACCTGGATGATGACGCCGTCGATAAACGTCCGCACGGCCTGCACGTCGCCAGTGACGCGGTTGATGATCGACCCGCTTTCGTGCTGGTCAAAAAAGCGAAAGCTCAAACGCTGGAGCTTGTCATAGACGTCGGAGCGCAATTGCACGACGATTTTTTGCGTCAAATCGGCGACCGACACGGCCGCCCGATAGCGCAGCCAGTTCTGCACGAGCGCCACGGCCACGATGCAGGCGGCCACCAGCGTGGTCGTCGCCAACGGAGACCAATCTCGCGGCGGCGTCAGCCCCAGCGGCCAATTGGGCGCGCTCGATCCGGCTTCGACCTGGTGGCGCAAGTAATCGATGCCCAGGCCGATGAGCCCCAGGCCGCCCAGCGACAGCAGCACCAGCACGGTCTGCTGTGCCAGCACCCGGATGCAACCCGCCCGATAGCGCCAACCGAGCGCCAGCATGCGGCGCACCAGCGCCGCGTTGCTCGCAGCTGGGGACGATCGATTCGCCCGCTGGCCGCCGGAAGTGCTCGCAGCAATCAAAACGACGAACCCCCGAACCCACTGGACCCGTATTGGCCAGCCGCAACCGGCGGCGGGCAAGGCAGTGGCAACGATGGCAACTGCCACGTGATGTGCGGGGGGAGTCTAACAGCGTCAAATTGTCGGACAAAGCCCGATTCCGTCGGAGGGGTAAGCGAGTGCTGTCGCATCACTTTTTGAGCTTGAGCTTCAGCTCGCGCAGCTCGGCATCGACTTCCAGATCCACGTCGTTGACTTCGACCGCCGACGCATGCCGATGGCCGTTGTCGCCCGCCAGCTCGCGCAGCGCATCGGCTTCTGCCTCGGCCATTTCCACCTTCTCGCGCATGCGATCGAACTTGGCGAAGGCATCGGCGTTCAATTGCGGATCGATCGTGCCCAAGGCGACTTTGGCCCGGACGTCGGCCGCCTTTTTGCGCGCTGTGAGCGTGCCCAGCCGCCGGCGGGCGTCGGCCAGCTTGGCTTGCATGCCGTCCAACTGGCGGCGCAGCGTGGTGCTGGCCTCGGTGGCCGCGGCGGATTGATCGGTTAGGGCCGCTACGAGCTTTTCGAACTCCTGTTTGCGCGAGAGCGCCTTGCGGGCGAGCTGATCGTCGCCGCTGGCGACGGCCGCCTCGGCGCGGCTCTGCCACTGGCTTGTCTGGCGCTCGTTTTCGGCCAGTTCTTTGGCCAGCATTTTTTCGCTGGCCATCGAGCGGGCCACATTGCGGCGGGCTTCGTCGATCGACGATTCCATTTCGTAGACCGCTTGCTTCAGCATCTTTTCTGGGTCTTCGTAGCTTTCGGCCATATCGTTGAGATTGGCCGAAATGATGTCGCTCATGCGTTTGAACAGGCCCATTTGCTCGCTCCTTTTGGCTCGTGGTAACAGGCTGGCCGGCTGCGGCCACTTTGGTCTTCTGACTGATTCATGTAACAGCCGGGGCCAATCGGCAGAAAAAAACCGAATTTCTGTCTGACGAGTTACCGTCGTCAGGCGAGCCGGCGAGCCGGGAGCGTCAGCGACCGGAGTCCTCCACCAACAGTTTGACGCTCGCCAAACGCCTGACGAGAATTAAGTCATGGGCTTTCCCGAAACGCGGCATACCTTGGTGCAGCGGATTGTCGCCAGCGGCGGCGAGACCGACTGGCGGCAGTTTCTCAACGACTATTGGGGACCGGTCTGCCGCTTTGCGGCCCGATTTGGCGGGCTGGGCCTGGCGGACTCCGAAGACGTGGCCGCCGAAACGTTCGAAGCCTTGCTCACCAACCGCCTGCTGGCCCGCTGGACCGCCAACCGTTCCGCCAAGCTCCGCACGCTGCTTTGCACGGTGACTCGCAATGTGATCTCCAATCGCGCCCGCGTGGCCCAAGGCCGGGCGCGGCTGATGCGCGAACATCTGGACCAAGGCGGCGAGCTGGGCGGATCGGATGCTCCGGCCGAACAGCTTGACGCTTTCGACGCGGCCTGGGCCGACGATTTGCTCGAGCAAGCGGTCGACCGGCTGCTGGCCGAATATCACCAGAGCGGCAAAGGCGATTACTTTCGCGTGCTGTATGGCCGGATCTGCGAAGAAATGGCGATGGCCGAAGTGGCCGACGCGCTGGGGCTGAAGATTTCGGCGGCCGAAAACTATTACAAGGCGGCCCGCCGCCGATTGGCCGCAATTTTTGAAGATCTCGTGCGCGAGCACGTCGGCCGCTACGCCGAAGCCCAGACCGCGGGCGCCGAGTTTGCCGCCGAATGGGCCCACCTGGGCGACTATCTCACCACGCATGGCGGCCTGGAAAACGCCATTCGGCGGGCTTACGGCGACACCAGCGCCGCCTTGCGGCAGCAGCGAGCGGAGCGAATCGATACGACGCTGTCGCGGATCATGCCGAGAGTCGATTCCGGGGCGTAAGCGGCCGTCCGGCCCAAGGGCGCCGGTGCTAAATGCGGTAGTTCTCGGCGAGATTTCTGCGCGCGGGCTGCCGGAACGGGCTTCCCACTACATTCAGTAGAGTAGTGGAAGCGACACCCCCCGAAACCATGCACTTGCCAGCCCGAGGTGCCCCAGCCATGTTCTTCGCCGTGCCGACGCGATTTCACGATTCTCACCCGCGCGATGCGATTCCGCTGGCCAACGGCCTGATCGTCGTGGCCAACGTGCTGGCTTTTGCCTTGGGCCGCTCGCCCTATTGGCTGGTGGGGCCCGGCACGGGCGTGCTGAGCGTCATTACCTATGCCTTTGCGCACGCCAGTTGGTGGCATCTGCTGGGCAATATGTGGGTGCTGCTGGTATTCGGCAATCCGGCCAACCGCCGGCTCGGCAACTTTTATTACACGCTGACTTATCTGGGCTCGGCGCTTGCGCTGGGAATCATCGCCCGGTTTTTGTGTCACGGCTATCTGCTCGGCTCCTCAGGTGCCATTTTTGCCGTCATCGCGGTGTGCATCACGCTGATGCCGGCCTGCCTGGTCGACGTTTATTACCTGGCCGTCTTCCCGCTCTCGTTGCTGCTCGGGCTCGTGCATCGGCCGCAGCATTGGGTGTATTGGTTTATCCGCTGGGACCATTTCTCACTGCGTGCCCTGTGGGCCATCCTGCTGGTGCCGCTGCTGGAAGTCTGGGGACTGTTCTGGTGGGGATGGAATTGGACCAACCTGGGCCACTTGCTGGGACTGTTTTGTGGCCTCGCGGCCGTGCTCATGCTCCCCTCAGCGATTACCATAAAAGGCCGCCGCCCCGCCTGGACTTTCGACGCGTAAGGATCGACCGAAAAATAACTTCCGTATTTCCCGGCCCCTCACCCTGCCCTCTCCCACAAGGGGAGAGGGGGTCGCGGAGAAGTTATTTTTCGGTCGATCCAATGCTGGTGGTTGGATCACGGCAATGCAGCCGGGAGAATCGAGTCGTGGCCGACGAGCGACCCATCACCGCGGCAGTCGAGACACCGGCCAAGGCCGAGTCGCTCACGCCCGAGCAAGTCTGGCAGTGGCTCATTGCGCTGGCCGATCAGCTCGCCACACTGCACGACTGCGGCCGCCTGCACGGAGCGGTGAGGCTGGAGAACATCACGCTCGATGAAGCCGGCCAGCCGCAACTGGTGCCGCCGGCCGCCACCATTGAATGCAACCCCGGCGACGGCCACCAGCAGTATCCGCCCGAGATGCAAGGCAAGACGGTCGGGCAGCTCTCGACGGAACTGGCCGTCGCGCACAAGCGGCTGGTGCAGGCCGGGATCGCCATCGATCCGCGCCGCATCGATGCCTATCAATTGGGGGCCCTGCTCTGCCGGCTGACTGGCCAAACCGGCGTCGACGCGTATCTGCGCAGCGCGAAAGCCCGAGCGAAAGTCTCCAAGCGGCTGCGGCCGATCATCGATCGCTGCCTGGGCTTCGATCCGAACGATCGCTTCACGGACTGCCGCCAGGTATGCGTAGCAGTGCGCCAAGCCGACGAGGCAAGTCGGGCGGCTGAGGCGGACACGCCGGCGCTGGGTATCATCGATCCCTCATCGCTGCACACACCACCCACCGGACATCGGCCGGCGACTGGGCGGCGCGACGATGCGACGCCCCCGGTGCCGGCCTTTGCACATCTGGGCGGTTACCGCATCCTCGAGCGCATCGGCGGCGGTGGAATGGGCGACGTGTTCAAGGCCATCGACGAGGGGCTGCAGCGTGTGGTGGCGATCAAAGTGCTGCCGCCCGAGTTGGCCAGGCATCCCGACTTCGTCCGCCGGTTCCGCGCCGAGGCCACGGCCATTGCCCGGCTCGTGCATCCCAACGTCGTGCAAGTATTCGCCTGCGGCGAAGATGCCGGCCATCACTACTTTGTGATGCAGTTCGTGCCCGGCGAGTCGCTGGCCGGGTTGCTGGCGCGGCGCGCAAAGCTCGACATCGACGAAACGCTGCCGATCATCGCCCAATGCCTGGCGGGGCTGGCCGCCGCGCATGCCCAAGGTCTGATCCATCGCGACATCAAGCCCGGCAACATTCTGCTGGACCACGAGCACGGCCGGGCCTTGGTTGCGGATTTCGGGCTGGTGAAAACTTCAGGCGGCGGCGAAAACCTCACGGCCACCGGCGTGATCATGGGTACGGTCGACTACATTCCGCCCGAACAGGCGCGCGGGTTGAAGGTCGATAGCCGGTCCGATTTGTATTCCGTCGGCGCGCTCATGTATCGCATGCTTTCCGGCCGGCTGCCATTTGAATCGGATTCGCCGACCGGCATGATCTTTCAGCATGCCTTCGAGCAGCCGAGACCGCTGCGCGACGTGGCGCCCGAAGTGCCCGAGGCGCTAGCGGCCATCGTGATGCGGCTGCTGGAGAAATATCCGAACAACCGCTACCAATCGGCCGAGGAGCTGAACGCGGCGATCGCAGCCTTCCGCGCTGGCAAGCCACTTGCGCAGCCCGCACTGCGAGCGGCCGCGCCGCATCGTCCCGAGCCGCTGCCCGGAATTCCACACGATACCGACGCGTGGGCGCCGGTCACTCAGCGGCGCGGCTGGCACACGCGATTGTGGACCCTGTTTCACGCGCACGCGCCGGCGGCGCTCAAAGAGCTGCTCGATACCCAGCACCAGCTCGACGGCGCGGTGCTCGAATACCAGCGGCGGCGCGACCAGTTGGCCCAACTCGCGCAACAGGCCCAGCAAGTGGCCGCCGACTTCAACGTTCAAGTCCGGCAACATCGCCAGGCCGCGGCCGAAGCGGCCCAGCGAGCGGCGAGCACCGCGGACGCCGAGAGTGCGGCCGAAGCCCAGCGGCAGCAGGCCGAGCTCCAGCGCGTGGCCGACGAGTTCGCCGCTCAGTTGGCCGATCAGCAAGAACAATTGCACGACTTGCGGCTGCAACTGGCCCAGGTCGATGCCACGCTCAGCAAGCTCCGCAGCCAGCGCGACATCCTGCAAGCCCGGCTCAAGACCGCGCAGGCCGAAATGTCCGCCGGCGCGGCCGGAAGCCCTGCGCGGCGTCGCGCAAGACCGATCGCCCTGGCTGCGGGGCTGGTCTTGCTGAGCGCCGTGCTCGGGATCTACGTGCTCAGGAGCGGGAAGTCCGTTCTGACGGTCCCGCCACCGATGACGGCTCGACTGCGTGACGACGAATTCGCCGCCGTCTCGAATCCGCGATCACCTGGTGCGCCACTTTGGCCCGGCACCGATTCGGGGGGCTGGAGCGCGCTGGCCGGTCTCGTGGATCCGACGCGCGACAAGCTCGACGCCAGTTGGATGCTGAGCGACGATGCGGTCGAGTTTTCGGCACACAAGCCGCGCGCGTATGTTTCGATTCCCGTGCGGCTCGACGGCAGTTACGAACTTGCCGGCCGCATCACGATCGTGCGCGCCAAGGAAACCACGGCCCTGTACTTGCCCGTCGGCAAAGACAAGGCGGTCGTGCTCGATCTGCGCGGCGACAACGGCAACACCGAGTCGCCCACCGCCACAACCCACCTGCTGGGCCTGCGGCCGGCACCGCGGGCCGAAGCGGCCGCCACGATCCGCGTCGGCACTGAGTACGACTATCTCGTCAAAGTGATTGTCGGCGACACGACAGCCGAGATCGTCGTCCATCGCGACGGCCAATTGCTGTATCGCTGGTCCGGCCCGCTGACGGCGGTGTCTGGCAAGAACATTCGACCGGGCACGATCGGCTTCGAGACCGCGTATTACACCGTCTCGCGCATCCACGGCCTGCGTCTCAAGATGATCGCGGGCGAAGCCAAGCCCATCGCCGCGGAATAGTCCGTTGTCAGTAGTCAGTAGTCAGTAGTCAGTTGTCCGTTGTTTGTTGTCGGCCCCTGGTGGCTGCGGCAACGGACAACGGACAACGGACTACTGACCTTCCTCAGACGCCCGCGCATTCATGTAAATAATGAGCGCCGAGACTCAGCTTTTCCCGAGGGCAGTCGCTATCGACTTGACTACAACTTTGGGGTGGTAAAAGCCTGCTTTACAACATCTTTTGTGTAGATTTGACTTCACTGCCGGTGATTGCTTAGGATGGCTGGTCCCGCTAAGCGTGCACGTCTTGGTTACTTGGGTTGGAGGTTTCGTCGTGGCTACGATCGATTGCACAGCTCGCTTGCGGACTTTGATCGTTGACGACGACCACGACACCGCGGATACCTTGGGCCGATTAGTCGAGATCGGCGGCGACGAGGTACGGATTTGCTATGACGGCGCCGCGGCGCTCGAGGCGGCCCTGACCTTCGAGCCGGAAGTTGGGCTGATCGACTTGCAGATTCCACAGCTGGACGGCTTTCGCCTGGCCAAGCGCTTGCGGGATTTGCCCCAGTTGCACAACATGCTGCTGGTGGCCGTCACCGGATTTGCCGACACGGCCCATCGCACGTTGGCCAAGGAAGCCGGGTTCGACGAATACCTCGTCAAGCCCTTCTCCATCGTCCATCTGCGAGATGTCTTGCGGATCGCCCGCGCCACGCGGCGCGCGAGCTGCCAGCTTCGGGCCGAGTCCGAACAATTGCGCTTGCAATCCGAATCGCTGCGCGAGGCTTCTGCGGTCGTCGTACGCCGGGCCCGCGAACTGCAAGAGCGATCGGCCGAGGTGGTGCGGCGAACCCGCCGTGCGGAACTCGTCGATTACCTGGTTGCGGTCGAATGGGAG
The DNA here is from genome assembly GCA_036268995.1 of Pirellulales bacterium. Taxonomy (GTDB): domain Bacteria; phylum Planctomycetota; class Planctomycetia; order Pirellulales; family PNKZ01; genus DATATB01. Next base: position 82,125 of record DATATB010000026.1, on the reverse strand, counting down.
CCCATGGTCAGCCTGTTGGCAACCAACTCCAAATGCCGCCGGGCCAATCCCGACGCCGACTGCTGGTGCACCTCCTGCGTGTGCCGCGCAATCCTCTCGGTGCTGGACGGCGAAATCATCGGAGACGAAATCGTGCTGCGGCTGCTCAAAGGTCTGCGCGACCACTAAAGCTCGACGTTAGCACACCTGCCGCCTGTATGCTGACGCGGGCGCGAGCTGTCCGCTCGACGACCAGCGTTGCTTCGATGCGATCAATCGAGTGATTTCGCTGCGCGCCGGCATGGGCCGCACTGGATTGCCCGCGCTGACCACTCTAGACTTACTGGAGCCTTATGCGCTCATGGCCCCCTCGTAGGCGACGATCTTGGCCAAGAAAAAATCCAAACGCGACCAGCAGCACGCCGAACCAAAGGCCGCGCCACCGGCGGCTGACGATCACGGCGACGAGACCGATTTGCAGCAGCACGCGACCGGCGATGAACGTTTCCAGCCGTGCGCCACGCTGGTGGGCGTAGGAGCCTCCGCCGGCGGCCTGCAGGCCCTGAGCGAATTGCTGATCCACTTGGCACCCAACGCGGGGCTGACGTTAGTGGTCGTGCAGCACTTGGCGCCCAAGCATCCCAGCGCTTTGTCCGAACTCTTATCGGCCAAGACACCCTTGCCCGTGATCGAGGCTGCCGAAGGCATGACGCTCGAGCCGAACCATGTGTACGTCATTCCGCCGGATCGGCAGATGGCAGTCCAGCAGGGCAAATTGCACCTCACGCCTCGCCCGTCCGACGGCCGCCAGCACTTGCCGATCAACTATTTCTTTCGCTCGCTGGCCGACGACTGCGGCAACAAGGCGATCGGCGTGATTCTCTCCGGCACAGCCTCCGACGGCGCCGAGGGCTTGCGCGAAATTAAGTCGGTGGGCGGTATCGCCATCGCGCAAGATCCGGAGACTGCGGCCTACGACGGCATGCCGCAAGCCGCCATCGCCACCGGCGTGGTCGACCTCGTTCTGTCGCCGCAGGCCATTGCCGCCGAGTTGCTGCGCCTGGCCAGGCATCCTTATGTCAGCCGGCGGCTGCCGCGGCGGCCGGGGGAAGAGTTTGCCGTCAACGACGACCAGATGGGGCGCATGTTTCTGATGCTGCGCACCAGCAGCGGCGTGGATTTCAGCCAGTACAAGCAGCCGACGATCAAGCGCCGGTTGCAGCGGCGGATGGCGCTGCACAAATTCTCCACGGCCGAACAGTACCTGCGCTACCTGCAGCAGAATGCCGGCGAAGTGAAGCTGCTGTACCAGGACATGCTGATCAACGTCACCCGGTTCTTTCGCGAGCCCGACTCGTTCGAGGCCCTGCGTAAAGTTGCGTTTGCCAAGATCCTCGAAAACCGGGGCACGGAGGGTCCGATCCGCGTGTGGGTGCCGGGCTGTTCGACCGGCGAGGAGCCCTATTCGCTGGCCATCACGCTGCTGGAGTACCTGGGCGACCAGGCCAGTTCCGTGCCCATCCAGGTGTTCGCCACCGACGTCAGCGAGGCGGCCATTCAGACGGCCCGCACCGGCACTTATCCAGCCAGCATTGCCGACGACGTTTCGCCGGCGCGGCTGCTGCGGTTCTTCAGCAAGGTGGACGGCAACTACCGGATCAGCAAGGCCGTGCGCGACATGTGCGTGTTTGCCAGGCAGGACGTGACGCGCGATCCGCCGTTCAGCCGCCTGGACCTGATCGCCTGCCGCAACGTGCTGATTTACCTGGGCCCGTCGCTGCAAAAGCGGCTGATGAGCGTCTTTCATTACGCGCTGCGGGCGCAGGGTTTTCTGATGCTGGGGTCGGCCGAATCGGTTGGCCCGCTGGCCGATCTATACAAAGTCGTCGACAAGCGGCATCGCATCTACAGCAAGAAAATCACCATGCCGCAGTTCGAAATGGATTTTCGGCCGGCCGCGGGAGGCCCTTCCTTGGCGCGCCTGCCGCGCAAGGGCACGCACGAGCCGCCGAGCGTCGCTCACGTCCAGGCCGAAGCCAACCAGGTGCTGCTGAGCAGGTTTGCGCCCGCGGGCGTGATCGTCAACGCGGAACTGCAAATCGTGCAGTTTCGCGGCCAGACGGGCGCCTGGCTCGAACCGGCGCCCGGCGAAGCCAGCCTGAACGTGCTCAAGATGGCGCGCGAGGGGCTGCTCTACGGCCTGCGCACCGCGCTGCACGAAGCGCGCGAGAGCCAGACCACGGTGCGCAAAGTGGGACTCAAGGTCAAAGCCGACGGCGGCCAGCGGGACGTCAATCTGGAGGTGATTCCGCTGGCGATTGACGAGGAGCCGCGGCACTACCTCGTGCTGTTCGAGGATCCCGGGGCGGGCTCCCCGGCGGCCGCCGCCCCCGCGCAGCCGCCTGAAATCCAGCAGCCCGACGAGCAAAAGGTCTCGCGGCTTCAGCAGGAACTGGCGGCCAGCCGCGAATATCTGCAATCGATCATCCAGGAACTCGAGGCGGCCAATGAAGAGCTCCAATCGGCCAATGAAGAGATCCTTTCCAGCAACGAGGAATTGCAGAGCACGAACGAGGAGCTGGATACGGCCAAGGAAGAGTTGCAGTCGACCAACGAAGAGCTGAATACCGTCAACGACGAACTGCACGGCCGCAACGAGGAGTTGAGCCTGGTCAACAGCGACCTGGTGAATCTGCTGCACAACGTGCAAATTGCCATCGTGATTGTGGCCATGGATCTGCGCATCCGGCGCTTCACGCCCATGGCCGAAAAGGTCTTGAACCTGATCCCCAGCGACGTGGGCCGGCCGATCAGCCACATCAAACCGAACATCGACTACTCCGATCTGGAGCGGATGATTTCCGACGTGATCGAAAGGACGGAGCCCCAGGCGCGCGACGTGCGCGATTTGCAGGGCCATTGGTATTCGCTCCGGATCCGGCCGTACAAGAACATGGAAAATCGCATCGACGGCGCCGTGCTGGCGCTGTTCGACATCGATGCGGCCAAACGCTACACGACCGATATCAACGATCTGCGGCTGTTCGCCGAGGGCGTGGTCGACGTAGTCCGCGAGCCGCTGGTGGTGCTCGACGGCGAGCGCCGGGTGCGGATGGCCAATCGCGCGTTCTGCACGCTTTGCGGCGTGGCACAGGCCGACGTGATGGGCAAGGCGCTGATCGAAATCGCCGATGGCCAGTGGAACGATCCGGCCATTCGCGATTTGCTGGCCAAACTGTCGGAGCGCGACGAGCCCATCGAAGGCTTCGCCACCGAACTGCGGGCCGGCGGCGGCCGGCGGCCGCTGTTGCTCAACGGCCGCCGCATTGCCGGCGAGCATCCCGGCTCGGTACGGTATCTGCTCGCTGTCCACCCGACCGAGGGCTAATCGACGGATGCCGACCATGCCTGACAATCTGACTCGACAGACGCTAGCCGAATTGACGCGCGAGTTGGAATTGCTGCGCCGCGCGGCGGCCGAGACCGAGCACGAACTGCGGACTTACCGCGAAGAAATCAGCCTGCAAACCGAACAATTGCTGGCGGCACAGTCCGAACTCGAAATTTCACGCGATCGCTACGCCGATCTGTACGATTTCGCCCCGCTGCCCTATGTCACGCTCACCACCAGCGGCATCGTCGATGACCTGAACCTGACAGGTGCCAGCTTGCTGGAATGCGATCGTAAGACGGTCGCGGGCTTGCCTTTCGCTCAATTCGTTGCCGCCGACAATCGTCGGGCATTCCTCGATCATCTCCGCAATTGCCGACAGGGTTGCAGCCCTTGGTCGACCGAATTGCAGGTTCAAAGTCGCTCAGGGCGAGGGTTGCCGGTTCAACTGCTCTCCGTGCGGGCCTTGGATCCGCTAACGGGGGACTTGCAATTCCGCACCGTGCTCGTCGATCTGGCCGGCCGCAAAGCAGCCGAAGCGGAAGTCCGACTGCTAAATGCCGACCTCGAAGCCCGAGTTCGCGAGCGGACGCACGAGCTGGAGCAGGCCAACGCCGCGTTGGAGTTGGAAGTGCAGGAGCGACGCAGTGCCGAGCAGGCATTGCGTGCCAGCGAAGAGCGGTTTCGCCATCTGGCCGACGCCATTCCGCATATCGTTTGGATCAGCGATAACGACGGGCGGTTGGAATATCTGAATCGGCGCTGGTTCGAGCTGACGGGCTTGAGCTTCGAAGAAAGCTCCGAGCCCGGCTCCTGGCGCCGCGTGATTCATCCCGATGATGCGCCGCCGTTGGAAAAAGCCTGGCAAATGGCGCGCTCCAGCGGCGATCCGTTGGAAATCCAATATCGCCTGCTGGACCATGCCTCGGGCAAGTACGTCTGGCATTTGGGCCTGGCCGTGCCCGTGCGCAGCGACCAGACGATCGTCCGCTGGTTCGGCACCTCGACCGACATCAGCTCGCACAAGCAGTACGAACATGCCATGCAGGAAACCAGCCGCCGCAAGGACGAATTCCTGGCCATGCTCGGGCACGAGCTGCGCAATCCGCTGGCCGCCTGCGCCGGTGCAGTCGCCATGCTGCAATTCGAGGACACCGCCAGCCGCGAAATCATCCAGGCTCGGCAAATCATCGCCCGGCAACTAGATACGATGACGCGGATGGTCGACGATTTGCTGGACGTTTCGCGCGTGGTGCGGGGCAAGATCGCCCTGCGCCGCAAGCCGGTCGACCTGGCCGAGATCGTGCGCCGGGCGGCCAGCGTCGTGGAAACCCTGTTGCACGCGCGTAAGCAGCTTCTGAACATTTCAGTGCCCGACGGCCCGGTCATTGCCGATGTCGATGCTACCCGCATCGAGCAGGTGCTCATCAATCTGTTGAGCAATGCCGCCAAATACACGCCTTGCGGCGGCCAGATCGAATTGCGGCTCGAGCACGACTCAGTCACCGCCCGGCTGATCGTCCGCGACAATGGCGACGGCCTCGCGCCCGAACTCATCGAGCATGTCTTCGATATCTTCGTGCAGGGCGAACGATCGGCCGATCGAGCGCAAGGCGGCTTGGGCATCGGGCTGACGATGGCCAAGAGCCTGATCGAGTTGCATGGCGGCACCATCGACGTCCACAGCGCGGGGCCCGGCCAGGGGAGCCAGTTCGTCGTCACGCTGCCCTGCCCAGCCAGCCCGCCGGACGCGGCCTTGAAATCGGAGCCCGGTTTCACCGATGCCTTGCCCGGCGCCATGGCGAACTCGCATGTGCTAGTCGTGGAAGACAACCAAGACGTCGCAAAAACGTTGGTCCTGCTGCTCGAGCGGCTGGGGCTCACCTGCCATGTCGTCTACGACGGCCCCGCCGCCCTGTCGGCGATCGAGAAGCTGCATCCCGACGTCGTGCTCATGGACATCGGGCTGCCAGGCATGGACGGTTACGAAGTGGCCCGCCGCGTGCGCCAGCTGCAGGTCCACCAGCCGCGCTTGATCGCGCTCACTGGCTACGGGCTGCCAGAAAATGTGCGCCTCGGGGCGGAAGCCGGCTTCGATCATTATCTGACCAAGCCCGTCATGCCCAGCACGCTCTACGCCCTGGTCCGCGGTCAGCACGTCCCGGCCGGCTAGAATCGCACGCACGTCTAAGCCCAATGACTGCGGTCGATGGGGGCCAGATTGTCAACCGCCGGCCGGTGCCGCATACTGAATCCTTAAGCCCGTCCGTCAAACCGCCGCTTTCCAAACCGCATGAGCCAGGGCACGCCTCCACCGGCCGAAGCTCCCAGCGCCGACCTGTCGGGCCGCCATTTGGGCGACTTTTGCCTGCTGCGGCTGTTGGGCTCCGGCGCGATGGCCGAGGTTTATCTGGCCACGCAGCAGTCGCTCCGCCGGCAGGTGGCCGTGAAGGTGCTCAAGCCGCAGCTCAGCGGCGACGCCACCTTCGTGGCCCGTTTTCATAACGAGGCCCAGTCCGCCGCCGCGCTGGTGCATGCCAACATCGTGCAGATCTTCGAAGTCGGCTTCCAGGACGGCTTGCATTTCATCGCGCAGGAATATGTCGCCGGGCAAAATCTCCGCGACCTGGTCGAGCGCCGCGGCCCGCTCGAGCCGCAACTGGCCGTGCTGATCGCGCGCCAGGTGGCCTTGGCCCTGGAAAAGGCGGCCGCCTGTGGCATCGTGCATCGCGACATCAAGCCCGAGAACATCATGATCACCCGCGAGGGCGAGGTGAAAGTGGCCGACTTCGGCCTCGCACGGCTCAGCGGAGCCAGCGAGTTGAACCTCACGCAGGTGGGCGTGACGATGGGCACGCCGCTGTACATGAGCCCCGAGCAGGTCGAAGGCCGCCGGGTCGATCCGCGCAGCGATCTGTATTCGTTCGGCGTCACGTGCTACCAGATGCTGGCCGGCGAGCCGCCGTTCAAAGGCGACACGGCGCTCAGCGTCGCCATTCAGCATTTGCAGAATCCGCCGCGGCGGCTCGAAGAACTCCGCCCCGAGTTGCCCGCCGGCCTGTGCCGCATCGTCCACACGCTGCTGGCCAAAGACCCCGGCCAGCGCTATCAGACTGCTCGCGAACTGCTGGCCGATCTTCGGTCGCTGGCCATCGTGCCGGCCGAAGACGATTGGTGGCGGCAGTTGGAAATCGACGAGCAATTGCAGCCGGCTCCTGCCAGCCGCACGCACGCGACGCAGCAGTTGGCTGCGGTGATGAAGACCGAGGCCTTGGCCATTGTCCGGCGCCGGCGGCGTCGCGGGCTGATTGCAGCCGCGCTGGTTGCGGCTTTTTTGGTCGGAGGCGCCGCAGCCCGCTGGATGCGGCAGCCGTATCTGCTGGCCGATGCCCGCCCGCCGACGGTGCCGCGCGAGCAATCGGCCGACTCGCAATTTTTCTTTGCCCAACTGCAAGCGACCGACCGCGATGCCTGGCTCAAGAGCGTGGCCGAATATTTTCCCCAGTCCACGTTTTACGTCGCCCGTTCGCACCAGGAGTTGGCGCTCTATTACTTGCAGCAAAACCGGCTGCCCGAAGCGCTCGAATTATTCCGGGCCTTGGCCGCCACGCCACTTTCACAGCCCGACCTGCGCGGCCGGCGCGGCCCCAATCCGGGCGCCGGCACCAGCACCCTCTCGGCGCGCAGCCTGCGGGCATTCGGCCTGGCCGGCGAGAGCATCGTACTGACACTCCAGGGCCATCACGAGCAATCAGCCCGGCTATTGGCCGAATTAGCTCCCTTGCGTTCCGACCTTGATCCCCGGCTCAGCCGGCTGATGCTCTACCCCTTGGCCGCCAATCGCCGCGTGCTCGACGAAAAACAGGCCAAAGAATGGGATGACTGGACACATCGCCTGCCGCATGACGAGCCCACGGGCTCCATCGACCCCGCGCCGGCTGATCGCCCGCCGGCCGATCGCATGCCCATTGACCGCGTGCCGGTTGACAGTGGGCCGGCCGTTCGGTAGTAAAAGGGTTCGGCAGCAAGCGGATAGGGCCTGGCCATCAAGCGTCAAGCCTTGCGTGATTCCGGCTGCCCGCGATTGCCACACATGCCCCTATCGTCTAGTGGCCCAGGACGTCGGGTTCTCAGTCCGAAAACCGGGGTTCGACTCCCCGTAGGGGTAGTAGCCAAAAACCCCGGGAAACACGGCGTTTCCTGGGGTTTTTTCATGACATCGCACCGGCCGCCAGGGCGGTCGAAAACGCACGTTTTACGATCTTTTGCCCGGGCCTTGAGCACTAGGTGAGTACTCAGTCGCCCGGGCCACTTCGGCGGACCGGCCGTCGAGCGGCCATTCACCCGGCGGCATAGTCCTCAGCACCGCCGGCCGGCAAGTCAATCACCCCGACCACGATCCCCTTTCCGATGGCGCTGGCGTACCGCTGAATAGTCCCGATCGTCGGGTTGTCGAACACTCCGTTCTCCAGCTTGCTGATCGTCCCTTTATCGATGCCGGTTCGCTGGGCCAGTTCGTTCAAGCTGATCTTTTGCGAGGTCCGGGCCTGCTTTAGCCGGGCCATGACCTTGACCAGCGCGACGTAATCCGTGGTCGGCATCGGATCGGTAAAGTCGCCGGATGCCAGCAGCGACTTGAGGCTGGGCTTGCCACGGAACTTCTTGCGGACGGCGTTGTCGGCTGCGATTTCTGCTTTGGTCAGCCGTCGATCGCGGATGGTCCGCTTCGGCCGCTGAACTGCCGGCTGCTTCTCCAGCCGTTTCGATTGCCTCTTCGACTGTCGTTTCGGCGATTGCTTAGCCATTTCTAATAATCTCGGGTGTTTGCCTGCCGTCCGCTGTCGACTTGCCTATTCGCCTCGGTTCGGGTCGAACGCTGTAATCGGTCGCGCAATCAACGGGTCGTCAGAAACCATTTGCCAGGCGACGGCCAGGTATCGCCCGGCCCCGGTATAGCCGAACGTGATTTGCTCGCCGCTCGACTTACTGATGGTCGTGATGCTGCGAGGGTCGATCAGAACTTCTTCCGCTTCGTCGGGCGTGACGTGGTGCCGGGCGAGATGTTGCACGTTGCCGTTCGGGTCGTTTTCAAGATCCCAAATGATTTGCTCGAAAAACGTCATCGCTGCCGGCCGCCATGACTCGACAACTCATTGGGCCAAACGTTGAAATATATTACAACCAACGACCAAAGTCAATGTCGTCGAGTTGTGAAGGCCGCCCGGGCGATGAACTTGTAGCCGCCGGCGGTCTCTAGCCGTGCTCCGCTCGCGCGATTACCAGGTGATTCTCAGTCCGGTCCTGGCACCGAAGTAAAACAAGTCGCCGGCGGTGGTGATTGCGTTCTGGGTACCTTTGGCCGTCGCGGCTGCAGCCTGATCGGTGGCCAGTGCCAGGCCGTCGACCCACATCACTTGATACCCGCCGTAGAGCGAGAGGTGCGGGGTGAGGCGGAAGGCTGCATTTAAGCCAAGCTCACCGACGAAGGACGTTTGGCTTCCGACTGCGCCGCCGGGAATGAAAGCACCGGTCGAGGTGACTAAGCTGTAGACGTTACTCGCGCTGTTTCCATAGATGCCCCCCTTGAACGTTCCGGTTACCGACAACCGGCTGTTCAGCCGCCAAAGTTCGGCCAGGCAGCCAAACTGGCCGCCGTACAGTTGGTTGGCCTCTTTCCAGGTGTAGTCAGCATTGAAGGCGGGAAAGGTGATGTGGTAGTCGAGCACCTCGTTCACTTGCAGCGTGCGGAAGCCGGTAAGGAACGCGATGCGATCGCCGAGGGGGCGCACCCAATTGAGCTCGAAGTTGCTGCTCAGCTGTGAGACGTAGGTGCCGGTTAACCCCGTCGCACCGAAGTTCGGTTCCGATCCGATTTGAACGTTGCCTACAGCTCCGTAGTTAGCCCCGGTCGTCCAGTCGAATCCACCGAAGTAGCGAAACTGCAGGCGACCGCCCCAGCGGAGGCGGCGGAAGACCGTAATGTCCGGCGCCGCCGAGACCGAGTTGAAAGAAAAGTCGCTCGCATTGGAAATCGTGGCGGTACTGCCTATCGGATGGATGATCTGCGCGGGTTGAGGATTGCTGCGCTCGAGAATGAGGGCGCCGACGTTGACGCTCCATTTGGGTGCGCTGCTGGCTGCGGAGAACGTGCGGAGCCACCGTTCACCGTCGCCCGGGTCGCTGCTGGGGCCGTCGGCCAATGGGGGTTGGGCGACCCTAACTGCGGGGGTGCCAGATTCCGGGACCGCGTTGAACGCGGCCTCGTCTTCCGAGGAGTCGCTGCTCGCAGGGAAAATCGCGCCGGAGTCCGCTGGGGCGATCGTCTCTTGACCAGCCGTCCCGGTGTACGAGGAGACACCAAGGGCGGGTACGATCGCACCATCGTCGGCGCGGGCAATCTGCGTCGCGAGCCACAGCAGTGCGAAGATCCCAGTAAAGATGCGCAATGGGGAAGCCATCACCGGAAACTCCGTGTCGTTAAGTAACGATGGTCGCGATCATGCCGCGCGACCCGACGCAATATCCGCTATCGGCGACCGGAATCGTCAACCGAAGCAATTGCGAACCGCCGAGCACAACCTGCCTCGACAGAATGGCCGGCAAAAACGTTACGGCCGTGCATCTCGCGTTTGGGCGTCACAAAGCGACCGGGAGTTCTTACGATCGCCCCCGACCGTTGATCGCCAAGCACCGCGAGAATGAAGGCAGTTGCTATTTCGGCTCAAGACACAGCACGCTGAGACGCGCGGAAGCTCGGCCATCGGATGGGGGGCATCCTCTCCACGTGACTGGCGGGACAAAGGTGTGGCGCGTGACGCGGGCGTTTTAGTTGCCTTTGCCCGGATGCGGAGCCGCGGGCATGTTGCGGGGTCGATAGCCGCAACGGCAACTTTTCCAGCCGAGCCGATTAAAGGAGCCGATTAAAAGGGTCAGAAGTGCTCTGTAGAAAACCTATGATCGCCTGAGAATCATCACATTGTGAGCGATCGCTCTCAGGAGTATCTCGCGACATTGGCTCCAGTATCGACGTGCCCGTAGGGCGGACCCCATCAGCCGCTTGAGCATACTGTTCACGGTTTCCACCTGCCAGCGCTGACCATAGCGCGTCAGGTGCAGACGCCGAGCCATTTGTCGCCGCCAGTAGCCGCTCGGCGGTTTGTCGGTGCGCCGCCCGATCAAGGGCGGGATCAACGTCCTCACGCCACGCTCCTGTCGGGCGTAGGCGTGCGTATGCTCCGCGTCGTAGCCAGCGTCGAGGGCGACCGTGTCAATTCGCGTCCGTTGCAAGCCTTGATCCAGTAGCGGGCGGAAGTGCTTGATGTCCGGGCCCGGGCCGCGTCCAGGCACGATCGACAGGATCATGTGGCTGGCGCAGTCGCAGAGGATGCCGGCCTTGGGGAACCGCGCATACGTGGTTTTTTGCCAGTATTTCGAGCAACTTGCGCGTCGTTTGACGTAGTAATGGCTGACGTGGTGCGACTCCCAACCGGTGCCGTCACCGGCAGCCAATGGGACCGACGAGCCAAGACGGCCGCGGAGTTGGGCCAGGCGAACGGTCTTGTCGAGCAGGCGTTCGGCCAGCGACGACTTCAGCAGCCGGCGCGCCGCTTTCTGGAATGTCGTGAAGTGCGGCACCGCGGCCAGGTGAATCGGCGCTCGCAGTTCGGGGCAATCGAAGAGCAGTTCCGCCAGCTTGCGGTAGTCGAGTTGCAAGAACTCCTTGAGTACCAGGCAAGCGAAAAGTTGCGGCTGCGTGAACTTCTTGGGACTATACCGGTGCGCGTAGGTCGGCAACGCACACTGGCCGATCAAATAGGCTACCGTGATCACCGCTTTCGGAGACTTGCTCGTCTTGCCCATGCTCCTTGATACGCACGAATTCCAGCTAGCAGGTTAAGCTGGCAGCGCGTTTTCTACAGAGCAGGTCAGAAGGATTTTCTAAAATCGTTCTAACCCGCGTTCTGACCCCTTTAATGATGTGTTCAAGCTGATCTTGAAAAAGAAGACAATCAACGCACCGGCGACGACCATCGATGCGACAATTTGTCATGCATGCTCATCGAGGTTGGGGCTAGTTAACGGCTAACCTCGCCCTTCCCATTCCCGAAGGTTGGCTTTACAATACCCCGCATGCCACAGGTCAATAACGCCAGCCCGATCACCGAGCACGAGCTTTATCTCAAGCTCTTCATCACCAATGGCGGCGGCTGGTGACGTAGCGCTTTGCTACGCCATTCATCTCCTGACCGTTGCCACTAGCTTGCGCTAGCGGCACTTCTGTTTTCTCTGCTCGGTTCTGCGTCAGCATCGTCGGTGTTCGCCTTCGGCGAACGTCGATGGCTGCCTGTTTGCAGGTTGGCATGAATTCAACTCAACCATTCTCTGAACCCGCTGCTGTAGCGAGGCTCGACAGGATGTCAGTCCCTGAAATTCGTCTACTCCCTCGGTCGAACATCGCGGGCAGCGCCGGCAGTTGGTTCACGCCGCATGACATTGCGTTTCACATTATGTTTGCTGCCGTGGTCGTCGCACGCTGGTTCGACCTTCGGTGCGGAAGCGATCGGGACATCGGCAATTGGGTCCGACGTAGGGATGGCTGCCAACGATTCATCGGGACCAAAAGCCGCCTGAACCGGCGGGCGTTGAAGAGCTTGTAGCCTAGCCTGAACAGCCTTGAGTTATCGTAGCGGAGTTTCTAAGCATGACGATGATCAGTAAATTCAGCTTCCCATTCTGGATCGTTACCCAGCGGCATGGCTCGATTTCTCGGCCAATTGAGTCGAAGGGAATGCCGGGCTTCATCGTTGCTTTCACTGCCGCCGAAAATGCCGCGTCTTTCATGGTAGGGCGGGGTGATACAGAATGGGAGAACAAGCTCGTCGCCCGATCAACCCTTCCGTCTTTGCTCAAAGACCTGCGGCGGATCGGCATTCAAGGCGTGTGCATCGATCCCATCAACGACGGTTGCGGAAACACGATCGTCTTTGAAGAGCTGGAACGGTATTTATTGTGATCAGGCCCCGCCCCGGCTGAAATGTCGACATCGAAGAAAGTGAAATCATGATCAAGGCGACCTACCTGCCGTTGGGCCGTGTTCTTCGTGGCGTGCTACTGCTCGTTTCAGTATGCGTTGCGCCTGCCGCGCTGGCTGACGATCCTGCTGCGCCGGTGCCGGCCGATGGAGGCATGGATGCGGCGCTGCGGCCGTTCATCGACGGCCAGGTGATTGCCGGCGCGGTCGTGCTGGTAACTGACAAAGACCACGTGCTCGATCTGGAGGCAATCGGGTTTTCCGATCTGGCAACTCGCAAAGCGATGCAGGCGACGGATCTGTGCTATATCGCTTCCATGACCAAGTGCTTTACGTCGGCGGCCCTGATGATGCTGGTCGACGAGGGCCAGGTGAACCTCGACGATCCGGTGGAGAAATATCTGCCGGAGTTCAAGGGCCAGATGGTCGAGGAAGCGGGCAACCAAGGCAAGCCGCATCCGCCGAAACACCCGATCACCATCCGCGAGGCCATGAGCCACACGGCCGGGCTGCCAAAAAACACCCCGCCGCGGACGTTCAACCTGGAAGGCGACGTCAAGGTGCTCGCCAAGGCCCCGCTGAAATGGGAGCCGGGTTCGAAATTCGAGTACAGCCAAGGGCTGACAATCGCCGGCCGCGTTGTCGAGCTGGTCAGCGGAATTCCGTATTGCCAGTTCATCCAGCAGCGGCTGTTGGATCCGCTGGAGATGCAAGACACGACGTTCTGGCCCAATGCCGAGCAGGCTTCGCACCTGGCATCCACGCATGAATACAACACGACGACCAAGACGCTCCAGCCGCTGCATCTCAACACGGAGTTGCTCCGCGATCCGAGCAAATGCGGGACGGTGCCGCCGATCATCTTGTCGCAGTTTCCGGCCAGCATGATCCCGTCCTATGCCAACCACTTTGCCAGGCCCAGCGGCAGCTTGTTCTCCACCGCAACGGATCTGTCAAAATTCTGCCGCATGCTGCTGAGTGGCGGGACGTACCACGGCAAGAAGTATCTTTCGCCGGCCGCGATCAAAGCGATGAGCGCGGTTCAGACGGGCAACTTGGCCGTCGGAGGCGGGGGACTGCAAGGTTATGGGCTGGGATTTTTTGTGCAGAAGAAGGCCTTGCCCGGCGGCTGCAGCGTCGGCAGTTTTGGCCATCACGGCGCTCGAAAAACTCAACTGTGGATCGACCCGCAGAATCAGATTGCCATGATCCTGATGGTCCAATGCTCTGAGCTCAGCAATAAGCAACTGAGTGATCTCTATGCCGCTTATCAAAAGCAGGCCGTCAGCCGATATGGAGTGGCCGACCGGCGGGACGCAGCTTCGAAATAATCGACGGCGCACGGACTACGCCGCTCGGGCAATGGAACGGGGAGACATCTTTTTCGGGCGAAGCATGGATGGCGGCGGAGTTGGGTGCCCGAAAGCTTGAGCGGTGTAACAGGTTCGGTTCATCACCCGCCGCCGTTCTTACAAGTCGGCTGAACCTACGGACCGCGCGCTGATTCCGTTTACGGACAGCCCCCCCACCTGTTTCCGGCAACTTTACCACCCGCGTTGTTGGGCTGCTATAATCGGCGCCGTCTTAGGGCGACAAGATCGGAGCCTCGACCATGGTCGTTGCGCTCGAACAATTCGTTAAGCAGATTGAAGACAGTGGCATCATTGCCACCGGCAAGCTCAAGAACTTCATTCCTCCCACTGCGTCGCCGAAAGATGCGGAGGCGCTTGCCAAGGAACTCGTCGAGTCCGGCGAGCTGACGCCGTTTCAGGCGCAGCACGTCTTGGCGGGCAAAGTCAAGGCGCTGATCCTCGGCAACTACACGATCCTCGACAAGATCGGTGCGGGTGGCATGGAGCAAGTGTTCAAGGCCGAGCATCGCCGCATGAAGCGCGTGGTGGCGCTCAAGATGCTGCCGCCCGCGGTCACCAAGGATCCTGCCGCGGTGGCCCGCTTCCAACGCGAAGTGGAAGCCGCCGCCAAACTGCGCCACACCCATATTGTGGCGGCCGACGACGCCGACGAGGCCCATGGCGCCCACTTCCTCGTCATGGAATACGTCGACGGGAAAGACCTTTCCGCGCTGGTCAAGAAGAACGGCCCGTTCCCGGTGGCCACAGCTGTCAATTACGTCCTGCAAGCTGCCCGAGGCTTGCAATTCGCTCACGGCGAGGGTGTCGTGCATCGCGACATCAAACCAGCCAACCTGCTATTGGATAAAAAAGGCGTGGTCAAAATCCTCGACATGGGCCTGGCGCGCATCGACGCCCCCGGCGGAAACCAGGCGGAGCTCACCCACCAGCGGGGCCGTGATGGGCACTGTGGATTACATGAGTCCCGAGCAGGCCTTCAACACGAAGCACGCCGATGCCCGATCCGACATCTACAGCTTAGGCTGCTCGCTGTATTACCTGATCACAGCCAAGGCCACGTACGGCGGCGATTCGGTGGTCGAGAAGATTCTGGCCCACCGCGAGAAGCCCGTGCCGTCGCTGAGCGATGCGCAAGTGGACGTGCCCGATCAGGTGCAAGCCGTCTTTCGCAAGATGGTGGCCAAGAAGGTCGAGGATCGCTACCAGACCATGGCCGAGGTGGTGGCCGACTTGGAAACGTGCCAGTCGGTCCTGAATGCGGCGGCGACGAGTGCAACCACGGCCTGGCAGCCCTCGGGGGCGAGTACCGAGCAATCGGACCTGTCGATCGCCTTTCAAAATGCAAACCTTCCTTTAATCCCCAGCGGCTTTGCCGACCCACCTCCGAAGCGGCCCAAGAAGTCCGTTAAGGCCGGCAAGCAAGGCCCGCCTTGGAAGAATCCCAAGCTGCTGATGGGCGCCGCGGCGGCGGGCTTCCTGGCGGTGCTGTAGGGCGTGTGGATCATCATCAAGAACGACAAAAACGAGGTGGTCGCGCGCGTGGAAGCGGTGCCCGGCCTTACGCTGCCCGTGCCGGCCGGCGGCACGGTCGAAATCGAAGCGAAACCTCCAGCCAGCGACGCGCCGAAACTTTCCAGCGCCGTCGCAGCATCGAAGGCCAGCGCGACCGTGCCGCCAAAAAGCGTGCCGGTCGGGAGCATGCCCGCCAAAGGCCAGCCCGCCAAGACCGCGACGACGTCGCCACCCATCTCATCCAAGTCGACCGCGTCGCGCTGGCCATTCGATCTGCCCGATGGCCGCGAGTACACCTGGAGCGAGCCGGAGAACCTGGGGCCGAAGACGAACAGTGAAAAGCAGGACTCCGCGCCAACCGTCTCGGCCGATGGGCTGTGCCTGGTATTTCATGCCCATCGCAGCGGTGGCGGCGATCTGTTCGAGTGTCGGCGCAAAAGCCTCGACGAGCCCTGGGGCTCGCCGGCCGCACTCACGACACTCAATAACAGCAGCTACCAAAACTATCCCTGGCTCAGCGCCGACGGCCTGACGCTGCTCTTCTGCGGTTCGAAGAGCCCGGGCCCGACCAAGGCGCAGGGCGGGGGCGATCTCTACCAGACCCGCCGCTCGACGCGCGACGCCCCCTGGGGTTCGCCGGTGAATCTTGGCCCCAACGTCAATTCCGCGAGCAACGACAACCACGGTCGGCTGTCGGCCGACGGGCTGACGTTGTACTTCGATTCCGACCGCCGCGAGCAAAGCCAAGGCGGGTTTGATATTTGGCAATCGCGCCGCAAGACGCTGGACGCTCCGTGGGAAAAAGCCGTCAACTTAGGCCCCACGATCAACACCAAAGCAGCCGATGGATGCCCTCAGCCGCTGGCCGACGGCAAGTCGCTATTGTTCACTCGTGGCTATACCAGTGAAATGAGGCTTTACCTGGCCGAACGCGCCAGCGGCAGCGGATACGCGGTGCGGCCGATTGACTCGCCGGTCGACGAGCCTTCTTTTTGGCTGTTGGCCGACGGGCAGACGCTATTGTTCGCTAGCGAGCGCCCCGGCGGCCTGGGCAACTGGGACCTGTGGATGACCCGCCGCGTGGCCAAGGTCGGGAAGGCGCCCGGCACGGCGGCGGCTGCCAATTCTTCGCTGTTCAACGTCGAAAATACCTGGACGCCGGCCGACGGCAAGCTCGACGTGCTGCCGCTGATCGACGTCAAGGCCGACTGGTTAGGCGGCGGGGGTCAGTGCAAACGCGATCAAGGCGTATTGACCACAATTTGTGCTCAGGGCAAGTACGGCCGCATCGCGCTGCCGGTGCGCATGGCCGGAGACTGCCGCTTGACGGTGGCCTTCTCATGCGTGGGCTCGCCGAATCAAATGACTGTCCGCTTCCCGCTCGGCCCGACGTCGTCGGTCACGGTTGCGACTGACCGAGGTCAGCAAGCGATCCCGCCCGTGACCGGAACGACCGGCTCCTCGCCATGGCGGCGGGCCGGACATTACTTGCAAGCTGACGAGAGTCAAGTCTTCAGTTATGTGGTGAAGAACCTCGGACAGCAGTGCGCCGTGCAAACGACAATCAACGGAGGGGCGGTTCTCGACGTCACGGCCCCCATCGACCGGACGAAACAGGAAAATGAATCACACATGCAGGCTGCGTTGGCCGACGGCCGGATCGCACTCGAGTTCGGCTACATCGCCACGTGCAAGATCACGAAGATTGAACTCGAAATGCTCTCGGGCCACGCGACGCTGCTGCGGTCCGGGCTCCACCTCCGAAGGTAAACGACGCCAAGGCGCTCAAGCCGAATTAGAAGGGTCGGAACTTTGACTGTGCCTTTTAGTTCCTTGTCGGTATCCGGCTTCCGTGATAGCCTGAGCAGTATGTCAACAGAACTTTCTCCGCAATTGGAGCAGTATCTCGCCAGTGTTGTCGCCGGCGGGTTGTTCCCCTCGAGAGAGGCCGCGCTCGAAGCGGCCGTTGAAGCGTTGCGCGCAAAAACCGAACACATGCCCTTCGTGCCTACGGAGCACATGGAGCGGGTAGAGCAGGGCATTGCTTCCGCCCGAGCTGGCCGGTCTCGTGAATTGACCGAGGCCGACTGGGAGCGTCTTCGGCAGCGTGCTCGGGATGTCGGCTCACGCAATCCGCCCAGCAACGCCTGATGCCGAAGGCAATTTTTACGACCGAAGCCGAACAGGATCTCGGCCGGATCGTCGACTACATCGCGCAGGATAGCGTGCTCGCCGCCTTGTCATGGCTCGAAGAAATGCGCGCGGTTTGCGACCTGATCGCGACGCAACCCGGTATCGGGCAGCCGATGCAAACGAACCGCTTTGGTGACGTGCGTCGGCACGTTACTGGTAACTACCTCATTTATTACCAGCCGCACGGAAGCACGGTCAGTATTGCCCGTGTAGTACACGGCGCGCGTGAGCAGGATCGTTTGATCTAGTCAGGCGGCACCTGCTGTTCCAGCCGTGAGCCGTTCCCCCATTCCGTCCGCAGCTGGAATTACCGCCCAGCGCAGCAGGCACTGATATATCCACCCGCCATTTTTTGCCTCCAGCTTGCGTGAGCCCGGCGGGGGGCATACAATCTGCAATTGAGAATCAGTCTCAATTACGATCGCGTGGCACGCACCTCCCGAGGATGTTCCGGTGGACGATTTGATTCCGCTCAGTTGCCTGCCCGCCGGCAGTCGGGCCGAAATCGGCGCCGTCGTGGGCCGGCCCGAGCAGGTACACCGCTTGGAAGAACTCGGCCTCCGCGGTGGCAATGTGGTGGAAATGGTGCAGCCGGGCAGTCCTTGCATCATTCGCTTGGATGGCCAGAAGTTCTGTTTTCGGGCCGACGACCTGCTGCAAGTTTTGGTGCACGGCGGGAGCCCGGCATGACGCGACTGTCAGACCTGAAGCCCGGCCACGGCGGACGCGTGCGGCAGATCCACGGCGACGACGAGATCAGCCTGCGGCTGCTGGAGATGGGACTGACGCCCGGCATTGATGTCAGCATGATCGGAGCCGCGCCGCTGGGCGATCCGTTGGAACTGCAACTGCGCGGCTACCGCCTGAGCGTTCGCAAGACGGAAGCGGCCCGCGTCGAACTCGAACCCGCCCAATAACACGACCCCTCGCCGCGACCAATCGCGCCGCCAACCGGCCCCCATACGTGGCTTCGCTTGTAAGCATGACGACCGCCGCCGCTCGACGCACCTGCTGCGTGGCCTTGATCGGGAATCCCAACACCGGCAAGAGCACGTTGTTCAATGCGCTGGCCGGCGTGCACCAGCGGGTCGGCAATTATCCTGGCGTGACGGTCGAAAAAAAACTGGGCCACCTGCAGCACGGCGGCCGCCGCTACGCCCTGATCGACTTGCCCGGCACGTACAGCCTGGCTCCGCGTTCTCCCGACGAGACCGTCACGGTCGACGTGCTGCTGGGCCGCCAGGATGACGTGCAGCCGCCCGACGCCGTGCTGTGCATCGTCGACGCGACGAACCTCGAACGGAATTTGTACCTGGTGAGCCAGGTGCTCGAGCTGGGATTGCCGGTCGTCTTGGCGCTGAACATGACCGACCTGGCGCGACAGCGGGGCATCGAGATCGACGTGGCCCGGCTCCGGCAGCAGTTGGGCGTCGCGGTCGTGCCGGTGCAGGCCAATCGCCGCATCGGCCTCGGCGAGTTGAAAGATGCGTTGGCCCGGGCGGCCGACCAGCCGGGTTCGACGCCGCTGTCCCCCTTCCCTGCCCCCTTTGTCGAGGAAGTGGCCCGGCTGCAAACCTTGGCCGAAGAGCGGATCGGCCGCAGCTTGCCGCGATTCCTGGTCGAGCGGCTGCTGCTGGACTCCAGCGGCTACCTCGCGGGACGTTTGCTCGGACCGGACGAATGCCTGGCTGACGAGCTGCTGGAGGCCCGCGCGCGATTGGCCGCGGCGGGCTGCGGCGTGCCGGCCGTCGAAGCCCTGTCCCGCTATGGCTGGGTGGCCGGGGTATTGACCGGAGTCGTCCAGCGGCCAGCCGTGTCGCCAAAAACCTGGACCGACCGCGTCGATCGGCTGCTCACGCATCGGCTACTCGGCACGCTGATCTTCCTGGCCCTGATGTTCGTGATGTTTCAGGCCGTTTTTCGCTGGGCCAAGCCGGCCATGGACTTGATCGACGGCCTCACTGGCTCGCTGGGAGTTTGGGCCGGCAGCCTGCTGCCCGAGGGCGCGCTGCGCAGCCTGCTCGTCGATGGGCTGATCGGCGGCGTGGGCGGTGTGATTATTTTTCTGCCGCAGATCATGGTGCTGTTCTTCTTCATTGCGCTGCTGGAAGATTGCGGCTACATGGCCCGGGCCGCGTATCTGATGGATCGGCTGATGGTTCGCGTGGGCCTCAGCGGCAAGTCCTTTATTCCGCTGCTGTCGTCGTTTGCCTGTGCCATTCCGGGCGTGATGGCCACGCGCGTGATCGAGAATCGCCGCGACCGATTGACGACGATTCTCGTGGCCCCGCTGATGAGTTGCAGCGCGCGGCTGCCGGTCTACACGCTGCTGATTGCCGCGTTCATTCCCAACCGCAAATACCTGGCCGGCGCTGTCAGCCTGCAAGCGCTGGTGATGACCGCCATGTATCTGCTAGGTATCGCGACAGCCGTGTGCGTGGCCTTCGTGCTCAAGCGCACGCTGCTGCGCGGGCCGACTCCTCCCTTTGTGCTCGAGCTGCCCAGCTACAAATGGCCATCGGTGCGCACCGTCGCGTATCGCGTACTCGAGCGGGGCTGGGCCTTTGTCCGCCGGGCCGGCACGCTGATCGTGGCCGTGTCGATCGTGGTGTGGGCCGCGCTGTATTATCCTCGCGATCCCCAAGCGGCCGAAGGGCCGTTCGTGGCCCAGCGCGAGGCGCTCGACGCTCGCTTGAAAAGCCTGCCCGACGAATCGCCCCAGCGGGCCGAAATCGAGCGGCAGATCGCCGACGTCGATCACCAGGTGGCGGGCGCTTATCGCCGCCAGAGCTTCCTCGGCCGCTTGGGGCACATCATCGAGCCGGCCGTGCGGCCCCTAGGCTGGGACTGGCGCATCGGCTGCGCGGCGATTGCCTCGTTTCCCGCACGCGAAGTGGTGGTGGCCACACTGGGCATCATCTACAACCTGGGTGAAGATTTGGACCTGGAAAATCAGGCCGACGCCAACCGGCTGCAAGCGACGCTGACCGCCGCCCGTTGGGAAGGCACGGACCGGCCGGTCTTCAACGTCCCTGTGGCCCTGTCGATCATGGTGTTTTTTGCCCTGTGTGCGCAGTGCGCTTCGACGCTGGTGATCATCAAGCGCGAGACGAACACCTGGCGCTGGCCGCTATTCACGTTTGTGTACATGACCGTACTGGCCTACGTAGCTGCGCTGGTGACATACCAGGTCGGCATGCTGCTGTCGTAACGTTGTCAGTTGTCCGTGGTCCGTGGCAACTGACAACGGACAACGGACCAAACCTTCGCTGATTAAAGGTCTCGCATGCGATTTGGCTGGCAGGATCTGCTGGTTACCCTGCTCGTGGCCGCGGCCGTGGGCTACCTGGCGCGGCGGGCATGGTCGCTCGTCAGCTCGCGCGGAAAGGCCGGCTGCGGCAGCGCGTGCGGCGGCTGTGCGTCGAAGAGTCCAGAAACGGCGGACGTCGTTCAACTCGAACCGCCCAAACGGGCGAAGTAAGCGAGGCCCGCGCCGCAACTGACCACGGACAACTGGCCAGTCGCTTACTTCTTCGCGGCTTTGTCCGTGTCGGCCAGGATCTGAGCGTAGGCCTTCAGCTCGGGCGAGATGTCGGCGCCCAGGTCGGTCTCGATGCGGATTTTGCGCTCGATCTTGGCGCTCTTGTCGCCGGCGGTGAACGTGATGGGCACCACGTGTACCGTCTTGCTCGCGTCGTCGATCTTGGCTTCGAAGCTGGTGTCGTCGCAATGCACGGCCTTGATCTTGAACGGCTTCTTGGCTTGCACGACAAGCTGCTTGGTCACCTTCTGCCCCGGCTTGACCACGCCCAGGAACAGCGACGAGGGGCTGAGCGTGACCTCGGCAATGATCCGAGCTTCGACTTCGACCGGCACTTCCGTGCTGCGGGAGTCGTTGGTCACCAGCGTGATCTGGTCCTTGAAGTATCCGGCCGGCGCGTCGGGCTTGAGCCGCACCTGCAGCTGGTACGAAACGTTGCCGTTGCCCCGCTGGGTTTCGGCCACGCTGGCCACGAGGTGCGGATTGCCGGTCTTTACCTGCACGATTTTCCAGTCGTTGCGGCCGGCGTAATTGACTTCGAGTTTTTTCTCGGCGCCCGAGCCCTGGTCAATGCTGCCGAACTCGGCCTCGCCCGGATAGACGACGATGTCGCTGCGGATATAGCCCGACACGTGCAGTTGCACTTCGGCCGGAAAGGGCTTGTCGATGTTCACGGTGACCGTGGCGCTTTTCTGGCCGGTGAAGCTGCGGGTATTGAAGACGGCGACGATCGCGCCCTCTTCATAGGTCTTCAGCGTGTCCTTGCTGATTTGCGGGCTGGTGCAGCCGCAACTGGAATGCACGCCAGAGATGTGAACGTCTTCTTCGTAGATGTTGCTGAGCTTGAAGCGGTATTCGACCTTGGCCCCGCGAGCCACGGCGCCGAAATCATGGCTGGTCGCCTCGAACATCTTGCGCGCCCATTCCTGGGCCGAAGCCGATGCGACCGAGGCCAGCACAAGCACGCCAGCCAACAACACTTTGCCAGTCACGTTCGCGACCTCCCTGGGGGGCTTGGCTCTGCCGCGGCGAGCCGGGCGGGTTACCTGCCGGCCGCGGTGCTGGGCGGCTGCCCGCACACGCGGACTAGCTGCCCGACTTCGCGGCAAACGTCTGGAATTATATCAATTTCGCCCGGCGGGCAACTTGCGGATGTTCCTGTTATAGACATCTTCGTCCCGTTCGCGGCAAAAAGCTCAGCCACCGGGCCCCGCCGCGCCACCATCCGATTAGTCGCTATTTTCCGCGCAGCGTCCGTTGGGAAGCCGCGACGGTTCTAACGGTTCTACTGTCCGTTCGTCGGTATCGAAACCAAAGAGTCCCGCCCGCATGGGGGGCAGCGGGGCTGGCACTCGAGGTCAAGCGATGCTTTCGTCCTCCCGATCAGCGTTCGTCCTCTCGATCAAAAGGGCTCGGGCGAGCCTCGAAATCTTCAAGGTCTGCTTCCGAGTAGCCGAAGTGATGAGCCAGCTCGTGCAGAAGCGTGCGGCGGATTTCGTATTTCACTTCCTCGCGCGATCGCGATACGGCCTCGATCGGCCGCTTGAACAGCCAGATGCGATTCGGCGCGTGCTCGCCATACTCTAACTCGGTCACGGCCGCGCCCTCGAACAGCCCCAACAGCGGGTCGTCGTCGGACACATTCATTTCCGCCACCAGCTCCGGCGACGGCTCCAGTTCCACATCCACGACCGTATTTTCCAGCCACGCGCGCAACTACTCCGGCAGTTCCTCAATCACCTCCCGCGCCACCCGGCAAAATTCATCCATCGACAGCATAAAAAAGGGGTCAGAACTATTTTTCGTTGACAAGGCTCAGCGACACTCGTAAATTCGCGGTCATGCCTCGCCCTCTGCGACCAATCGACGATGATTTAATTTATCACGTCATCAATCGCGGGAACAAC
Source organism: Pirellulales bacterium (assembly GCA_036268995.1). Lineage (GTDB taxonomy): Bacteria > Planctomycetota > Planctomycetia > Pirellulales > PNKZ01 > DATATB01. The sequence continues at coordinate 59,198 of DATATB010000026.1, read as the reverse complement.
CGGCAGCCGGTGTTCTTCAAAAAGCAAGACTTCCAGGCCTTTCTCCAGGCACTGGCCGAGCTCAAACAGCGAAAGCCGTTCGAACTCTACGGCTACTGCCTGCTCAACAACCATTTCCATCTGCTCCTGCGGCCCGGGCAATCGTCCATCAGCCGCATCATGCAGAGCTTGCTCATTTCGCACACGCAGCGCTACCACAAACATCGCCAGTCGGGCGGCCACGTGTGGCAGGGCCGGTTCAAGAGCCCGGTGGTCCAGGACGACGAACACCTGCTGGCCGTGCTGCGCTACATCGAGGCCAACCCACTGCGGGCCCGCGTCGTGAGCCGGGCGGAAGATTATGCTTGGAGCAGCTACCGTGCCCACGCAATGGGCGAGGCCGATGAGCTGCTGTCCCCCGTCCGCCCGTACGAGCAGATTTCGCAGTACCCGGCCGTGCGGCAGCGCAAGTGGGCCGAGTTGGTTCACGCGCCGCTGCCGGAGCCCACGCTCGAGGCGATCCGGCGCACCAGCAGCGCCGGCCTGCCGTACGGCGATGCGGCGTGGGTCAAGCGATTGTCCAAGTCGCTCGATCTCGACCTGACGGTGCGCCCACGCGGCCGCCCGCGCAAATCGCCGCTGATAACTGATGGCAAAAAATAGTTCTGACCCCTTTTCTGCGCGCGAACCGCTGCTGGCGCTCGCGCTGGGCGGCGGGGGGGCGCGCGCGGCTTACCAGGTCGGTGTGCTGCGCGGAATCGCGGCGCGATTTCCGGAGTTTCATGCCCCGCTGCTGACCGGGGTTTCCGCGGGGGCCATCAATGTCTCGCACCTCGCGAATCATCTGGGATCGTTTCAGCAAAAGGTCGACGATCTCACGCGGCTGTGGCAGCAGTTGGATTTTGACGACGTCTTCAAAGTCAACGCCCTGGGGCTCGTGTGGCGCGTGATCCGCGTCGGCTTGCGGCTCTCGGTAGGCATGCCGCCGGGAATCCCCAGGCCTTATAGCATGGTCGACACGCAGCCCCTGCGCGCGTTTCTCAAGCTCCATCTGCCGGCTGAGTCCGGGCGGCTAGACGGAATCGCCCAGAACATCGCTTCCGGCAACCTCGAGGCGGTGGCCTTGACCGCCTTGAACTACGCATCGGGCGAAACGATCACGTTTGTGGACGGCAAAGCCATCGACAACTGGGAGCGTCCGCTGCGGCGCGGAGTCCGCACGGAATTGACGATTGAGCACATTATGGCTTCGGCCGCCCTGCCGCTGTTGTTTTCGCCCGTCTGCATCCATGGCGAGTGGTATGGCGACGGTGGCATTCGGCTCGTCGCCCCGCTGTCGCCGGCCGTGCATTTGGGCGCGGACCGCATGCTTGTGCTGTCGACGCACTATGCCTTTCCGCACGACGCGGCCAGGCGGTCGAAATGCGAAGGCCCACCGTCGCCCGCAGTCATCCTCGGCGCGCTGTACGATGCGGTCTTCCTCGACCACCTCGATCAAGATGCGATGCAACTCGATCGGATCAACGGCTTGCTCCATCGGCTCCGGCCGGAAGATCGCAACGGGCTGCGCGAAGTGCAGACAGTCGTCATTCGCCCCTCGGCCGATCTCGGCGAAATGGCCGCCAAATTCGAACGCGAATTGCCGCGCACGTTTCGCTATTTTATGCGCCGCTTCGGTTCGCATGAGACGAAGGAGCAGGACTTGATCAGCACGGTCATGTTTCACCGCGATTACATCGGCCAGCTCTTGGAATTAGGCGAGCGCGACGCCCTGCTGCACGCCGACACCATCGCACAACTGCTGGCGAAGTAGCACCGGGCGTTTTTTGTCCGACTCACCGGTCAATCAGAACCAAGACGATCAAGACCAGCTACTTCTTGCCCGCAGGCGCTGGTGAGGACCTCTTCGCTCCCTCTCCCCTTTCGGGAGAGGGCCGGGACGAGGGGCCTGCCTTCGCCGGATCGTCCCATTCGATCTTGCAATTGGGCAGGGCTTTTTGCAGGGCGGCGACGCCAGCGGCGGTAACGGGGCACTTCCTGAGATTGACGCTCTTCATGGATTTGCATGTTTGCAGTGGCCGGAGGTCGGAAACCTTCGTCGAGCCGCAAGTGAGCGTGCCGAGCGGCATTCCAGCCAGCGGCGAGAGATCGGAGACATTGGTGCCCTCGCACTCGAGCCGCGTGAGCTTCATTCCTCGTAGCGGCGACAAGTCCGAAACCGGGGTGTTGTAAGAACAGCTGAGGTCTGTCAGGGGCATTTTTTCCAGGGGCCGCAAGTCCGAGACTTTCGTTGCGGTAACACTCAAGCGTTGCAAGCTCATTCCCGTTACCGGCGACAGGTCGCTGACCGCAGTGTGGTGGCATTCCAGCGACAGCAAGTGCATGCCGGCCAGCGGGGAGAGGTCTGCCAGCTTTCCGGTTTTCCGGCCGCTACATCCGAGGCGCTTCAAACCGGCGAGCGCTCGCACCGGCGAAATATCGGTCACGTCATCGGTGGCAAAACTCAGCGCGGTCACGACGCCGCCATCGACTTTCGGCGTCCCAGCAAATACGCCGTCAAACCCCGGATTCAATTCCATCAGCTTCTCGCTGACCGCTTCGACCTGCTTCTCGGCTGGCAGGGCCTGCACGTCTTTGATCCATGCTTGGAAGGCGGGATCGAGGTAGGCGAGCTTCTTGCTTGAAGTCGTCTTCGCCGGACCGTCCCATTCGATTTTGCAATCGGGCAGGGCTTTTTGCAGGGCGGCGACGGCAGCGGGGGTGACTTTGGTTTCACTGACGCTCAGCCGTGTCAGTTGTTTGCATTCGTGCAGGGGCAAGAGATCGAAGACCTGGGTCCGGTTAATATTTAGGCGTGAAAGAGGCATTCCTGCCAGCGGCGACAAGTCAGAAATTGGATTCTCGAAGCAATACAAACTGTTCAGTTTCATGCCGGCAAGGGGCGACAGATCAGATACCTTTGACCTGGAAACGCTTAGTTGCGTGAGCGGCATCCCTCGTAGCGGCGACAAGTCGGACAAGTTTGGATAGGCGTTTACGTTCAGGTTCGTCAAAGCCATTCCCTGCAAGGGCGAGAGATCCGACAGCCTGGCCTTGGTTTTGAGATCTCCTTCGCCGCTGACCGCAAGCTGCTTCAGTCCAGCGAATGCACGCACCGGCGAAATATCAGTTACGTCGTCGGTGATGATTCCGAAGTCCGTGACCACGCCGTTCTCAATCTTGGGCGTACCTTTCCCGTCGTGTCCCGTCACCCTCCCATCAAACCCCGGATTCAGTTCCATCAGCTTCTTGCTGACGGCTTCCACCTGCTTTTCGGCGGGCATGGCCTGAACGTCCTTCATCCATTGCTGGAAGGCCGGCGTGTTCCAAGGCTGCGTGGCGCTAGCGGCGACCTCTTTCGGCTTCGCCACCAGTCTCGCTCGAAGCGGCAGCGATTGGCCGGTCTGAATTTCCACCTCGGTCGCAATCGCCACAAAGCCGTCCTTCTCCACCCGAATCCGGTGCTTGCCGGGAACGACCGAAATGGAGATTGGCTCCAGGCCTCCTGGCTGGCTGATCTCGACTTTGCCCTCCGGGTCCAACACCTGCACCGTTGCGTCCGGTTGATTGACCTCGATGACCAGCGTGCCGTCTTTGGTCTTGAGCATGAAGATCACGCCCAACAGCACGAGCAAGAACCCGGCCGCCCCCGCACCCATCAAGACCTTGCTGTTCTTCCAGGGCGGGCCGCCTGGCTTGGCAGCCTTGCGCCGCTGCTTAGGCCGCTCCGGGGGCGGGTCGGCAAAGCCGCTGGGGATCGAGGGTAGGTTCGCGTGTTGAAAGGCGATCGACAGGTCGGACGCTTCGACAACCGCCGTCGAGGACTGCCAGACGCCGGTCGCCGAAGTGGCCGCTGCACTCAATGCCGACTGGCACTGTTCCAGATCGGCCACGACTTCGGTCATCGTCTGGTAGCGATCCTCGATCTTCTTGGCCACCATCTTGTTGAAGACCGCTTCGAGCTGTTCGGAAACCTCAGGCTGGATTTCTCGTAGCGAGGGGATCGGCTTCTCTTTATGGGCAAAGATTTTTTCGACAACCGTTTGACCGGCATAGGTGGGCTTGGCTGCGAGCAGGTAGTACAACGAACAGCCGAGGCTATAAATGTCGGCCCGCGAGTCGGCGTCCTTCGTGTTGAATGCCTGCTCGGGACTCATGTAATCGACCGTGCCCATCACGGCCCCGGTGCCGGTGAGTTCGGCCTGGGCTTCGCCGGGCGAATCGATGCGGGCCAGCCCCATGTCGAGAATCTTGACGACGCCTTTTTTGTCCAACAGCAAGTTGGCGGGCTTGATGTCGCGATGGACAACGCCTTCGCTGTGGGCGAACTCCAATCCCGTGGCCGCTTGCAGGATATAGTTGACGGCTTTGCCGAGCGGAAACGGCCCGTCCTTCTTGACCATTGCGGAAAGGTCTTTGCCCTCGACATATTCCAGTACCAGGAAGTGAACGGAACCAGCCTGGCCAGCATCGTGAGCGGCGACGATGTTGGGATGGCTGAGCTTGGCTGCCGCCTCGACTTCCCGTTGGAAGCGGGCGAGCGCCGCGACATCCTTGGTCATGGCCGGCGGCAACATCTTGATGGCCACCACGCGTTTCATGCGCCGATGCTGGGCCTTGAAGACTTGCCCCATGCCGCCCGCCCCGATCTTGTCGAGGATGGTGTACTCGCCCAGGATGAGCGCCTTGGCCTTGCCCGCCTTGACTTGGGCAGCCTGGAACGCCGTCAGCTCGTGGCTCTTGACGAGTTCCTGAACGAGTTCTTCGACGGTCGCAGGATGGGCCTTCGGCGGGATGAAATTTTCGAGCTTGCCCTGCGCAATGATGCTGGACTCGGTCAGTTGCTTGATGACGGCTTCAAGGTCGAGGGCCATCGCTGCGGATTCCGGTCACCGGGGAGCGCGCCCCGATTATAGCCACCCCAAATAGAGCAAAGCGCGGCAAGTTCTTTTCTGCGAAACATTTATGTGACACTATCCAGGGGGGCCGTCAGCCTAGCTGTCCCAACCTCGACGGGCGTAAGAACGCGTCCCAGCGGCGATTGCGGAAAATCGTTCTGCCCCCTTTCGAGAGCCGGCCGATCCAAGCGAGTCGGGTAAACTGGACGTATGCCCCAAGCCCAGCGAATTTATCTCGACCATGCCGCCACGAGCTGGCCGAAGCCGGAGGCCGTGTATGCCGCGGTCGAGCGGTATCAGCGCGAACTGGGAGCGCCGGCCGGCCGCGGGGTGTATGCCGAAGCGCTGGAGGTGCAAGACCAGGTGGAGCAAGCACGCAGCGGCATCGCGCGGCTGATCGGCGCGGGCGACGCGCGACGCGTGGTCTTTTGCTATAGCGGCACCGATGCGCTCAATCAGGCGATCCTCGGCACCGTACGCGACGGCACGCATGTGATTACCACCGTGGTCGAACACAATTCGGTGCTGCGACCGCTAGGGGCATTAGAAGATGCCGGACGTATCCGCGTGACGCGCGTCGGCTGCGATGCGAGCGGCTTTGTGGATCCGGCGGAGATCGAACGGGCGTGGCTGCCCAGCACGCAGTTGGTGGTCGTCACGCATGCGTCGAACGTCACCGGCGCCATCCAGCCGATTCGCGACATCGGCGTCGTGGCCCATCGGCGCGGCGGCCTGCTGCTGGTCGATGCGGCGCAAACATTGGGCGAAGTGCCGCTGAACGCCGGCCAGTTGGAGATTGACCTGCTGGCCGCGCCGGGCCACAAGGGCTTGCTCGGGCCGCTGGGCACCGGCCTGTTGTATCTTCGGCCAGGAGTGGAACCCGAACCGCTGAGGCGCGGCGGCACGGGCAGCCGCAGCCAGTCGGATCGCCAGCCGGACGAATTGCCCGACCGTTTTGAGGCCGGCAATCTCAATGTGCCGGGCATTGTCGGTCTGGCGGCCGGTGTGGATTACCTGCACCAGCGCACGGTCGAGCGCGTCCGGGCCGATTCGATCGTGCTCACCAACCGACTGCTGGCCGGACTGGCGAGCATCAAAGGCGTGCGGCTCTTCGGGCCGCCGCCTGGCGAGCAGCGCGTCGGCATCGCCAGCATCACGGTCGATGGCTACGACCCGCAAGAGCTGGCGCTGCTATTGGACACGGCCTATCGCGTGCAAGGCCGGCCGGGGCTGCACTGCGCACCGCTGATGCACGCTGCGCTGGGCACGCTCGACCACGGCGGCACGCTACGGCTGAGCTTGGGCTGCCTGAGCACGGCCGACGACGTGGACGCCGCCGTGGCCGCAATCGCCGCGGCGGCAGCCGGCTGATGAATCAAGCAGCAAGCGCTGAGGTAGTCGGATAGAATGTTAGCCGGCAAGTGGGTGGCAGCACGCTCTTGCAAAAAATAGTTCTGACCCCTTTTTCAAAGGGCCAAAACATGACTCCTGACGCGGATGTAATGGAACCCCAGCCGATGCCGTATTATCAATGGCTGGCGGACACGCTCGGAGCGCTTGGTTTTTCGGTCGCGGTTTTGGGATTTGCAATCTTCGTCGGCGCGTGCGTGGTGGTCGCCAGGAGCCGCAACGCGGCGGTGATCGCGGCCTATTTGGCCTTGGTCCCGTTGCCGCTGATCCTGGCGGTTTTTGCTGCGGCCAAAGTTGCGCTCGACGAGATCGCGGTGATTTCGGACGAACATGAAAACGCCGCTCTATTGGCGCTGGGACGTTCGCTTGGCACCGGCGAGGTGCACATCATGTGCGGCGTCCTGGCAATGCTGCCCGCCTATCTTGTCACCGCCCTCGGTTTGTTCATCCGGACTGTTCGAGCAAACCGTGCGGCGATCATCGAAAGGTAAAGACGGGCAATCCTCCGGTTGCCAGCTTGGCAAGCCCGCGGCATTTTTACCGTACCGCAGCGCCGTTTCGCCCGCGTTGCCAATTCGGCCGCCGATTCGCTAGAATCCGAGGTTCCGCGGGCCGGCCGTTTTCGTCTTTCATCATTCATCACTCTGCATTCATCATTTTCTCCCCATGTTCGACTCGCTGCAAGAAGGTCTGACTTCCGCACTGCGTAGCTTGAGCGGCAAGGCCAAGCTCACCGAAGCCAATATGCGCGAAGGGCTGGGCCTGGTGCAGCAGGCGCTGCTCGAGGCCGATGTCAGCTACCCGGTGGTCAAGGATTTTATGGGCCGGGTTACGGAGCAGGCCGTCGGCGAGAAGGTGCTCAAAGCACTGAATCCCACGCAGCAGCTCGTCGGCATCGTTCACCAGGAACTGGTGAACCTGATGGGGCCGGTCGACCATTCGCTGCACCTGCGCGGCGATGTGACCGTGCTGATGATGTGCGGCTTGCAGGGCTCGGGCAAAACGACCACTTGCGCGAAGCTGGCCCGGCTGATTCGCGACCGGGGCCGCAAACCGATGCTCGTGGCCGCCGACTTGCAGCGGCCCGCCGCCGTGCACCAGTTGCAGGTGTTGGGCGAGCAGCTCGGCGTGCCGGTCTACGCCGATCTGAATTCGCAGGATCCGGTGGCGGTGTGCCAGCAGGCGGTGAAGCAGGCCCGCGAGGTCGGCGCGCAGGTCGTGATTCTCGATACGGCCGGCCGTTTGCACATCGACCAGGAGTTGATGGAGCAACTCAAGCGAATCGATCGCCGCGTCTCGCCCGAGCAGGTGTACCTGGTCGTGGATGCCATGACCGGCCAGGACGCTGTGACTAGTGCCAAGGCTTTTAATGAAGCTTTGGAGCTGGATGGCGTGATCATGACCAAGCTCGATGGCGACGCGCGCGGCGGAGCGGCGCTGTCGGTCAAGGCGATCACGGGCGTGCCGCTGAAGTTCATGGGCACCGGCGAGCACCTGGATGCGCTGGAAGAATTCCATCCGGACCGCATGGCCGGCCGCATCTTGGGCATGGGCGACGTGCTAACGCTGGTGGAGACGGCGCGCGACAAGCTCGACCAGGACGAGATGGCGAAGCAGGAAGAGCGGCTTCGCAAGGGCGAGTTCACGCTCGACGACTTCCGCAAGATGATGTCGCAGACCAGCAAGCTCGGGCCGCTCAATAAGCTGATGGGCATGATCCCCGGCATGGGCGCGCTGAAAGAGATGATGGGCGATACGGACCACGAGCAGGAGATGCGGCGGCTGGGCGGGATCATCGATTCGATGACGCCGGACGAGCGGCGCAGTCCCTCGCGGATTGTCGATCAGAGCCGCCGTCGGCGGATTGCGGCCGGCGCCGGCGTCGAACCGGCCGAGGTCAACGCGCTGATCAAGCAGTACGAGCCGATGGCCGACATGATGAAGCAAATGGCCACGATGGGCATGCGCGACCGGCTCAAGGCCATGCAGCAATTGCAGCAGGGGGGATTCCTGGATCCCGGCGCTTCGCTGGGCAAAGCCAAGGGGAGCACCGGCAAGCGGCTGACCAGCGAGGAAAAAGCCAAGCTCCGCAAGCAGCGCGAAAAAGAGCTGCGCAAGCGTAAGCGTGACCATCGCGACGGCCGCGACGGAAAAGATCCGCCGCAGAGCCCTTGAGCATCGGCTGCAAAACGGTTAGGAATACGGGTTTGCCGTGCGCTGCTTTGCGCTGGCCCGGGCAGGCGAAAACGCATCGCCAGTGCCTGTGGCAGGTCCAGAGCCGTCCGCCGGCGGACTGGAAACAATTAAAGAACTCTCGACGGCACAAGTAGTTAGGAGCATTTTTTCGTGGCAGTCAAGATCCGCATGAAGATGATGGGCCGGAAGCACCGCCAGTTCTTCCGCATTTGCGCGACCGACTCGCGCGCCCCGCGTGATGGCCGCGTGCTGGAAGAATTGGGCACCTACGACCCAAAAATTCCCGACACCGACGCCCGCGCCCTGCTGAACAACGAACGCATCGACTATTGGCTGAGCGTGGGAGCCCAGGCCAGCGAAAAAGTCGGGGTTTTGATTAAGAAGTACGGCTCCAAAGGAGTGCGTCTGGCCGAGCAGCAGGCAGCCCGCGAGCGGCTGTCGATGCCGAAGGTCGTGCCGCCCGCGCCCGAACCGGTGTACGTGCCCAAGCCGAAGCACGAGGAGGCCGCGTCGGCTGAAGGAGCGCCGGCTGAACAAGCGCCAACGGCCGAGCACGGCAATGGCGAACAAGCATCGGGCGAGCAAGCGCCTGGCGAGGCCGAAGCGGCTGCCGGTGGCGAAGCGCCGGCGGAGTGAGTTTGGCGAGCGGCGAGCGGAAACTTGCCGATTTGAATGCGAGGCCAATCGCCGGCCAGGGATTGGGCGGCCGTAGACGAGACGCCCAATGCGCTTCGATGTGTTGACCCTGTTCCCGGAAATGTTTCCAGGCTATCTGGGTCAAAGCCTGCTGAAGCGGGCCATCGACGCGGGGCTGGTGGACGTTCGGCTGTGGAACATTCGCGATTGGGCCCGGGGAAAACATCGCAGCGTCGATGACCGGCCGTTTGGCGGTGGGCCGGGCATGGTGCTGCGAGTCGAACCGGTGGTGGAATGCGTCGAACAGGTTTGGACCGAAGCCCCCGACCGGGGGCACCTGGTCATGCTGTCGCCCCAAGGGCGGCGGCTCGAGCAAGGCATTGTGGAGGAATTGGCTCGGCACAAGCGGCTGATCTTGTTGTGTGGGCGTTACGAAGGGTTTGACGAGCGGATCAAGCAAATCCTCGAGCCCGACGAGATCTCGATCGGCGATTATGTACTGGGTGGCGGCGAAGTTGCAGCGATGGTCATGATCGACGCGGTGATTCGCCTGGTCGATGGCGTTTTGGGGGACGAGCGGAGCAGCGGCGAGGATTCGTTTTCAGGCGAAGGCCGTTTACTGGAGTTTTCGCAATACACCCGGCCGCGTGAATACCGCGGCTACGAAGTGCCCGAAGTGCTGCTGAGCGGCGACCATCACCGGATCGCCCAGTGGCGCGACGAGGAGCGCCGCCGGCGAACCGAGCGGCTCAAACAAATTCAATCAGAAAATCCAGCGCATTCAGAGAATTCGGAATCAGAAAGGAACGCTCGATGAGCCAGCAACTTTTGGAACAAGTCGAGGCCAGCAGCCGCAAGACCGAGGTGCCGCAGTTTGCCGTGGGCGATACGGTGGACGTCCACACGCGCATCCTCGAAGGCGAGAAGGAACGCATCCAGATCTTCAACGGCGTGGTGATCGCCCGCAGCGGCTCGGGCACGCGGGCGATGTTCGCCGTGCGGCGCATCGTGCAGGGCGAAGGCGTCGAGCGCAAGTTTCCGCTGCACTCGCCCCGCATCGCCAAGATCGAGGTCAAGCGGTCGGGCATCGTGCGCCGGGCCAAGCTGTACTTCCTCCGCGATCGCATCGGCAAGGCCGTGCGTTTGAAAGAACGCCGCCAAACCAAGAGCGGCCAGGAAGGCTAACGCGGCGAAATCGCTTCGTGGCGAGCGCCGGTGCCTCGCATCGTGGCGAGCCCCATGGCGTCAGCCTGGGGAGTCCTCAGCTTATGCTCGCGCGCTGGCTAGAGCGGCTCGCGGCGTCGCTGTGGCCGGTCCGGCCGCGGACACTGGGCCAGCGCGGCGAAGAGGCTGCCGCCCGCTATCTGCGCCGCCAGGGCTACAAGATCGTGGCTCGAGGCGATCGCCAGCCCATCGGCGAACTCGACCTGGTGGCGGTCGACGGCCGCACCGTGGTATTCGTCGAAGTCAAAACGCGCAGCAGCCAGCAGGCTGGCGATCCCTCCGAAGCGGTCGACGCCGAAAAGCAGCGGCGCTTGACCCGCACGGCGCTATCCTTTCTCAAGCGGCACGGGCTGCTGGATAACTCAGCCCGGTTCGACGTGATCGCCGTAACGTGGGGCGACGCGGCCGCGAAACCGCAGATCGAGCACACTCGCGACGCTTTTCCGGCGACGGGGTTGCGCGGGATGTATAGTTGAGCCGCGAGCCGAGCGCACGCGGCATGAATGCCGCGGCTAAATGTGGCACATCAAAACGGCCAATGCCGGGCTAGCGCGGTGCGCTGCAATTGGATCAAATCCGTGATCCCGCCGCGGGCCAGCTTGAGCATCGCGGCGAGTTGCTGGTCGTTGAACGTGGCTTCCTCGCCCGTGCCTTGCAGCTCGACAAATTGGCCGGAGCCGGTCATGACCACGTTCATGTCGACGGCCGCGGTGGAATCTTCGAAATAGTCGAGATCCAACACCGGAAGTCCGTCGGCAATGCCCACGCTCACGGCGGCCACGCAGTCGCGCAGTGGATTTTGCGCCGGGTCGGGCAGTTTTTTGATGCTGCGCACCGCGTCGACCAGGGCGATGAAGGCGCCTGTGATGCTGGCCGTGCGCGTGCCGCCGTCGGCTTCGAGCACGTCGCAGTCGATCGTGATCGAGCGCTCGCCGAGCGCGGCCAGATCGGTCACGGCACGCAGGCTGCGGCCGATGAGCCGCTGAATCTCGGTGGTGCGGCCGTCGATCTTGCCGCCGCGATCGCGCGCTTTGCGCGGGCTGGTGCTGCCGGGCAGCATGCTGTATTCGGCCGTGACCCAGCCCCGGCCCTGACCTTTCATCCAGGGCGGCACCTGTTCTTCGACGCTGGCGGTACACAGCACCGTGGTCCGCCCGGCCACAAACAGCACGCTGCCGGGAGCGGGGCGCGTGTAATGGCGCTTGATTTTTACGGGTCGCAACTGTTGCGGCGTTCGGCCGTCGTGACGTTTCACGCTCACCTCTGGGCCCCGAGCAGCCAGGCCAGAATGCCCTTTTGCACGTGCAGCCGATTGGCGGCCTGCTGCACGACCACGCTGTTGGGCCCGTCGATCACGGCATCGGTCACTTCCTCGCCGCGCTTGGCCGGCAGGCAGTGCATGAACCAGGCCTTCTTGGGCGCCGCCTTCATCAGTTCCTCGTTCACCTGAAAAGCTGCGAATTCGCCGCGCCGCTTCTCGGCTTCGGCCTCCTGGCCCATGCTGGTCCAGACGTCGGTGTACACGGCATCGACGTCGCGCACGATCTCGCGCGGGTCGTCGCCGACGGTCATCTTCAGCTCGGGGACGTCCTTCTTCAGGTTGGCGAGAAACGGCTTGTCGAAGTGATAGCCGGGCGGAGCGGCCAGGCGGAATTTCATGCCCATCTTGCCGCAGCCGCGGGCCAGGCTGCGGGCCACGTTGTTGCCGTCGCCGATGTAGGCCAGCGTCTGGCCTTCGAGCGGGCCGTTGAGTTCGCGAAGCGTGTATAGATCGGCCAGCGCCTGGCAGGGATGATCGTAGTCGGTCAGCCCGTTGATCACCGAGCAACTGCTGAACTCGGCCAGCTCGATAACCTTCTGATGGCTACGCGTGCGCACCACGATCACGTCGACGTACTCGCTGAGCACGCGACCGAAGTCGGCAATCGATTCGCGATTGCCGAAACCGACTTCCTCGCCCAGGAACAGGCTGTTGCCGCCCAGGTGGGCCATGCCGGCTTCGAAGCTGACGCGGGTCCGCAGCGAGGGTTTTTCGAACAGCAGGGCCATCACGCGGCCCGGCAGCAGCTGCTCGCGCAGGCCGGAATCGTACTTCGATTTGAGATCTTCCGTGATGGCGAAAATCCGTTCGATCTCGGCGCTTTTGAGATCGGCCAAAGTAATGAGGTGTCGCATAATCGGCAGTTCGGGTCTGAGTGCTGTTGAGCCCGCGACGGCATTAAAAGGGAGTTTGGCGGCAGGTTAAAGCTGTTGTTTGAGCGCGTCGGCCAGGATGTCGCAACCGTCGTGGGCCTGCTGCTCAGACAAGTTCAGCGCCGGCAGCAGCCGCAGCACGGTGTCGTGCGTGCAATTGATGAGCAGCTTGCGCTCCAGGCATTTGCGCACGATGGCTGCGCCCTCGATCGCCAACTCAAGGCCAATCATCATGCCCACGATGCGCACTTCGCGAATCAGGTCGCACTCGTGCTGTAGGGCCGTAAAACGCTCGAGGAAAATCTGGCTGATCTTCTGGCCGTGTTCGAGCAGCCGGCCTTGCTCGATCATTTCGATCGCGGCAATGCCGGCCCGGGCGGCAATTGGATTGCCGCCAAAGGTGGCAGCGTGCATGCCGGGACGCAGGCTGGGAGCGATGGCCGGGGTGGTCAGCAGCGCCCCGCCGGCGATGCCGCCGCACAGCGCCTTGGCCAGCGTCATGACGTCAGGCGTGACGCCAAAGTGCTGATAGGCAAACCACTGGCCGGTGCGGCCGCAGCCGGTTTGCACTTCGTCGAACATCAACAGCAGGTTGTGCTGATCGGCCAGCGCTCGCAAGCCTTCCAAGAAGGCCTGCGGAGCAATGTTGACGCCGCCTTCGCCCTGGATCGGCTCGATGAGAATGGCGGCCGTTTCCGCATCGATGAGCCGCGTCACGGCTTCCAAGTCGCCAAACGGGGCGTAAACAAAGCCGGCCATCAGCGGGCCCAGGCCGGCATGATATTTCGGCTGTGCCGTGGCGGCCGTGGCCCCCAAAGTGCGGCCGTGAAAACCGCCTTCGAAAGTGATGATCTTGTAACGCCCGGGGCCGGCGTGCAGCCGGGCCAGCTTGATGGCCGCTTCGTTGGCCTCGGTGCCGGAATTGCAGAAAAAGGCCTGCCCGCCAAAGCTGCGCTCGCTGAGCATCTGGGCCCACGTGCCCTGGGCCTCGGTGTACCAGGTGTTGGGCACGTGAATCAGCGTGGCCACCTGCTCCTGCACGGCGCGGACGACCGGCTCGGGACAATGGCCCAGCAGGTTGCAGCCCCAGCCTGGGAACAGGTCGAGATAGCGCTCGCCGTCGCTGTCCCAAACGTACGAACCTTCGCCACGCGTCAGGCAAACCGGGTAGCGGTTGTAGTTGGGCACGACGAAGCGTTTGAATTGTTCGATCACGGCCGTGGGGCCGGCGGCGTTTGCAGTGGCCACGGTGGCGGCGCTCCGATGATAAATGTTGCCGTGAAAATCAACCAAATTAGCCGGCTCATTCGTGAGCCGGAAGCGGCCCATGAATGGGACGGCTATTCCGCGCTAGCGGCTGCCGAAAATTTCGGTCCCCACGCCCTTGCTGGTATAGACCTCGAGCAATAGCGAATGCCGCTGCCGGCCATCGATGATGTGAATCTTGCGCACGCCTTTGTCGAGCGTTTCGAGGCAGGCTTCCACCTTGGGAATCATGCCCGACTCGACGGCACCGGAGGCGATCAATTCGCGGGCTTCGTCGGCCGAGAGCGACTCGATGAGCGAGTTGGCATCCTGCCGGTTGCGGCGGACGCCGTTGACGTCGCTGAGAAACACCAGCTTTTCAGCCCCCAGCGCCTGGGCCACGGCCGTGGCCGCGGTGTCCGCGTTGACGTTCAGCTTCTCGCCGTGTTCGTCCAGGCACATCGACGGAATCACGGGCACGATGCCGGCGTAGCAGAAATTGTCGATCGTGGTGCGGTCGACGCGCGTGACGTGCCCCACGTAGCCCAGGTCCACCGGCTGGCCTTCAGGCGACTCGAGCATCATGCGCTCGCCAAACAGCACGTTGATGCGGCGAAAGTTAAGTGGCGCGGAGCGGCCGCCCAACTCTTCGATGCGGGTGGCGATAAATTCGTTGGTCTCGTAGGCCAGCACCTGTTCGACAATGTCGCGCGTGGCCGCGTCGGTGTAGCGACGCCCCTGGATGAATCGTGGCTCGAGGCCGGCCTCGGCCATGGCCCGATTAATCGCCGCTCCGCCGCCGTGGACCACGACCGGCCGCATGCCCACGGTTTCCATGAACAGGATGTCCAGCAGCAGGTGCCGCAGCGCGTCGGCATCTTCCATGACGCTGCCGCCGAGCTTGATCACGGTGATCTTATCGCGGAACTTGCGGATCCACTGCATGGCCTCGATCAGCACGTCGGCCTTTTCCACTGCGCTTTCCAACGGCGGACTCCAGTGGTTGTGGACCGGGGCCGGAGAGGCTTCGACGACCGACTTGCTCACCGAAAAGACCTCCCGCAACGGGTAGAAACGGTTTATTCTAAAACGGGGTGTCGGGCTGTCAACGAGGCAATGGGGCGGGAACCACCGATGACGAACACCATGGCCATTGTCATGGCCGCCGGCAAGGGGACGCGGATGAAGTCCGACTTGCCCAAGGTCCTGGTGCCGGTCTGCGGCCGGCCGATGATCGACTATGTGCTCGATACGCTCGAGCGGCTGGGCGTCGCCTCGGTGCTAGTAGTAGTGGGCTATCGGGCCGATTTGGTTCGCGCGGCACTGGCCCAGCGGCCGAATGTGGCGTTTGCCGAGCAACTCGAGCAACTGGGCACCGGCCATGCCGTGATGATGTGCCGGCCGCAATTGCAGGCCCACCAGGGGCCGGTGATCGTGCTGGCAGGCGATTCGCCCATGATGCAGCGGGATTCGCTGGCCACGCTGGTAGACGAATACGAGCGGTCGCGGCCGGCCTGCATTGTCGGCACCGCAACCAAGGACAACCCGCACGGTTTGGGCCGCATCGAGCGCGATCTGCAGGGCAATTTCCTGGGGATTATTGAAGAAAAAGACTGCACGGACGCGCAGCGCCGGATCACGGAAGTGAACATGAGCTGCTACCTGTTCGACGCCGCCGCGTTGCTGTTCGCCTTGGACCACATTCAGGCCAACAACGCGCAGGGCGAGTACTATGTCACCGATTGTCCCGGGGCGCTGCGGCGGCATGGCCGGCGGGTACTGGCTCTGCCGGTGCTCAAGCCGGTGGAAGTCCTGAGCATCAACACGGTCGACGAGTTAAAGGTTGTGGAACAGGTCATGCGGTCGGAGAATAGAGGGTAGGGTCGAGTCCAATCCTCATCCCACACCAATCGAAATCTAACACCAGGCGGTTTTCGTCACGATGAACGATCTGAAGATATTCAACGGCCGTGCCAATCCCCAGCTAGGCCGCCGCATCTGCGAGTACCTGGGTCTGCCCGTCGGCGCCATCGCGATGGGCAATTTTCCCGACGGCGAAATCTCGTGCAAGATCGAGGAAGACGTGCGCGGCCGCGATGTGTTTCTCGTGCAGCCGACTTGCCCGCCGGTGAACGACAACCTGATGGAACTGCTGATCATGATCGAGAGCTGCAAGCGGGCCAGCGCCGAGCGCGTGACCGCCGTGGTGCCCTACTACGGCTATGCGCGGCAAGACCGCAAGGACGAGGGCCGCGTGCCGATCACCGCCAAGCTGGTGGCCAACCTCATTACCCGCGCCGGTGCCGATCGCGTGCTGACAATGGATTTGCACGCGCCGCAGATCCAGGGTTTCTTCGACGTGCCGGTCGATCACTTGTACGGCGCGCCGGTGCTCAACGAGTACTTCGTCAAGAAGCATTTCGATGAAGATCAGATCGTCGTCGTCAGCCCCGACGAAGGGAGCACGAAACGGGCGCTGGGGCACGCCAAGCGGCTCAACAGCCGGCTGGCGATCGTGGACAAGCGGCGCTCCAGTGCCGAAAAGACTCGGCAGGAAAACATCATTGGTGCCAGCGTCGACGGCAAAATCGCGCTGATGTTCGACGACATGATCAGCACGGCCGGCAGCATTTGCGGCGCGGCGAAAAAAGTACACGAGGCGGGCGCCCGTGAAATCTACGTGGCGGCGACGCACGGCGTGCTCTGCGGCCGCGCGATCGAAAACCTGGCCGACGCGCCGATCAAGGAAGTCGTGGTCACCGACACGATTCCACTGGGGCAGGAGAAATCGCGATCGAAGTTCATCGTGCTCAGCGTCGCCCCGCTATTGGGCGAAGCCATCAAGCGCATCCACCGCAACGAATCCGTCAGCCGGCTGTTCACGTAAGCCAGCAAAAAAAGCAACGAAGACGGAACCACGGATCACACGGATGCCACGGATAAAAGGGCACGGATAGAAACGGACGGATAAGAAGCAAGGCGACCCGCGCCGCCCCGTTTATCTTCTTCATCCGTGACATCCGTGTGATCCGTGGTCGCATTCTTCTCCGGCTGGCCGCATCAGAATTGCGGCACTTGTCCCAGGCTGCCGAAGTCGGCGGTCCCATAACAGGGTCCGTGGCCGGGAATTCCGGTTGTGCCGATTGTGCGGGTCGGGCTGCGCGCCCACCCGGCACGTCTTGGACGCGTTTGCCGGCAAATCGAGCGCGCGGGACTTTTCTGACCTATGGTTCGGGTAGAGGTTCCTAATGACTGCTGCGCGGCCGGTAGGCCGATTGCGCCCGAGATAGACCCATGTTGCCGATTTTCGAATTCGATTCGATCGCAGGCGTTGCTCAACTGGCAGCGATGCTGGTGACTTCGATCACGATCGTATTGCAGTGGCTGCTGATGTCGCGGACTGGATGACAGACGCTTGGGCGGCCCACAAGCCCGAGGCGATGGCGAGCAAACTTAAGCTTTAGAAAAATACCGGGGGAGTTAGCATGTTCGACTTCAATCTGGCGGCGGTTGCCGACCATTGGCCGATCTGGCTGGTAACTGTCACGTTGGTGGTTGCCGCGGTGATCGACGGCTGGATACTCAAGGTTCCCAACTGGCTGACGTTTCCGATGATTGCCACCGGCTGGGCTTACAGCACGTGGTATTTCGGCTTCGAAGGGCTGGCCTGGAGCCTGCTGGGCACCGCCGTGGGCCTCGGCTTGCTGCTCCCGCTGTACGCCATCGGCGGCATGGGTGCCGGCGACGTCAAGCTGCTGGCCGGCGTCGGCGCCTGGGTCTGGGCGTCCGCCACACTGTATGCGTTTTGCCTCTCGGCCGTGCTGGGCGGCGTGATTGCGGTGCTGATGGTGCTGTCGCGTCGGGCCTGGCGCAAACACAGCAATCAATTCGCCATGATCTTTAACGAAGTGATGACCGTCCGCGATCCCAACCAGTTGTCGGCACTGGCCGCCGAGCGCAAAAGCTCGATGCTGCTGCTGCCCTACGGGATTCCGATCGCGCTGGGAAGCATCCTGTATTTTGCCTGGTCGGGCATGCTGCTGTAGGCAGCCAGCGTGCCTTTGCCAGCACCGCCTGGCGCGTGCCGGCGGGGGGCCGCAAAACCCAGCATGTCGCCACGACGACCAGCGAGTGTGCGTGTGGTGACGAAATGGCAAGCGGCGTGAACTCTGCCGGGCTTACGGGCAATGCCGGGGTAAAGGCTTTCGATCAAGAGAAGGGCCTGTACGGGCCAATGTTTAGTCGTGACGAACGTATCGAATGCACGCGTGGTGCTCGAAGCAACGAACGAACGGTTTACTCCTACGGTAAGTGCCGGAAGTTTCAGCCGCATCCGAATCGCCAGGCGATTCGATTGCCGCTGTCCGGTTCGCCGGACTTACCAGGTGTTGCCAGTCTATAGGTGGTGAATGCGTCCCAAGACAATCATGGTAATGGTGGCCCTGGCCTGCGGTTTGGTGGCCGCGATCGGCATACACCAGACCATGCAGCGTCCGACGGGCGAAGGCGGCGGCGTCGAGACGACGCCCATTTTTGTGGCCAAAGAGCAGATCGGCATGGGCGATCCGCTCAAGCCCGAAGTGCTCAAGCTCGAAGCCTGGCCCACGGACAAGGTTCCGCCCGGGGCCATTACCAAGCTGGAAGACACCGAGAACCGCCGGACCCGGTCGATCATTTTTCCCGGCGAGCCGATCATCGAGCCCAAGCTATTGGGCAAAGGTGAAAGCAGCGCCAGCCCCACGGACATGATTCCCAAGGGCTTCCGCGTGGTTTCGATCCGCGTGGACGCCGTGAGCGGGGCCGCCAGCCTGATCAAGCCAGGCGACCGCGTCGACGTGCTGGTACACTTGCAGGAAAATCCCAGCCGCGGAATCACGAAGACCACGACACAGACGTTTTTGCAGCACATCAAGGTGTTTGCCGTAGACGACGTGTTTCGTCGCGACGTGGACGGCGCGGCCACGGTCGCGGCCAAGACCGTCTCGCTGCTGGTCACGCCCGCGCAGGGCGAGCTGGTGATGCTGGCTACGGAGCTGGGCACCGTGCGGTTGGCGATGCGTAGCGCCAACGACGAAGAAGACGCGGAAACCACGCCCAAATCATTCGCCGACCTAGGCGCCGGGACGAGCGGCCAACCCGGCAAGGACGAGAACCATTCGAGCAATCCGCTGACGGCCCTGGCGGGTCCTCCCAAGCAGTCGGATCCGGCCGGGACCACGTCGCCCGTGAGCAGCGGTTCGGTGCCTGATGCCGCGGCCGCACCCACACCGGTGGCCGAGCAGTCCGCCAAGGACGTGTTCAAGATGCTCATTCTCGAAGGCGACGTTCGCCGCGAAGTCGACTTCGAAGACGGCGTGCCGGTGAGCGATACGGCAGCCCCCGACACGTCGGCGGGCAACCAGCCCGGCAGCAATCCGCCGCCCGTGGTTGACGAGCCCAAAGAGCCGATCGGCGGTTCGTCGACCGACAAGACAGGACCGTAAGGAAATGAAAAGTGGAAAGTGAAAAGTGAAAAATGTAAGGCTGAAAGTGATCGGTAGCGGAGAGTGAAAAAGCGCGTGATGCGCTCGTTACTTTTCACTCTTCACTGTTCACTGTTCACTTTTTGCTTCGTTCGACCCAACGCTGACAGTGCAAGGAAGTGCAAGGATGCTGATCTTAAGCCGATGGCAGCGGTTTTCTCTCGACTGGCTGCATGGGATGGCCATCCCACTGGGCCTGATGCTGTGTACGCCCGCGCTCGCACCGGGCCAGCAGCCCGACGCGCCGACTCCGGCGCCCGCCCTGCGCGGGCCGGCCACCGATCAGCCCGCTGCTCCAGCTCCGGCACCGGCTAATCAGTCCGGCCCGGTCCAAAACGGCCCTATCCAGCAATCCGCGGCTCAGCCCCCGGTGCATCGCCTCCAATCGCCCAATGAGCGTATGGAGATGATCGTCAATACGAGCCGGCTGGTGACTTTGGACGAGTCGATCCCCAAGCTGGCCGTCAACAATCCGGATATTTTGTCAATCACGCCGCTCTCGCCCAACGAAGTGCAAGTGTCGGCGAAGAAGACCGGCGTCACGCAAGTCAATCTGTGGGGCGCGTCGGGCAAGATTTACACGCTCGACGTGATGGTCATCGGCGATGCCCGCGAACTGGCGATGATGCTCCGCTCGCAATTCCCCAATGCTTCGCTCAAGGTGATGCCGCTGCCCAACAGCGTGATCATCTCCGGCAATGTCGACGATGCCACGCAAGTGAACCAGATCATCGATATCGCGGAAGATTTCTATCCCAAGGTCCACAACCAGATTGTGGTCGGCGGCGTGCAGCAGGTGCTGTTGCAAGTGCGAGTGATGGAAGTTTCGCGCAGCAAGCTGCGAACCCTGGGTGTGGATTTCGCCGACCTGGCCAGCAACGGCGCCTTCATGGCCTCAGGCCCCTCGGGCCTGCTGAAGATGGCGCAGGTGCCGATCAGCACCGTGCCGCTAGCCACGGCCGTTACCGGCGGCGCCGAAAGCCTGTCGTTCGGCGTCGTGAGCCACGGCAGCGAGTTCTTCGGCTTTCTGAACGCGCTGCGCACCGATGGGCTGGCCCGCGTGCTGGCCGAACCGAACCTGGTGACCGTCAGCGGCCGGCCGGCGTATTTCAACGTGGGCGGGCAGATTCCGGTGCCGATTCCGCAGAGCTTGGGAACGATTTCCATTCAGTACAAGCCGTACGGCACGCAGGTCGATTTCGTGCCCATCGTGCTCGGCAACGGCGCGATTCGCTTGGAAGTGCGGCCGTCGATCAGCGAGATCGACACGAGCCTCAGCGTGCCGATCAACGGCACCAACGTGCCGGCCCTGGTGGTGCGCGAAATCGATACGGGCGTGGAAATGCGGCCCGGCCAGACGCTGGCCATCGCCGGCCTGGTGCAAAACCGCATTGAAAGCACGAAGACCGGCATCCCGTGGGTGATGGACATGCCCTACATCGGCGTGCTGTTTCGCAAGAACACGGAACAGATGAACGAGGTCGAGCTGCTGATCCTGGTCACGCCGCAACTGATCGAAGCCATGGATCCGCACGAAGTGCCGCCTTGCGGCCCCGGCTCGAACACGAATTCGCCGACCGACGCGGAGTTCTATCTGAAGGGCTATATGGAAGTGCCGAACCTGTGCAACCCGGGCGCGCAGCCTTGGCCGGCCGGTGCCGCGCAGGCCAGTGCCCCCGCCGGCAGCCCGGCCGCCTCGGCCGTGGTGCCCGAACCCGGCGTGATGCCGCAGCGCGGATATATGATGCCGCAGCCGGGCATGATGCCGCGCCAGGGTTCGATGTTGCCGCCGCAGGGCACGATCATGGGGCCGGCTCCGCAGGGCGAGAATATCGGACCGCCGCCGGCAGGCCCCGGTCCCGCGGCTCCGCTGCCGCCGACGTTCGACAACAGCTCGACCATGCCATCGCCGAACTCGACCGATTATTACGGCCGCGCGTCGGCACAATCGTCACCTTCGTCGCGAGCGGCCGGGCCCCGCTTGTCCAGTCAGCCGGCGGCCAGCGTCGGCTATGACCGGAACAATCCGGATAATCGCTCTGTGCAGCAAAGTCCCAGCGACAAAGGTGCTGCAAAAAGTCTAGCGCCGGCCGGATTCATCGGCCCGCTTGGTTACGATGTCGTACAGTAGACAGGTGTTTTTTGTAGTCGCGTTGCGTGGCCGAGCCGACTGGCGGTCTCGAATACGCAACGCAGACGACGACAACGTGATCACGATCCGCGACTGCCCGCCATCGCCTGATGCCTGGCAGCCAGCGATCCAGCGTGGCAACTAAACATGAGCAACGTACTACGCCTGGCGATGGTCGATCCCAACGATTCCACGCGGGATTCGTTGAAATCGATGCTATTGGGACTCGAGATGGTGTGGCTCGAGGCCGAGTGCTCGCGTTACGAGTTCTTCGCCGACGTCGTGGCCCAGACCAAGCCCGACATCGGGCTGGTGAGCCTGGATGCAAATCCGGAAAAGGCCCTGGAGCTGGTCGAAAAGCTGAACCAGTCTTCGCCCGAGTGCAGCATCCTGGTAATCAGCGCCTCGACCGACGGCAAGCTGATCCTGCGAGCCATGCGGGCCGGCGTCAAGGAATTCCTGCCGCAGCCCCTGCGGTTGCAAGAATTGCTGGATGCCCTGGGCCGCATCGGCGAACGCCGCTATGGCAAGGGCGAACAACGCAGCCGCGGCAGCACGGTGATTGCCGTGGCCGGCGCCACCGGCGGCGTGGGCACCACCAGCCTGGCCGTGAACCTGGGTTGCATCCTGGCCAAAGACGAAAAGAATTCAGTGGCGCTAGTGGATCTGGACCTGTGCCTGGGCGACGCCGACGTGTTCCTGGACACGATCCCCGATTATTCGCTGGTGGACGTGGCCCAAAACGTTTCGCGCCTCGACTTCAACCTGCTCAAGCGGTCGCTCACCAAGCATTCGTCCGGATTGTTCCTGTTGCCCCGGCCGGTACACATGGAAGACATGCAGCTCATCACGGTCGATGATCTGCAGCGCGTCATCGGTCTGCTCAAAGCCACGTTCAGCCACCTGGTGCTCGACTTGTCCAAGGCCTACACGCCGCTGGACTTGCTGGCCCTGCAAATGGCCAACCACGTGCTGCTGGTCACGCAGCTCGACCTGCCGTGCCTGCGCAACGTGGTGCGGCTGATGGTGAGCTTCAACGAAATGAAGGACGCCGCCGACAACGGTCTTGCGGACAAGGTCAAGATCGTCTGCAATCGCGTGGGCCTGGACGTGGGCAATATCAGCTTGAAAAAAGCCCAGGACACGATCGGCCGCGAGATTTTCTGGCAGTTGCCGAACGATTACCGCACGATGGTCGAGGTCCGCAACAACGGCGTGCCGCTGATCGAGCAAGCTCCCAAGGCGGCGATTACGCAGTCGATCATCGGTCTGGCTGGCGCCTTGAACGGCGACAACACGGCCGAGACCAAAGAGCCCGAGGCTGCCAAGCCCGCCAAAGGCCGCCTGTTGAGCTTCTGGCCCACCCGGAAGTAGCAGTCCGGGGCCAACCGGCACGTAAAGTAGCAGGCACACTCCATGTGCCGTCGCTCGCTACCAATCCGCTTTCAAAGCGAGCATTTTTTCGCGCGCGGTTACGGCACACGGAGTGTGCCTACTACTTTTGCCGCTCCGCTCGCGAGCGTGAGCTATGCTTTTCTGGGCGAATTGCCGAGCCAGACGCCCAGGCCCCCCGCCAACGCGAGCTCCGAGTCCCCCTCGGCGCCACCCGATTCATTCCTCCCCAACCATCGCGACGCAACTATGGCCAAAGCCCTGAGCACCCTGGGACGTCCCGGCGAGAAAAGCCCGGAGACCGACTTCGAAGAACTGAAGCGGCGCATCCACAGCAAGCTGGTCGACAAGCTCGACCTGAACCGCGTCGGCGAATTGGAAGGCGACGTTCTGCGGCGCGAGATCCGCGCCGTCGTCGAGCATTTGAGCGATGCCGAAGACACGCTGCTCAACCGCAACGAGCGCGAGCGCCTGGTCGAGGAAGTGCTCGACGAGACCTTCGGCCTGGGCCCGCTGGAAATGCTGCTCAAGGATCCCAGCATCAGCGATATTCTGATCAACGGCCCCAAGCAGGTGTACGTCGAGCGCCGCGGCAAGCTCGAAAAGACGAGCGTCTGCTTTCGCGACAACGGGCACTTGATGCAGATCATCGATCGCATCGTGTCGCGCGTCGGCCGGCGCGTGGACGAAGTCTGCCCGATGGTCGACGCCCGCCTGGCCGACGGTTCGCGCGTGAACGCCATCATCCCGCCGCTGGCGCTGGACGGTGCCGCGATGTCCATTCGCCGCTTCGGCTCGAACCCGCTGAAGCTCGAAGACCTGCTCAATTACAAGGCCTTCACCCCGGAAATGGTGATGCTGCTGGAAGGGGCGATCAAGGCCCGGCTGAACATCGTGATCTCCGGCGGCACGGGTTCGGGCAAGACCACGCTGCTCAACACGCTGTCGAGCTTTATCGCCAATTCGGACCGCATCGTCACGATCGAGGACGCGGCCGAATTGCAGCTCCAGCAGGAGCACGTGGTCCGGCTGGAAACGCGGCCGGCGAATATCGAAGGCAAAGGCGCCGTCACCGCCAC
This sequence comes from Pirellulales bacterium, assembly GCA_036268995.1. Classification (GTDB taxonomy): domain Bacteria; phylum Planctomycetota; class Planctomycetia; order Pirellulales; family PNKZ01; genus DATATB01. The sequence goes on along the minus strand of DATATB010000026.1, from coordinate 35,254 downwards.
CGACCTGGTGCGCAATGCGCTGCGCATGCGGCCCGAGCGCGTGATCATCGGCGAATGCCGCGGCCCGGAAACCCTGGACATGCTGCAAGCCATGAACACTGGCCACGAAGGCTCGATGACCACGCTGCACGCCAACACCCCGCGCGACGCCCTGGCGCGCATCGAAACCATGATCACGATGTCCGGCTTCGACCTGCCGCTGAAAGCCATGCGGCACCAGGTCGCCAGCGCCGTGAACCTGATCATTCAGGCCAACCGCCTGCAAGGCGGGCCGCGCAAGATCACGCACATCACCGAGATCTGCGGCATGGAGCAGGACACGATCATCATGCAGGACATTTACAAGTTCGTGCAGATGGGCGTCGACGAAAACGGCCGCGCGCATGGCCGCTTCGAGTCCACCGGCATCCGGCCCAAGTTCATGGACCGGCTGGAATCGGCCGGCGTGCGCCTGCCGGCCAGCGCCTTCCGGCAGCGCGTGATGATGACCTGCTAGGAAGTGAAGCGTGCAAAGTGAAAAGTGAAAAGTGAAAAGTAGGGAAGAGTGCTATGAGTCCTTTGCTGATCTCGATCGCCGCGTTTGGGGCCGTGGCTGCGCTCGTGGGCGCGGCCTCGATGTTTTACCGTGGCGAATCGGATACTAAAGTCGAAGATCGTCTCGCGGTTCTGACTAGCGCCAAGGGCGCCAAAGGCGACCCGCTGGTGACGCAAAGCGTCCTGTCGCAGCCGCTGGACGCGACGGCGGGCATCTTCGTAGCCCTGCTGGAACGCTTCGGCCGGACCCGCATGCTGTTCGAACAGGCCGACACGACGCTCACGCCGTCGCGGTTCCTGACGATTTCGGGCTGCATGGCGCTGGGCGGTTTTGGCATCACGGCCTTTGCCGGGCCGCTGCTGGCGGTGGCGCCACTGGGCGGGATCGCCTTCGGCGCGCTGCCGCTGCTGTGGCTCATGTGGCGGCGCAAGCGGCGCTTGAAGAAGTTCGGCGCCCAAATGCCCGACGCACTGGAGCTGATCAGCCGCGCCTTGCGGTCCGGACACAGCCTGGCCGCCGGCTTCGACCTGGTGCAGACGGAATTGTTGCCGCCGATCTCGACCGAGTTCGGCCGCGTGTTCGAGGAGCAAAACCTGGGCATCCCCTTGGAAGAGGCGCTCGACTCCATGACCAACCGCGTGCCCAACCTGGACGTCAAATTCTTTTCGACGGCCGTCATTCTGCAGCGGCAGACGGGTGGCGACCTGGCCGAAATCCTCGACAAGATCGGCTACCTGGTCCGCGAACGATTCAAAATCTACGGCCAGATCGCCGCCCTCACCGGTGAAGGCCGGTTGTCGGGCATCGTCCTGTTGGCCCTGCCTCCCGTGTTGTTCCTGGTCGTTTATCGGATGAATCCCGGCTACATCAGCCTGCTGTTCACCGATCCGGCAGGCAAGAAAATGCTGGCCGGCGCGATCGTTATGCAGTTGCTCGGGGCGCTGCTCATCCGCAAAATCATCAACATCAAGGTCTAGTAGCCGTGTTTGCATCCGAACTGTTCAATTTCGAAGACCTGATGCCGCTGGCCGTGTTCGGGCTGATTGCGCTGGTGGCCTGGTTTTTGATGGACATGATTGCCACGCGCAAGCCCCGCGCCGTCGAGCGGCTCGACGAGATCAAGAATCCCGCGCTGCGGCGCAAGCGTCAAAACGGCGGCGACGATCCGGCCATCAAGAAATCGGACGCCGTGACCCGCGTGTTGGCCAAGGCTTCGCCGGCGTTGGCCAAACCGCTGCAGCCGAAGAACGAACTGGAGCTGAACAAGCTGAAGATGCGGCTGGCCAATGCCGGCTTCCGCAGTGAAGCCGCCTCGTCGATGTTTCTCGGTTTGAAAATCGCCGGCCTAATCACCGGCTTGTTTCTCAGCGGCATCACGGTGCTCGTGATCGGCCAATACACTCAGAAGGCGATTTTCAACTGCATCCTCTTCGCCGGCGGCTTGTTTTATCTGCCCGAGTTGGTGCTGGCCTTCCTCATCAGCCAACGCAAGCAGGCCATTTTCCTCGGCCTGCCCGATGCGTTGGACCTGATGGTCGTGTGCGTCGAGGCCGGCTTGGGCCTGGACCAGGCCATGCGCAAGGTTTCGGACGAGATGAAGCGGACATATAAGGTCATCTGCGAAGAGTTTTCGCTGGCGAATTTTCAACTGCAAATGGGCCGGCCCCGCGCCGAAGTCCTGCACGAATTGGGCATCCGCTCGGGCGTGGAAGATCTGCGCAGCCTGGCTTCGATCCTGATCCAGGCCGATAAGTTCGGTTCGAGCATTGCCCAGGCGCTGCGCGTGCAAAGCGACGCCATGCGTACCCGCCGGCGGCAGTTGGCCGAGGAAAAAGCGGCCAAGACGGCCGTAAAACTCATCTTTCCGCTCGTGATCTTCATCTTCCCCGGCATCTTCGTGGTGCTCGTCGGCCCGGCCGCCATTACCATGATGCGGCAGATGTTCCCCATGATGGGCGGCTAAGCACGCTCCGTTGCGGGCCAGCACGAGTTGCGGCTCCGCCTGCGTAGAGTGCGCCACGCGCGGCGGATGCGAAGTCAATGCGTCGGCATCGTTCATGCCCGGACCATCGAATGAGTTCCGCCTGGGCATCCGCATGGCAAAATAATCATTATGTTGACAAATACCTCAACCATTTTAGTATGCAGAGATGCATGTCACCGTTTCGCCGCTAGCCCAGGATCAACTGGAAAAGCTGCCTACAAGAATGGTTGCCCGAGTCTGGAGACTGCTTGACCGACTGAAAAACTGGCCGAAGGTGAGCGGCGCCAAACGGTTGACTGGCGAACTAGAAGGCCTTTTTCGCATGCGAACTGGCGACTATCGGATCATCTTCCGCGTCGTGGGCGAAACAATCGTCGTGGAAGCAATTGGTCATCGGAAGGATATCTACGAGTAACCGAAGCACTGGACCGGCCAATATGGCGCATGCAACTACAATCGAAATCCACGGTGAGGAGTTTGTCATTCTGCCTCGAGCCGAATACGAAAAGCTACTGACGGGAATTGCCAATCGAGGCGACGCGACCGGATACCCGCCCCTTCCACCTGCCGACGCGGCGGGAAATCGCCCGGCCCGCGAAACGTTGCAAGTTGTGCTTGCCCGGAAGCTGATCGAGCGCCGGCAAAAGCTTGGGCTCACTCAGCAACAGCTCTCCGAATTGGCTGATGTAAGAGCGGAGACGATTAGCCGGTTGGAATCGGGAAAACATGCTCCGAACGCCGCCACCGTGGATAAGCTCGAAGACGCGATGGACAAATTCTCCGCTACGGCGCCAGTCCGGCGTGCGGCAGAGGTCGAACGCAAGCGGACGGCAAGGGCCACGTCTCCCCGGAAAAGCGCGACCGATAGCAAGCGTCAATTAAAACCACCAAGGAACCACTGAGCAGTCTATGCCCACGCCCTTCCTTGACCGCCGGCAGCGCGGCATCCTAAGATCCAGTTCTCGGATCCAAGTGCGCCCGTGCGTCCGTAAAAAGGTCTTTTGTTCATGCCCGATGTTCCCGAAATGTCCGGAAGTTTAGCCGGTGAAGTGGATGCCGACGGCCAGCCGGGCTGCATGCCGCCGGCCACCGAGGTCGACCAAGAGCGGATCAAGCGGGCCGTCCGCGAAATCCTGGCAGCCGTCGGTGAAGATCCCGACCGCGAGGGTTTGCAGGAAACCCCCGCCCGCGTGGCCCGCATGTATGCCGAGCTGTTCAGCGGCCTGCACGACGATCCGCGCCAGCACCTGCGCAAGTTTTTCACCGAAAAGTATGACGAAGTCGTGCTGGTTCGCGATATCAGTTTCAACAGCATGTGCGAACACCACATGCTGCCGTTCATCGGTCGGGCGCATATCGGCTATTTGCCGGCCGGCCGCGTGATCGGGCTGAGCAAGCTGGCCCGCGTCGTCGAAGTTGTCGCTCGGCGGCCGCAGGTGCAGGAGCGCATGACCGAAACCATCGCCGACCTGCTGGTCGAAGAACTCGAAGCCAAGGGCGTGGCCGTGGTGATCGAAGCCTCGCACTCGTGCATGACCATCCGCGGCATCCGTAAGCCGGGCAGCATCTGCGTGACTTCGGCCATGCGCGGCATCTTCAAGAGCAACCTCTCCAGCCGCTCGGAAATCATGACCTTGATCTACGGCGATCGACGGTAGTGTTCGACCGAAAATAACTTCACTTTTTTCCGACCCCTCACCCGAACCTCTCCCGCAAGGGGAGAGGGGTCGCCGAGAAGTTATTTCTCGGTCGAACCGGAGGCCAATCGCCCGTGCTGGTGCTGAGCGAATTCATTCTGCGTTTGGGGTTTGGCCTGGCATTGTCGATGCTGCTGGTCAGCCCACGCCTGGTGACCAGCGGCTACTACCGCAACAACCTCTACGTGCTGCTGGGCCTCAACGTGCTGGCCGCGTTGATTGCGGCCGGAGCACCGCCCGACACGGGCCTGCGACTCTGGCCCGCCCTGGCGGCCGCCGTCGCCAGCTACGTCGGCTCGGTCTGCTGGTTGTACGAAGCACCCAAGCCCGGCATGGCCGCGCTGATCGTGGTTTCCGGCCTCTGCCTGGCCGGTGCGTGGCTCGATGCCGGATTGTTCGATAATTCCAGTAACAGCACGGCTGCCGCTGCGCTCGTATGGTTAGACCCGATCGGTGAAGGCTTGCTTTTGGGTTCAACCATGGCTGCCATGCTTTTAGGACACTGGTATCTCAACTCGCCGGGCATGCGGCTGGCCCCCTTGCAGCGGCTGACGCTGCTGGTGGCTGCGGCCGTGCTCGTGCGGGCGATGCTCAGCGGCTGGGGCCTGGGGCTGGAATTGGCCTCTGCGCCGCCGCCCGAGTTGCGCTGGTGGCTGATGCTCGCCCTGCGCTGGCTGGCCGGCGTTGTCGGCATGCTGCTGGTCGCATGGATGACATGGCAAACGCTGAAAATTCCGAATACGCAGAGCGCGACAGGCATCCTTTATGTGGGCGTAATTGCCGCTTTTCTCGGCGAACTAACGGCCCAGCTACTGTCGCAAGAGGGTCATTTTCCCCTATGATGGAGGTGTCCCGTAGCGGAAGTCGTGAGACTTCCGACGGCTTTGCGGAAGTCGTGAGACTTCCAACGGCCTTATCCGCTCCGCTTCGGAATTCTCACGAATTCCGCTACCGACTCCCATCTTTTCGTGATCCGCTAATCGCGCCTTCACCGGCGCGCTTCGATTTCAATGAACGTGACTTTTTCCTGCCCGGCTTGCAATGCCTCCGTGGCCGTGGAGCTTGATCCCCAGGCGAGCGAGATTGCCTGTCCAGCCTGCGGCGCCCGGTTGGCGGTTCCCGCCGGTGCGGTGTCCGCCGGCCAGATTCACCGCTGCGTGGTGTGTCCCAGCACCGAGCTGTTTGTCCGCAAGGATTTTCCGCAGCGGCTGGGCGTGGCGATCGTGGTCATCGGCTTCGCGGCCAGTTGCATCAGTTGGGGTTTTTACCACGTCTACCTGACCTTCGGCATCTTGTTCGCCACGGCCTTGATCGACGTGCTGCTATACGTCGTGGTGGGCGATAATCTGACATGTTACCGCTGCCACGCCCAATACCGGGGCGTGGAACACATGCAGGACCACGGCGCGTTCGAGCTGGAAACGCACGAGCGCTATCGTCAGCAGGCGGCCAGGTTGGGTTCGTCGCCCGGCAATCCCCAGGCGACCGGTAGCGCGCACGCCGGCAACCCGCACCCAGGCGGTGGGTGAAGTCCCATGGAACCGCAACAAGCACGAGTGCAGGAGGATCTGCGCGGACTCATTAGCGGCGACGTGCGCTGCGACGACGTGTTTCTGCAGATGTACGCCAGCGACGCCAGTGTCTACCAGATCAAGCCGTTGGGCATGGTGCGGCCCAAGAACACGGCCGACGTCGCGGCCTGCGTTCAGTACGCGGCCGCCCAGCACATTCCCATTCACGCTCGCGGAGCCGGCACCGGCCTGGCCGGCGAATCGTTGGGACCGGGTCTGGTGCTCGACTTCTCCAGCCATTTCCGCCGCATTCTGCACGACGACCACGAGTCGGTCCGCGTGCAGCCCGGCGTCGTTCACGAGCGGCTGAACGCCTACTTGCGATCGCGCGGGCGGACTTTTGGCCCCGATCCGGCCACCAGCGCCGTGACCACGATGGGCAGCGTCGTGGCCGTCGATGGCTCGGGCAGCCATTGGCTGAAATACGGCTCGACGCGGCGGCATGTCCGCAAGTTGCGGGCCGTGCTCGCCGACGCCAGCGTCATGGAGTTCGGCCAGGAGCCGCTGGTCGGCGGCGTGAGCCACGATCCCGACCCGCACAAGCGTCAGCTCATCAACCAACTGGCCGACGTGCTTTCGCGTCACCAAGACCTGATCGCCCGCCATCAGCCCAAGAGCCTGGTGAATCGTTTTGGTTACAACCTGGCGGACGTATACACGCCGTCGAGCTTGGACGTAGCACGCTTACTGACCGGCTCGGAAGGCACGCTCGCGCTGTTTACCGAGATCACGGTGGCCACGCAGTCGCTGTCGCGCTATCGGGCGCTCGGCCTGTTGTCGTTCGAGAGCTTGGAAAACGCGGCGCGCGCCGTGCAGGAGATCATGCCGTTTCGGCCGGTGGCTTGCGACCTGATGGATCGCCGCCACTTGAGCCTGGCCCGCGAGACCGATGCACGGTTCGAGCCTTTGATTCCGCCGGCCGCCGAAGCGGTGTTGTGCATCGAAATGGATGGCGACGACTCGATCGACGTGCGCGACCGGCTGCGGCTGGCCGTCGAGCGCGTGCGCGGCAAAAAGCGGCTCGCCTTCGATGCCCGCCAGTCGGCCGGCGGCGAAGAGATGCTGTTGTTCGAGCAGTTGTCGCGCAAAGTCGTGCCCACGCTCTATCGGCTCAAAGGTTGCACGCGGGCCTTGCCCTTTGTCGAAGATTTTGCGGTTCCGCCCGAGACGCTCACGCGCTTCCTGGTGGAAATGCAAAACGTGCTCAAGCGCCACCAGGTCACTGCCACGCTCTACGCGCATGCCGGCCACGGCCAGATCCACCTGCGGCCGTTTCTCGACCTCGGCGATCCGGCCCACGTGCGATTGATGGAACTGCTGGCCGGCGATCTGTACGAGGCCGTGCTCCAGGTGGGCGGCACCATCAGCGGCGAACATGCCGCGGGTCTCAGCCGCACCGCATTCATCCCGCGCCAATATGGCGAGCTGGCCCAGGTCTTTACACAGATCAAGCGCATCTTCGACCCCGCCAACATTCTCAACCCGGGCAAGGTCGTCGGCCAGGATCCCTATTTGCTGACGCGCAATTTGCGGCCCGCCGCTGAAGTGCCGGCTCCAGCGCCCGCCGAGCCAGCCGCCGGCGGCGAGACGCCGCGGCAACTCGTTGAGTTGCACTTGAATTGGACGCAGACGGAAGTCGAACAGATGGCCCGCAGCTGCAATGGCTGCGGGGCCTGCCGCTCGCAAGAGTCGGGCACGCGAATGTGTCCGATCTTCCGCTTTGCTCCGGCCGAAGAGGCTTCGCCCCGCGCCAAAGCCAACATGATGCGCGGCCTGTTCAACGGCCAGTTGGATCCCAACTCGCTCAAGCAGGCCGAATTCAAGGCCGTTGCCGACCTGTGCGTCAACTGCCAGATGTGCCGGCTCGAATGCCCCGCCAGCGTCGACATCCCCAAGCTCATGCTTGAGGCCAAGGCCGGCTTCGTGGCCAACGACGGCCTGCGCCTGGGCGACTGGGTGCTGACGCGGCTGGACTTCTTCAGTGGGCTCGGCTCTCTGCTGGGGCCGCTGGCCAATTGGGCCATCGGCAATCGCCAGGCCCGCTGGCTGTTGGAAAAAATGATCGGGCTGGCCCAGGCCCGCAAGCTGCCGCGGTTTGCCGCGCGCAGTTTTATCCGCCGCGCGCACCGCCGCCGACTCACGCGGGCCACCCGCCGCAGCGGCCGCAAGGTGCTGTACTTTGTCGACACGTATGCGAACTTTCACGATCCGCAATTGGGCGAAGCGCTCGTGGCCGTGCTCGAACACAACGGCGTGGCCGTGTATGTTCCCTCGGGACAAACGCAATCCGGCATGGCCATGCTCAGCGTCGGCGCGGTCGAACGCGCCCGACCCGTCGCCCGGCAGAATGTCGAGCTACTGGCCGAAGCGGTGCGGCAGGGATTCACGATCGTCACCAGCGAGCCGTCGGCCGCCTTGTGCCTCAAGCTCGAATACCCGACGCTGCTCGATGACGACGATGCTCGGCTGGTGGCCGAAAACACGATCGAAGCCTGCACCTATCTCTGGAACCTGCACCAGGTGGGCAAGCTGCAACTGGACATGAAGCCGGTCAACGCCGCGCTGGCCTATCACATGCCCTGCCACATGAAAGCCCTCGAAGTCGGCTCGCCGGGCGAGAGCCTGCTGCGGTTGATTCCCGCCCTGGTTGTGCAGCGCATCGAGCGCGGCTGCTCCGGCATGGCCGGCACGTTCGGACTCAAAAAACGCAACTACCGCAACAGCCTCCGCGCCGGCTGGCCGCTGATCTCGAGCCTGCGCGAGTCCCCGGTACAGGCCGGCACCACCGAGTGCAGCGCCTGCAAAATGCAAATGGAACAAGGCACCGGTAAACCCACCGTGCACCCGATCAAGCTGCTGGCCCTGGCCTATGGGCTGATGCCCGAGGTCGCCAGCCTGCTGACGGCCCGGCCCCAAGAACTGTTCGTCACATGATTGTCCGCTGCCGGCTGTTTGCCGCTGCTCGCGATCTGGCCGGCCACTCGGAGGTCGAGCTGGCCATGGCCGAGCCGGCCACGATCGGCGATTTGCGCAAGCAACTGGCAGCCGCCTTTCCCGCGCTCGCGCCGCTGGTGCCGCATCTGATGTTCGCCATCGCCTCCGATTACGTCACCGACCGCACGCCGATTCCGCCGGAAGCCGAGATTGCCGGTATTCCCCCCGTCAGCGGCGGATAAAATAGAGATTAGTCGCGCCCGCAGCGCGCATACCAAGCCCACGGACTGCGGTCCGTGGGGGGCTCGTCAACTTCCCATGATCGAACTCACCACGAACCCCATCGACCCCCAAGCCCTGCTCGCCCGCGTCAGCTCCCCGGCTGCCGGCGCCGTGCTCTTATTCCTCGGCACGGTCCGCGAAATGACTGGCGATCGGCAAACCACGCGGCTCGAGTACGAAGCTTACGAACCGATGGCTGGCAAGAAACTTGCCGAATTGGTGGCCGAAGCTCGGAGCCGCTGGCCGCTGGTCGGCTGTGCCGTGATGCATCGGTTGGGAAGTCTGGAGCTGGGCGAAGTGAGCGTGGCCGTGGCGGTCAGCTGCCCGCATCGTGCCGAAGCCTTCGAAGCCGGCCGCTGGCTGATCGATACGATCAAGCAAGTCGTGCCCATCTGGAAAAAAGAAGTCTGGTCCGATGGCCAAACCGACTGGGTCCATCCCGGCCTCGACGCGCCGCGGTCCACCTCCGGCCGGGAGCCGCACTGACCATGCCCGTCTCCCTGCCACTGCTGGATACCTTCGGCCGCGTACACAGCGATCTGCGCATCAGCGTCACCGACCGCTGCAACATTCGCTGCTTTTATTGCATGCCGGCCGACAACGTCGAGTTCGCTCGGCGCGAGGACCTGCTCACCTTCGACGAGATCGAGCGCTTCGTGCGCATCGCGGCGACGCTCGGCGTCCGCAAGCTGCGGCTGACCGGCGGCGAGCCACTGGTGCGGCCCAATCTCGGCCAACTGATTCAGAGGCTGGTGGCCATACCGGGCATCGACGACGTGGCGCTGACCACCAATGGCATTCTGCTCGCCGAACAAGCCGCCCAGCTCAAAGCCGCCGGCCTGCACCGGCTGAATATCAGCCTGGACACGCTCGATGCGGCCACCTTTCTGCGGATCGCCCGCCGGCCCGGACTGGATCGCGTGCTCGCAGGCATCGAAGCAGCCCGCCAGGCCGGCTTTCAAAAGATTCGCCTCAACGCCGTGGCCATTCGCGGCATGACCGAAACCGAAGTTGTGCCGCTGGCGCGCTACAGCCTCCAGCGCGGGTTGGAACTGCGGTTCATCGAGTTCATGCCTCTGGATGCGGACCACGCTTGGGACAATTCGCAGGTCCTCTCCGGGGCCGAGATCCTCAGCATGCTCGAAGCGGAGCTAGGCCGCCTCGACCCGCTGCCGGTGAGCAACCCCAGCCAGCCGGCCACCGATTTTCGCTTGGCCGACGGATCGGGCACGGTCGGCTTCATCAACCCGGTGACCGAGCCCTTCTGCGGCGATTGCAACCGTTTGCGGCTGACGGCCGAAGGCCAGCTTCGCAACTGCCTCTTCTCGACGGAAGAATGGGACCTGCGCCCCCTGCTCCGCGGCGGAGCCGACGACGCGGCAATCATTGATCAAGTCCGTGTCTGCGTTGCCGCCAAGCGTGCCGGCCACGGCATCAACAGCGACCACTTCCTCCGCCCCACGCGCCCCATGTTCCAAATTGGCGGCTAGCCGGCCGCTCCAGCGGCATCTCTTTCTCCCCTCGCCCCTTGTGGGAGAGGGAGGTTTGAACGCGAAAGCAGCAGGTACTGCTGGCAGTCATCAGCTATAATGCCGGCCACTTGGTCGCGCACCGCGACCAGCCGGTCGCGGCTTTTTTGGGGAGTGCATGATGGCGGGCGAACCGTGGTATGGCGATGGACTGCGTTTCAAATGCACGCAGTGCGGCAACTGCTGCACGGGCGCGCCCGGCTATGTGTGGGTCAACCGGGATGAAATCGCCGCGCTGGCCAAACGCCTGGACTTAAGCGACGAGGAGTTCGAGCGGCAATATGTCCGCCGCGTCGGGGCGCGGTTGAGCCTGGTCGAATATCCCAATGGCGACTGCGTCTTCTTCGATAACCAGGCTCGCAAATGCACGGTCTACGAAGACCGCCCCCGGCAGTGCCGGACGTGGCCCTTCTGGCACTCGAATCTGAAAACGCCGGAAGCATGGCAGCAGACGTGCGAAGTCTGCCCAGGCAGCGGGAAGGGCAATCTCGTGCCGCTGGAGCGGATCGTCGAACAGCTGAAAGTGATCCGCATTTGACAGCGGTCCGGATTTCATTTGATCCGATTGTGCCTGGCGAATCGAATTTTCCGATTCGTTAAAGTGTGCGGGCCGAAGCGGCCGATGATCGTGGCACGCCACAGGCGGTTGCCTATCAATCGCCGACGGCTATCCAGCTGCACTGCAAGTCGCCTCAAATGTTGCAAAGCATTGAGTTGCAATAGGTTGAGGCTAAAAAAGCGGGCCAAAGCTGGGTTGATCTCTGCAAGTTCTTTGGAAATTTAGATTTACGTCGCTGCCGCTGGTTCGGATGCGTGGCCGTTTTTCTTGCCTGGGGGCAGGAAGCAGCCCGGTCCGCAGAGCGGCTGATGATTGAATACGCTTGACACTACTTCTTACGGCACCTACACTTGGAGCGCAGTTGGGCGGACGAGAGGATGGCGGGGCACACGGCTCCGCAGGCCCACCTCTGTTCCATCAGGAGAGCCGAGTCGTGACGAAAAAAGAGATTGTCAAAACCATCTCCGAGGAAATCGGACTCACGCAGCTCAAGACGAAGGAAATCGTTCAAAAGACCTTCGATGCCATCGTCGAAACGCTTGTAGAGGACAAGCGGATCGAGCTGCGGAACTTCGGCGTCTTCGAGGTGAAGAAACGTGCCGCCCGCAAGGCCCGAAACCCACGCACTGGCGACAAGGTTTACGTACCGGAGAAGTACGTCGTGACCTTCAAGCCGGGCAAGGAAATGGAAGAACGGGTGCGGGAGTTGGAGCGTAAAGCAGCTGCCGCGGCCATGAAACAGGGGATGACCGGCGAGGCTGACACGGCGCCCCAAGCTGAATCGATGGCCGAATCGGCCGCTTCGGCAACCGGCGAGCATGGGACGGCGTAACGCTGGCTCGCCACGGTGGTGGCTCGGCGAACGCTGGCTGCTGGCGGATCGACTGAGGGATGGATAGCAGTCCATCGCTAGCAGAAAATCAGCGCAACCCCAGTCTATCGATCACGTTTGCTCTCGGCGCCGCCGGCAGTCTGCGGTAGCCTAGCGACCCAAATTTCGCGTTTTGCAGTTTTGCGCTCGGCCAGTTTTCGCGGCGGTATTCACTTGCCCGGCCGGGCTCGTTTTGTCGCAGTCGTTGAAGGCGCTCTAAGGATGGACGCGCCTGGAAACCATTTCCGCACTACACACATACTTCAAGTTCGCCGCTGGCCGCGAGGCCAGCGACGCCCGACGGGAGCGCGCCGCTCGCTTTGAGCGCCAGTGCGCTGACTCGTCTCACGGAGGAGTTGAGTCATGCGCAAGCTGCTGGGTGCGGTTGTCTTGGCGGTGTGTTTCAGCTCAACGGCGGGTTGCCTCGTTCCGGCCTACTCGGGCGATCCAACCCGGCGTTCGCAACAGTTGATCTACACCTCCGAAAACCTCCGCATGCTGCTGGAAGATTGGGAGCGACTGTGGCTGCTGGATCAACCCAGCCACTTGTCGCCCTATCGAACTCACGGCGGCATTATCTAGCCCATAAGTGGCTAACGAGCGGCACGCCGACGGGTAATGCCCGCCGGCGTGCCTCAGGCGGCTGGTCGTTGCCGGCTTACGCCTGCGGCGATACATTGCTATCTACTCGCCGCCGCACGGCCTTTACGCCAAGTGCAGGCCTTCCGGCCGCGATTGCCCGCTCACCGCCCTCCGCCAAGAACAGGTCTGTTGTCGCCAGTGCCACCAGCCGACGTCCAACTGGGAGTGTCACTGGGGCGGCTACGGCTGAAGAACCCGGTGATGGTCGGATCCGGCACCTTCGGCTATGCCCGCGAAATGGCCGGTATCGTCGATCTCGGCCGGCTGGGCGCGATCCTGCCCAAGACGATCACCCTGCACCCACGCGCCGGCAATCGCCCTTGGCGCACGATCGAGACCACCGGCGGCATGCTCAACAGCATCGGCCTGGATAACGATGGGCTGGAAGCCTTCATCGAAGGTCATTTGCCCTACCTGGCCGGTCTGCCGACGGCAATCGTCGTCAGCATTGCCGGCCGCGACCACGACGAGTTTCTCGCAATCAGCCGGCGGCTGGATGGCCTGGCCGGCGTGGCGGCCCTGGAATTGAACATCTCGTGTCCCAACGTGTCCGGTGGCGTCGACTTTGGCACCGATCCGCAGATGTGCCAGCGGCTGGTGGCCGGGGTGCGGTCCGGCTGCTCGCTGCCGGTGATTGCCAAGCTCACGCCGAATGTCACGGATATCGCATCGATCGCCAAGGCGGCCGAAGCCGGCGGAGCGGATGCCATTTCGCTGATCAATACCTGCGCCGGCATGGCCATCGACTGGCGCCGCCGCCGCCCGCTACTGGGCAACACGGTCGGCGGGCTGAGCGGCCCGGCGATCAAGCCGATTGCCCTGCGTGCGGTCTACCAGGTAGCTGCGGCAGTCCACACGCCGCTGGTCGGTATCGGCGGCATCGCCACGCTGGACGATGTGATGGAATTCATCGTGGCCGGGGCCACGGCCGTGCAGATTGGCACCGCGAACTTTTACAATCCGCAAGTGTCGATGCAGATTCTCGATGGCTTGCCTGAGGCGATTGCGGCTCTGGGCGCCGGCAGCGTCAGCCAGGTCGTGGGAACGCTGCAAGTGGACCGGCCGCCGGCCCATTAAAATGCGGTAGAGCGCCAGCCACGAGTCGTTCACTTTAAAAGGGTTCTGTTCATGCGCGTGCTTTCGGGCATTCAGCCAACCGGGCGCTTCCATTGGGGCAATTATTTCGGCGCCATTCGGCAATACATCGAGCTGCAAACGGCCGGCGAGGCCTACTACTTCATCGCCGACCTGCACGCACTGACCACCGTGCGCGAGCCGGCGCTGCTGCGCGAGTACACGCTCGATGCGGCGCTCGATCTGCTGGCCCTGGGGCTCGATCCGCAGCATGCCGTGCTCTTTGTGCAGTCGGACGTGCCGGAAGTGACGGAGCTGGCGTGGCTGCTGATGACCGGCACGTCGATGGGACTGCTCGAACGCTGCCATGCGTACAAAGACAAGAAGGCTCGCGGGCTGCCGGCCGACGCGGGGCTGTTCACGTATCCCGTGCTGATGGCGGCCGATATTTTGCTCTACGATGCCGACACCGTGCCGGTGGGCGAGGACCAGGTGCAGCACATCGAGGTCAGCCGCGACATTGCGGCCAGCTTCAATCATCACTTCGGCGAAACGTTCGTGATGCCCAAGGCCAAGATCCTCGAATCTTCGGCCAAAGTGCCCGGCACGGACGGCGAAAAAATGTCCAAAAGCTACAACAACACGATCGAAGTCTTCGAGGAGCCCAAGGCGATGCGCAAAAAAATCATGCGCATCACCACCGACTCGCGGCCAATGGACCAGCCCAAGGAGCCGGAAGGCGATCATCTATATCAACTCTATTCGCTGTTTGCCAACGAGGGCGAGCGGGCGGAAATGGCCGCGCTCTATCGCCGCGGCGGATTCGGCTACGGCCAGATCAAGCAGGCCCTGGCCGATAAGGCCGAGGGCTATTTCGGCCCCGCGCGCGAGCGCCGCACGGCACTGGCGGCCGATCCCCGGCAAGTGCGCGACATCCTGGCCGACGGGGCCCAGCGGGCCCGGCAAAAAGCTGCGGTCGTGCTCGCGCGGGCCAAAAAGGCCTGCGGCCTTTAAGCCTGACGGGCTCCGCGCGCCGCGCGTTAGAATGGAAGCCAACGTTGCCGGCCTCCGCGTCCTGCACTTTCAAAGTTCCAAGTATGATTCGCTGGTTCAAGGCAAAAGCGTGCTCTCAAGATCGTGCCGAGCCCAGCCGGCCGGTCATCCGCGCGCGGCCGTTTGAAATCGTCGTGTGGCTGGTGATCGCGGCTGCGTGGACTGCCATCTGGTGCTGGGCCAGCGTGCTGCTGGCCGAGCGGTTTGCACCCGTGATCGTGCTACCGCTGCTCACCGGGCTGGTGCTGGGCGCCGGCTGCGTGTTGGCCATGCGGCCGGCGGGGCTTGCTTCGCGGCCGTGGCTGCTGGGCGGGACGCTGGTCTTGAGCTTGGCCCTGGCGGCTGGCCAGCATTTTGTTTGGTATCACATCACGCAAGCCAAGATCGAGGAGGGATACACCGCCAAGCTCAGCGGGAATCAACTCAGCGGCATGGTGGCGGCAATTCCGGAATTGCATCCCAGCTTCGAAGAATTTTTGCGCTCAACCGCCGACCGTGGCCGCGCGTGGTTTACGCTGCGATTGCACGGCGGCTGGGTGTGGGCCAGTTGGGCCTTGGATGCGGCCCTGCAATCGGCCGCGGCCGTGGGCCTGGTTTGGTTCGCCGCCCGGCAAGCGTATTGCCCGCGCTGCCGGAGTTGGTATCGCCCGGTGCGCAGCGGAAAACTCACGGCCCAGCAGGCGACGGCGCTGGCTGCTTTGTACGGTTGCGAAAGTTCGCCGCCCGATCAGTATCGGCTCATGCATTGTCAATCTGGCTGTGGCCCGATGCGGCTGGAAATGCTCGGCACGACTTCGGCGGGACACCGCTCGGCCTGGCTGGACGACGACACTCGCCACCGCGTGCTCGAATTGCTCAATGAACCGGTGCCTTCGACCGATGCGCATACGAGTTCGGCGGCCGATCCCACGGCGGTGGAGAAACCCCAGTGAACATTTTGGGAATCGGCTCGGGCATCATCGAATGCCTGCGGATCGGCAAAATGATCGAGCGGCATGGCGAGCTGTTCATCAATCGCGTGTACACGATGAATGAGATTCGCTTCTGCCAGACGCGGCGGCACGCCACCCAGGAGTTCGCAGGCCGTTGGGCGGCGAAAGAGGCCGTTTTGCAACTTTTGGGGGCTCGCCCCAAGCCGGGGCTGACCTATCGCGACATCGAACTGCGAAACGATTCGCGTGGCAAACCCACCGTGCGGCTGCGCGGCGGCTTTCGCGACCTGGTCGTCAGCCAGGGAATTCAAGAAATTCTCGTGTCCATCGCGCATAGCCGCATGCACGCCGTCGCCCACGCCATCGCGCTGGGCGGCAAAGGCACAGCCATGCTCGATGAGGATTAAAACAACCCAGCTAACGAGCGCTCGTTATTTCGACCGCTTGCTCGTGGCGAACCGCTGTTTTTTCTGACCCACGATGCCGGTTGTGCGGCCGCCGACGAGGGGATGTTCGCCGGCTCCGCCGAAGGTTCCCATCCGTCGCTTAACGTCTTGAGCGTTGGTCGATTCGGCTCCGTGAATCGGCCCATTTCCCGTCGCGTTCAACGATCTGCTGCGTTTACCTGCCATGATTATCTTTGGCGGCCACCGACGGCCGCGCGGGCCGCTCCTTAAATCGGCCGGAGTGAGTAGGTATGTGTTTACCATGCACCAAGTGCATGTACGTGCAATCCGCGTGCCCAGTCGACTCATGACCGCCGATTGCTTCGCGGGCGATGCTCGGGCTGGGCGGTCCAGGGATCTTCGGGCCAGGCGTGTTTCGGATACTGGCGGCGAAGGTCCTTGCGCACCTGGCTGTACGTGTTGGTCCAAAAGCTTTCCAGGTCGTCGGTGATCTGTTGCGGCCGCATGTTGGGTGCCAACAGGTGCAACAGCACGCGCACGCGCTGACCGGCAATTCGCGGCGTTTGCCGCCAGCCAAAAACCTCCTGAATGCGCACCGCCAGGATGGGCGGCTTGCCCAACTCATAGCGCAGGGCGACAAAGCTGCCGCTGGGCACTTGCAGCCTCTCGGGCGCGTGCCGATCGATCGCCTGCAATTGCAAGGCAGTGAAATGCGATTTCCAAACGCCCAGCAGCGATTGCTTGCGAACGTCGGCAACCGACACCTGGCCAGCACACAGCTCGGGCAGCCAGGCCGCGATCAGGCGGCTGGCAATGTCAGGCAACTCCAACTCGGGCATGGCCCCGCGCAGCAACTCGACGCGAGCCAGAAACGCGGATTCGTCTTCACTCAGCGGCCACCCATCGCCAAAGCGGTCGAGAATGGCTGCCGCCAGGATGGGTCCGGGATCGACGTCCGGGGGAATGCTCGTGGGCGCCTCGCTGATCACCAGATCGGCATAACGCGTTCGCCGCCAGCCGATGACCCGCTCGCGCTGGCTATCGAACTGAACGTCGACGCCGCTGGTTACCCGATCGGCCGGCAGCCAATCGCGCTCGATCGCCGACGCCTGCCGCACGAGCGCCTCGCCTTGCCCGACTTCTTCAATATCGACGCACACGAACAAATCAGCCTCGCCGACCGCGCTTTCATCGGCCAGCCGCACCCCGCGACCGCCGACCAGCAAGGCCCGGCGGCCGGCCGGCTCACGCCGGCGTGCGACGCGGTCGGGATACGCTACGAGCAGAGCCCGCAGGACCGCTTCGTCCGGATCGCAAGCTTGAGCATCGCGTGACGGCTCTTCGCCTTCGAGCAGCCGCAAAAGCTGATCGCGGACTCGCAACGTGGCCCGGGCAGCGCCGGTATCGAGCGGCGCGAGATCGGAATCGGGGCCCGCCCGCCGCTCAAAGTCTTCCAGGGCCGTCACGCGATCGAGGACATCGGAAGCGGACCGGTGTTGCGACGTCCGACGTCCGCCAGGCGCCCGGCGAAAAGGATCACGCTCCGACAGTAGCGCGGCCGCCAGTGCCGCGCGGCGCGGTTGGCCCAAGCGGGCGCCCTCCACCAGCAGCCGCGCGAGTCGCGGATGCACGGGCAGCCGGGCCATCAGCCGGCCCAACTCCGTCGGCCGACGATCGACGACTGCTCCAAGCTGCCCGAGCAGGGCGATGGCTTGCTCGATGCTGGCCGGTGGCGGCGATTGGAGCCAACCGAAATCGGCCAACTCCGTCTCGCCCCAGCAGGCCAATTGCAAAGCGGCGGCAGCCAGGTCGACCCGGAGAATCTCGGGCACTTCTTCCGCCGCGAGCAGGCGTTGCTCGGCCGCCGTCCAAAGCCGCAGGCACGTGCCTGGCGCCGTGCGACCAGCGCGACCGGCCCGCTGCTCGGCCGAAGCTTGCGAAATGCGGCCCAACTCCAGGCGGTTCAAGCCCACGCCAGGCTCGAAGCGCAGCGTGCGGGCCAGGCCCGAATCGACGACGCCGGTCACGCCGTCGATCGTGATCGAAGTTTCGGCCACATTGGTGGCCAGCACGACCTTGCGCTGCGCGAGCGGTACGAGTACGCGCTGCTGCTGGTCGAGCGGCAAATCACCGTAAAGCTGCATCACGGCCAAATCGTGCTGCGCCGCAATTGGGCGAAGCGCTTCGGCCGCGCGGCGGATTTCGCCCACGCCGGGTAGAAAGACCAACACGTCGCCCGGCGTCTCGGTCAGCAACTGTTCGAGGGCCTCGATCACCAGCGGCGCAATGGGGCCACTGACATGGCGCGGCAAATAGCTGACTGCCACCGGATGCATCCGCCCGCTGGATTCGATCACCGGGCAGTGGTCCAAGTAGTCGGAGAGCCCAGCGGTGTCGAGCGTGGCCGACATGACCACCAATTTGAGCTCCGGCCGGAACTCGCGTTGCACGCGCCGCACCATGGCCAGGCCCACGTCGGCATCGAGCTGCCGCTCGTGAAACTCGTCGAAGATCACGACACCAACACGTTCCAGGAAAGGATCGTCGTGCAGCATGCGCAAGAACACGCCCTGGGTCATGGCAATGATGCGCGTCGCGGCGCCGGCGCGGCTTTCGAAGCGGACGCGATATCCTGTTTCGGCGCCCAGCGGCGCGCCGCGTTCGAAACTGATGCGGGCAGCCGCCGAGCGGGCAGCCACGCGACGCGGTTCGAGCAATACGATTTGCCCGGCTCCCGCCAGGCCCGAGTCGAGCAGTGCGGGGGGCACGCGTGTCGTCTTACCGGCTCCCGGCGGCGCCCTCAGCACCGTGCAAGCGGCATGGCCAAGCGTCTGCACGAGCTGCGGCAGGATCGCGTCGATGGGAAGAGGATTGAGCTTCACGCGTGCTTTTGCCAGGCGGCCGTGATGTCGGGCGACGGCTCGAAGCCGGCTTCGGCCAGTGCGGCCAGATAGTCGTCGGGCGTATTGAGATTGCGGAACGACTGAAGCGTCGGATCGGCCTCAGTCAATTCTTGCGGATCGATGGCTCGAGTATCGACGCTGTGCAGAAGATCGACCAGCGCCCGGCGTTCGCCGGCCAAGAGCCGCTCGACGATCGGCAAGACATCGCGTCGATAAACGGCGGACAGCGGCTGCAAGTATCCGCCTATCACGGGTGCGGCCACCTGGTGCGGGCCCAGCAATCCGGCAACTTGGCGCACCAACGCGGGCCGCAGCAGCGCGGCATCGCAACTGGTCAAGTACGCGCTTTGGCCGTCCCCAGTAAGCGAGGTCAGGCCCGCACGCAGCCCCTCCAGCGGTCCGCGCAATTCTTGGCGGTCGTACACTATTCGCACGGCGGGCGGCAACGGAGGCAATTCCTGGCCGTTCGCCGCAACAACCACGATCTCGCCGCACACCTGGCCGAGGATGCCGGTCATGCGCTCCAGCAACGTCTGAGCCCCAAATGGCAGCAGCGCTTTGGGCCGGCCCATGCGCGTGCTGCGGCCGCCGCACAGGATGATGCCCGAGAGCTTGTCCGACTGCATGACCGGCCCTTGTAGCGGTGGAACGTCGTTTCTATTCTACTGGCTTGCTGGCGATTCGGAGTGGATTGCCGCTCGAAACTCTCATGCGAGGCGCTCGATGCCGCTGCGGTTGATCTATCGGGCCGCTGCGGGCATGGCGATCGAGCTGGATGGCATCGTGCCTGCGGCCATGCGCGGGCGGCCGCTCGCCGAAATCGAGAGATTGCCGATCTGGTGGGGCAACACGCAAGTGCCGCTAGCCGAGTTGTTTGGCGTGTCGGGAACGGCCGACGACGGCCTGGTGCTCGAAGGCGATTTTTCCAGCGTGGATGGCATCGGCCAGGGGCTGGAGCAGGGATGGCTGCGAATCGTGGGTCCGGCCGGCCACCACTTGGGCGCCTCGATGACGGGCGGCGAAATCCAGGTCGAAGGTGCCGCCGGAGATTGGGTCGGCGCCGAAATGCGTGGTGGCACCATCAAGATCGCCGAATCGGCAGGCGACTATCTGGGCGGCGCGTATCACGGCAGCCCTCGCGGCATGACCGGCGGCACGATTCTGGTCCGCGGCCATGCGGGTGACCAGGCGGCGCGGACGATGCGGCGCGGGCTGATTGCCGTGCAGGGCAACGTGGGCGCGTTTGCCGGCCTGGACATGGTTGCCGGAACATTGCTGGTATTTGGCGGCTGCGGGCCTGCCGCGGCCGCCGGCATGCGTCGCGGCACGTTGGCCGTGCTCGGGCCGGCTGCCACGCTACTGCCCAGCTTTCGGCCTGGCAGCATCTGCCAGTTCCAGTTTATGCGGCTGTACATGCGGCACCTGCAAACGCTCGGCTGGAGCGTATCGGACGCGGTCATCGAGACCCGCTACCGCATCCATCATGGCGATTTGCTCAACGGCGGCCGCGGCGAAGTGCTGCTGCGCGATTGAATTCAGGGCGGGCACGCCTCAATGGGAACCCCACATCGGCCGCAAGCACATTAATAGCGGCTGGGGGGGTAATGGACGGCGTCGATCGGCGGCAGAGGCACGATGGCGTTGGCGTCCACGGGCGGCACGTTCTGCGAATAAACCTGGATTTCGTCGGGCGTGGGTGGCAGCCGCATGGGCCGCTCGGCGAGGAGTTCCGCCGGCTGGCTGCGCGGCGCTAGGCGATCGCGCGGCTGGCCGTCGCTATTTTGATCCGTGCGCAACTTCGCGATGCTCGGCTCACCCGGCGGAGCCTCCTTCAGCTTCGGTCCTGCAGACGGCACCACCGGCGATGGTTGATTGAAGTCCGATGGAGTCCGCGCCACGGGTGCGGCCGGCCCTTCTCTCTCGGCCGGGCTCGAGGCCGGTGGCAAACTCGGCACGCTCATCGCGTACTGACCGGCCGCGGTGTCAACGCCGTTGCTGGCGGCGCCGCGGTTGCCGGCCAACGAACTGGGCGACGGCATGAACGTTGCCGGTGGTGTCGCCATTTGCGGCGAGATCATGGCTGGCGTTGCGGACACTGCCGGTGCCGAAGCGACCGCCGTATTGGCTGCGGCCGGCGGCTCGGCCAGGTTTGCTGCCGCCGGGGGCGCGGCCGGTTTAATAGCCGGCAGGCTGGGCGTCGCATCAGCCAAGGCAGTGTTGGTCTTCGAAACGGGGTTTGCCGTTGGCAGGCTGGGTTGCCGGTCAGCAGGAGACGGGCCGCCAGGTTGTTCGCTGGCCAGCTTCGTCGTCAGAGTATCGACCCACTTCGTAGCGGCCGCGAGTTTCGGGTCGCTGGCAGCGGCAAGTTTGAATTGGTCGAGCGCTGGGGCCGTTCGTCCGCGGGCGTTCAGTAGGAAGCCGATGTTGTAATGCGCGATTGCGGCGCCGTTCACCGGCGAAAGGGTCTGAAATGCCTGATCAATCCGGCCCGTTTCAATCAGCACCGTGGCCAGATTGTTGCGGTACAAGGCACGCTCGGGGTGCAGCTCGACGGCCTTGCTTAGGCAGGCGGCTGCTTCGGCATATTGTTCGTGCCGTGCGTAGCACAGTCCCTGATCGTTGAAGGCGGCGGCCTCTTTGGGATAAGCGATCGTCGCTTGCTTGTACTGCTTCAAGGCGTCTTCGAATTGGCCCTGCCGATCGTAGAGCCTGGCCAAGGCCATCAGGGCAGTCAGGTTGTTGGGATCGAGTTCCAACGCCCGCTTGTACTGTTCGACCGCCGCGGTTGGGTTGTTCGATCGCTCTTGGATGCGGCCCAGCGAGATATAGAAGTCGGAGCGCGGTTTGGCCGGCTTGGTGAGCGAGAGGGCGTCGTCTTCGGTCTTCGGCTTGGGATGGATGCTGGTGGTCTTTTGAGGGTTGCCGGAAAAGACCTTTTTGACCTTGGCCGAGAACTTGTGAAATGCCCCGTCGTTGTTATTGGAGTTGGCAGGCGGCGTGGTGGCTTGCGCGCCGCCAGACGATCCGCTGCGATTGAACCAGGCGGTGACGCTACTGCCATTGCTGGTTTGTGCGAGCGCCGAATTGCAGGCCGGCGGCGTCAAACCCAGGCAGGCGGCCAGCACGCCGACCGCCAAGGCGATCACCGATTTGGGCGTTCGTGCTACCACTGCTAGGACTCCTGGGAAACGTCGGCTGGCCGCGTTGCCTTACGGCCGCACAACCATAGCAATCGTCTCCAGGGTCCGCGGTTCTCCAAATCGTTTTAGCGGTCCGGTAAAGCTTACCGTCTGTCCCGAGAGTGTCGCATAAGCTTGATATTTCAAGCGTTACGACGGGGACGATGTGCGCCAGCAGGCAGCCGGCAAGAAAGTTTCCACGCTTGTGTGGAATATCTGCGCGGCACAGAACCCCAAAACCCCCTTGGTCTCGCGCGGAAGGCGTGCGAAGCCACCGACGGGACCAAGAGGGTTGTTTGAGTCGCCAGCCGACTCGGCTGAAACACGTCGGGGGGGACGGGTCAGCTTCCCGAGCCGGTCGAACTGCTGCTGGACGTGGACGACGAGCGGATCGGCAGGCGGGGCTCGGGCATCGACTCGCGGAAGCTGCGGTCGACGTCCACAATGTAATAAGCCGGCGCGCCGCGCGGCGTGACAAACGACTCGCCCACCTGCGGATGATCGCCGGGCAGGGCGTAGCGGGCGGCCGCTTCCTGCACGCTGGCAATGCGCGCGGCGGTGAGCTGCGCCGTTTCGGCCCGCAGCACGAAGACCGTGCGGAAGTCGGGCGGGGCCTCGGTGACGATCCGCATCACCTTGATCATTCCCGATTCCTTCAAGGCTCCGCTACCGTCCTCGAAGTGGTAATCCGAGAGCGTATTCTGCACGCGCCAAGCGGCCACCACGCAGCCGACAAACGGGGCCCGGGCCGCGGCGCGATCCATGGGCACGAAGGCTTCCGGCCAGGCGTTGTTGCGCTGGTGGACGGCTTTCCAGTTGTGCCATTGGGTCGAAAGCCAGCCCTCACCGTTCGAAGCACCCGCTGAAAGCAGGATGGCCAGACCGGCGGCAATAGCGGCAAAGCTGCGTCGCATGAGGGCAATTCTCCGGCAAGTTCAGTCGATCGTGGCGATGGCGGACGGCTGGCCACGCACGTTGTGTATCGGCCCGCATGCGCGGAACGCTTTGCATCGGCGGTCGCAGGCGGCAGTGTTTGCCTCACGCTCAATTCAGGCAAAGCTTGTCGACCGTCCGGTGGCGGTGACTTTGCCGACCGTAGCGAAGATGCCGCTGCGAGTGGAACCGGCCCAGTGGCTCCCGGCCGATCGGTCAAATGGGACTCCCCAGACTGACGTCTTGGGGCTCGCCATGCGCGCTGGTCAATTGACACTCGTGCTGGTCAATTAACACTGAAGCCGGGCGGAAATATGGCCGCGCCTTCGACGGCAGCCGGTTGGCGATCGGTCTGTTCCAGATGCTCGACGAGCATCGCGGCCCGGCGATCGACATCCAGCTCGGAGAGCAGCCGCTGCTTGGCGCCGACGGTCAGATCGACCGAATAGGCCAGAATGTCCGTCAGCGTACCCAACGAAATCTGCGTCGCCAGCAGATGATCGAACTGCTCGCGCATCTCGGCGCTGCGTGGCAGCTTTTGAGCAAAGGCCTCGAGCAAGCGTCGCTGCAAGGCGGGCCTGGCCGCGGCGCCCTGCATCGGGTAGCGGTCTTCTTTCAACCGCACGCGGGCTTCGCGAAAACTCTTGGCTGCCGGCAGCTCTTTGGTAATCGCCGCCCGCTTCAGACCGGCCAGCAGCACGTTATAGCGGCCGTCGGCCAATTGCTGGCAGCTTGCCACCCGACCCAGGCAGGCCATCGGCAGCACGGGCGGGCGACCGTCGTAATCGGCCTCCCAGCCGGGCATGAGCAAGCCCATCGCAATCAATCGATCGCCGGCCATGGCCTCTTCGAGCATCTCGCGATAGCGCGGCTCGAAGATGTGCAGCGGCTGCAATACGTGTGGAAACAACACCAGGTTCGGTAGCGGGAACAATCTGGCCGTGCCCGAGAACTGTTCAGGCGGCACAAACAAATCGTCGGACGCCGACATGACAGTGGCCTTCTGCCCAGTTAGGGTGACGTGCTGGGCGGCGGGTCGAGGTGAATTTCGGGAATCAGATCGGGCACCAACTCGATCTGCGGGAATTGCTCCTCGCTGCGAATCACTTCGGCAAAACAAGTTTGCATTTCGGTCACGAACTTATCGAGATCCAAGCCCATGTGCTTGGGCCGATAGGGTTCCAGATAGCCGCGTGCCCCGTAGTAAACTTTTTTTGCCCCCCGGATATTGCCGTTGCCAAAATGGTGCAAGGCCACGGCCGCCTGGATCAGGCCCTGGTAGAATTTGCGATCGTGGCCGAAATGTTCGGTCCAGAGCTCTTCCCAGGCCTCGTGACTTTCGAAAAAGTCGCAAGCATTGAAAAACTCGATGCCCCGCAGATAGAGCGGTTCGTAATCTGTCGAGTTCATCAGGGTTTTCCGGCCATTTGCGCGCTGCGTGCCGCCAGTTTGACGGCCCGTTCGTCGCAGCAGGAATTATAGCCTCTGGCCAGTGCCGAACCAGCAGGCAAACGCACGGCGCCCGCGGTCTTTCGATTCATCGCGCAGCACACGATGCCGAGTTGAGCACGTGTTCCGGCTCGAGCGTAGTGTCGCCCTCATCCGGCCTTCGGCCACCTTCTCCCAGGGGGAGAAGGGTTTGCAGAGCTGCGCTCGGCCGGTAGCAGTTAAAAAGACAGCGGCTTGACAGCGCCTGGATCCGCTGCCGAGAATTCCCGCGAGCCTCACACGTCCTGCACGCTTGGCGATCGATGCCTGTCACCGCCCAGAAAAAACGCTACGCCACGCGCGTGGTCGCGTTGTTGCGCCGCGAATATCCCGATGCGCACTGTTCGCTGGATTACCACACGCCGCTAGAATTGCTGATTGCTACGATCCTGTCGGCCCAGTGCACGGACGTGCGCGTGAACCTGGTAACGCCTGGACTCTTCCGCCGTTATCGTTCGGCCCAGGATTTTGCCCAGGCGCCGACGGCCAGGCTCGAACAGGAGATCAAAAGTACCGGCTTCTTTCGCAATAAGGCCAAAAGCATCCAAGGCTGCTGTCAAAAGTTGGTCGACGACTACGGCGGCCAGGTGCCGCAAGAACTGGACGAATTGGTGCAACTGCCCGGCGTCGGCCGCAAGACCGCCAATGTCGTGCTAGGCTCGGGATTTGGCATCCCCTCGGGAGTCGTGGTTGATACGCACGTTACGCGGCTGGCCCAACGCCTGGGGCTGACCACGGCCACCGATGCGGTGAAGATCGAGCAGGATTTGATGCAGCAATTGCCGAAGAAGGAATGGATCGGATTCAGCCACCGGCTGATCTGGCACGGCCGGCAGGTTTGCGTGGCTCGCAAGCCGCGTTGCAGCGCGTGCGTGCTGAGCAAGGTCTGTCCGCGCGTCGGGGTTACTAACCACGCTTAATAGATCAACGCGACGGTACTTTTTTCTCGTGGGAGACGACGATGATTCTTTCCGGCCAGGAAATCCAGCGGCAACTGGACCAGAACATCGTCATCGAGCCGTTCGATGCAGCGAATCTGAATCCCAACAGCTATAACCTCACCCTGCACGGCGAGCTGCTGACGTACGAAGAGCTGGTGCTCGACATGCGGAAACCCAACCGCGTGCGCCGCATGACCATCCCACCCGAAGGGCTCGTGCTCACGCCGAATCAACTGTACCTGGCCCGGACGATCGAGCGGACCGAGACCTACAACCTGGTGCCGATGATCGAAGGCCGCTCGTCGATCGGCCGGCTGGGCTTGTTCGTCCATGTGACGGCCGGATTCGGCGACGTGGGCTTTTGCGGCTACTGGACGCTCGAGATGTTCGCCGTGCAGCCCGTGCGGATTTACGCCGGCGTGCCGATCTGCCAGATTTTCTATCACCAGTTGGCCGGCGATTTCACGGCGTACGCCAGCGACAAATACCAGAACAACCACGACATTCAGCCCAGCCTGCTGTTCAAAGAGCTGAACCCCGACTGCGAGAAGGATCCGCAGCTCGAGCTGGAATTCGGCATGGAGCGGCCGTACGGGTAAACGCCGCCGCGGCGGACGCCATTACATCACGGCGAAACAGGTCTCGTCGGCAAATACGAGGACCCTCACCTAACCTCTCCCAAAGGGGACCCTCACCTAACCTTTGCCAGAGGGGACCCTCACCTAACCTTTGCCAAAGGGGACCCTCACCTAACCTTTGCCAAAGGGGACCCTCACCTAACCTCTCCCAGGGGGAGAGGGATTACGCGCGGGCGCCGGCGGGACCATTACATCACGGCGAAATAATTCTCGACGGCAAAATCGAAGTATTCCGGCGTCATCGAGATCGGTTCGCCGAGAAACAGGCAGTAGTTGCGGATTTGCAGCAGCAAGTCACGCGGCTGGCAGCAGCGGTACGGACGCTTGTTGGCCCGGTAGTGGTGATCGATCAGGTAGTCGATTGCGGCTTCGCGGTACTCGAACCCGAGCTTGGGCGCCATCAGCTTGAACAGCTCGCGGAACTCTTCTTCCGTTGGGTCAATGACGTCGATTTTGTAGGGAATCCGGCGTAAAAAGGCGTCGTCGACCAGGTCTCGGGGCTGCAAGTTCGTCGAAAACACGATCAACTGATCAAACGGCACTTCGATCTTTTTGCCGTTGGGCAGATTGAGAAAATCGAATCGCTTTTCCAGCGGCACGATCCAGCGGTTCAAGAGTTCGTCGGTGCTGACCCGCTGCCGGCCGAAGTCGTCGATCACCAGCGCGCCGCAGTTGCTCTTGAGCTGCAACGGGGCTTCGCAGATCTTCGTCGAGGTGTTCAGCGTGACTTCGAGCGAAGCCATCGTCAGTTCGCCGCCGACGATAATCGTCGGCCGGCGGATGCGAATCCAACGCCGGTCGACCGGCTCGCTGTCGAGCAGCCCTGGCGCCTTTTGCGGCGAGACCCGCTCGTGGCTGCTGGGGTCGTACAGCCGGATTACCTCGCCGTCGATGCCCAGCGCGCGCGGGATCCAAATATACTGGCCGAAGGCCCGGGTCAGCCGTTCGGCGATGCTGCTTTTGCCGTTTCCGGGCGCGCCGTAGAGAAACAGCCCGCGGCCCGAGTTGATGGCTGGGCCCAAGCGGTGGAGCATCCGTTTGTTGAGCAGCAAGTCGTCGAAGGCGCGTTCCAGGTCGGCCAGAGTGGGGTGCTGCTTGGTCAACGATTGGGCATGGACGCTGGCGATGTATTCCTCGAGCGAAACCGGGGCGGCCCCATAATAGGTGCAATGTTCGGTAAACCGTCGGGCCCGCTCGCGGCCCATGTCGGTCAGTTCGTACAGGTAGTCGTTCATCGGAGCGTTGGCCCGATAGACGAGCAATTGATCGCTTTTCATCTGCCGCATCATCGCGTCGATGATGTTGAACGACAGTTTCACCTGGTCAGACGATTCGCGGCCCGTGGCGGCGCCGCGGCTGAGCAGGTACTTGAGCACCAGGGCTTCGACGAACGGTTCGCTCAGCCCGGCCTCTTCCAACGAAGCGGGCTCGATCGGAGCGAACTCGTCGGTCGTGCGGTTGCGATCGTAAGAGGACAAGGCCTCGGAGTTGCCCAACTGCGAGCGGACCCGATGCAGCAAATCTTCGAGCTTGACGTCGCCATGGTTGGCGCCATGCTTGGCCCCGTGGTCGGCGTCGTCGAACGCATCGGACCCGGGCGGCCCGTCGGCGCCGCGGCCCGGCAATGGCCATAGCCCCGTGGATAGACTCTCATCGGTTGGCCCAAAAGGGCCTGTGGAAGATAGGTTGGACATCTTGCCCGCGCTGGATACCTGGGACGTCGTGCTAAATGGGGTACCGGTTCAAACAAAACTTAGTTTCTTCCCAGATCGGGTCAAATTGGCCGGGGCGCAAGACCGCGGCCGATTGTGGCGATCGTAGCGGCTCGCACGGTCTGGTAGATCGCCCCCCCGGCTTTTCTGGTCCCGAAACCGCCCCGAACGGTACGCCCGGCGGTTTCCGCGGGGTTCACTTTCGTCGGCGGATGCAATAAACTCCGCGAAGCAACGATCAAAGCGAGCCCCCCAGCCCCAAGGAGCGGGTGCCCCATGAGTTCCACCGCCAGGCCTGACCCGTTTTCCGCCCGCGAACTGTTCGATACCGGCAGCGGCCGCGCCGCGATCTACCGGTTGTCGAAGCTGGAAGATCACAAACTGTGCCGCGTGGCATCGCTCCCGTATTCCATTCGCCTGCTGCTCGAGGCGGTGCTCCGTACGTGCGACGGCTACGAAGTCACCGAGCGCGACGTGCGAGCGTTGGCCGGCTGGAGTCCAAAAGCGGCCGGCGACGTCGACGTGCCGTTTAAGCCGGCCCGCGTGGTGCTGCAAGACTTCACGGGCGTGCCGGCCGTCGTGGATCTGGCGGCCATGCGCTCGGCCATGCAGCGGCTCGGCGGCGACCCGAAAAAAATTAATCCGCTGATCCCGGTCGACCTGGTCATTGATCATTCGGTGCAGGTCGATCGCTTCGGCGATGATGCGTCGCTGGCAGCCAATGTCGAATACGAATACAAGCGCAATCTGGAGCGTTATCAGTTCCTACGCTGGGGCCAGAAGGCTTTTGACAATTTCCGAGTCGTGCCGCCTTCGGTCGGCATCGTGCACCAGGTGAATCTCGAATTCCTGGCCAAGGTCGTGTTCCTGCAACAAGACGCACTCGGACCCGTCGCCGTGCCCGACACGCTGGTGGGCACCGATAGCCACACCACGATGATCAACGGCTTGGGCGTGCTCGGTTGGGGCGTCGGCGGCATCGAGGCCGAAGCCGTGATGCTCGGACAACCGCTGTTCATGCTCATGCCCGAGGTCGTCGGCTTCGAGTTCACTGGCGAGCTGCCGCCGGGGGCCACCGCCACGGACCTGGTGCTGACGGTCACCGAAATCCTGCGCAAGGCGGGTGTCGTCAATAAGTTCGTCGAGTTCTACGGCCACGGACTGTCGAGCATGAAGCTGGCCGACCGGGCGACGATCGCCAACATGGCGCCGGAATATGGTGCCACGATGGGATTCTTTCCGATCGACCACGAAACCCTCGAATACCTCCGCCGCACCGGCCGCACGGAGGACGAAGTCCAGCTTGTCGAGCGCTATGCCAAGGAGCAGCAACTGTTCCGCAGCGACGAAACTCCGGTGCCGAGCTTTACGCGCACGATCTCGTTGGATCTCTCGACCGTCGAGCCAAGCCTGGCCGGCCCCAAGCGGCCGCAGGACCGCGTGCCGCTAAAGGCCATGAAGCAATCGTTCGAGCAGGCCTTGCGGGCACCGATCAACCAGCGCGGCTACGCGTTGGACGAAGCGGCACTGGCGCGCACGGCCAACGTGCCGACTAATGGCACGAGCGTGCCGATCACGCACGGCGCCGTCGTGATCGCCGCCATTACCAGTTGCACGAACACCAGCAATCCATCGGTCATGCTGGGCGCCGGCCTGCTGGCCAAAAAAGCCGTCGAGCGGGGCTTGAGCGTAAAGCCCTATGTAAAAACCAGCCTGGCCCCCGGCTCACGCGTGGTGACCGATTATTTTGAGCGCGCCGGACTCACGCCGTATCTCAAGCAACTCGGCTTCCACACGGTCGGCTACGGCTGCACCACGTGCATCGGCAACAGCGGCCCGCTGCCCGATCCCGTGGCCAAGGCGGTGACCGACGGAGACGTGGTCGCGTCGGCCGTGCTCAGTGGCAACCGAAATTTCGAAGGCCGCGTCAACCCGCTGGTGAAGGCGAATTACCTGGCCAGTCCTCCGCTGGTCGTGGCCTATGCTCTGGCCGGTACAACCGACATCGACCTGACTCGCGAACCGCTGGGAACCGACAAGCAGGGCAAGCCGGTCTTCTTGAAAGACATTTGGCCCACCGAGGCCGAGGTTTCGGCCGCCGTCGAGGCGATGGTGCGGCCCGAGATGTTTCGCACCCAGTACAACAACGTCTTCGAGGCCAACGAGCGCTGGAACGAAATCCCGATCAGCGGCGGCGAACTGTTCGACTGGGATGCCAAGAGCACGTACATCCAGGAGCCGCCGTTCCTGGCGGATGTCTCGACGGCCGCCGGCGAAATCCGGCCGATCACCGGTGCCCGCGTGCTGGCCTTGCTGGGCGATTCGATCACGACCGATCATATTTCGCCGGCCGGCTCGATCGCGGCCAAAGGCCCCGCCGGCCGCTACCTGCTGGAGCACGGCGTGCAGCCGGTCGACTTCAACAGCTACGGCGCTCGCCGCGGCAACGATCGGGTCATGACCCGCGGCACGTTCGCCAACATTCGCATCCGCAATCAACTCGCGCCGGGCACCGAGGGCGGCGTCACGCGCCACTTGCCCACCGGCGAAGTGCTCAGCATCTACGATGCGGCCATGAAGTATCGCGACGAAAATGTGCCGCTGGTCGTGCTGGCCGGCGCGGAATATGGCACCGGCAGCAGCCGCGATTGGGCCGCCAAGGGCACGCTGCTGTTGGGGGTCAAGGCCGTGATCGCCGTCAGCTACGAGCGCATCCATCGCAGCAACCTGGTCGGCATGGGCGTCCTGCCGCTCGAATTCCAACCGGGCGACACCTGGCAAACGCTGGGGCTCACCGGCGAGGAGTTTTACGATCTGCTCGAACTCAGCGACAAGCTCACACCCAAGAGCACGATCACCGTGCGGGCCACCAAGCCCGGCGGCTGGTCGAAGGAGTTTCCGGTGATCGTGCGGATCGACTCACCGGTCGAGGTCGACTATTACCGCAACGGCGGCATCCTGCCCACGGTATTGCTTAAGCTGCTCAAGTCACGCTAAGGCGTAGCGGAATTCGTGAGAATTCCGAATCGTAAGTCGACGCGGCGGAAGCCTCACGGCTTCCGCTACGATCGCTGTCGGAAGTCGCACAATTTGCGTTACGATTGCTGCGGTGCTTCGGGCGGATATTCGCCGAGCGGCGTGAGGCTGACGATCGCGATGCGGTGCTCGTCGGCGTAGCGGATCACCTGCGGCTCGTCGAGCAGGACGGTGCGGCCGGCCTCGATGGCCAGGCAGCGGGCGCCCGATTGGATCATGACTTCCAAGGTGCCCATGCCGATCGTCGGCACGTCGAAGCGCATGTCCTGCTGCGGCTTGGCCACTTTCACCACGGTAAAGGCGCTGCCGCGGCAAAGCTGGCCGGCGCGGCGGATGCAGGCATCGGTGCCTTCCATCGCCTCGACGGCCAAGGCGGCACGTCCCCGCACGGCCACGCTTTGGCCGACGTCCAGCCGGCCCAGTTCCTTGGCCAGCT
Organism: Pirellulales bacterium; assembly: GCA_036268995.1. Lineage (GTDB taxonomy): Bacteria > Planctomycetota > Planctomycetia > Pirellulales > PNKZ01 > DATATB01. The sequence continues at coordinate 3,918 of DATATB010000026.1, read as the reverse complement.
TCCAGCCAAACTCGACGTCCTTGCGCTCCGTGGCCGAAGGATGCCGGCGCGTAAGATTGCCGTAATCGACCAGCAGCTTGGGCGCGTAATTCGTGGCCGGCGCAAACACGATGCCGCCGCGGGCGAATTCCTTCACTACGGCCAGCAGCAGCGTATCGTCCTTGCGATCGTGGCGCATCAGCACAAAATGCTGATAAAAACGGCACACTGTCCGCCAGTCGGGCAAGTGGGTGAGCAGGGCCCAGGGATGAAACAGCACGGCCTTATGAATTTTGCCGGCCATCGTCACATCGCGGACGCCGTGACGGCGAAAGTAGCTGATCGCCCGGCCCAGCTTGGCCAGGCCTACCCATTGGAAGTCGTCACAAATCGTGGCCAGCGCCGGATCGGCGTGCCCTTTGACGCCCAAGCAGTAAGTCTGATAGCCCTGCTGGGCCAGCGCCTCGGCCACGATGAGGGGATAGCGTCCCCAGCCGGCCAAGAGTCCGATTTTGCCTGAACGGGCCGCCTGCGGACGGCGGATTTGCAGCGCTGGCTGCATGGCCACGACACGCTCTTTCTAATGCATGCTGTGCGACAACGAGGGATTACGCCGCCGCAGCTTCATCGTGAGAACCCGGTAGTTGTGCCAACTGGGCCACCAGCGATTCGAGTGCTCTCACCCGCCGACGCAGTTCAGGCAGCTTCGAGATCGCCGCGAATTTCAACTTCTGATCGCGTTCGCGCACGGCCGGAATGCCCAGCATGGTGACCCCCTCGGGCACGTCGTTGACAATGCCGGCCATGGCGCCCAGCACGGCGCGGTCGCCGATGTGCACATGATCGCGCACGCCCACTTGTCCGGCCATCACGACGTAGTCGCCGGTCGACGTGCTGCCGGCGATGCCGACCTGCGAGCAAATCATATTGTGCCGGCCGATACGGCAGTTGTGGGCGATCATCACCTGGTTGTCGATTTTCGTGCCTTCGCCAATCCGTGTGGGGCCGTAAGTGCCGCGATCGATGGTCGTGTTGGCGCCGACTTCGACGTCAGCCCCGAGCTCGACATAGCCGAGCTGGGCCGATAGCTGATGCCGGCCCTCGGCCGACTTGTATCCGAAACCGAACGCGCCGAGCACCGCGCCGGCGTGAATGATGCTTCGATCGCCCACGATCGTGTTCTCATACAACACGGCGGTCGGGAAGACGACCACGTTCTTGCCCAGCCGGCAGCCGGCCATGATGTGGGCGCCGCTGTGAATCACCGAGCCGGCCCCGATGCGCACGTCCTCGGCAATCGTGGCGCCGGGATGCACTTCAACATCGTCGGCCAGCCGCGCCAGGGGGCTGATCGTGGCCAATCGGCTGGCGCCGACGCGCCGCGGCAGGCGAACGGGTCGAAAACTCGAAACGATTTTGGCAAAGGCCTGGTGGACGTCGTCGACCTGGATCGTCGGCAGCGTGCCGAGGGTCAGCCCCACGGGCACGATCGCCGCCGCGGCCTGTCCTGGTTCGATCTTGGGTGGCCGACAGGAATGGTCGACGAGCGTGATCTCGCCGGGCCGGGCCGCGCCCAGTGGGGCGGCGCCGGTGATCGGCAAGTTCGGATCTCCGTCGAGCTTGCCTTGCACCCAAGTGGCAATGTCAGCCAGCGTGCATTTCATCGGTGCCGAATCCTTTCGACCCGTTTTGCCGGCCAGCACGATCGGCCGGCCCCCCTGCTTGACAAGGCGAGCCGGGAGCGTCAGCCACCGGAGGAAAAACCTACAGGGGCGGGATGCTACCGGCTGCCAAAAGAACGAACAAGAGCAGTGCTGTAAAGCCGCTGCTGGGTGCGACTTTTTGTCGCTAGCTGCGCCAGCGGCTGGCCTGCACGTTGCCATACTCGACCGGGCCGGCAACGACCTCGATGAGGCTGCTCGATGGGGCCCAATCGGCCGGCAATTCGACGTGTGCGTAGCGGCACGCAGTGCCCAGCATCCGGCCCGGCCGCTGGGCAATTGGTGACTCCACCAGCACTTGCAGCCGCCGGCCCGCCAGTGAGGCAAAATAATCGGCCCGCAACTTTTCGCCCAAATCCGCCAGCCGCCGGCAACGCTCGGCTTTTTCCGGCGCGGACACCTGGTCGGGCATCGAAGCGGCGGGCGTCGGCTGCCGCGGGCTGAAGGGAAAAATATGAATCTTCGAAAACCCCAACTCGCCGACCACTCGGCACGTCGCCGTGAAATCGGCTTCCGTCTCGCCCGGAAAACCCACGATCACGTCGGTCGTCAGGGCCGGCTGCTGCAAACGCTCGAGCACCAGCCGGCAGCGATCGACAAACCGCCGGCTGCCCCAGCGCCGCCGCATGCGGGCCAGCACCGCGTCTGAGCCGCTTTGCATCGAGACATGCAGATGCGGGCAAATCCGGTCGCCGTGATCGGCCATCACGCCGATTAACTCGCGCGTGACCTCGGTGGCCTCGATGCTCGAAAGCCGCACGCGAAACTCGCCCGGCAAAGCCGCCAGCCGCTCGAGCAAATGCGACAGCCGCACCCAATCGGCCTTCGGCCGGCCGCGATTGAGGTCCACGCCGTAATGGCCCAAATGAATGCCGGTGAGCACCACTTCGCGAAAGCCGCGATCGACCAGCCCCCGCACTTCGTCCAGAATGTCGGCCGGCAGCCGGCTGGCCAGCACCGGCCGCACGTGCGGGATAATACAAAAACTGCAACGCAGCAGGCAGCCGTCCTGCACTTTGACGTAGGCCCGCTGCATGCCCGGCATGCCGCTGATGCCGCGCGGCATGTCGAGCACGCCGAAGCGGGCCAGCAGGTCGGGCAGCTCGCGCTTGTCGCTCACCACTTCGCTCACGCCCGGCAGGGCGGCCACTTCGGCCGGGGCTCGCGTGGCATAGCAACCCATGACGACGATCCGCGCGCCGGGGTTCAACCGGGCCAGCCGCCGGATCGTCTGGCGGCTCTTGGCGTCGCCTTCGGCCGTGACGGTGCAGGTGTTGACCACGCACAAGGCGGCCGGCTCGTCGGCTTGGGCATCCCGAAAGCCGATGCCGAGCAGACCTTCGCGCACCCACTGCGTTTCGTAGTGGTTGACTTTGCAGCCCAAGGTCACGGTGCGCAGCGTCGCAGCGGTCATGTCGGTTAAAATAACGGCGGAACGGATCGAGCTGAAAGTGAAATCATAGCAAGCGAACGGCAGCTGCGGATCATACCCATGCGATATTTGGCCCTGGCAACCGATTACGACGGCACACTGGCCACCGACGGCGTGGTGGACGATTTGACCCTCGCCGCGCTCGATCGCCTGTGCAGCTCGGGCCGCAAGCTCATCATGGTCACCGGCCGCGAACTGGACGATCTCCAGCGAGTATTTCCCGCGTTGGACTTATTCGATCGGGTCGTGGCCGAGAACGGCGGGCTGCTATATTGGCCAGCTACGGGTGCGGAAAAGCTGCTGAGCCAAACCCCGCCAGCGCGTTTGATCGAGACGCTTCGCGATCGCGGCGTGGCACCGATCTCTATCGGTCGCGTGATCGTCGCTACCTGGCAGCCGCATGAAACGATCGTTCTGGAAGTCATTCGCGACCTGGGGTTGGAGTACCAGGTGATTTTCAATAAAGGAGCCGTGATGGTGCTCCCCACGGGAATTAACAAGGCCACAGGCCTAGCCGCCGCGCTGGAAGAACTGGGTCTCTCGGGCCGCGACGTGGTCGGCGTCGGCGACGCTGAAAACGATCACGCCTTCTTACAGGCCTGTGGTTGCGGAGTGGCCGTGGCCAATGCCATCGACTCGCTGAAGGCCGACGCCGCCTGGGTCACCGCCGCCGATCATGGCGCCGGCGTATGCGAACTGATCGATGGCCTGCTCGCAGACGATCCGGCCTCGCTCGACGACCGAAGCGCTCGCCGCGACTGAAAGCTGGCGAGCCGGGAGCGTGAG
>DATATB010000025.1:0-112280 GCA_036268995.1 Pirellulales bacterium | reverse complement strand
CCTGCGTTGCCGGCCCGAGCTTGCTCCCGGTTCGATCGCGCCGGTCGACGCCGTTTTGCGCCTGGCGGCTCTGGCCATTCGCCGCATCGAAGACGGGGCGCTGTCCGCACTCAGCCTCGACGATCTGGCCGCCGAATTCGGAGTTACCGCCCGGCATCTGCGGCGGGCCATTCGCCAAGAGGCGGGCCTAAGCCCGGTCGAACTGGCGCAGACGCAGCGTTTGCTTCTGGCGAAGCAACTGCTCACCGACACGGCAATGACGGTCACCGAGGCGGCGTTCGCAGCCGGGTTCGAAAGTTTGCGGCGGTTCAACACGGCGTTCAAGCAGCGCTATCGCCTTACTCCGACGTCGCTGCGCCGCTCGGCCCGCGTGACTAAAGTCGACATGGCCGATGCGTACTCCTTTAACCTGGCAGTCCGCCCTCCGTTCGACTTGGCTCCGCTGCTCGCGTTCTGGCAAGCCCGGGCGATCCCGGGTGTCGAACAGGTGGAGGAAGGCTGGTATCGCCGCACGGCCGTGGCGGGCGACCGGGCCGGATGGGTGGCAATCGGGCCGGGGCAGAAGCCTCATACGGTTCAAGTCCGTGTCTCGACCGAGTTGGGGCCTGCTTTGCCGTCGGTGTTATCCCGACTGAAAGCCATGCTCGACGTCCGAGCGGATCCGGTCGGCGTCGCGGAGCGACTTTCGGAAGATCCGCTGCTGGCTCCGCTGCTCGAGCGCTGGCCCGGGCCGCGAGTGCCGGGTGCGTTTGACGGATTCGAATGCGGCGTTCGCGCGATTCTTGGTCAGAAGGTGAGCGTGCGCTCGGCAACCACGCTGGCCGGCCGTCTTGCTAGCCGCTTTGGCCCAGCCGTCGCGAGCCCGTACGGTGCACTCACGACCGCCTTTCCCTCCGCCGAGTCGCTGGCAGCCGCCAGCTTTACCAACCTGCAGGCCGTGGGGCTCACGGCTCGGCGTGCGGAAACGCTCAAATGCTTCGCGATGGCGGTTGCCGAGGGAAAGCTTCGTCTGGATCCAGGGGCCGATCCCGATCGGGTCCGAGCCGGGCTGCTTGCGCTTCCGGGCATCGGCGAATGGACCGCCGAGTACGTTTTGTTGAGAGCGGTTGGCTGGCCGGACGCTTTCCCGGCCGGCGACCTCGGACTGGTCAAGGCCTCCGGCCTCTCGCCAGCCGAGCTTCGCGTGCGGGCAGACCGTTGGCGGCCGTGGCGTGGCTACGCGGCCGTTTTACTCTGGCAATCACTCGGCGATCCGCGCGACCGCCAACTCAAAGGAGGCAATGACTAATGGACCTTTATCAGAGCGAACTCGAATCGCCTCTTGGCGTCGTGTACGTCGTGACCGACGGCATCCATTTGCGAGCCGTCGATTTCGCAGGCTACGAAGATCGATTGCAGCGCCTCTTGGCTCGCCATTACGGCAATTACGCGCTCCACGCCGCCCGCGAGCCGGGCGAAGCCGTGTCGCGATTAGAGGAATATTTTGCCGGCGATCTCCAGGCGATTGATGACATTCCCGTGGCGACCAACGGCACGCCTTTCCAGCGACAAGTCTGGGCAGCATTGAGGACCATTCCCGCCGGGACGACGGTCTCCTATGGAACGATCGCCGCTCAAATCGGCCGGCCGACCGCCTGCCGCGCCGTCGGCCTGGCCAACGGCTCGAATCCGATCGGCATCGTCGTGCCGTGCCACCGCGTCGTCGGCGCGAACCAAGGCCTGACCGGCTACGGCGGCGGCATCGAGCGCAAGCAGTGGCTCCTCGAACACGAAGGAGCCGCTCTTGCAGCCAATTCGCCACACCGCCGGCAGCAATCGATTTTGGAGTCGGGGCGACATCGATTAAACTGCCCCGCATGAGTGAATATCAGTACGTCGGATTTCGGGCAATTGACCGTCCCGTTAACGGCAAAGATCTCGAATTCATGCAGCGGCAGTCGTCACGAGCGGAGATCACTCCCTGGTCATTCGACAACGAGTACCATCACGGCGACTTTCGCGGAAATGCCGCCGAGATGTTGCGGCGCGGATACGACTTTCACTTGCACTATGCGAACTTCGGCATTCGCACTTTGATGATCCGGCTTCCCAATGGCCTGCCCGACGAAGACGCCGCCAAACCGTACATCAGCAAAAAAACGCTAAAACTATTGAAGGATGAACGCGGCCCCGGGCGAATTCTCTGCGTTCCGCCGTTTTTTGAATCCGGCGAATTAGACGAATTATGGGAACCCGAGAGCCTCGTCGATCGCCTTATCCCCTTGCGAGCCGAAATCCTGGACGGCGATTTGCGCCCGCTGTACCTCGCCAATCTGGCAGTCGCTAGTGACGACAATCACGATCCCGATGAACAGTCCGAAGCGCCGGTGCCAGGCGGACTGCATCGGCTCACGGATGCGCAGCGTGCGCTTGCAGACCTTTATGGCCTCGACGAATCGTTCATTGCTGCGGCGGCGCTGAACAGCCCACCAATGCCAGAGCGGAACGATCCGCAGCGGGAATACGCGCCTTGGTTGCACCAGCAGCTCGATTCGACAAAAAATGCATGGTTGGCTCAACTGATGGCGGATCCGCATTCAACCATACGCAGCGAGATACTCACTAAGTTCCGCAGCGATCAAGCTGTCCCGCCTTGGCCCGTCAACCGCAGCGCGCGAACCATCTCCGAACTGAGGGCTGCCGCCGAAGACGTTCAACTCAAACAGGATCAAAAGCAAGCCGCGACTGCCGCTCGGAAACGGGCCGCGCGACTGAAAGCCTTGGCGGCCGATCCCATGCAAGCTGTCCGCGAATCCGAGCAGCTTGTCGAGCAGCGGACGACGGCGGCCTACCAACAAGCTGTGTCGCTGCTGACCGATCTCCGCGAGTCGCTGATCGGCAGCAAGCAGTCCGATTTGCCAGAAAAACAAGCGCGAAAGCTCAAAGAGCAGCATCCCACCGCGCGTGGGCTGGCTGCCGAACTGCGCCGCCACGGCTTCTTGAAAAAATGAAACCTGGTCGCCGCGCGCTGTTTGTTGATTGCGGCTGGCACTGCTTCCGAAATCGGGGCGACGGGATTGGAACCGGCGACCTTTTGGTCGCAAGGCCGCGACAACGCGGGAACGGCGTTTCCTCGGCGCCCGATGATGCATTTGCGCGATTTGGCGATACGATGTGCTTCATAAGCCCCGCCATACGCCGGGAGCGGGACGGCCGCTGCAAATGCATTTGGAGGGAATTCCATGAGCGAAGTTCGCTTGGTTGTGCGCGAGGCGGGGCGCGACTGGTCCGGAACGATTCATGGAAGCTGTGCGGACCGCGCAATCGCGGCGCTCAGCGCGGACCCCGTCACGCTCGACGAACTCGAAGTCGCCACTGCACGGTTCGCGAAAGCGATCCCCGATAATCGCTTCTTCACAAATCTCTCGCCGGGACTGCGCGACGATCCGTACGATGCCGGCCTGGTCGTCATCGATCTGGTGGCACGGCTGGTCGTTACAGATTCGACCTATTCGTCCCCGGGGGCCGACGGAAGCGTTGAGTACCACGACGGTCGATGTTGCACGGAAACCAGCCTCCGCTATCACCTGGCTGACGATTGGCACTTCTTACACGACGCCAGCCAGTGGCGGCACGAGGCAGAAGAGCGGCGGCGAGCGCGGGCTACGATGCCGATCCTGGACGCACGAGCGGTCTTCTATGGCCGGCCGATGCTGGAATTCACAGCGCGCGAAACTTTCGCCGCCTTCGCGCGGCGCGACGAGATTGCAGCTGCGGCTCGTGTGCAGTGCGGCGAGCAGGAGCAATGTGCCCGTCCGTTTTATGACACGCTGAGCCAGATTCATGCGGCATGGCTGATGACGCCGCGCGATGAACTGGGCGGGGCCAGCCCGCGCGCGTTCGCATTCGAGCAGCATGGTCACCTCGTCTGGGACTTGCAGGACCGCTGCCAGCAGTGGTCAGAGTTGGGTGAATGCCCTCCCGGCCTGGCCGAGTCGTCGCACGCATTCCGGCATGGTGGGTTCGGCACGCACGAATTGGTGATGTACTACGAACTCGTTCGCGCCGTTTTGTGGTCTTGCTGGGGTCAGCTCGAAGAACTGGCCAAATCGCCCAAAGCCGGCGAGCGGCCCGATTCGCTGATGGTCGGCGATTTCCTGACGGCGGAGGTCCCACGATTGGAAAGCTTCCGCGAGGCTTGGCTCGACGAGCCCGATCCCGAATGCCACGGACGCACGCCGCGATCGATTATCGCTCGGGAGCGCGCCCGGCTACCGGAAGGCATGTCGGGCCACGACGCGGTGGTCGACGCCGACTGCCCTTGTTGCCAAATGCTGGCTGATCTGCCCGGACCGGTTTTCTGGCATCTCGACGGCTGCGAGATGGACGACGGATTCGCGTTCGACATCACTCACCGCACGCGCGAGGAGTGGGATGAGGAACAGCGAAGCTGGGCCGAGTACAGCAAGAAATGCGACGCCAAATGGGCCGAGCGAAAGCGGCTTGGCGTGACAAACTTCTCGCCCGAGGGCGATAGTGCCGATGCGGTCTGGTCCCGCAGCTTGTCGGTGGGAGACACGGCCGGCGTGCCGCTAGGAGTCCGCGTGTTCGGCCTCGGCAGCCACTTGGCCGAACTGATCGTCGGCCTGCGTGCCGGAGCCGATCGCGAATTAACGCCGCCTGAAGCTCAAGCGCACATCGACCGGCTTAACCGCGACTTTGGCAATCTCCGCGAGCTGCTGCAAGCCTCCGATTCGTCGCTGGCCGAGGCGCTCATCACACCGGTCCTCGACTGTTTTGCCGAAACGCTCGCCGCCGTGGCAACGACCCGTTCCGACCTCGCGGCGCAATGCGAGTCGCTCACGGGCGAAGTTCGCACGCTGCTGGCCCCACCGCCCGCGGAACGAACTTGGGGATCTGACGAAGACGTGCCCTTTTGAAACATTAGAGTAATTTGGACGCGATGACAAAATCAAAAAAGAAACGCAAAGAACCCAAGCCGAAGCGCAAGCTCACCGCCGCCCGTCGGCGAGCGCGGCGTGAGCGGAGGAAGAAGTACATGGCCATCTTCATCAATGGCCGACAGAAATGGGTTCCGCGACCTCCGACGATTGACGGCCTGCCGGTGGATGAGTTTATTGCCAGGAATGCGGACCCGATCTGGCTTCACCAGAACGAGATGTGGGAGCTAATGCCTACAGGGTATTGGGCCGCGGGCTCTCAGTAAATCGTCAGATCCCGAGCGAACTTGCCGAGCAACACCGCCAAAAGACCGGCAATCCAGACGTATACGGGCTTGGCCGATTTATTCCAGTGCGTGGCCACGAAGATGAGCGACACAAACGGCAAGATGAGGCAAGCGATTCCCCAGGCGATTTCCTCTTCGAAGGCGACTACGAGAAGCCAGATGCTGCCGACAATCATCGCGCACAGGCCGGCGGCCCCAGTCGCCCAGCCGATCGTCTCCATGAGCGACTCCCGGCCCATTGAAGTGGGTCCAGCGTAGCGGCATTTTTTGCGTTTCGAAGCAGCTTTTCAATAAATCGGGGCGACAGGATTCGAACCTGCGACCTTCTGGTCCCAAACCAGACGCGCTAGCCAGACTGCGCCACGCCCCGAAAAAATCGTGCCGACTGAATGAGTTTTTCAATGCGGCCGATAGCCAAATCGTACTGGCCATCGACGGTGAAAGCAAACCGCTCGGAAACGGCTCATGAATGAGCCGGCTAAGGGATCGCTACTTTCGCACGCTATCATCCGGCCTGCTGGTGCTGGCGATGCTGGCACAAATGGCCGCGCAGCCGCTCAAACTCTTCGTTGCTGGAGAAGTGAATCACGACGCGGCCGGAGCCCTTGGATGTTTGGCGGAGGTCGACCTTCGTGCCGAGGGCGTTGCGCAGCTCCTGCTCGAGCGAGGCAAGGTGCTCGCTCCGCGAGCGCGGGGCAACCGTATTGCGGTCCCCCTCGGCCGAAATCACGGCCAGCGGCTCCTGGTCGGCATGGCGCACGGTGTCCTGCACCAGGCTTTCGACCGCACGCACGCTCAAGCCTTCGCTCGTGATCCGCTGGCACATGGCCACCTGCTCACGCTCCTCGCCCAGCGGGAGCAATGCCCGGGCGTGACCCTGGCTGATCGTGCCGGAGCGCACGGCCTGCTGCACGGTGTCGGGCAGTTCGAGCAGGCGAATCAAGTTCGACACGGTGGAGCGGTCGATGTGCAAGCGGCTGGCCAACTCTTCATGCGTGCACTGGTAGCGCTGGAGATACTCCTGGAACGAGGCAGCTTTTTCCAGCGGGTTGAGATCCTTGCGCTGCAGGTTTTCGACGATGGCCAGCTCGGCCGTCTGGCGGTCGTCGGCCTCGATGATCTGCGCCGGCACCTCGGTCCAACCGGCCTTGCCCGCGGCGCGCAAGCGGCGCTCGCCGGCCACGACCTGATAGCGGTCGCCCGAACGGCGAACGCAGATGGGCTGGATCAGCCCGTGCTCGGCAATGCTGCCGGCCAGGCTCGCCAGTTCGTCTTCGTTGAAGTCGCGGCGGGGCTGAAACGGATTGCTGTCGATCTGCTGGATATTGATGTAGACCAGCGAGCCGGCATTGGCATCGGCCGGCCAGCCTTCGGTGGGCTGAGGATCGGCGTAGCCCTCGGGCGGGCGGCCAAGCAGGGCTTCCAGCCCACGTCCCAGGCGTCGTTCTTTAGTCACGCTCGAGCACCTCCATGCAAAGCTCGACGTACGCGCGGGCCCCGCGGCCTCGCGGCGCATAGTCCATCACCGACAGCCCGTGACTGGGCGCTTCGGCGACCGACACGTCGCGCGGGATAACAGTTCGAAACACAATGTCGCCAAAAAAATCGCGTACCTCGGCGTCGACCTCGCGAGCCAGTTGCACGTCGTGGTCGTACATGGTCAGCAGGATGCCGCCGAACTCCAAACGATTGGGATAGCGCGTCATCACCTGCTTGATGACCTCGATCATTTGCGTCAGCCCTTCCATTGCGAAGTATTCGCATTGGATCGGCATCAGCACTTCGGTGGCGCCGGCCAGCGCGGTGCGGGTCAATTGGCCCAGCGACGGTGGGCAATCGATCAACACAAAGTCGTAGGCGCTCAAGCCGCTGGCCAGGTGCTGGCGCAGCGTGGCCGCGTGCCCCTCGCTCGATGCTAGCAGCTCTACGTCCTCGAAGCTTCGGCTGCCGGGTAGCAGCTCCAGACCGGCGGTGTTGGTGGACAGCAGCGAGTCTTTGAGCGGCTGCTGCGAGACGAGCGGATGACGGGCGGCCGGCTTGCGGCCCAGCCCGCTGGTGGCGTTGCACTGCGGGTCGAGATCGACCAGCAGCGTGCGAGCGCCGCTGGTGGCCAGCGCCACGGCCAGATTGACGGCCGTGGTCGTCTTGCCGACGCCGCCCTTCTGATTGGCCACACACAGGATTCGGCCCAAGTGCCACGCTCCTCGACTGCGCCGAAAACGTGCGCGGCAGCGATTGCCGCCGGGGATCGGCGCGGGCGGGGATTGTACCGATGAGCCGCCGCCGGCGAGAAGAGCACTAAAAGACCCAGGACGTGCAAGCCCTGGGCTTAGGGAAGTCGCAAGCGATCGCCCTCCCGGTTTTGCCCCTATGTTTCACGTGAAACCCCACAACCCACGCAGAGCGCGTGTTTCACGTGAAACGTCCATTCTTCGCAGGCGATCCGGTTTAACGCCGAGGTTAACCGGCATTCGTCCGGGTTCCACGTGAAACCCGGGGTGTTTGCCACAGGCGCCGATTACGGTTCCAGCGGATTGATAACCATGCCGCTGAGCAGCTTGGGGTAAAAGTACGTGCTCTTGGCCGGCATCCGCTCGGCGTGTTCGCTGATAGTGCGGATATGCCCGACCGTGGCGGGCATGACCAGGGCAGCCAGCGGGAAGTCTTCCTCCGAGTCCAGCCGCTCGACGACTTCCTCGACCAGGTGCACGTACTCGGGCTTCGGCAGGTTTTTGGCCCCCAGCAGCGTATCGATCAGCAGCCGGTGGAGAATGCTCACGCCGAGCCCCTGCCAATCCTGGCTGTGCTCGGCGGCCACCTGTGCCATGCGTGCGCGGCCGGCCGGAGTGATGCGGGCCAGTGTCCAGCGATCGTCCTTGGCGGTGAACAGGCCAATGGTGCCCTGTTCGCCGTCCACTTCGATCTCATCCCACACAGTTGCGGCCAGGTCGCTGCCTTCGCCGGCGACGCGAGTAGAGAACGAATCGCCAAGCTTCGCCTTCAACTCGTCGGCCGTCATGGCCGGCAGTCCACGGAACAGGCGATGCGTGGGCAGCACCAGCAAGCCCGGATCGTCCATGCCGATGGACATCATCAGCACGAAGTTGGCTGGATGGTCGGGCGGCAAGGGACCTGCGGCGGCCAACTCGTCGCGGTAGTTGCAGGCTGTTTCATAACGGTGATGGCCGTCGGCGATGAACATCGCCTTGGGCCCCATTGCTCCGGCAACGGCCGAAACCACGCCCACGTCGGTCACGGCCCACATGCGATGCACGACGCCCAAGTGATCGGTCGCCTCGATGGCCGGCTTGCCCGCTATGGCATCTTCCAGCCGCCGCTGCACCTGGCCGTCGGGATCGGGAAACAGGCCGAAGATTTGGCTCAGGTTCGCCTTGCAGGCCCGGGTCAGCAGCAGCCGGTCCTGCTTGGGGCCGGACATGGTTTCTTCATGCGGGTAGATGTTCCCTTCGCCAAAGCGCTGCAGGCGGCAGCGGGCCATGAACCCGCGGCGGGTGAACTTGTCGCCCCGGTATTCGAACGTCTGGTGGTAGACGTACAGGGCCGGGCCGGACTCGCGAAACAGCACGCCCTCGCTCCGCCAGTTCTTCAGAAACCGGGCCGCGCGCGAGTAGCGGTTGTTCGTGGCGTCGTCGCCCGGCTCGTCGCGGTTGAGGATCAAGCGGATGCAATTGGCCGGGTGCTTTTTATAGAGGGCGTCTTGCAGCTCGGGACCAATCACGTCGTAAGGCGGCGCGATCACGTCGCTCAGCGAGCCGACATGGCCCAGGTCGTAGCGTAGACCGCGGAACGCTTGGATTTCTGGCATGGGATCAAGGCTTTTCGAGCAGGTGCGAAAATGGAAGTCGAGGCCCCGCCAACTCACCGGCCGGGCGACAAAAGGGTATCATAAAGGCGTTCTGTCAGGCAGCCCCCGGGGCAGTCGTGTTTGCCTGTAAAAAGCAGCGACCGCCGCGCCGCAAGATGGCGGCGGGCGGTCGCTGAGTTTGGCTTTGCGGCGCGACCAGCGGTCGCGGCTTTATGGGGCGCTGAATTGCCCGGCCGCTTAGTACCGGTAATACTCCGGCTTGAACGGCCCTTCGGCCGGCACGCCGATGTACTCGGACTGGGAGGGCGTGAGCTTCGTGAGCTTCACGCCGAGCTTCTCCAGATGCAGCCGAGCCACTTCCTCGTCAAGCTGCTTGGGCAGCATGTGGACGCCCAACGGAAAATCCTTGGGCCGCGTCCAGAGCGCCAATTGCGCGAGCACCTGGTTGGTGAACGACGTGCTCATGACGAACGACGGATGGCCTGTCGCGCAGCCCAGGTTCACCAGCCGGCCTTCGGCCAGGATCAGGATCGACCGGCCGTTGGCGAACGTGTAGCGATCCACCTGCGGCTTGATCTCGACCTTCTTCACGTCCTTTTGCTTGGCGAGCCAGGCCATGTCGATCTCGAGATCGAAGTGGCCGATGTTGCACACGATCGCATCGTTGGGCATCACCTTCAGGTGCTCGCCCGTAATGATGTCGCGATTGCCGGTGGCCGTGACGAAGATGTTGCCGCGCGGAGCGGCCTCGGCCATCGTGGTCACTTCGTAGCCTTCCATCGCCGCCTGCAAGGCATTGATGGGGTCGATCTCGGTGACAATCACCCGGGCGCCCAGCGACCGCATCGAATGGGCGCAGCCCTTGCCGACGTCGCCATAGCCGGCGATCACGACGACCTTGCCGGCCACCATCACGTCGGTGGCCCGCTTGATGCCGTCGGCCAGCGACTCGCGGCAGCCGTACAGGTTGTCGAACTTGCTCTTGGTCACCGAGTCGTTGACGTTGATGGCCGGCACCTTGAGCTCGCCGCGAGCGTGCATCTGGTACAGACGATGCACGCCGGTGGTGGTCTCTTCCGACAGGCCGCGAATGTCCGGCAGCATTTCGGGAAATTTCTGATGCACCATGGCCGTGAGATCGCCGCCGTCGTCGAGGATCATGTTCAGCGGCTTGCCGTCGCGGAAGAACAGGGTCTGCTCGATGCACCAGTCGAACTCTTCGGCGTTCATGCCTTTCCAGGCATAGACGGCGAAGCCGGCCTGGGCAATGGCCGCGGCCGCGTGGTCCTGCGTCGAGAAGATATTGCAACTGCTCCAAGTGACCTCGGCCCCCAGCTCGGCCAGAGTCTCGATCAGCACGGCGGTCTGGATGGTCATGTGGAGGCAGCCGGCAATGCGAGCGGCCTTCAGGGGCTTGCTGGCTGCGTACTTCTTGCGCAGGGCCATCAGGCCCGGCATTTCGTTCTCGGCCAGGATGATCTCTTTGCGGCCCCAATCGGCCAGCGACATATCCGCAACTTTATACGGCAAACGGGTTTCGACTTGGGCCACTGGCAGAATCTCCTGTCGAGAAACGAAACAAATTCTTTGCGGATCCGGCGCCGAGCGGTCGGCGCAAAGCCCCACGTATCTTGCAATTGGAGCATGATAAGTCGGCCTTCAAACGCTGACAAGAGATGCGGCCGGCGGGGCGGGGCGGAAATGATGAATGACGAATGAAATGCGGCTGCGATCGAGCTTAAGGGCAGCGCTCGATTTCGCTAAAGGCAGCCCGGGCGGCGGTGATAAAGCGCGCGAGCTTGTCCGGATCTTTGAGTCCTGGGCTGCGCTCGACGCCGCTGGCCGTATCGACGGCCGCCGGCCGCACGGTGCGAATCGCCTCGCCGACGTTCTCGGCCGTGAGCCCTCCTGCTAGCACCAGCGGCGGCACGCCGGCTTGGGCCCCGTAGCTGCGGGCAGCGTGCCAATCGGCCAACCGTCCCGTACCCCCCAACTGGCCATCAGAAAGGGCATCAAGCAAGACCATTGTGGGCCCCGCTGCGGCGCGTTGGCAATCGGCCAGGTACGCTAGCACCGCCTCGTGACCGGCTGGTCCGCAGCTGAAGGCTTTGACCAGTCGCTTGCCGCTGAGTTGCGCCAAGTCGGCCGGTGTCTCGCGGCCATGAAGCTGAAGCGTGTCCAAGCCCAGGCGCATGGCGATTTCGATTATCTGTGCCGGCTGCATGTCGGCAAACACGCCGACCTTGGCCACATAACCCGGCAGAACTGCGATAATCTCCGCGGCGCGAGCCACGCTTATGCAACGTTTACTCGCGGCGCAGAAATTCAGGCCAATGGCATCGGCGCCGGCTTCGGCAGCCGCTTGGGCGTCGGCCATTGTGGTGATGCCGCAGATCTTGATGCGAAACATAGGCGAGTTGGCCGGCCGTGCCTTATGCAAACAGACGCTTAAAATAGGCGAAATCCGCGGTTGTCTGCTTCAGGCATTCTTCCGTATTCATGTCGTGGAAACTGTGCTTGCCCTTGTATTCGCTGTGCAGTGAATACGTGCCGTCGTAGCCGATCTTTCGCAGCGTGGCGATGAAGTCGGGCAGGGGAGCCACGCCCTCGTCCAGCGGCACCATACTGGTTGCCCACCGCTGCTGACCGAGCTGGTCGCGCTGGGTCTTGTGCCAATCGAAATTTTTGATGGCCACGAGCTTGATCCACGGGGCCAGCAGATCGAGTCCTTGCAGCCAGCCGGCGCCGCCGCCTTCGAGCGTCATGTGCAGCGGATCGACATAGGCGCCGATCCGCTCGGGCGGCATGTCCTTGATAAGCTGATAAAGCATCGTGCCGTGCGAAGGAATGTCGTTGCCGGAATGGATGTGTACACAAGGCAGCACGTCGTAGCGCACGGCCGTTTTGGCCACGGCATCGAGCCGGCGGCGAACGTCGTCCATTTGTTTGGCCAGCGTGCCGAAGGGCTTGTAGATGTAGTAGCCCAGCTTGATGCGATTGATGCCATGCTTGGCGGCGGCTGCCAGCACGCGCTCGGCCCGCTCGTCGGGATCCGTGATGTCGCTAGTGATCAGCAGCACTTTGAGCCCGTGCTTGTGGGCCGTTTCGATGGCCGTGGGCAGTTGCTGATCGACGTCGGCCGGATCGATGGAGCCGCCCTTGCGCACGGTCAGGTCCAGGCCGTCGAGCCCCAGTTCGGCCAGCTCGCGGCACAGCCGCTCCAGCGGCCAGTCCTGAAAACTCTTGGTGAAACAGGCAACTTGCATGGGCATTCTCCGCACGGGGTGCTCGCGATCGCGCAATCCCAGCCTGCACGACTCGGCGAAAGATTGCAAGCACCTGCCTGCAAGACCAGCGGCCAGGTCCGCTAGCGTGCGAAGCCGGCCAACGGTCCGGCCGGTCGAACTCAAGCTGAGCGCGTTTGACGGTCGATGACGACTCGGGCCGAAACCCGAGAGCCTCCTCGTTCGCGCTCGGTGCGGCCGCCCTTCATCCCAGTCACTATCAATGCCATCAAACGAAGCTCGGCCCGCCGGATTGCCGCCCGTCTGGGGTCGCGACGCACTGCGCCGCGTGGCCGTGTTTTCGGTGCTGTTTTTTGGCACGCTGGCCATCGGCACGGTCGTGGTCATGCGGACGCTGGCGCCGCCGGCGGATGAAATCAGCGTCTCGGCCCGCATCGAGCTGCCGGCCGATGCCGATCCGATCGAGCCCGAAGGGCTTCGCTATGCGCTGGCACGGCCCGAACACATCGAGGCCGTCTTGCAATCGCAGCGGCTCGCCAGGCCGGGCGATCGTCCGGTGCTGGCATCCGCGATTGCCGCGCGGTTGAATGTGGCGTCCAGTCGCCGCGAAGGCGCGCCGGGGTGCCGCATCACTTTGAGCAGTATGCCGGGACTGCCCCCCCGGCAGGCCGCAAAGCTGTTGGATGGTTTGACGCGGCTTTATGTGGATCAACTGCACGACGCACGCGTGGACAATGCCGAGCGGAAGCATCGGCAGGCAGAGGCCGCGGTCGAAGCGGCTCGGCAGCGGCTGAATCATTCGCGGCTCGACGTGGATGAGGCCGTGCGGCGATTGTCGGCCGCCGCGGCCGCGGCGGCCAACGCGCCGGCCGTGGTTGTCGAGGCCCCGACGGACAAAGCGGCAGTCAGCGCGCAGCGCGCCGAGGCCGAGCACCAACTGAGCGAGTTGCGGGCGCGCCGCGAGTCGCTGCTCGAACGCCGCACGCCGGCGCATCCCGACGTGATCGACCTTGATGAACGCATCGCCGCGATCACGGCGCGGCTGGGAGTGCCGGCCGCCTTGCCATCAAGCGTTTATCAGGCACCCGCCGTGGCCAATGTCCCTGCCGCGATGGATCGGGCGGCACAAGAGAATCTGATGCTCGCGCAAGGTGCCTTCCAGCGTGCCGAGGCAGGCCTGGCCGCCGCTCAACAGGCCGAACGCGAAGCGCACGATGCGCTCGTGCAGGCGCGAGCCGATCGCCGCGAAACGCTGACTGCGGCAGTCGTGCCGGCCACGACGGCGCCGCAACCGCTGGCGCCCTGGCTGCTGGCAGTGTTGGCGGCGGGGCTGGTGCTGGCTGGCGGCGCGACGCTGTGCGTGCGGCCGTCGACGATCCATACGGCGGCGGAAGTCCAGCGCGTGCTGCGGATGCCAGTGGTGGGCGTCTTACCGGCCAATTTGGTGCGTTCTTACGAGCGCGCGGAGCCCGCCGCATAACGCTGCCGGCCAGTCCGCTCGCGGTGCCAGCTCTTTAGCTCGGTGGCGCGAAAGCTGGAGTGGGCAGGCTCGCACTGCCGATTTTAACGAAGACCATCATGGTGCGCTGAACTGGGCGCAGCTCTCAGACCCAAGAGATAAGGTGCCATGTACGAAGCCTTCTTCCAACTCAAGCAACGCCCCTTCGCCGCCGCTCCGCAGCCGGAACGCTATTTCCCGGCCCAAAGCATCGAAGCGGCTTACCACGCGCTGGTTCGCTGCGTCGACCGAGCCGAAGGGCCGGGCATTTTGATCGGCGCCCCGGGAACCGGCAAAAGCCTGCTGCTGGAAATGCTCGCCCGCCGGTTCGACGGACGCTTCACGGTGGTGATGCTGGCCAGCGGAAATTTCAGCGGCCGCCGCGAGCTGATGCAGGCGATCCTCTACGAGCTGCAAATGCCGTATCGCGGAATGGACGAAGGCGAGCTGCGGCTGGCGCTGTTCGAACGCTTGGATCCCAATCCTCATTGCCCGGCCGGAGTGCTGCTGTTGGTCGACGAAGCGCACCGGCTGCCGCTGCGGCTGCTCGAGGAACTGCGGCTGTTGGGCGACTATGCCCGCGACGGCCAGCCGCGCGTGCGGCTGATCATGGCCGGCAATCGCAATTTGGAAGAGCATCTGACCCATCCGAAGTTGGACGCGCTGGCGCAGCGGCTGGCCGTGCGGTCGTACCTATCGCCGTTTGAGCGCGCCGAAACAGCGGCATTTGTGCGGTCGCAAATCGCCGCGATGGGCGGGCAAAGCGATACGATCCTCACGCCCGATGCGCTGGATGCCATGCACCAGGCCACTGGCGGCATTCCTCGACTGATCAACCAGTTGGGCGACCACGCCCTGGTGCTGGCCTATGCGGCCGGCCGACGGCTGATCGACAAGAACCGGGTGGAAGAAGCCTGGTCCGACCTGCAGCAATTGCCAGCTCCCTGGAACGATGCGGACGTGGAGTCCGAAGCCGCGGGCGCTAGCGTAATCGAATTCGGCGAGTTGGACGACGAAGACGAGCCGGAGGCTTTGCCGTTTAGCATGCAGCAAATGATGTCGTCCGAGCCGTCGCCGACGGTGAAGCTGGATCAGATCACGGCGCAGTTGGCATCGCTGGACGACGACTTCGATCTGCCCGAGCCCTTCGAGCCGCTCCCCTCGAATACGAACATGCACAGCGACCCGTTTGCGGAGAGCTTTCTGGAAGAGGAAGTGGTGCTCGACCGCTATACGCTGGCCGACGCATCGCTGGCCGATTACCCCTCGGTAAGCAGCCTCGAAGGCTCGCTGCTTAGCTCGCTTTTGGAACCGCACATGCAAGCCGGGCAATGGCCGCAACTGGCGGTGACCGACGAAGTGGCCGATCGCCTGCACTCGATGGTCATCGCCGCTTCGGCGCCGCAGACGGCATCGCAGCCGGTCGACCACATGTGCAGCGGGGCTTGTGGCGGCGGATACGAGCTGAAGCATGCGGTTGCCGCGGCCGAGGGCATCCAAGCCGGACCGCCGAATTCGGCCCAGCCTGGCAATATTGCAATGGACGCGTCGGACGCGCACGAAATGGAAATGATCGTCGTCGAAAACGATCCGGACATGCCGCGGCAGGCCGGCAATACACCGGCAGCGCGGCGGCAGGAGTATCGCCAGCTCTTTGCGAAACTGCGGAACGGCTAAGCGCATATCCGCCGCACAGAGCCTTTGAGGTACGGGGCCTTTGAGCCACGGGGTTGAACCATGGGCCGGATGCTCGAAGCAATCAAGCAGATCGAGGCCAAGGGACCGCCCTCGACGGCCGGCGGCATGCGTCCCACCCCTCGTCGCCGTAGCGGCTCCGCGCCGGCGCCTGCACCTTGGCCAGAGCCGATGCAGCCCGAGGCATGGCCTCCCGCTGCGGAGACCCTCGATCCGGCCGAGTTGGAGCCGCTGACGTTCGTCGAGGCGGCCCTGGAGCCGCTGCTGGCCGAAACGTCGTTCATTGAGCCGCCCCTTTCGGCCCCGCCGACTATCGCGCCGCCGGGCATGGCTCCGCCGGTCAACGTGCCGCTGAAGGCCGCGCCGCCCGAGTTTGCTTACCGAGAGTCGCACGTCCATCGGCCCGCGCCGACCGACCAGGTACGGCGCGTGGCGGCGGCCATGATGGCGCATGTTTCGGCGCTAACTTCCGGCGTGGTGGCGCTGGCCGCGGCTGACCCGGGCCTGGAAACCACGAAGATTTCGGCCGCCCTGGCCGAGGCGTTGGCGGACGGGCCGAAGCACGAAGTGCTGCTGGTCGATGCCCGGCTCGAGCGTGCACCGGGCCGGCTGGCCGAGTACTGGGGCGGCGCACCGGGATTGATGGACGTGCTGCGGCGTCAGACCACATGGCACGAAACGATTCGCCCCACCGCCTTGCGCGGCTTGAGCGTGCTGGAAGCCGGCACCCCCGGCGATCTGCCGTCTATCGAGCAATGGCGCCTGTTGTGGAGCGATCTGAAACGCCGCTTTCGATTCATCCTCTTGGATGGCGGCCCGGCCACCAGCATGTCGGCCGGATGGACCTCGACAGTGGATGCCGTGTACTTGCTCGTCGAACTCGACCGCACGCCGCGCTGGATGGCTGAAGAGGCCACCCGCCACTTGCAGCAATCTGGCGCGCGGCTAGCCGGCGCCGTCCTGCTCGACGGGCAAATGCGCGGCTGAGCGGCCAGAACGCCGAGCGGAGGCTCGCGGCCCTGCGCCGGGGTGGATCACGCCGCTTCGCTGCCCGCCGTCGGTGCGCTGGCGGCCGCAATGCGTAGGCGTGTAATCGCCCCGACTTCCAGGCGCGAGTTGCGCGACATCCATAAGAATGCGACGCCGAGCGCCGTCAAGAAGCCGGCGGCGGCGAAGAACGCCGTCTGGAACGGCCCCCAGCCCCACACCTCGGCGAGCTGCCAGATCGCGCCAAAGGCCGGCGGACCGATCACGTTGCCGACATCGAACATGGCCAGCATCACGGCTGTGCCCAGTCCGCGGTATCGGGCCGGAAACGCCGTGCTGCCGCCGGCCACTACCGCGGGAAACATGCACGCATGGGCCACGCCCAGGAACACGGCCGGCAGATACAGATGCCAGGCCTCGCGCACCGGCACGAACAGCAGAATGCCGAGCGCCAGGTTCGCCAAGCCCAAGAGCATCATGCCGCGAATGCCGATCCACAACGGCAACCGGCGAATGGCCAGCCGCGTGACGAAGGCCACGAGCATGTAAGGATAGAAAAAAGTCCCGAGTTGGCCGATTCCCAACTCCACCGCGTACGGCCGAAGAAAGATCGGCGGCAGCCCCAGGCCAAAGCCCGTGGCCATGCCCATCAAGAGCACCGGCCCGGGATGATAGCGTTTCAGCAGCCAGACGAGCGGCGGCCGGCGGCGGCGCACGGGCGGCAAATCGGCATGGGTCGCCAGCCAGGCGAAGAACAAGGCCACCGCGCCGATGCCGCCGGCCAGGGCAAACATCGAACGATGCGCCATTCCGGATCCCAGGAGTTGATCCCCCAGGCTGGTGCCCAGCACGGTGCCGATAAAACCGGAAGTCCCCAGCGTGCCGATGGCTTCGGCCATTTCGACCGTCGAGCGGCGGCCGGCAATGTAGCTGATCGACGCCCCGAAGAAGCCGGCCACGCTCGTCTGCCAGACGATGCGCAGCACAAAGATCGCGGGCGAATGGGCCGTGGACAACGCCAAGTGCGCCAATCAGCAGGCCACGAACAAGGCGGCCGAACCAAGCCACACACGTCGGGCGCCGTAGCGGTCTACGCCGGCGCCCTGAAACGCGCGCATCAGCACGCTGCCCACCATGCCCAGCCCGACGATCACACCTAGCAGCAGTTCGGTCCCGCCCAGCGAAAAGACAAAGTCGGAGTAGCGATACAGCAGGCTGACGGCCGCCATCATTGAGGTGTTCGAGGCGTACGTCAGCCAGAAGCTGCGACCCAGCACGCGCCCCTCGGCCGCAGGCGCAGCGGAGCGCCTGGCGGAGGTCGTCGTCGGACAGGGGGCCGCAATATCCATGAATCCTGGGGGTGGCAGGCGGCCGCGCTCTAGTTGTTGCTGGCGCTGCCTGCCGCTCAATGGTCCGTCTGCGCTGGCAAACGATCGATTATACTGAACGCACCCCACTGCGGCGAATTGTCCAGGTTTCGGTCGATCCCGACCGCACTGGGGGCGAACGTCTACTGGACATGCAATCGGCGACGCAGGTTCACTGTTTCCCGCCCTGGTGTACAGGGTTGCACCAGCCAGGTGGCCATTTTCCGCCGGGGGCCGACTTAGTATCCTGACGTCGATGATTTCAGCCGAAAAGACGCTCGTCACGATTGCCACCTACAACGAGATCGAGAATTTGCCGCAGTTGCTCGGCGAATTGTTCCGCTATGCACCGCAGGTGGACGTGTGCATCGTCGACGACGGTTCGCCCGACGGCACCGGCCGCTGGTGCGACGAGCAAGCGCAGAGCGATCCGCGCATCCATTGCATTCACCGCTCCGGCAAGTTGGGGCTGGGGTCGGCAATCCTGGCCGGCATGCAGTACGCCCTGGACCACGGCTACGATTACGTGGTGAACATGGATGCCGACTTCAGCCACGATCCACGCTACGTGCCCGACTTGCTGGCGGCCATGAACCGCGACGGCGAGGGGGAAATCGACGTCATGATCGGCTCGCGGTACGTGCCGGGCGGCCAGATCGAGGGCTGGCCGCTGAAACGGCATTTCATGAGCCGGGCCATCAACCTGTATTCGCGGGCGCTGCTGGGGCTGCGCGTCAAAGATTGCAGCGGCGGCTTTCGCTGCTATCGCACTTCGAGGCTGCGGCAGTTGGATTTCGGCCAGTTGACGTCGTCCGGCTATTCGTTTCAGGAAGAAATGCTCTGGCGGCTGAAGAAGCTGGGTTGCCGCATGGGCGAATACCCGATCACGTTCGTCGATCGGGTGCGCGGCCTCTCGAAGATCGACGGCCGCGAGGCGCTGTCCGCCTTGTCGATTATCGCCCGGCTTGGTGCGCGAAACCTCGTGCATCGTTAGCCGCTGCGCGGCTCAGCAGTCCTGCCCGGGCGCTGGTCCCTGGTGCTCGGCATATCCCTCATTAGTGTTAAACGCGCGAAGATTTTTCGCTCGAATTCGAGTGATTTCGCGCGTTGTTGCTTGCAGTCGTTTGCAAGCTCAATTAATCTTGAAACGTTCACTGAGAAATCGCGAAGGGCAGGCAGGTTTCTCGTCCCACCTCGACAAAATGCCGGCTAAGACAGCCGCACTTGTCATTTTCCCAGTTCCTCGATTATTCGGCGCGCCATTCGCTGCGAGCGCCGCTTGCGAAGGCAACTGGAATCCAAAGTCATGGACGTCAGAGCCAACCCCTGCCCTGCCGGATGCTCGGCAAGTTAGTGAATAGTCATGAACCAACCAACCGGCGATGCGGTTCAATGCCTCAATTGCATGGCAAAAGACGCCCGGCGGCAAAAGATTTCGGGCTGGCAATGGATCGTTGCGCCGCTGGCCGTGCCAGTGATGTGCAACCGCTGCCTGACTTCCTACTACTATCCACGGCTGCTGATCTTATTCGAGCGTTTTCATAGCCGCGTGACGCATCAGTGAGCGCCGAGTGCTCAGGCCGGCGGCACGCAGAGCAAAAATCAAACAACCGGGGCCGGACGATCGCGTAATCGTCCGGCCCCGGTTTGATTTTCAAGATGCCGTTTCGCTGCTGATGCGATTTCGGTCGCGAGCGGCCAGCGACCCACCAGGCACGGCTGCGCCTTAGTTCTTTTTCTTGTTGGTGCCCTTGTTCCCATTGCTGGCGGTCTTGGGCGTCGTGATGCCCATGCGCTTGTTATACGCGGACTGCATTTTCTTCATGGCCTTCTGTTCGGCGGCCTGTTGCTGCTGCAAGGCCTGCGGCGACATGTACTGGCCGTACATTACGCTTTTGGGAACGAGGCCGTAGGGCGTGTTGACGAACAAGCTGGATCCGCCGCCGCGCCTGCGAGCCGAAGCCTCTTGCGGATGGCAGAGCATGGCGGCGACCGCCACGCAACCGGCCAGCGCCAACCAGCGCCAGGCCTTCGAACACGCGCCCGATTTGAATGTCGCCGATTTGAATGTCACGGTGCCGCCCTCCCTCTGTTCCGGAAAAGCTGACAAACTGTCACCCCTTTTTTCTAACGATCGTCAAGGCTGAAAACAACGAAGAAGTTCCCCGGATAACGAAGAATTAACCGCTCGAACGTCCGTTGCTCCAAAGGATTACAAGCTCGTAATCCGTTTTGACCCACCCCGTGCGAAGGGGGTATTATCGACTTCAATAAAACCAGCCTGGCAGGGGGCATTTTTTATGAACGCATCGCCTTTGGCTTCGGTGTCCCCAGCAGAATTCGCAGCGGTTATGAATAGTGCCGATCCAGTCAAGCGACTTCCCCCCTTGCCACGCGGCTTGACGGCCACTGAAGTGAACGCCATGCGGCGCTTGCTGGCCGCCGAGCAACGCGCCACGGCCATCAAGGTGTTTCGAGGCGCAACCGGCGGCAGCCAGCAAGAGGCCGAAAAGTTTCTGCTGGTGATCGAGTCCGGCGGCTGGGCTGCCGAAACGCCCCGGCCGTAGACCAAATGAGCCGGCATCGCTGCTCAATGCCACAACCGCTCCCGGAATCCGCCCGGCCCTGCGCCCGTGAGGCCAACGTCCTCGATGACACGGGGCGATCGCCGCCCGGGCTCGAGTTGCTGTTGGCGGTGACGTTCGCGTTGACGGTTTTTTGCCCTCGAGGCGTCGATGCCGCCGAAGCGGACAAGCCGCCGGCCAGCGACGTGCAACTCTCCAAGGCCGAGCGGCACGCGGACGGCAGTGTGGGACTTTCGATCGTGCCCATCAATTGCCTGGAGGCGACGGTCACGGTCAACGCGCAGTTGCACGGCCTCAAGCCGTCGCATCCGGTGCCTTGGACGTTTGTGCTGGCCGGAAAGCCCGAGCAATTGGATCTGGTGCCGGACGGGTCCGGTCGTGGCCGCACGCATTACGACGTGTCGTATCTGTGGCGGCCTGGCGGCATCGGCGCCACGCACGATCCGCAGACCGTCTATCGCCTGCCCTATCCGCCGGAGCGGCATTGGATCGTAAGCCAGGGGAGTTTCGGCCGCTTCAGCCATGGCGAGGGCAGCGGCGACGAATACTCGATCGACTGGACGATGCCCAGCGGCAGCGCGGTCTGCGCGGCTCGCGGCGGCCGCGTGATCGCCGTCAAGCAAAACTCCACCGTCAACGGCCGCGGCCACCAGTTCGACGTCGACACCAATTACATTTTGCTCCGGCACGCCGACGGCACCTGTGGCGAGTATTTGCACATCGAGACCGACGGGGCCACGGTGAAAGTCGGCCAAGAGGTCGAGGCCGGCCAGTCGATTGGCCGCTCGGGCAACACGGGCAACAGCAGCGAGCCGCATCTGCACTTCGGCGTTTTTACCAATATCGACGCGCTCACCCGCACCTCCTTCCCCATTCGCTGGCAGACGCGCAACGGCGTGACTAATCGGTTGGTCGAAGGCCGGACGTATTGAATCCGTGGTTCATTGTCCGTTGCCCGTTGCCAGTTGGTTCTATTATCCATGATTCATTTCCTGCGCCGTTGCTCGCGGCAGACGGCTTGCTCGTCGGCATCGAGCACGCGAAAAACAATGCGATAGGGGCTGTAGCCTTCGGCTTGCACGTCGCCGTACAGCTGCGCGATCTCGCGGCGCAAGAGATCGGCCGTGGCAAAGCCGTCGGGCTGGGCATCGCGATCGTCAAGCTGGTCGAGCTGGACCGGCTCGACCGTCTCCACGCGAATGTATCCTACGCCCGGGATGTAGCTCCGTTGGCCGGCCCGCATGCGGCAGAATTTCCAGAGGCGGATCGTTTGGGTTTTCTCACCCTGCCGAATCGCTTCGAGAAACTTCTTCTTGAACAGCAGCATGATCGCCTGCCAGCGACGCAGCCCGCAGGCGCGCTTGCGGAGCGTCAGGATTTCTTTGCCGTGCGCGGCTGCGAGCCGTCGCTTTCGTCGGACGATTTCCCCTCTTCCGTTTCCGGCTTCTGATAATACTCTTTCAGCGGGACGGACGAAAACAAAACCAGGCCGCGATTGGCCTCTTCGATCTTTTTCTGTTCGCTCCGGCCGATGCCGGTGTAGAAGTGGTGTTCCGCCCGCAGCGTGATATGGCGGTTCTTCTGCGGGGCATAGCGCGTCAACTCGACTTCGCTGGGGACCCGGCCGTGCTTGGCCAGCGACCCATTGAGTAGCAGCCGGGCGAAGGGCGGAGTCGAGCCGGGGTTGATGAGCGTGGCCAGCTTGACCTGCCAATTGCTATAGCGGTAATAGCGCCCCGGCATGTCTTCTTGTTTCGGCTCGGTGGTCTTAACTTTGTACTTCATCCACTCGCTGGAGAGCACAAGCTCGCCGCTGGCGTCGTTGTACTTTTCATCGAACTTCGGATCGGCCAGGAACAACAGCAGCGGCACCGGCCGGTCCAGCGCGCCCCCTTTCACCTTTTCGATAAATGCGTCGACCTGCTCGGTGGTGACCTCGGTTTTGACCCGGCGCGTGGGATCGAGCACCACGAAGCGGTTTCGCGGCGCATCGAACACCGTGATTTCTTCGGGCGATTCCAAAAAGTCGTATACCGTGCCAGCGCTAAAGACCGTGGTGCTTTCCACCGTGTCCTTGCCAAAGAAGACCTTATTCTGCACGCAAAAATCGTCGGCCGCGGCCGAGGCGGCCAGCAGGCCCAGGGCCAACAGTCCATGGCAAACGCGTCGCATGTTTTCCTCGCTTGCCGGAACCGGTTGCCGGCGATTACGTTGATTGGCGGCTGTCCGGCGCATCACTGGAGGTCAGCATCGTGCTGGCAGTGCCGCCGGGCGGCAGGGAGCATAAACCAACACGGCAATCGCTGTAAACGTCAGCCCGAGGGCTAGCTGCGGCCGGAATCGGCATCTCGCAGCACCCGGCCGGCGGCGTGCTAAAGTTGACCATGCGGCGTTGGCCCGGATCTCGGGCGACGGCCAAACCCTGGCCGGCAGGGCTGGTAGCGGGTTTCATCAGGGCAGTCATCAGGAGTCAAGCGCGTGCGTACGATGCTGGTTACCGGCGGGGCGGGTTTTATTGGATCGCACATTGTCGAAGCGCTGGTCGGGCGCGGCGATCGCGTGCGAGTGCTCGACAATTTGAGCACCGGCCGAATGCAACATCTGGATGCGGTGCGCGACCGGATCGAATTCATCGCGGGCGACATCACCGATGCGGCAGCCGTCGACCAGGCGGTGGCCGGCGTCGATTGCGTGTTCCACCAGGCGGCTCTGGCCAGCGTGCCATTGAGCATCGAGCATCCGGAGCGCACCCACGCCGTCTGCGCCACCGGGACGTTGAACGTGCTCGATCGTGCCCGGCGTGCCGGCGTGCGACGGCTGGTGTACGCGGCCTCGAGCAGCGCCTACGGCAATCAGCCCACCGCAGCCAAGCGCGAGAGCGACGTGCTGGCGCCGATCTCGCCGTATGGCGCCGCGAAATTGGCCGGCGAGTTGTATTGCCAGTCATTCACGGCCGCCTATGGCTTCGAGACCGTGGCGCTGCGGTACTTCAACGTGTTCGGCCCGCGCCAGGCCCCCGACAGCCCGTATTCGGCCGTGATACCGCTGTTCTTTGCGGCTCTGCTGGCTGGCCGCCGGCCCACGATCTACGGTGACGGCGGGCAATCGCGCGATTTCGTGTACGTCGGCAATGTCGCGCAGGCAAACTTGCTGGCCGCCGAAGCGGCCCCCGCGGTGGGCAAGGTGTTTAATGTCGGCACCGGCGGCGCAACCACGCTGCTCGAACTGCTCGATCAACTCAACAAGCTGCTGGCAACCAACGTCAAACCGATTTTCGAACCGCCGCGCGCGGGCGACGTGCGCGAGAGCATGGCCGACCTCAACCAGTCGCGCCAACTGCTGGGCTTCGAGCCGCAGATCGGACTGACCGAAGGCCTGACCCGATCGGTGAGTTACTACCGAGAACTCGTCGCCGGCGCGCGAAAATCACCGGCGGCTCCCTAATTTCAACGCCGCAGCGCAATCACGGCGAAATGTGCTGATGGCTGCCGGGCGGCGCCATCGGCGAGACCATGTCGGGCAATTGATGCGCGGTGTCCGGCTCGGGAAACACGCCGGCATGTGCATGCCCCGGCTTCCACACTCCAATTCCGCAGTGCCGGCAATAATGAAGTTCCACAATCGTACCGTCCGGCAGTTGTTCGCCATAAGCGTCGGCGGGCAGCAGATCATGGCCGTGCAACAGGCAATGCAACCGCTTCCCCCAATCGCGTTGGTTTGTCATAAAATCCCCCGCTCTTCCAAAAGATCGAATGCTTGTGCGCAGTGTGCTGGGAGCAAATGCCAAGCCAAGCGGCCGATGACTGCCGGATTTGCCGGCTATTCCGCAGCGGCGACCGTACGTTGCCGCAGGGCTTCGTAGAACAGCAGGCCGGCGACGACCGAGACATTCAAGCTATCGGCCGCGCCCAGCATCGGCACGTGGACCGGCGTGATTTCGGCAGCTGACCATGCGTCCGACAAGCCATGCGCTTCGCTGCCCAAGATGATGGCCGTCGGCCCGCGGTAATCGGCGGCGGTATACGCCCCGGCTGCATCGACCTGCGTGGCGATCATGCGCAAGCCCTCGGCCTTGAGCCATGCCAGGATCTCATTCACCGGTGCCTGCACGATCGGTACGGTAAAAACCGTGCCCAGACTGGCGCGAATCGCGTTGGGCCCGAAAACATCGGTTCGTGGATCGGCCAGCAAGATCGCCGAGACGCCAGCCGCGTCGGCCGTTCTGCAAATCGCCCCGAGGTTGCCGGGCTTTTCGACGCTTTCCAACACCGCCACCAGTGGGTGGCTGCCGAGTTGCCCCAGATCGTGCCAGCCCCGCTGCGGCGCGTCGGCCACGGCGACGACGCCTTCGGCCCGCTGGCCGAACGACAGTTTTTCGAACACCGGCGGCGTCACGTCATAGCGGCTGACGGCGGAGCCGCCGGACCACTCGAGCACGCGCTGCGCCTCGGGCGTGTGGCAAGCTTCTTCACAGACGAACACCTCGCGCACCACGACGCCGGCAGAAATCGCGCGCAACAACTCGCGAGCGCCGTCGATCACGATGCGGCCTTGTTGGTCGCGGCCGCGGCGGTCGCGCAGCCGCACAGCATCCTTGATCCGCTGGTTGTGCATGCTGGTGATGCGTGCTTGACTCATGGCTAGCCTGCGCCGAGTGATGTTCAAGTCTCGTCGGTCCATACTGCACCGCTGCCGCTCGGCAAGCGCCGGCCATCGGGCGTCGCAAGTTCCAGGGCTGCACCGCGCGCCGGCGGCGGAAGCGCGGCGTCGAGAATCCGCACCAGTTCGTGCGGGCCATAGCCCGTCGTGTGACACGTGAGCAACACGCAGCCGGCCCGGCGGTCGACCAGCATCGAGATCTGTTCGATCAGTTCATCGAGCTGGCTGGCCAGCTTCCAGGCCTGGCCTTTCGGGCCGTGGCCATAGCTGGGCGGATCGAGAATCACGGCCTGGTAGCGGTTTCCGCGCCGTACTTCGCGCCGCACGAACGTCAGTGCATCTTCTTCGACCCAGCGCAGCGGCCGATCGGCCAGCCCGGACCGCTCGGCATTCCGCCGCGCCATCGCGATTGCCGCAGCCGAGGCGTCGACGTGTACCACTTCGGCGCCAGCGGAGGCAGCCACCAGGCTAGTGCTTCCCGTATAGGCGAACAAGTTCAGCACCTTGGCGCCGGCCGTTTGCCGCAATTGCCGCACGAGCCATTGCCAATTGATGGCCTGCTCGGGAAAGAGTCCGACTTGCCCCGAGGTCGCCAGCCGCAATTCGAATTCCAGCTCATTCCATCGCACCGACCAATCGACCGGCTCGCGCTGGACAATCCAGCGACCTTCACCAGCGGCCGGCCGCTCGTACACGGCATCGGCCTGTGCCCAAAGCTCGCGATCGGCCGGCTGCGCATCGCCGGCGGCCGGCGAGGGGCGATCGACGACGTACTGCCCAAAGCGTTCCAACTTGCGGCCGGCGCCGAAATCGAGCAGTTGGTATTGGTCGGAAGCAAACATTGCGCGCGCTAGAGCAGTTGTCCAGGCTGATGAGGTGTTATCGTGGGTGCCACTGCTGGCTTGTCCAGCAGTGGATCGGAGCGATACGCGTTCTCGCGGGTTTGGCCGGCGACACGGTTTGGCCGGAGTCAGCCCCAGCGCGGCATCGCACTGCTGGACAAGCCAGCAGTGGCACCCCGCGGGCCGGCGCCGAAATCGAGCAGTTGGTATTGGTCGGAAGCAAACATTGCGCACGCGCCGGGACGGTTATTGGCGCGGCCGACGGTTGGCCGAATTGCGATGGGGGCGGTAACCGCCGCCCGACTTGGCCGGCTTGCCGCTGGACTTGGCTGACTTGCCGCCGGAGCGAAGCTGCACGTTGGCCTGCCGGCGGCGATGGTCCAGGGCTTCTTTCGGCGGCCGGTCGTCGATCAGCGCATCGCAGCCTCGGCCGATCAGATCTTGCCGCCCCGCCTGCTCCAGCGCCTTGCGGACTTCGAAATAATTCTCCGGCTTGAAGAATTGCAGCAAGGCCCGCTGCAATTTGCGGTCACGCAAATGCTTGGCGATGTACACCGGCTTCTTCGTGAACGGATCCAGGCCCGTGTGATACATGCAGGCCGCGATGTCGAATGGGCTGGGAATAAAATCCTGCACCTGGTCCGGCTTGTAATGGTTGCGCTTGAGGAACAGCGCCAGTTCGATCATCGAGTCCAGGTCGCTGCCCGGATGGCTGGCGATGAAGTAGGGAACCAGGTATTGCTTCTTGCCCGCGGCCGCCGACGCCTGCTTGAACTCGCGATCGAAAGCGACGAAATCCTCCTGAGTCGGCTTCTTCATCAAGTGCAGCACGTTGGGGTCGACGTGCTCGGGCGCCACCTTGAGATATCCGCCAACGTGGTGCTCGACCAGCTCGCGCATGTACTCGGGACTGCGCCGCGCCAGATCCATGCGAATGCCCGAGGCGACGAACACCTGTTTGACGCCGGGCGCTTCCCGCACGTCCTTCATCAACTGCACCAGCGGCCCGTGATCGGTGCCCAGCAGCTTACAGATCGTGGGGTACACGCAACTCAGCCGGCGGCAGACGGCTTCGACTTCGGGCCGTGTGCAGCGCATCTGGTACATGTTGGCCGTCGGGCCGCCGATGTCGCTCACCACGCCGGTGAACTCGGGATCGGCCGTCATCTGCCGCACTTCGTTCATCACCGACTTGTGGCTGCGGCTTTGAATGATGCGGCCTTCGTGAGCCGTGATCGAGCAGAACGTGCAGCCGCCGAAGCAGCCGCGCATGATCTGCACCGAGTGCTTGACGACTTCATAGGCCGGAATGCGCTGGTCGCCATAGCTGGGGTGCGGGCGGCGCGTGTAGGGCAGACCATACACCACGTCCATCTCCGCTTCAGTCAGCGGAAAGGCGGGCGGATTGGCCACGATCGCCTCGCGATCGTGCGCTTGCACCAGCCGCCGGGCGTTATACGGATTCGTCTCGTTGTGCGCGATTTTGGTCAGATCGGCAAACGCAAGTTTGTCGGCCACCGCCTGTTCGTAACTGGGCAGCACGAGCGTGTCGTCTTGCGGCCGCGGTTCGCTGGCGCCCAGCCGGTAGACCGCGCCGCGCAGATCGCGCAAATCTCGCAAGCCCTGACCGGCCGCCAGCCGCCGGGCGATCTCGACGATCGACCGCTCGCCCATCCCATAGATCAGCAGATCGGCCTTGCAGTCGAGGATGATCGAACGGCGAACCTTGTCGCTCCAATAATCGTAATGCGCCAGCCGCCGCAAGCTGGCCTCGACGCCGCCGGCCACGACCGGCACGCCGCGATATGCCTCGCGCGCCCGCTGGCAATAAGCCAGCGTGGCCCGATCCGGCCGCCGGCCGATCTGTCCGCCTGGGCTGTAGGCGTCGTCGTTGCGGACCTTGCGGTTGGCCGTGTAGTGGTTGATCATCGAGTCCATGTTGCCGGCGCTGATCGCGAAGAACAGCCGCGGCCGGCCAAACGTCTTCCACGGCTCACACGTGCGCCAATCCGGCTGGCTGACAATGCCCACCCGAAAGCCCGCGTGCTCCAGCAACCGGCCCAGCAGCGCCATGGCAAAGCTGGGATGATCGACATACGCATCGCCGGTGACGAACACCACGTCGACTTCGTCCCAACCACGCTCCAGCGCCTCTTCGCGCGTCATCGGCAGCGGCCGCGCAGCCGCTGGCGGCGCCGATGGGACATCGAGCACCGGCAGGCTAAGCAACGAGGCCGAAGATGGCGCGGCAGTGGACATGAAACATCGAAGCCTGGGGTGTTTCGGCTGCCAGCCGGTTGAAATCACCGGACGAGCAACCGATCCGTCATTCTAGCCGCGGCCACCCACTCGGGACATGACCCAGGCATGCGTTGTTCCGCAAGAAAGCCCGGCGAAGCCGGCACAATCCTTCTTCCCCTGGGAGAAGGCTTCGGCGCGAGCGCAGCCGAGCGGTGGCCGAAGGCCGGATGAGGGAGCGCGAAGCTGGAGCCGGGAAGCAAGCCGACGGGCAAAGAGGCTAATTGGTGACGGCCAGCCTTAGCGTGCGAGTTCCCTCAACTGTCGGCTGCGCCGCCACCTTCTCCCAGGGGGAGAAGGGTTTTGCCGGCCTGCGGCCGGGGCGTTGAGAAAACGCCACGAAACGTTGCCGCCGGGCGACAACGCGAAGCAGGTCTTGGCATTTGCACGGGCACTGCATTTTTAACCTAAGCCTCAATCCTGCAAGGACTTTCGCGGCTTGCCTCGCCTCGACACAGGCCGCCGGGCACATCCCTTGCATGGTGCCGGCCCCACGGGCCGCCGGTTTGGGGTAGATTTGCAATCAAGCGAAAGAGTGACGCCAACCGTGCAAGTCCTCGAAATCAACGACCCTGAGCAACTGGCCGGCTACCGCCTGGTGTGGCGGCATCTGTTGACCGACACCCGCGGCGCCAACTTCTTTCAATCGCCCGACTGGTTCGAAACCTACTGGCGACACTTTGGCGCCAGCCAGCGGCTGCGGGTGCTCGTGGCGTTGGACAGCGATGGCCCACTTGGGATCATGCCACTGGTGGTGCGTGAAGAACGCACGCGCCTCGGGACGATGCGCGTGCTGACGTACCCGCTGCACGATTGGGGGACGTTTTTTGGCCCCGTCGGCCCGCAGCCCACCGCCACGCTGCTGGCAGGCTTGGATCATGTCCATCGCACCCATCGCGATTGGGACGTGGTCGATCTGCGCTGGGTGCATCGCGACGGCGCCGATGCCGGCCGCACTTCGCACACCATGCAATCGCTCGGCCTGTGCGCTTACGAGCAGCCTTGGAACGAGGCCTCGATCGTCGACTTGCGATCCACTTGGGACGAATATTGGGCCAGCCTCGACAGCCGTTGGCGCAACAACGTTCGCCGGGCCGAGAAAAAGTTGGCGGCGCATGGCACCGTTGAATTCATTCGCTACCGGCCCTTGGGCGCCGCCGATGGCCAGGCCGATCCGCGCTGGGATCTTTACAACGAGTGCGAGGCGCTGGCCCGCTCTAGCTGGCAAGGCTCGTCGACCAGCGGCACAACGTTGTCGCACGACGCGGTCCGCGACTACCTGCGGGATGCCCACGCGGCGGCCGTACACGCGGGCGCAGCAGATGTGAACTTACTTTACGTCGGCGGCCAGCCCGCGGCTTTTGCTTACAACTACTGCTACCGCGGCCACGTATTCGGCCTGCGGGCAGGCTACGATTCCAATGTCGCCAGAGAGGGCGCCGGCCACGTGCTCATGGCACGAATGCTGGCCGATAGTTTCCAGCGGGGCGATCACACGTTCGATCTGGGCCCCGGCTCAGTCGACGTGAAGCGCTATTGGCGAACGTCGCTGGAAATCGGCTACCGTTACACGCATTTTGCCCCCGCCGGCCCGCGAGCGCAGCTCTTGCGCCTCTCGCGACTGGCCCGAGCCTGCCTGAAGGGCGCGAGTCGATAGAAAGCGGCCACTTTCACTCTTCGATAATCACTTCGCGCTTGCCGCGGCCACGGGCGCCGCCGCGGGCATAGAAGGGCTTGCGCGGCGACTCGCCTTCGATGTATTGGTCGCGGCGGAAAAAACGGTAGAAGAATAAGAGCACAAAGGCGCCGGCCGTGGCCACGACAAAGCCTTCCGGACTGATCGGCGTCACGCGATGGCCTTCCCAGAAGTAGGTCAGCACGCCCGAGCCGATCACGCTGCCGCCAATACCCATCAAAAGAGTCGCCACCGCGCCACCAGGATCGCGGCCGGGCATGATGGCCTTGGCCAACAGCCCCGCCAGCGTGCCGAACCCAATCCATAGCAGGATATCGTTGGCGACCTCGTGCATGGTTTTGAAAAGTTCGGCCTGATCCATCGTTGCCCTCGGCTGAAGCATGGCGTGAGTTCGATGTGGGCCGCGAGGATCGCTGGCGGCGACTCACCGCGGTATGACGCCTTCGCAACTGACGCCCAACGCATCATGACCGTCTCCGGTCATCTGCGTTGGACGCCAGGAGCGAAGGTGCCGTCCCCCCCGAATGTCACCACCGGCTCATGGCTTTTAACCAGAACCGCGTGGCCGACACTCCGACAAAATTAGCTTTGTAGCGCTGAAACAAAAAGAATTGCTTGTCGTGGACCGATTCGGCCGGCCGACTAAGTGCCGGCCGGTGCGGCGCCGCCCGGCAAGGGTGCTGCGGCGCCACCGGGCAGCGGTGCCACGGCTCCAGGAGCCGGCGGCGGTGCCCCTCCGGGCGCGCCGCCCGCGGGTGCCGGGCCATTGGGCTGGCCGGACAAGTCCGCATTGCTCTTGGCTGCTTGCATGGCCGCTGCTTCACGCGAAAGCTTGAATTCCGGGCCCGGCGGGAAATACTGGACGTCGTCGGTGTACCACCAGGGGCTGGGCAGCGTTTGGCCGCCCACGTCGAGCTGGCATCCGGTGCAACTGGCGACTAGCGCGGCTGCAATCCACCACGCCATCCAGTTCCGACGCGTTCCGACGGTTTCCATCCGATCGTCTCCTGCAAATCGCAGCGCTGGTCGACCGAGCCGCTTCCCACGGCCGCTCGTACGTTGGCGGCCGATGACAAATTGTCAGCCATCGTTATCGGCCCCTCAGAGACGGAAACTTTGGCATTTTCCTAATAATCGGAAAGTCTTAGCACAGCCGGTCCCGTTTACCCCCCGGATTGTCCGCTGGCTGGCTGCTGCATGCGGTATTTTGCCGCCGGGCAGTTATCATTGTATGTTGACGGCTGACAGCTACCCGCAAAGCGTGATTGCCGGCGTGGTTTCCAGGACGCCGGGTTTCCCTAATTCCCACGGCGGTAACGCTTGCCGGCGACCTTCTCAACGGTTGGCACCCACAACAGCTCAGGAACCGCGTCGATGCAGCCCAGCGCCGGCGCTCTAGCGGTTGAATCGATGGATGCTGTCGCGCACTTCCGCCGCCGGTGGTTGGCAGCCATCACGGCTATTCTCGCATTGTTCTGCGCCCAAACTCCGCTGGCGGCACAAAACGGCGCCGCCACGGGCACTTCGGGCGGTGCCATCGGCGGAACGACCGGCGCTGCGCTCGGCAGTGCCATGGGCGGCGGTGGTTTCGGTTTTACCCGCACCGTGCCTACGCCGGCGTATTTCGCCACGCTCAACGTCTATTACGACGGCGACTACCGCTCGGCGCTGGGCGCCTTCATCAGCGAAGGGCGCGGCGGCATCAAGAACACAACGAGTAGCTGGATCGACTCGATCTGCTACCACACGATGACCGGCGAGTGCTACTACCAACTCGGCAAGTTCCCGCAGGCCTTCGATCAATACACGGCGGCCCTGCAGTTGTACTCGGCCTTTTACAACTGGATGATCCGCGTCCAGTTTCCCTCGAGTATTCGACCGGCCGGCGCCGGCAGCCTGGCGGTGGTGCCCTGGGGCCGGTCGCAGCGCAGCTTTCGACTGGGAGCCTACCCCGACAAGAATCTCATCAGCCAGGGGCAGGTGAACAACAGCATGGCCGTCATGCGCGGCGGCGTCGTGCAGAATCCGATCTTGTTTCCGATCAACGCGCAAGAGATCGTGCGCTGCACGGTCCTGGCCATGCGCCGCCGCCGCGAGTTGATGGGCCCGGCCTCGGCCTACGATCCGCTGCACAACGAGCTGATCGCCTTGCTCTCGCGCCGGCCGGGTCAACCGAATCATTGGACCGAGGCCTGGATCGACCTGCAATTGGGCGCCGCCTTCGCCGCTTGTGGAAAAGACGCGCAGGCCAAGACCGCTTACGAACGAGCCATCGTCGCCGGCGGCGAATACGATCATCCGCTCACCAGCGTCGCCCTGCTCGAGCTGGGGCGCCTGGCGCTCATCGGCAGCGACTTCGCCACCGCCGGCAAGTTGTTTGCCGAAGCCACGTATTCGGCCGTCAATTACTACGATCCCGGCGTGCTGGAAGAGGCTTTTCGTTGGGGCTACATCACGCACATGGTGGCCAACGAGAAAGGCGTGTATCCGCTGCTGCCGATGGCAACCCAATGGGCCCAGCGCCAGGGTTCGCGGCAATTGATGGTTTCGCTGATGACGATGCTGGCCGAAAACGCCTGCGTCACCGGCCAGACCAAAACCGCCATGAACTGGATCAACGATGCCCGCATCGGAGTCGGACGCGGCGACATCAACCTCTCGCGGTTCGGCGCGCGGCTCAATTACGTGAATGCCTTGGCCCTGTTCCAGCAGGCCGACCTGACCGACGGCAATGCGGCGCTGGCGCTGGCCATGAACTTTCAGCGGACCGGCTCGCTGTGGCTCTTTCAGATTGCCCTGGCCGATCGGCTGGCCACTTCCAGCAGCGGCGGCTCGAGCCCGCGCGTGGCGATGGAAGTTTACGGCTCGGTGCTGCGCGATCCCACGCCGGCCGATTGGCTCGTCGACCCGATCGAATCGCTCACGGTAATGATGGTGCCGCATCCCTTGAGCTACGAAACGTGGTTCACGATTGCCATGGCCCGCAAAGAGCACGAGCGGGCGTTGGAGATCGCCGATCTCGCGCGGCGGCACCGCTTTTATAGTTCGCTGGAAATGGGCGGCCGGCTCTTGAACCTGCGTTGGCTGCTCGAAGGCCCAATCGAAAATCTCGATCAGCCGGCCAAACTCCAACGGCAAGACTTGCTGGTCCGCTTCGCCGGCTATGACCAGCTTTCCGCGCAGTCCGCCAAGCTGCGGTCCGAACTCGACGCCATGCCGCTGGTGTCCGACGACCCGGTCGTGACCAAAACCCAGGAATCGAAACTACTGAAGCTAGGCGAAACCAGCGCTCAACAGGAAATCATCCTGCGCGAAATGGCCCTGCGGCGCGAACCGTGCAATCTCGTCTTTCCGCCGTTTCGACCGACCAAGGATGTGCAAAAGGCCCTGGCTCCCGGGCAAGCCCTGCTGGCGTTCTTCTGCACCTCGAACCAGACCTGGGCTTTTCTGCTGACCAACGACAAATATGGGTACTGGACTCTTGCCTCGCCGCAATCGATCCAGCGCCAGGTGACCACGCTGCTGCGCGACTGGGGCAATTTCGAGCAGAACAAGGAGCTGCGGCCGGTCGAGCTGGCCGACACGCGCTGGCTGAAGCCGGGGCGCGAGATCCTCGAGCTGATCATGAAGGACTCGAAGGTTACGCTCCCCTACAGCTTCAAAGAACTGGTCATCGTGCCGGACAATATCCTCTGGTACGTGCCGTTCGAGGCGTTGCAAGTGCCCGACAAGAACGGCACTGCCACGCTGATCACCAAGCTGCGCGTGCGTTACGCGCCCACGGTGGGCCTGGCGGTGGGCGAAACGCGGCCCCGCAAGCCCGACCAGAACATGGCCGTCGTGCTCGGCCGGCTGTACCCCAACGACACGGGCGACATCCCCGGCGGGGCTTTTGAGGAAATCGAGCGCCGCATCCCCGGAGCGGTGGCCATCAAGGGCCGTTTGAACGTTCCGTCCAGCCTGTACGCCACGCTCTTCAAGCGGCTGATCGTCTTGGCCGAAATCCCGCCGTCCGAAGGCCATTACGCCTGGTCGCCGATTCCGCTGGATCACAACTCGCCCGGCAGCACGCTGGCGAGCTGGTTCGACGTGCCGTTGAGCCGGCCCGATCAGATCATGTTGCCCGGCTATCACACTTCGGCCGAAAACTCGCTCAAGCGGTCGGCCGCCGGCGCGGACATGTTCTATTCCGTGCTGGGGCTGATGTCGACCGGCGCCCGCACGGTGCTCATCAGCCGCTGGCGCACCGGCGGACAAAGCAGCATCGACCTCGTGCGCGAGTTCGCCCAAGAGTTGCCGCACACCACCGCATCCGATGCCTGGCAGCGCAGCGTGCTGCTGGTGTCCGATACCACGCTCGACCCGGCCTTAGAACCGCGGCTGCACAAATCGGCTGCCGCCGACCCGCCCAAGGCCGGCCATCCCTTCTTTTGGGCCGGCTTCCTTGTAGCCGACACGGGAGCCGAGCCGCAAACCGACGACGCGCCCGCCGCGGCTCCGCCCCCCGCGGCGCCCGCTGCCGCACCGCCGGCCGCCAAAGACGTGCAGCTGCCTCCCAAGTAGCCGGCACATTCATGTGCCCTTTCCTCGGCGCAACCTTGCGCCCGTTCTGCAAAAAGTTGCAGCACTGATTCCGCGTGTCATAATGCCGGCGTTGCGTGTCGTGCATCGCGCCGCCGGAAGTGTCCCGCGGCCGGGAGGGCCGTATGCCCGCTTGCCGACGTCGGTCTGCCCTGGCTTGGGGCCATGTGAATGGCGCCTGCTGGTCGATCGGCACCGCTCTGACCAGCGGCACGCTGGTAGTCTATCTGGCCCTCGACCTGGGCGCCGGCAGCGAACACATCAGCCTGCTGCTGGCGGTTCCCGCCGTGGTCGGCCTGTTGCGGCTCGTGGCTCCCGTGTTGATCCACATCGGCGGCAGTGCCAAGCGCACCTGCCTGGCCATGCTGCTGACTGCCTATCTATTGCTGTTGGCCCTGCCGGCGATCGGCTGGGCGGACGAGCGTCTCTCGCATCCCGTGGCCGCGCTCATCGCACTGCTTTGCGTGCATCAACTGTTCGAGTACATCGGCACCGTGGCGCTCTGGTCGTGGTTTGCCGACGTCGTGCCGCTGCGCATCCGCGGCCGCTACTTCGCGCGTCGCCAGGTCTGGCAACTCGTGGCCCTGATGCCCACGCTCTGGGCCAGCGGCGCCTGGGTCGACCACTGGAAACACACGCACGTGGGCGCTCCGCTGGTGGCTTACTTTGTGATGGGCGGCATCGGGGCCGGCTGCCTGCTGTTGTCGCTGGTGCCGCTGGCGCTGATGCCCGCATCGTTTGGCCCCGCGCCCCACAAGCCACCGGCGGCCTTCGCCTGGCCTTCGCTCGTGCGCCCATTTGCCGACGACAATTTTCGCCGTCTGCTGGCCTTCGGCTGCTGGTTCTCGTGCTTCAACGGCCTGACCCAAAGTCCGCAGAGCATCTTTCCAAAATCCGTCTTGGGCGTCGGCCTTTTCAGCCAGTCGCTGATGCGCACGCTGATGCAAGGCGTGCAGGCCGGCGCCAGTCTGCTGGCCGGCCGGCTGAGCGATCGCTACGGCAATCAGCCGGTGCTGGTGTGCAGCCAGATCGTCGTGGCCTGCGGGCCGCTGTTTTTTCTGGCGGCCTCGCCTGCCGAGCCGAACTGGCTGTTCGGCGCTTTTTTCTGCTGGGGCGCGTACGCCGGCATCAACATCTGCCTGCCGAACCTAATGCTCAAGCTGGCCGATCCGGCCGACCGGTCACCGTTCATCGCCTGCTATTTCGCCTGCACCAGCCTGGCGTACGCCGCCAGCACGGTCGTCGGCGGTTACGCGTTCGCGTGGGCCGCACGCGCGTTCTTTCCGGCCGGTGCCATTCCGCTCGAGCTCTACTATGGCTGCTTTTTCGCAAGCTGGCTGCTGCGTTCGCTCGGCGTCGTCTGGCTGCTACGCATCCGCGAACCCGGCGCCTGGTCCTGGCGATCCTCCCTGCCACCAGCCGCTCAAATGCTTCCGGTCCCGCGCTAGGCCTTTCGCCTGCCGCCGCGTTTGACCCCGCGAAGGGCAGTGCGTAGCCTGAAGGTACATCTACGGAGTCGCTGCATGCCCGCTGAGAATGAGAGCCCGGAATCCTCGAACGGGGTCGAGGAACATTTCATCCAGTTGGTCGCCGGCGTGCGCGACTACGCGATCTTCATGCTTAGCCCAGCGGGCATCATCAAAAGCTGGAATGCGGGCGCCGAGCGCATCAAGGGCTACGCCGCCCACGAAATCGTGGGCAAGCACTTCTCGCAATTCTATACGCCCGACGCCATCGCCACGCGTTGGCCAGAGCAGGAGCTGGAGCTGGCGATTCGCGATGGCCGGTTCGAAGACGAGGGCTGGCGCGTGCGCA
This sequence comes from Pirellulales bacterium, assembly GCA_036268995.1. Taxonomy (GTDB): domain Bacteria; phylum Planctomycetota; class Planctomycetia; order Pirellulales; family PNKZ01; genus DATATB01. Next base: position 75,959 of record DATATB010000025.1, on the reverse strand, counting down.
AGGACGGAACTCAGTTCTGGGCCAATGTCGTGATCACGCGCGTCGTCGAGCCCGATGGCAGACTGCGCGGGTTCCTGAAAATCACGCGCGACCTGACCGAGCGAAAACAAGCGGAAGAAGCCCTGCGCCGCAGCGAGCAACGTTTTCGGCTGCTGGTGGAAAATGTCAAAGACTACGCCATGTTCTTGCTGGATTCGTCGGGCCACGTGACCAGTTGGAACAACGGCGCCCAGCGGATCAAGGGCTACTCCGCCAGCGAAATTATCGGCCAGCACTTCTCGTGCTTTTACACTTCGGAAGACGTGCGCGACGGCAAGCCGCAGCGTGCGCTGGAAACGGCCTTGTCGCAAGGCAGCATGGAGAGCGAAGGCTGGCGCGTGCGAAAAGATCGCACGCTGTTTTGGGCCAGCGTCGTCCTCACGGCACTGTACGATGAACAGGGCACCCTGCTCGGTTTCGCCAAAGTCATTCGCGATTTGACGGAAAAGCGCAAGAGCGAGGCGCTGGAAGTCGCGGACCGCCAGAAAAACGAATTCCTGGCAATGCTCGCTCACGAGCTGCGCAACCCGCTCGCTCCGATCAGCAACGGCCTGCAAGTCCTGAAGTTGCGGAGCGCCGATCTCGCCGCCGTGAAGCAAATTACCGACCTGATGGAGCGCCAGGTCGTGCACCTCGTGCGGCTCGTCGACGACCTGTTGGACGTCTCGCGCGTGATTACCGGCAAACTCGCCTTCAAGAAGCAGGCGATCGAGCTAGCCGGCGTCGTGCGTCATGCCGTGGAAGAAACCCAGAGCACGATCGACGCGCGTGGTCACGAGCTGATGTTGTCGTTGCCGGCGCGGCCGGTCCTCGTTGATGCCGATCGTCTGCGCCTCTCGCAGGTGATTAGCAACCTGCTGAACAACGCCGCCAAGTACACGGCCACGCCCAGCCAGATCTGGCTTTCGGTCCAGCGTGAAGGCGACGAAGCCATCGTGCGCGTGCGAGACCCGGGCATCGGCATCGCGCCGCACGTGCTCCCCAAAGTCTTCAACCTGTTTGTCCAAGCCGACAATTCATTGGATCGTTCGCAAGGCGGCTTGGGCATCGGACTGACGGTGGTCAAACGAATCGTGGAAATGCACGGCGGTTCCGTTTCGGCTTCCAGTGCGGGCATCAATCAGGGAAGCGAATTCGTCGTGCGGCTGCCCGTTTCCAAGGCCAGCGCCCCGGTCGCGAAGCCGACAGAATCTGGGCAAAAGCGCCCGCCGCCCCGGCGTCGCATCCTGGTCGTCGACGACAACGTGGATGCGGCCGTCACGATCAGCGCGCTGCTCAAGGCCTGGGGCCACGACGTGCAAACGGCTTTTGGCGGCGAGGCGGCCTTGGAAACGGTACGGCACTTTCAGCCCGAGATCATCTTTCTCGACATCGGCATGCCTGGCATGAGCGGCTACGACGTCGCCAAATGGCTGCGAGCCGAGCCCTCGGCGCGAGGCATCGTGATTGCGGCCGTCACCGGCTATGGCCAGGAGGCCGATCGCCAACGCTCCTTCGACGCCGGTTTCGACTATCATCTCACCAAACCGCCCGACCCCAGCCTGCTCGAATCGCTGCTCGCCTCTCCCCGCCAACGCGTGCCCGGCGGCTCGAATGACAGCGAAAATAACTGAGCCACGTGGCCTCTCCCATTCCGCATCCATCATTTCGTAGATCCAAATTTAGGACTTGCAATGCAGGAACACTAATTGGCGCTAATTAACACTGATCGGAATTAGAGTGAATTAGTGGAAATTACTGTTCCTCTCCTCCTCTCCCGTTTGTCAGCCAGAGACTTGGAACTCCCGCCATTCATCATTCGTCCTTCCCCTTTCCTCTCTGCCGCTTGGGGCTCGCCACGCGCGGCAACGGGCATCTCGATCGCGATGCCGTCATGGCCGCCATCGACCGCGGCGTGAACTATCTCAACTGGTGCGGCCACGACGACGCCCTGCGCGCCTGCATCCGCCAGCTCGGGCCGCGGCGTCGCCAGGTGGCCGTGGCCGTGCAGCTGGAAGCCCGCTCGGCGATCGATGCCCGACGGGAGTTGGATCGCGTGCTGGGCGAACTGCAAACCGATTACCTTGACGTGGTGACCTACTACTACGTCGAACATGCGGACGAATGGGACGAGATCACCGCCCACGGCGGAGCAGCCGAAGTTTTGCAAACGGCCCGCGCCGACGGCCGCGTGCGATTGATCGGTCTGACTAGCCATCAGCGGCCGCTAGCCGCCCGGCTCGCCGCCGACGCCTCGCAGCAGCAACCCGCTCGGCTCGACTTGCTGATGGTGCGCTACAACGCCGCCCACCGCGGAGCCGAGCACGAGGTCTTTCCGATCACGGCCGCTTTACAAATGCCGGTGGTCGCCTTCACCTGCCTGCGCTGGGGCGCCCTGCTCCAACGCACGCCCAGCGACGCGCCCGGCTTCGTCGTCCCCCGGGCGCCGGACTGGTACCGCTTCGTGCTCGCCAATCCAGCCGTCGCAGTCGCCCTATCAGCCCCCGACAATTCAGCGGAACTCTCCGAAGACCTAACCCTGCTCGACCGCGACTGCCCGCTCGACCCCGCCCATTATCAAACCCTCCAATCCCACGGCGACCGCGTCCGCCTCCACGCCGGCGATTTTTCATGAATCGCCCCTGCTCCAGTTTTTCCCCCTCTCCCTTTTGGGAGAGGGCCGGGGTGAGGGTCCGGCCAACCACTTCGGATCCATCCATCCCCGAGTCCGCCAACCCATCGAGCAATCAGCCTGTACTCCCGTCCCAGATCGCACGACCGAAACGGCCTCCGCCCAATCGCAAGAAACCTGCCCAGCCGGCCCCATCCACCCCGTTGACAATCCGGCTCGTACGCCCCAAGCTAATCATTCGCCCCATCTCAAGCCGGAGTGGCGGAATGGCAGACGCGCTGGACTCAAAATCCAGTGGCCGCAAGGTCGTGTGGGTTCAAGTCCCACCTCCGGTACTTTCGGACCGTGCACTGGATTTTGAGTCCAGCGCACTCTCGCGGCGGACACGCAAACCCCCGTCGTAAGTCGAATCGGGCCGATGGCTGCTCACGCCGAACAAAAGTCGTCGATGACGCGCAGAAACTCGGGCGTGCGGGTCCAGATGAGGGTGTGGTCGGAGCCCTCGATGACGACTAGCCGGGAGCCGGCAATCCCGTGGTGCAGCGTGTTCCGATGGTGGATCGGCACGGCGTTGTCGTTCGAGCCGGCTACGATCAATGTCGGACAGCGAATCTCGGACAGCCGCTGCCGGCCGTCGAAGGCCATGGCTTCTCGGCAAGCGGTCACCATCAAGTTTCGGTCCTGGTCCGCCATCAGCCCGGCGAGCCACTCGGCCTGCTGCTGATTCATGTGTTTGGCGCCCGCCGACATCATCAGCCTGGCGATGCGCTTGGGGCCCAGGAGCCAAACAAGCAACGGCAAAAGACGGCCTTCGACTTTTTCGCGAGCGGTCGTCATGTTGAACGCATACGTGCAGCAGAGCATCAGTCGATCGCACCGCGTGGGATAGTCGACGGCGAATTGTTGCGCAATCGCTCCGCCGTGCGAATAGCCGAGGACCGCGGTCGAGGCAATGCCCAAGTCATCGAGCAAACGCGCAAGGTCCGCGGCCAGTTGCGCCGATGTATATGGCGGCGGTAGCTTTCGACTCAGTCCATAACCGCGCAGATCTGGAATAATCAGGCGATGTCGCGCCGCCAGACGGTCGACGACCGGCTGGAACATTTCGCCGCTGACCATCAAACCATGGATCAGCAACAGGGGCGGCCCCGATCCGCAATCCCGAAAATAGATTCGCTCGGACGATGCGACGGTCGAACTCATATGGTCCAGCCTCCCCAACGGATTGTTGTCCGTGTTGCCCCGGACTGTCCAACTAAGAAAGCTGGTGAAATCATAACCTTTGGCTATCAGCGTGTCACTCCTATAGACGATCGATGAGCGCTAACTTCCGTGCCGGTCAGCATCGTGTGCGAGCCGCGCTCGTGGTCGATCTCGCCTGGCGTCATCGTGCGGACCAGTGTAGGCCCGTTCCAACGATTGCGAACAGCCACGGCCGGGCACTACACTCGACGCTTGAAGTGACGGGAGTTGTTTCACGCCGCGAGACAATCCGATGAACCGCCGTGTCATGGCTTGCGCCTTCTGCTGTTGCCTGGCGTGGTTCGCTTCGGCAACGATCGCCCGCGCAGTCGGCGATTTCGTGATCCTGGGCGAGGGGAGTTCCTTCTGGACGAACAACCCGGCCGCGCCGGTCTGCAAGGAACTGGAGAAGCTGCGAAAGGACCACGCGTTTCACAGCGTCAGCTTCGCGCCGAAGGGCGATTGGGTGGCGCTGGTGGGAGGGAACGGCTACTTCACGAGCAACCTCGACTTGCCGGCATGCAAGAAGCTCAGCGAACTGCAAAAGGGCAAGAACAACTTCAAGTGCGCGGCGTTTGCTCCGGCCGGCGGCTGGACGGTGCTTTGGAATCAAAACGGAAACTGGACCGAGGGCGGCGTCCCCCGTCCCGCTTTCGACAAGCTGCAGGAAGTCATCAAGGGCGGAGGCACGCCCCGTTCGATTGCCTTCGGCCCCAAGGGCGCGTGGGTCCTGCTGTTCGACAAAACCGGAGTCGCGTATGGAAATGTCCCCAAGGGACTGCGCGAGCGCCTCGACCGTGCCGTCGAAGAACGCGTCCCCGTACGCTGCGTCTGCTTCACGACCACCGGCACGTGGTTCTGCCTGACCAGCCAAGACTGCTGGACAAATCACTCGGATCATCCGGCGGCGAAAATGATCGCCGAGCTGCACAAGGAACATCGGCCTCTCCATTGGATCGCAGTCGCTCCGGAGATCGGCCCGCACGATTTTGAAAAATGGGCGGCGATCATTCACGAGCAGTGCGATGGAAAAACTCCCGGCGGGTATGCCTTCGAGGTCTTCCACCAAGGCAAACTTGTGGCCAAGGCAGCCGAAGGCTGGGCCCGCGCGCCTTGGGAGCAGCAGAATCCGAGCGTGAAATGGACGCTCGACAAGCCAATGGGAGTCGCCAGCGTTTCGAAGACGATTACGACCGTGGGGCTGCTGAAGCTCTGGGAGGAGTCGGACCAGAAGTTTTCGCTCGACGGGGCATTTTGGCCCCATATCCGGGCCATCTGTCCCGAAGCCAGCGCCGACGTCAAGCAGGTGACCATCCGGCAGTTGCTCCAGCACAAGAGCGGCTTCAAGAAAACAGGCGACTGCAAAAATCCTAAGCAATTGGAAAAACTGCTGACCCAGCCGTTGGCTCATCCGCCCGGCACCCACTACGCCTACGACAACAACAATTTTTATATTGCCCGCCTGGTCTTGGAGCAGATCGGGCATGTGGATTACACCGCGTACGTCAAGAAGCACGTGCTGAAGCCGATGGGCATCACCCGCATGGAAACCCATTTCCAGGCCTACCAGCCGACGTGCGGCTACGGCAAGCTGGGAAGCACGCGCCCCGGTTTTCCGTTCGACTGGAACTGCAAGGCGACGGCGGGACCGGCCGGCTGGTACGCCTCGATCGACGATCTCGGCCTGTTCCTAATCGGCCTGCGCGACCACAAGGTGCTGAGCGTCGCGACCACCGACATGATGTACAAAGACCTGCTGGGCTGGGATATCTCCGACCCGGGCTGGGAAAAGAACGGCGGTTGGGGCTGGGACGAAGGCGACCGGCCCGGTTCGCGCGCCGGTTCCTTTCGCAGCTCGATCTACCATTTTCCCGACGACGTCGACGCCACTATGCTCACGAATTCCGACGCCGGCGCCAGCCCGGAAGCCATTCTGCGGAAAGCTTGGACCGAGAGCATGCAGAAATGAACGACGGCTTCGAGTAGACTGGAGTCCCTCGGGCGATGGGGCTTGGCCAGGAAACAGCAGTCCCCAGGCAGCGATCGTCCATACAATTCGTCGCATCCATCCACCTTGCAACAACCCCCACGGAGTTTCGCATATGTCGCACGGTTCATCACCACGGGCTGCGTCGCGTCGCCGGTTTCTGCAAAGCTCGGGGGCAGCGGTCGCTGCGGCCTCGATTGCTTCGCTCGCGAAGCCCGTGCATGCCGCCGGCAGCGATCAGTTGAAGATTGCCCTGGTCGGTTGCGGCAATCGTGGCACCGGCGCTGCCGTCAACGCGTTGCAGGTCGAGCCGAACGTCAAGCTCTGGGCCATGGCCGATGCTTTTGCCGATCGGCTCGAGCAAAGCCATGATTTGCTCAGCAAAGGCGGCGGGCGAGGAAAAGCTGCGATTCCCGGTTCGCTCGGCGCGCGCATCGACGTACCGGCCGAGCGCCGGTTCGTCGGCCTTGACGCTTTCCGGCAGGCGATCGACGCGGTCGACGTGGCGATCCTCACGGGGCCGCCGGGCTTTCGGCCCGAGCATTTCGAATACGCCGTCGAGCAGGGCAAGCACGTCTTCATGGAAAAGCCGGTGGCGACCGATGCTCCCGGCATTCGCCGCATCCTGGCTGCCGCCGAGACGGCCAAGAAAAAGAATCTCAAGGTCGGCGTCGGCCTCCAGCGCCATCATGAGGACAAGTACCTGGAGACCATCCGGCGGCTGGGCGACGGCGCGATTGGCGACATTCGCACATTGCGCTGCTACTGGAATGGGAACACGGCCAAGAAACCATTCCCCCGCGACGGCCTGACCGAAATGCAGTTCCAGTTGCGCAACTGGTACTATTTCTCGTGGCTTTCGGGCGATCATATCGTCGAGCAGCACGTGCACAATCTTGACGTGTGCAATTGGATCATGGGCGGACATCCCGTGTCAGCGATGGGCATGGGCGGCCGGCAAATGCGCACCGGCAAAGACTATGGCGACATCTTCGACCATCATGCGGTCGAGTACACGTACGCCAACGGTCTCCGCATGTTCAGCGTTTGCCGGCAGATGCCCGGTTGCGACACGCTCATCGGTGAGTTCGCCGTCGGCAGCAAGGGCGAGGCCGACGTGGGCGGGGCCATGATTCGCAGCGGCGAGACCGAGTGGCGCTATCCGCATGCCCGCAACGGCGCGAAAAAGCCGAACCCGTATCAAGTCGAGCACGATGCGCTGTTCGCGGCCATTCTCAGCGATGCGCCCTACAACGAGGCCGAAAACGGAGCGCAGGCCACGATGACCGCCATTCTCGGACGCATGGCCACGTATACCGGACGCAAGGTCACATGGGACGAAGGTTTCGGCAGCACCCGGGCACTAGGGCCCGAAAAGTTCGACGGCTGGCAGACGGTCTCACGAACGCTGCCCAATGCCGAGGGTCTTTATAAGCTGCCGCAGCCCGGCTTGATCCGCGAAGTCTAGAGATCACAAAAATCACATCAACGAACCACGATGAAACACCTGGAAAAGCCAATCCTCATCGCTGTCGGAGCCGTTCTTCTGCTGGCTTCGCTCAATCGGTCGGAGGCGGCCGAGCTTCTCGGCGGCGTTGCCCGCATAGACATCACGGACCGCGAGGCGGGACCGGTGCACGATCCCAGCTTTGCCAAGGCGCTGGTGCTGAAGAACGAGCACACGACGGTGGTGCTGATCACGGTCGACGCCGTGGCGATCGGCGAGATCGGACGCATCCGAAACGACTTTCTGACGGGCGTGCGCGCCCAGTTGAAGCAGGAACTGGGCATTCCCCCTGCGAGCGTGCTGGTCAATGCCAGCCATTGCCACGGCCGAGTTCGCGGCGATTCGCAGCGGCTGGTGGTGCAGGCGGTGAAGGAGGCATGGAAGCAATTGACGCCCGTGACCGTGGGCGCAGGGGCCGGGACCGAGCAGCGCATCAGCGAAAATCGGCGGTTGAAGATGAAAGACGGCAGCGAAGTCGACATGCGCCGCGCCTACTCGATGCCGCCCGACGATGCCGTGGCCGGCGTCGGGCCCATCGATCCGCAGATCGGGCTGCTGCGCATCGACCGGGCCGACGGCAAACCGCTGGCCGTGCTCTACAACTTTGCCTGCCATCCGATTATGAATCCGCCCAATAAGGGCAGCTCGGCCGATTATCCCGGCTATGCTTCGAAGGTGATTGAAGAGAGCTTGGGTGGCGGCGCCCTCGCGTTCTTTGTGCAGGGCTGCGGCGGCGATATCAATCCGGTCCGTTACAAAGAGGTGAACCAATCGCCCGATGCCGAGCCGCTGGGAAACTTTTTGGGGCTGAGCGTGATGCGGGCCGTGCGGCAGATCCAGACCAAGACCGACGGCCAGCTCAAGATCACGAGCGAAACCATCACTCTGCCGCGTGGTGCCGACTTGGAGCTGCGCATTGCGGCCATCCAGTCGGAGCAGCAGCGATTGTTGCACGCGCTTAAGCCGACGAACATCAATTTCAAGACGTTCGTGCCGCTGCTGGTGCAAGAGCGGCTGTCACCCGAGTTTCCGTCGGCCTATTCGCAGAGTTATTTGCACGACAAAATGATCGGCAACGACGATCTGGCCAAGCTCGATAGCGACAACCGCGCGAGCGTCGATGCCTATTTGAAAAACATCCAGATCATGGAGGAGCTCACGCGGTTGAATACGAACCGCACGCTGCTCGAGAAGCATCTCGCGCAAAACAAGGCCGCGGCTCAATCCACGCTCGACGTCGAAATCTGCGGTTGGCGCGTGGGCGACTTCAAGCTCGTGACGTTTCCGGGCGAGCTGACAGTGCAGATCGGGCTCAACATCAAAAGGGCGGCCGGCGACCCGCACGCCTTCGTGGCCGGCTACACCAACGGCTATATCTATTACGCGCCCACGACCCAGCAGCGAAAGAATACCGGCTACGCGCAGGAAGACTGCGACTCTCTCGTGGCGCCCGAGTGGCAGCGAATCTTCGAGCTGACGGCGCGGCAGGTGCTAAAACAACTCGGCCCATAAACGAGCCGGCTAGACGTTGGCTGGCGTGCCCCAGTGATCGCGGTATTGGCGGCGGACCAGGGCGTTGGCCTGTTCGTCGCCGACGATCTTTTCCCGCACGGGATCGAACGTGAGCACTCGGCCGACGCGCGTGGCGATGTTGCCCAAATGGCACAGCGAGGCCGCCAGGTGGCCGATCTCGACGTCGGCGTGCGGGCGAGCGCCGCTGGAGATGCAATCCAGGAAATTGCGATGATGGGCCGGCAGGTTGGGCTTGCCGGTCATCGAGTCGATCAGCTTGTTCCGCTCGCCGAACAACTGCCAGCCGACCGTGTGGCCCATCACCAGATATCCCTTGGTGCCATAAAACGCGTTGCCGTTTTCGTAGCCCTCCTGCACGTACGGCGACCAAATCCGCTGCTCGAAGATGAGCTGCTTCTTGTGGCCCACCCGGCCGTCGTCCGGGTACTCGAAGATCACCGTCTGCGTGTCGGGAAACTGCTGATCGTCGTCGAAGTAATACTTACCGCCAATCGCGGCGATCGACGTCGGATGCGTGTCGATGCCCAGGCCCCAGCAGGCGATGTCGATGTTGTGCACGCCGTCGTTGCCCATGTCGCCGCAGCCGAATTCGTACCACCACCGCCAGATGCCGGGCAGCAGGTTCGACTGATAGGGCCGCAGCGGCGCGGGGCCGACCCAAGTGTCGTAGTCCAGGCCCGTGGGCGGCTCGCTCGGCTGCGTATGACCGATCGTGCGACGGCGTTGGCTGTTCCAGACTTTCGCCGAGAGAATCTCGCCGATCGCGCCTTCGCGCAGCCGTTGCATGGCCTGCTCCACCAACGGATTGGAGCGGCTTTGCGTGCCGACTTGCACGACGCGGTTGTATTTGCGGGCCGCTTCGATCATCAGCCGGCCTTCGCGAATGTTGTGCGAGCAAGGCTTTTCAACGTACACATGCTTGCCGGCCTGGCACGCCAAGATCGTCGCGGGCGCATGCCAATGGTCGGGCGTGGCGATCACCACGGCGTCGACCGCCTTGTCGTCGAGCACCTGGCGCATGTCCGTCACGGCCTTGGGCGCCGTGCCGGTGGCCGATTCGACCAGCTTCGCGGCCGCCGCGAGCCGAGCGGCATCAGGATCGCACACGTAGGCCACCTGAACATCTTTGTACGTGACGAACTGCTTCAGGTGGTTCGTCCCCATTCCGCCCGGGCCGATCAGGCCAATCACCGTCCGTTCATTCGCCGCGGCCGGCCCCTTCGTCTCAGCTGCATCAGCCACGCTCGAAGCGGCTGCCGCGCCCGCAATGCCCAGCGCGGTATGCTGCAAAAACTCGCGCCGATTGCTGCTGGTCATGATCGGTCTCCGGGGGTGAGATGGCGTGACGGTCGGGCGGGGGCTGCGGAAGTTCGGCGGGCGTGCTACGCGGCAACTCGGTCACCATAGCCGGCCGGATTGGCGACAGCAATGATCTGCTCTGGAACCAGCGCCGAATCCGGCCGCGATGGGTTGACAGTAACTTCCGGGCGGAGTTTATTCCTTATCGCGTCAATGGTCCGTTGTCCGTCGCCACTGACAAATGACAACTCTTGCGTTGCAATTCCATGAAACGAATTAGAAGCCCTCTCGCCGCCCTCGCCTTGTTGTTGGCTTTTCAGGCTGGGTTGCAGGCAGCCGATGCCCCGAAGCTGCCAACCGCGGCGGAGACCGACACGCGGCTGCACGCGGACGGCAAAGGTTGGCGGCTCGACCAGGCGAAGATCACGGATCCGAACCGCCCGCGCGTGCTGCTTATCGGCGATTCGATTCTGAACGGCTATTTGAAGCAAGTGACCACAGCGCTCGAGGGCAAGGCATACGTCGACGCGTGGGTCAATCCGTATAACCAATCGGAATATCTCAATAAGCTGCTGGCCGAAGTGCTCGCACACGGCCCGTACGACGTCGTCCAATTCAATATGGGACTGCACGGCTGGCAGGCCGGGCGCATCAAGCCCGGCACATTCGAGCCGCTGACGAAGGCGTACGTGCAAGTCATCAAGGACAAGTTGCCGCGAGCCAAAATCATCTGGGCGAGCATCACGCCCGTCACGGTGCAGGGCAAGCCGACCGAGCTCGATCCCGAGATCAATCCGATTATCATCGAGCAGAACCGCATGGCCGCCAAGGTCATGGCCGAGATGCACGTGCCGGTAAACGACTTTTATAGTCTGCTGGTAGACAAGCGCGAGCTGGCCCGCGGCGACCGGTTCCACTGGACCAAGCCCGCGTACGAGTTGTTGTCGCAGGCGACGGTCGCGGCCGTGAATCGAGCCTTGGAATCGCCGCATGCAGCGGAACAAAAGTGAAACCGACTTTTCTCGGTTGAGCCCCACGCTGCGAAATGATCCCGGACCCAGCGGCGGCCATTTTCGCAAAGCGTCCCGCTGCGTCGATCAGCCGGCGCGGCGGAGCCAAGCCTTGGGAAGCAGGGTCAGCCCGACGAGCCCGAGTTCGACGAACATCAGGACCGCGATCGCCACGACGAGGCCCGGCGGCGCGCGGCCGTCGGAATGCAGCCCCGCGGGGCCAAACCAGCAGGCGGCCACCACGAGATTGCCGGCCAGGCCCAGCAGCAGGACCACTCGCTGGTCGCGCGGACGCCGGGCCAGCGCGGCCAATACCAATCCGTTCCAAAGGAGCTGCCCGACCGCGGCCAACTCCTTGACATCCCAGTTCCAGAACCGGCCCCAATGCCCCCGGCTCCAAACGCTGCCCAACACGATGCCCAGCATGGTCAATACCAGCCCTCCCATGGTCCACCAGCGCATGGTCGTGCACAGAGCCGCATGCTCACGGTCGGTCCAGCCACGCAGCGTGCGGGACACAACCGACCAGGCCACGATCGCGCCAACGCCAAACATAGCCGAATAGCCGACCGTCACGCAGAACACGTGAAAGGCGAGCAGCATGTCGCCGCGGCGACCGGCTACCCGGAAGCAAAGCCAGGCGATCCCAAGGGCAAAGCAACCTTGCACCGCCATGAGCACTTGCGCCGGCACCCAGGATCTCGGACTGCTTGGAGCCAGCTTACGAAACTCCGCCGCCAGTGGTTCCGGCGTGCCCAGGCGCTGGAGCGCCGATTCCCACGCTTGCTCGGGCGTCGAGCCCGCTCGAACCGACCGCTCGACCGCATCGCGGAGATGATTTTCCAATTCTTCGATGGCCTCGGCCTGGCCCCGCATCACCTTGCTCGTGGCATCGCGCCACTGACTGATCTGCTGTTCGAGGTCGAACATTTTAGGTTCCCCATACCGCGGCCAGCGCCGCATGGACAACGAGCCATTGCTCGCGTTGTTCTGCCAGGGCTTTACGGCCTTCGCGTTTCAAGCGGTAGTATTTTCGCCGTCGCCCCGAGTCCGAAATCTTCCAATGCGATTCGATGTAGTCCTGGCTTTCGAGACGATGCAGGACGGGATACAGCATGCCGTCGCTCCACTGGATCTGGCCGCCCGACAGCTCGCACACGCGCTGGATGATGGCATAGCCGTAGCTCTCGCCGTCCTTGAGGACCGAGAGAATCAACGGCACGGCGGAGGCAGCCACAAGGTCCTTGGTGAGCTTCATGCCCGGAGTATACATAGCACTTCTATGTATGTCAAGCAGCTCGCCAGAAAGCCGCTCGTACCGCAATTCAGATCACATGCGGAAGGCCTCTGCCTACGGCGACATTTCGGATAAAGGGCTGGCACAGATCGCGAAGCTGCCCAACCTCGAAACGCTCCGCATTACCGGAGTCATGACCGATCAAGGCCTGCGCTCGCTGGTCGGCTTGAAAAAGTTGCGCGAACTCGAGATCGACTCCAGCAACATCACCGACCGCGGCATCAAGTGGTTGCGAACCGCAATGCCCAAGCTCGAAATCAATGGGGAGTGAGCCGGCCGGGCGTCAGTCGGCGTTGGCTTTGGCCAGCAGATCGGTCCAGAAGCGCTCGGCGGCCGCGAGCTGGGCGGGCGTGAGGTCGCTGGCGGGGCCCGCCTTGCCGGCGGTTCGATGCGCCGCGAGCGCGTGCAGGCGGTCGAGGAAATAATTCACCGACTTGCGGCTGATGCGCGGGCCGCCCGGGCCGTCGACGTACCACGGGGCACTGAGCGCGGCACGATAGGTTTGCTGCACGTCGGTCACGACCCGCACCAGCAGCCAGCCGGGCTCTTTGAACAGCACCGCGGGAAAATGCCCAGTCTTGGCCCAATCCGCTAGCCGTATGCTGTGCGCCGTGTGGCCGTTTTTGAGCAGCTCGAGATACGTGATCGGGTCGCGGGTCGTGAGGTTCATCGCCACGTCCAACTCCAGCTCCCCCTCGAGCAGCCGGAACTCATGGCCCGGCGTACGGCCGTTGGCCAATGGCCGGATCAGCGGGCCGTTGGTCACCGTGACGCGGCCCATGCGCACGGCCCGCCACCAATGGTCGTAGCTGATGTCCGACTTGTCGACCCAAGCATACATGCGGTTGTAGCCGACGGGATTGGCCGCGACGCCGCTGTTGCTGCTGGCCGATGGGGGCACGCGTAGCCCGCAATTCAAAATATGAAAATACACCTGCTGGGCCAGCTCAGCCGCTACGTGACCATCGTCGCCGCGTTTGCGAGCTGGCTTCTTGCCGGTGTCGCTTTTACCGCGCACCAACTGGCCGCTCAGCAAGCAAAACGAATCGACCTTGCCCAGCGCCAGCCACACCGGCAGCTCGGGAGCGGCCGGATCGTCGACGTCGTACCACACGTGTTCGGAGGGCTCAGCACTGATTCCGCTCGTATCGTCAGCTTCCGTCGCGTCGAATGCCCCGGTCGGCAACTCGATGGCCTGGCGGCCACGGCCGGACGCGTCCTGCGGTGCGAGCAACTGGCAATAGCGATGCTCGTCGAAGCGCAACAGGCCGGGCTTGAACTGCTGCACCGCGTCCGGCTCGTCTTGAACAAGCGGAATCGCGACGGCCAAATGCAAGTCTTCGGCCTGCATCAGCAATTCGAAGTTCCGGGCCGGGCGGCGAACGCGCAGATCGCCCGACCACCAGCCTTCGCTCGACATGTCAACGGCCCGCTTGAGATCGGCCGTTTTGCGATCGTCGGCAAAATCGTTGATGGTGAAATAGCCGGTGGCATCGGCATATTCCGGCCCGCGTTCGATCACGAAGGTGTAGTTGCCCCGCGGAACCTTCAGGCTCACCTGGCCGGGGCAGACAAAGTGGTCGTGCCAGAACGGGGATTTGAGGGCCTTGCGCGGGACGCCCGCCGCGTTGACCAGGTGGATGCGGCAAGCGATCGGCTTGCGAGTCTGCTGGTCGACGATCGTCAGCTCCAGCGTGCCTTCGCCCGCCTTGCCGGCCGCCAGCGTTCGCACGGCCAGCGCCGTCACGGCAAGGATGGCCAGCAGGGCTGCCAGCAGCGGCCAACGGCGCATCGAACGGTCCTTATGGGGGCTTGGACACCGGCCGGTTTTCGGCCTGTTTCCGCGTTTCGTGATAGTAGACATCCCGCTCCGCGGGATGAAATGCGTCTCGGCGGAGCGAGACGCCTACGGTGGACCGGCCCGCCGCACAATCCTTAAACTCTAGCACGCCGGCAGTTGGACTTCGGCAGCGGGTACATTTTTGCCGTGCGGTCTAATAGAATAGCCAGCAGGCGGCAAACAGCCGCTACGACCGGGCGCCAAACTCACGTAAACAAACTTTCGGTTGAAATGGCTGAGGACTACTACAAAACGCTCGGCGTCGAACGCAACGCGTCGCAGGCCGACATCGAAAAGGCCTATCGCACGCTAGCGAAGAAATTCCATCCGGACATGAATCCGGACGATAAGACGGCAAAGAAGAAATTTCAGCAGGTGCAAGCCGCCTTCGACGTGCTCAGCGACACCAGCAAGCGCGAGCTATACGACCGCTACGGCAGCTCGTTCGAGAGTGCCAGCCGAGGCGGCCCGCGGCCAGGTGCAGGGCCGGGCTGGAGTCCGGGCGGCCCCGGCGGTTTCGAAGACATCGACCTGTCGCAGTTCTTCGGCGAACGCTTCGGCCAAGGCGGCGCAGGTGCGGGTGCCGGCCCGGGCGGGTTCGATTTCTTCAACCAGTTTGGACGTGGTCGCCGCGGCGGAAGGGGCTCGCGGGCCGCGGCGCCTGGCCGCGGAGCCGATGTCTCCGCCGAGCTCGAGATTCCGTTCAATCTGGCCGTCAGCGGCGGCCAGACACAAATCACGCTCAGCCGCGGCGATGGCCATTCCGAGACACTGGCCGTCAAAGTGCCGCCCGGCATCGACGAGGGGAAGAAAATCCGGCTGCGTGGAAAAGGCGAGCCCGCGCCCGATGGCGGGACGCCGGGCGATCTGCTGATTACCGTTCACGTGGCGCCGCATCCCTGGTTCCAGCGCCGCGGCGATCATCTGCACGTTCGCCTGCCGGTGACGCTGCGCGAAGCGGCGGAAGGGGCCAAGGTCGACTTGCCCACACCCAAGGGCACGGTTTCGGTTCGCGTGCCGCCGCACAGCTCGAGCGGCAAGAAGCTGCGGATCAAGGGCCGCGGGGTGGAAGCCAAGGGCCGCCCGCCCGGCGACTTGTTCGCCGAAGTGCAAGTCGTGCTGCCGCCCGAGTTGAGCGAGGCGGAGTTGCAAATGATCCGGCAAATCGAGGAGGCTCACCCGATCCATCCGCGCGAGCATCTGCAATGGTAAGGATCGACCGAAAAATAACTTCCGTTTTTTTTGGCCCCTCACTCTGCCCTCTCCCGCAAGGGGCGAGGGGTTGCGGAGAAGTTATTTTTCGGTCGATCCTAACTCGCTGGCCGGCGGGCATCGGTGCGTTGGCAGCCGCCATCTGGCTGGCCAGCGCTTCGCAGGCATTGGCCGCCGAAGATCTCTGGCAGCGTTTGCCGACCTCCGTTCGGGGCCTGGTCTTGGCGGCGCTGCTGGGTTTGATCCTGATCGCAGCGGGCTTCTTTGTATTCGTTCGCATGGGAGCTTCGTTCACGCGGCGCCGCTTGCGGCAGCAGCGTTCGCGCAGCCGCTTGGGGCCCGACCATTGGGCCGCGCGCCGGCTGCTCAAGCGGCCGGCCGTCCACCCGCCGCACGGCGGCAAGCCACCGGTAGACTAGAGGACGCATGGCCAGCGAGCGGTTTCGACGCGACCAGCGGCTGCGCCGCCCGGCCGACTTCAAGCAGGTCTACAACCGTGGCCGCTCGGTGGCGGATCGCTCGATCGTCGTCTACGGCCTGGCCAGTGCCGGCCCAGGCGTGCGGCTGGGGCTTTCCGTCTCGCGCAAAGTCGGCAATGCCGTGGCCCGCAACCGCTGGAAGCGGCTGCTGCGAGAAGCGTTTCGCCACAGTCGCCAGCAGCTAGCGCCTGGCATGGACCTGGTCGTCATCGCTCGCGGCTCGCCGCCTCCACTCGCCGAATTGCAGCAATCGCTCGTGGGCCTGGCCAGCCAATTGGCCCGCAAGCTCCGCTTGCCGTCCCCGCCGGCGGTCGAGACTTAAAGGGCGAGAGCATGGACACAGAAACCACGCCCGCGCCCAGCCTGCTTGGCCGTCTCTATCGCCTGCCCGCGGACGTGCTGGTCGGCATTGTGCGGCTGTACCAGATTTTCTTGAGCCCGATCTTCGGGCGAGCTTGCCGCTACGATCCGACGTGCAGCCACTATTTTATCGGCGCGGTGCGCAAATACGGGGCCGTGCGCGGCTCACTGCGCGGCATCTGGCGCATCTGCCGCTGCCACCCTTTCCATCGCGGCGGCTACGATCCGCCGTGAGCGCGACCGTAGGCCCGGCGAGCCGAGCCCGGCTTGCAAGGGACGCGATTGATGTCCCAGTGCCGCTCGGCGCGCGGCACCTACCGGCGCGTCACCGTACGCATCCCGCTCCGCCGGGATGCAGAGTTCTACGGACCACCGCTCCCAGCGCCAAGCCGAGTTGCCTGCGTCTCGACGGAGCGAGACGCCTACGGTGACGCGCCGCGACCGGCAATCGCTCACTTCGCCGCGCGCTTGGCCGCGGGCGGTTGATATTCCGGATTTTTCGTCGGCAGGCGGGCGCCGGCAGCGGCTAGCCAATCGTGCAGGCGGCCGCGAAGATCTTGGACCTTCTTCGGTTGCTGCTTGGCCAGATCCTGCTGCTCACGCGGATCGTCGGCCAGATTGTAGAGCTCGGCCCGGTCGTCCTCGTAGTAGTGCAGCAGCTTCCACGAGCCGGCCCGAATAGCACTCACCGGACTGGTCGTCTCGTAGTAATGCGGGTAATGAAAATAGAGCGCGTCGCGATTGAGGCTGGCCGTCGGATCACTCAGCACGGGCTGAAGATTGACGCCGTCGGCCGCGGTGGTGGCCGAGGGCTTGAGCCCGGCCGCGGCCAGCAGCGTGAAGAACAGGTCGGTCGTCATGACCGGCTCGTGGCAGACCGCGCCGGCCGGCGTTGTGCCGGGCCAACGCACCATGAGCGGCACGCGGACGCCGCCTTCGTACACCGAGCCCTTGCCCGAGCGGAGCGGATAGTTGTCGGTGACCGGCAGCTTGCGATTGCGGTCGATGCCGATGTATCCGCCGTTGTCGCTGGTAAAGATCACGAGCGTGCGCTCGGCCAAGCCGCGCTCGTCGAGTCGCTTGAGCACCCGGCCGACGCTGTCGTCGAGGCTTTTGGTCATCGCCGCGTAGGTGGGATTGCGATGGTGCTGGCCAGCGGACAGCTTGGCTTCGAAATGCGACACGTCGGCGGCTTTGGCCTCGATGGGCGTGTGTACGGCATGATGGGCCAGGTACAGGAAAAACGGCTGCTGGCCCGCGCGATCGATCACGTTCAGCGCCTCGTCGGTGAGCCGGTCGGTGAGATATTCGCCGCTTTTGCCGAACTCCAAGTGGGGCACGTAGCGAAACTCGCTGCCGTACATGCCGCGGCCGCGGTAGGGATAAAAGAACGTCTGCGGCGCGCCCCACAAGGTGCCGCCGATATTGATGTCGAAGCCGTGCGTTTCGGGATAATGCAGCGGATCGCCCAAGTGCCATTTGCCCACCAGCGCGGTCAGATAACCGGCCGCTTGCAATTGCGCGGCGATCGTGGTTTCGGCATGCGACAAGTTATGCTCGGCCGTGGCCGGAATCAGCGGCCTGGGGCGTTTGAAGCGCGGCGGATCGGCGGCGGCTTCGGCCCAAATCGTCATGCCCAGCCGCGCCGGATGCTTGCCGGTCATGAGTGCGGCCCGGGTGGGCGTGCAGACCGGCGAGGCCGAATAGGCCGTGGTAAACCGCATCGCTTGGTGGGCCAGGCGATCGAGGTTCGGCGTTTCGTGCAAGTCAGCGCCGTAGCAGCCGAGGTCCGATCCGCCGAGATCGTCGGCCAAAATCACCACGATGTTTAGCCGGTTGCTGGCGGGGGCGGCCCGGCTGGCGGCCACACTGCCGGCCACAAAAATGATACTGAGAACAATGCGTGCGATGGTCATGATCGAAAAATCCTGGCGTGAGGCGTCTTTCAAACGTGCGAATAAACCACTAGCTTTGCAGTTGTCGCCATTGTCGCCTTCTAACCGGGGCATTTCAATCTAGCGCCACCGCCCGGTGCAGTGCTCGAAAACTGTGGTCGCAACGAGGAGTCCGGTGAGCATGCGGCCAATTGAAGTTGGAGATCGTGCCCCA
This sequence comes from Pirellulales bacterium, assembly GCA_036268995.1. Lineage (GTDB taxonomy): Bacteria > Planctomycetota > Planctomycetia > Pirellulales > PNKZ01 > DATATB01. Next base: position 57,434 of record DATATB010000025.1, on the reverse strand, counting down.
GATTTTACGGTCACGGCGCACGACGGCCGCCGGGTGTCGCTGGCCGAATTCGTCGGCCGGCAGCCGCTGGTGATTTACTTTTACCCGCGCTGCGGCACGCCGGTGTGTACGCGGCAGGCCTGTGCGTTTCGCGACGCCTACGAAGATTTTGTCGAGGCCGGCGCCGCGGTGATCGGCGTCAGCGGCTGCCCGGTCGAGCGGCAGCGGCAGTTTGCCGCCGAACGGCGGTTACCATTCCTGCTGGTCAGCGATGCCGATGGCAGCTTGCAGCAGGCCTTCGGCGTCAGCAAGTTGCTGGGCATTTTTCCCGGCCGGGTCACGTTTGTCATCGACCGCGAAGGCACGGTCCGCCACGTATCGCGCAGCCTGTTCCAGGCCGGCCGCCATGTCTCCGAAGCCCTGGCGGTCGTGCGCGAGCTGGTCGGCGCGGCGGCCGGCTAAAATCGTTTGGGAGCCTTCTGGCCATGAACCGACGCACGTTCCTGCAATCCACTAGCGCGTTGGCGGCAACTTCGGCCTTGGCTCGGGCCGACCAGTCGCCGCGTCGTCCGTCGAAGAACGACCTCGTTCGCGTGCTCGAAGCCCCGGTCTTAAAGACCGAGCTGCTGTCGGGGCCGGTGAAGGTTGCTTCGATCGAATTGCTGCGCAGCGGCGGAGTTCACTTGCTGCGCACCCGCTCGACGGATGGCGTCGAAGCGGTGACCGTGCCGCATCCGAGTTGGACGGCGCTGACGTACCCGATTTTTCTCAAGGCGATCCAGCCTGTTTTCGTTGGCCAGGACGCGCGCGACCTGGAGCGGCTGCTGTGGGACGTTTACCGGCATCGCGACAATTACAAACTGCAAGGCCTGGCGCTGTGGGTTGGCGTGGCGGCCGTCGAGATTGCGCTGTTGGACCTGTTGGGCCGCACGGCGGGCTGTCCGGTAGCGGATTTTTTCGGCGGCACGCTCAAGCGCGACATCGTGGTTTACACGGCCAGCGGCAAACGCGGCAATCGGCCGGAGGAGGAAATCGATTACTTGCAAAAGCTCGTGGCCGAATCGGGAGCCAAGGCCTTAAAGTTCCGCCTCGGCGGGCGCATGAGCCGCAATGCCGACTCGCTGCCGGGCCGGACCGAAGCGCTCGTTCCGCTGGTGCGCAAGACTTTTGGCGACCGGATGACGCTCTACGCTGACTCGAATAGCTCGTACGATGCCACCGAAGCCATTCGCATCGGCCGGCTGATGCAGGACCACGGCTACGCGTTCTACGAAGAACCCTGCCCCTTTGACGACCTGTGGAGCACCAAGGAAGTGGCCGACGCGCTCACGATTCCGGTGGCAGGCGGCGAACAGGAGTTCAGCCTGCGGCGCTTCCAATGGGCGATCGAAAATCGCGGCCTCGACATTGTGCAGCCCGACCTGCACTACGGCGGCGGGTTCATTCGCGCCACGCGCGTGGCACGGATGGCGGCGGCGGCCGGCATGCCGGTCGTGCCGCACATGTCCGGCGGCGGGCTGGGCTACCTCGACGTGATCCACTTCGCATCGTTCACGCCCAACGCCGGGCCGTTCATGGAGTTCAAAGGCAACACCAGCTTGCCCGTGACCTGCTCGACCTCGTCGCTCAAGAGCGAGAACGGCGTTGTGCGCTGCCCGACGGGCCCCGGTTTTGGCGTGACGATCGATCCCGACTTTGTGAAGCGCTGCCGGCCGGTTCAGGCCTGAACGGCATCCCGCAGCACGCCCAGGAACGTCTCGACGTCGCGCATGGTGTTGTAGCCGTGCAACGCGACACGCAGGCGGCCGGCGTGATGCATGACGTGAATTTGCCGGGCTCGCAACTGCTGGGCAATTCGCTCGGCGTCCGGATGGCGGAAGGCCAGGATGCCGGCCAACCGAGCCGGATCGCGCGGCGAGAGCAGCTCGACGGGCAACTCCACCAGTCCCGCCAGGCAGGCCGCGACCAGCGGATTGGCCGCGGCTTCGATCGCCTTCACGCCGACCGTATCGATAAATCGCAAGGCCGCCTCGATGGCATACACGGCCGGAAAGTTCGGCATGCCGACCGTGAAGCCCGCGGCGCCGGGGCGGCTGATGGCCCGCTGAAAGCGATCGGGCCCGAAGGCGTCTTCCAAATTGAACCAGCCACCGGCCGGCACGGTCCACTCGCGGGCTCGCGCGCTGGGCACGCCGACGAGCCCCCCGCCGTGGCTGGCGAGAATCCACTTGTGCGTGCTGCTGACGATGAGATCGACGCCCGACAGGTCCAGCTCGATGCGGCCCAGCGCCTGGGTTACGTCCACGGCCACCAAGGCCTGCGAGCGCCTCCGAACGATTCCCACCACGCGCGGCAAATCGATCTTGAAGCCATTGAAGAAGCTCACGAGCGACACGGTGACTAGCCGTGTATTCGCGTTGACCAGTGATTCAAGATCTTCCAGCTCGAGCGCCCCGGAGCGTGCCGGCCAGACGCGCACGCTGGCCGGGCACGAGGGTTGCAGCCAGGGCGTGGCCCCGGCCGGAAAATCCAGCTCGTTGATCACGACTTCGTCGCCCGGCTCGAGCCGCAAGGCGGCCGCCGCGAGGTTGTAAGCCTCGGAAGAGCACGAGCAGATCGTCACTTCGCCGGGCGACAAACCGTACATCCGGGCGGTGAGCGCCTTGGCCCGCTCCCAGACGGCGAAGTGCCGATCGCGGCCGTCCATGCCCAGCAGTTTGTCTTGATAATATTGTTCGAGCGCCCGGCCCACCTCCGGCGGCGGAATGCCCTCGGCCGCGGTGTTGAGATACACCATCTGGTCGAAGGCCGGAAACGAACGGCGCCGCGAGGCTTCGTCAAGCATGCTGTGATCCCTTCAATTGCGAGTCAGTCGTCAAATGGGAGGGCGAGGCTCCTGCCGAGCCTGATCTTTGGGCGACGTGCTGCGAAGCACGGCTCGGCGGGAGCCTCGCCCTCCCGGATATCTACGAGGAATTCAATTCGCTGGCTTCTTCCCAATGTTCATACAGCGTCCGCAAGGCGGCCTGCTGCTCGTCGAGCTGGGCCTGGACTTCCTTCACCCGCCGGCCGTCGCGCAGCACCTCCGGCGTGGTCAAGGTGACGTGCAGGGCTTCGATTCGCGCTTCGCGCTCGAAGATCTCGGCCTCGAGCTCCGCCACCTTGCGATACGGAAAACGACGCTTCGTCTTAGTCGGCTTGTCGCGACCCGGCTTCGCCGCCGGTTTGCCGCTCGCCGGGGCGGGCTTATCGGCCGCGGCTGCCGCGTCTTGCTGCCGGGCGAAGAGGTACGTGTCGTAATTGCCTTCGATTACGCGGAACCGGCCGGGCTCGACGATCAGCAGATGATCGGCCACGCGATTGAGAAAATAGCGGTCGTGGCTCACAAACAGCAGCGTGCCGTCGAACTCGTTGAGCGAACTCTCCAGCGCGTCGCAGGCCCAGAGATCGAGGTGATTCGTAGGCTCGTCGAGCACGAGAAAGTTGGCATCATCGGCTGACAGTTGTGCCAACGCCGCGCGGCTCCGCTCGCCGCCGCTAAGGCTCGACACGGATTGAAACACCGCATCGCCCGTGAGCCCGAAGCGGGCCAGGTGTTGCCGGCGCTCGGGCTCGTTGAACTCCTTGCGGGCCGGGCGGATGGCCTCGACCACGCTCTTGCCCTCGTCCAGGCCCGAGAGCATCTGGTCGTAGTATCCCACGCGCACGCCGGTGCCCAGGATGGCGCGGCCGGCATCGGGCGTTTGCTCGTCAACGATACAGCGCAACAGCGTGGTCTTGCCCGTGCCGTTGGGACCGAGAATGCCCCAGCGCTGGCCGCGCAACACGTCGAACGTGAGATTCTCGAACAGCGGCCGGTCGTAGCCTTTGGTCAACCCCTCGACGCGGAGCACGATATCGCCGGTGCGATCGGCCGGCGGAAAGCCCATCGCCGGGCCGGCAATGTGCCGCGGCGGCTTGACCCGTTCGATCCGCTCCAGCTTTTTCTTGCGATCTTCGGCCTGGGCGTGCTTCTGGCCATAGTTGTTGCGGCGGATAAAGTCCTCGGTCTTCGCAATCAGCGTCTGCTGTCTTTCAAAAGTCCGGGCCTGTACCTTGTTCCGCTCGGCTTTCTGCTCCCAATAGGCCGAAAAATTGCCCGTGTACAAATCGATCTCGGCCTGGTACAGCTCCACAATGCCGTTGGTCACGCGATCGAGAAAATACCGATCGTGACTGACGATCACCATCGCCTGCCGGCTTTCGGCCAGAAACGATTCGAGCCAGGCCGTGGCATCGATGTCGAGATGGTTCGACGGCTCGTCCAGCAGCAGCAGGTCCGGGTCGCGCAGCAGCAGCTTGGCCAAGAGCAGCCGGTTCTGCTGCCCGCCGCTAAGCAACTGCACCTGCTGCTCGAAGCTCGAGCGGGCGAAACCCAAGCCGTCGAGCACGCGCTCGATCTTGTGCTTGAGATGATAGGCGTCGCGGCGCTCGAGCTCGTGCTGCAAGCGGTCGAAGCGCTGACCGAGCTTCGCGCGCTCGGCCGGATCGTTGGCCTCGGCCATCGCCGCAGCCATGCGCTCGGCCTCATGGCCCAATTCGATCAGTTCCACGAGCGCGGATTCGGCTTCTTGCCACAGCGTGCGGCCGGCGACGAATTCCGGCTGCTGCTCCAGGTATTCCAGCCGGGCGGAAGGATGCAGCTCGACACGGCCGCCATCGGCCTCGAGCCGGCCGGCCAGGATGTTCAGCAGCGTCGTTTTGCCCGCGCCGTTGGGACCCACCAGGCCAAGCTTGTCGTCCGGCCGCACCTCCAGCGAAACCCGATCCAGCACGGGCTCGGGGCCAAAGTGCTTGGTGATCTCGATTGCGCTCAGCAGAATCATCGCGCCACACGCTCACAAATGCCAGGTGCACGGGGCTGAGAGCCCCGGCTACCGTTTTACGCTGACGGCGGTCCCGGGCGGAAGGGGTACCTGCCGCGGGCTGGCCATGTAGGCGATCAGCGCACGCACTTGCTCGTCGGTAAGCGGCTTGAGGATGTCGTCGGGCATCATTGAGCTTTTGCTCGTAGTCCGCTGTTCGATTTCATTTTTGGGAACCACGATCGTGTCATTGGCCGTGACCAGCGTCAGCGAGTCGGAATCCTCGCCGCGCACCAGGCCGGTCAGCAGCCGGCCATCGTCCATCAGAATGATTTGGGCGACGTAATCGCGGCCGATCACGGCGCTGGGATCGACGACGTTCGAGAGCAGATAGTCGAGGTTGGCGCGATTCGAGCCGGTGAGTTCCGGCCCCACTTTGCCGCCAGTGCCAAACATCGTGTGACACTGCTGGCAGGTGCGGGCGAACACGGCCCGGCCCAGCGCGGGATCGGGCGTCGGCAGCGAGCGATTGCCGGCTAGCGCCTTGTAGTGCGTGATGAGTTTGGCCTTGTCCGCGGCCGTTTCACGCAGTGTACCCCAGGACCGCTCGATCTGCTCGTCGAGTTTCGCGTCCTTGAAATTGCGCAGTTGTCGCATTAGCTCGGCCGAGAGATCGGACGCCGGAATCGCCTTGCGCTCCAGCGCCGCCAGCAGTTGGCGGGCATAACCGACGCGCGACGCCAGCGTGGCCAGGGCGTCCTGCTTTTCGAGCGACGACAGGTGCGAATAGAAATTCAGAATTGCTGCAGGTGCTTGTGGATCACCGTAAGCGGCCAACGCACGCAACGCTGGAGCGCGCATGGCTTCGTCGTCGAGCAGCTTGAGCAGTAGCGGCTCCAACTGCGGCACGCGGACTTTGAGCAGCGCGGCCAGCGCCTTTTCGCGCCGCGACTTTTCGGCGTGACGATCTGTCACGAGAGCCAGCAGTTCATTGGCGGCGTGCGCATCGCCAAACGTGGCGGCTAGCGCCAGCGCGGTATCTTGCAATCGCACATCACCGCTGGCCCGTAGCGTTTTGGCAACGGCGGGCCAACTGGGCGGCATCGGTACTTGCCGCCGGCCGCGGAGCGAAAGATCCAGGCCGTCGAGAAATAACTGCCGCTTGCCGGCGTCGGCCCGGCCTAACGATTCGACCAGCAGCTCAATCGCCTCGGGCGATCCCAAAGAGCCGATGCGCCGCACGCTGTACTCGACCAATAGCGGAATGCGCCCGCCGCTGGCCAGTTCCAGCAAGCGCCGCGGACTATCGGGTGCCAGCGGCTCGATCGCGTACCAATACATCAGCGGCAAATTGTGATCCTTGACGTCGTCGGCGTGCGAAAGGAGGCCGGCAAGAATCGGCCAACGGGCTGCATGCGACATCCGGCCGCAAACCGACGCCAGGTACAAGCGCACGACCGGCGAGTCATCGCCACGTGCCATTTGAGCCAACTTGTCAGACAACTCGGCCGACAATTGCCGGTCTGGATTTTCGAAGAGCAATTGAATGGCCCAGCCGCGAACCCAGGGGCTGGGGTCAGCGAGCATTTTTGTCAGCAGCGCTTCGTCGGCCGCACGAATCACGTGCAGACACCACAGAGCCCGCAGGCGGCGCGTGTCGGCGGAGTTGTCAGCAAGAATCGTTTTGAGCCGGCTCGCAGCTTCGGCATCGGCTCCACGCTCCTGGAGAATTCGGCGGGCGTGGCGCACATACCAATCGTTGGCATTCAGTTGCAAATCGACGAGCTGGGCCGTGGTGAGCTTTTTCAGGTCCACATGCACTGGCTTGGGATTGCCATACACCACCTTGTAGATGCGGCCGTTGGAGCGATCGTGTACTTCCTGTTCGCGATGATGGCACTGGTTGCGATCGTACCAGTCGATCATGTAGACCTGGCCGTCCGGGCCGTATTGCAGATTCAGGATTTGTGACCACGAATCGTTCGACAGCAAAAAGTCGGGGCCGCGGTTGCCGATGTAGCCCGAGCCGGACTGCGAAAGCAAATCCATGTTGATCCGGGCGCCGTGGATGTTGTTCATGAAAAGCTGGTCGCGATACTCCGCGGGCCAGGCGCCACCCAAATAGAGCATCGCGCCGGCGTGGGCATGGCCGCCGCCGGCCGAGTCGCTCATGGCATTGCCGGAATGCGGCGAGCCGCCGACCCAGTGGCGATGGACGGCGATGGTTTTGATATCGTCATAGGTGTAAGGGTTGAAGTGCTGGCCGGCCTGGCGAAAGTAGCGACCCCCTTGAATCACGTGATACAGGTGCGGAATCACACACGCGGTGAGAAATGCCTGGCCGCGATCATTGAAATCAAAACCCCAGGGATTGCTCGTGCCATGCGCAAACACCTCGAACCGCTTCTGCCGCGGGTGATAGCGCCAAATGCCGGCGTTGATCGGCGTACGCTGGGCATCGGGCGTGCCCGGTTTGCCGACGCGTGAATGCGTGAACACTCCGTGGCAGCCATAGAGCCAGCCGTCGGGACCCCAGGAAAACGTGTTGAGCGTCTCCTGCGTGTCTTGCAGGCCCCAGCCGTCGAGCACCACGCGCGGCGGGCCGTCGGGCCGGTCGTCGCCATCGGCGTCGGGAATGAATAGAAACTGCGGCGCCGCCCCCACCCAAACGCCGCCAAAGCCCAGCTCCAGCCCGCTGACCATGTTCAGCTTTTCGGCGAACACCTTTCGCCGGTCGAAATGGCCGTCGCCATCGGTGTCTTCGAAGATCAGAATCCGGTCGTGGGCCTGGTCCTCGGGCACACGCACAGGATAGGAATAGTTTTCGGCCACCCACAGCCGGCCGCGATCGTCGATGGCCATAGCCACCGGTTGCCGAATGTCGGGTTCGGCCGCAAACACTTTGACCGAAAAGCCCGGCGGCACGGTCATGGCCCGGGCTGCATCGACCGCCGGCAGCCCGGCATGGGCATATCGATCCGGCTCGCTGGGTGTTGGAGCGGTAACCGGCTTGGGCGCTGGCGATTGTGCATCGCACACAGGATTCGTGCCCAGCAGCAGGAAAAACGCCAGTGCGGACGATGCCTGAATTGAAAACGCTTGGCGGCTGCGACCAGGCCGCGTTTGGAGGCAGCGGAGCAGCATTGAACGTCGGGAACACGAGCAATTGTGCATGATGGATCCAAAATGTTACACGGCACTCAAACTCACCACCCATCACGGGACACTTGAACCCCCAGAATAACAGCCGCATTGGTGCAAGCAACCCTGAGCATTCAGCCGAGGGGCGGCAATCGAAACCAGGATTGAAGACGAACGCGGCTCGGCGGCTGGCAAGGCTAAGGCAGGTCACGATCGGCACGTGTGTCCCTGCCGACGGGTGGGTTTAAAAACCCACAAATGCTGGCCGACGGCAATCCTTGTCAAGCATAGCGACGCACCTCCGCGAAGAATTAAGCGTCGCACTGCGCGCCGTCTGAACAAAATATTTTTCGGCCATTGCGGCATCAGCGCGGCGGGATGCCGAGGACGCGGCAAGTGAGACGTGTAAGGACACCGATACGCCACTCAATTCATAGCTAATGATTCACGGTCGGCGATCGCTGCTGCGTGATGACTGATTGATCGAAGCAATGTTTGCACGATCGCAGTCTGCGGCCGTTGCAATTAGAGTATTCCCCCTAGTCAATGGCGCGCATCGGTCATATTCTATCTTTTATCAATCCGTTTGGTGACGCGATGAAATGATCTTCAAGATCGCGCCAGAGCGACTTGAAAGTGTGGACGCTCACCAAACATCCATCTGCAAAATGCAACCCCTTTCATTTCCTTTCAATTGGAGTCCTGAGATGGCGACGGTGACCAAGCCTCGGCGAAAACGACGCGGCAACAAGAGCGCTATGATTCGCGAGTACTTCACAGCGAATCCGAACGCCGGGCCGACGGAAGTCGTCAACGCATTGGCGGAAAAGAAAGTGAAAGTCACGCCGACGTTGGTCAGCAACGTCAAAGCGCGGATGCAACATGCCGCGAACCCCGCTGCCAAGTCCGCCAAGCGCGGCCGCCGCGGTCCCGGTCGGCCCCCTCGTAATGTTTCGGGCGAAACGAGCTTTCCGATGTCGCTGCTGGTCGAAGCCAAACGCCTGGCCGATCAGGCCGGATCGTTGGACGCCGCGCGGCAAGCGATCGACGCGCTATCCAAGCTCCAGTAACGCCGCTGCGGGCATGACGAACGCAAAAAGTCCACTCGCTGCCTAGCGGCGAGTGGACTTCTTTTTTTACCGTTCCGGCGATTACCGACGCGCGGCGCCGTTATAATCGCAGCCAAATCGACGGCGCGGGGGCCGAAATCATCACTCTGGGCGGAACCGCATACGGATAGACCGGCGGCGGCGGTGCCGGTGCACCGAAATAAACACCCAGATGAGGCCGGAACCCATACGCCGGCGGATGTGGGTAACCATATCCATAACCGTGCCAGGCCTGGGCACTGCCGGCCGGCAAAAGCCACAGCAAGGCTGCCAATGCACCGATGGCAAACAATTGTCGCATCGTGTTCCCTCCTTGAAAACTCAAGGCCATGCTTCGGCACATGAATGTGCCGGCTATTTTAGCCCTCGCAGCGGATTATACTGCCCGCTGACGAAATCGCGTAAGACCGCTTTGCAGGCACTTTGCAATCACAGGGCAGGCTACATGAATATTCGACTGGAAGCGGTAATTCTGACATGCGTTGGCCTGGCCTGTCTGGCACTGGCCGATGGCGCGCGGGCGGCCGAGTTGGTTTCGATCGCACCAGATCCGACGGCGGGTATGTCGCAGGCGGTTGTGGTCGACCGCTCGTCGCCGCTGGTGTTCACGGAACAATTGCTGTCACGCGATCCCGAGGATCGATCGGCAGACGATCCCGGTCAGCAGATCCGCATGTTGTTCGAGCGGCTGGATCGGACGTTGTCAGCGGCCGGCACTTCGCCCGATCGAGTGGCGAAGTTGAACTTTTACGTCGCGAGCACAGAATTGGCCGCTCGCGTGCGCGGCGAGTTGGCAAAGCGATATCACAATGCGAAAACGTTGCCGGCCGTCAGCTTTGTTCAGACCCGCTTGCCCAACCCGCGGGCTCTGGTGGGTGTCGATGCCGTGGCGTGTACCGACCAAGCCTCAGCGACGAAGTATCTTAATGAATACTGGAGCGACTATTTCACCGCGCGCGACGCAAAGAAGCCCGCGACAGGCGAAATGCCAGCCGCGCGCAGGCGGCACTTCTCGATGCTGCTTGTGCCAAAAGCTCCAATCGCTTTCATCTCGGGCGATGCCAAGCCCGGCGATTTGCCGGCGGCCACTACGGCCACGCTCGAAAGTCTCGATGCCACATTAAAATCACTGCCAATCAGCCGCGAAAACGTGGTGCAGGTGAAGTGTTTCTTGCAGCCGATGTCACGCGCGGCCGAAGTCCGGCAGAGGATCGACGCCTTCTTTTCGCCTATTCCCACGCCGCCCGTTGTAATGGTTGAATGGACCATGAAGGGGCCGATTGAAATCGAACTGATCGCTTACGAGGACCGCCCCCATCAGCCCAGCCCGACGGGCGATGTCAACTACTTCACGCCGCCGGGCATGAAGCCCTCACCCGTTTTTAGCCGCGTAACAATGGCGAGTGCCCCGAAGTTGATTTACTTCTCTGGGCTGTACTCGGATGGTGCCGGCGATGGGGCGGCCCAAGTGAGCAGCATCTTCGATCAGCTCGGCAAGCTGCTACCGCAAACCGGCAGCGACTTCCGGCACCTGGCCAAGGCGACGTATTACGTCAGCGATGACGACGCCAGCAACCAGTTGAACGCGATGCGGCCGAAATACTACGACCCTGCTCGTCCGCCGGCCGCCAGCAAGGCTCCGGTCGCCGGCGTGGCCAAAGCCGGACGCACGATCACGCTCGATATGATTGCCGTGCCGCCGATCGGCAAGTGATCGTCGCCTCGACTAAGCCAAAGAAGAAGCCGTGACCACGGATTTCACGGATGACACGGATTTACAAAGAAAATGCCAGAATTCGAGGCTATTGGGGCAACTCGACCGCTAGCCGTGGGCACGCCCGGTAACCATCAATTCCTTTTATCCGTGCCATCCGTGAAATCCGTGGTCGTTTGCTCTTCTTCTCTGTGATCGGCGTGTCACACGGGCATGCGGCTGGCCGCCTTGCCGCGAGCAGCCAGGGCGGCGTCGATCCGGGCAATCTGATCTGGCGTGAGCTGCCAGCCGGCGCCCAACGCGTTTTCGCAAATTTGATCGGGCCGCTTGGCGCCACACAGCGCACTGGTGATGCCGGGCTGGTGAATCGTCCAGTTGATGACCAACTGCGCCACCGAGCGGCCGCACTCGGTGGCGATCGGCCGGAGTTGATCCACCAGATCCAAGTTGCGCTGATATTCGTCGCCCACGAACATCGGATATTTGTGCCGGCTGTCGGTGGTCGGAAACACATGATCGCGGGCCAGGCCACCAGCCAGCAAGCCTTTCACCAGCGGCCAGTACACAACCACCGAGATATTGCGCTCGCGACACCAGGGAAGCGTGTCTTGCTCGATGCTGCGGTCGAGCATGTTGTACGCCGGCTGAAAGGCCGCGATCGGACAAATGCTGGCGAACTCGCGGAGTTGCTCCAATGAAAGATTCGAAACGCCCACCGCGCGCGCCTTGCCTTGCAGGCACAGTTCGGCCAGCGCCGCAGCGCTGTCGGCCAGGGGCGTTGTGGGATCGGGGGCGTGCAGGTAGAGCAGGTCGACGTGGTCGGTCCGCAGCCGGTCGAGGCTCTCTTCGCACTCGCGCACGAGCGTCTCGGGCCGAGCATCGAGCATTTGTTTCCGGCCCGGCTGCCAATGAATGCCGCCTTTGGTGGCAATCACCATCTGGTCGCGGCGGCCGGCCAGGGCCTGCCCGATCAGCCGTTCGCTCTCGCCCTGCATGCCGTAGGCATAGGCCGTGTCGAGAAAATTGATGCCCAATTCGAAGCAGGCATCGATCGTGGCCAGGCTGTCGCGATCGGTGACGCCGCCGCTGGTCATGCCGGCAATCGGCCAGCAGCCCAGTGCCACGGCCGACACGCGGATGCCGCTAGCGCCCAGCAGGCGGTATTCCATGGCGGCCGATGCGGAAGGTTCGCTCATTGTTTGTCTCCGGACGGTGCCGGTGCATCGCCAGCCGGCTTCTTCGGCTTGAGCCGAGCTTGCAATGCGTCCCACTGCTCGCTCGTCAGGGACGAAAGATAATTGAACTCGCCGGCGCTCTGCACGCTCTCGCCGCCGTCGATGGTAAAGCACGCACCGTTGACGAACGCGCTGAAACCAGAAAGCAAATAAGCCGCCAGATTGGCCAGCTCCTGATGTTCGCCGACGCGACCCAGCGGCACGTGCTGGGCCGGATTGAACTGCGCGGCCAGCTCGCCGGGCATCAGCCGCGACCAGGCGCCTTCGGTGGGAAATGGACCGGGAGCAATCGCGTTCGAGCGAATACCGTAGCGGCCCCACTCGGCCGCCAGCGACCGCGTGAGCGACAGTACGCCGGACTTGGCCACGGCCGATGGCACGACGAAGGCCGAGCCCGTCTCGGCGTACGTAGCCACGATGTTCAAAAACACCCCGCCCGAGCCGGCAGCGACCCAGCGTTTGCCCTGCGCCAGCGTGCAGTTGATGCTGCCGCGAAGCACGATATCCACCACCGTGTGAAAAGCATTGAACGACAGCCGCTCGGTGGGGCAGATAAAATTGCCGGCCGCGTTGTTCACCAGGCCTTGCACGCTGCCAAACCGCGCGGCGGCCGCATCCAATAGCGATTCGACCTGTTCGACCATCCGCACGTCGCACGCGCGGGCCAGCACCTGGCCGCCCGTCTCGTGCTGCAACTCAGCGGCGGCCTGGGCAATCACATCGGCCCGGCGTCCACAGATGACCAGGTTGGCGCCGAGCTCGAGCAGATACCGGCCCATCGCGCGGCCCAGACCCGTGCCGCCGCCGGTGATGACGATGGTCTGGCCCGAAAAGCTTCCCGGCTTGAGCATTCCTTCGGTGCTGGCAGCGGTCGTCATGTGGTGCAATGCGAGAAAATCGACGGGACAAGATCGTGAGGGAGCGGATCATAGCCTATCCGATGAATTCGCCGCTGCGAAGCGGGCCGCAGTCGATCGCTGTGGACTCGTAGCGCTATAATGTTTGTGGAACCCCATCGAAAGGAAATCCGCATGCCACACACCATGATCCTGGCCGGCTGCCGCACGCCGATCGGCAAGATACTCGGCGGCCTGTCGACGATCGAGGCGCCACAATTAGGCGCCGCCGCGATAGCCGAAACCCTGCGCCGCGCGGCCCTGCCGGGCCAGCGGGTGGACGAAGTAATCATGGGCAACGTGCTCTCGGCCGGCCTGGGCCAAGCACCGGCCCGGCAGGCCGCGATGGCAGCCGGTTTGCCCCCCACGGTTTCGGCGCTCACGGTGAATATGATGTGCGGCTCGGGCTTGCGGGCCGTGATGCTGGCCGATCAGCAAATCCGCGCCGGCGACGCCCGACTGATCGTGGCCGGCGGCATGGAAAGCATGAGCCGCGCGCCGTTCTTGCTCAAGCACGCCCGCGAGGGCTGGAAGTTCGGCAATCAGCAGGCGCTGGACTCGATGATTCACGATGGGCTGTGGTGCCCCTTCGAGCAAGCCAGTATGGGCGCATCGGCCGATTACATTGCCGACCGCTATACGATTAGCCGCGAAGCGCAGGACCGTTTCGCCGTGCAAAGCCACAGCCGCGCGACCCAGGCGATCGCGAGCGAAGCCTTTCGGGCCGAAATCGTGCCGGTGAGCGTGCCGGGCCGAAAAGGCCCTACTCTCGTTGAACGCGACGAAGGCCCCCGGGCCGATACTTCGCTCGCCTCGCTCGCGGCTCTGCGGCCGGCATTCGAGGACCGCGGACCGCCGCGGACCGTCACGGCCGGCAACGCTTCGCAAATCAGCGATGGCGGGGCCGCCGTGGTCGTGGCCGACGAGGCCACCGCGGCCGAATTCCGCACGCCTTGGAAGGCCCGGATTGTTGCCGCAGCCACGAGCGGCGTGGCGCCGAAGGAAATCTTCATCGCGCCGGTCACGGCCATCGAACGCGTGCTGGCCAAAGCGCGGCTCAAGCTGTCGGACATCGATCTGGTCGAGCTGAACGAAGCGTTCGCGGCCCAATGCCTGGCCTGCGCCCAGCCGCTGGAGCTGGATCTAGAGCGAACCAACATCCACGGCGGAGCCATTGCCCTGGGCCATCCGATCGGCGCCAGCGGAGCACGCGTGCTCGTGACGCTGCTATACGCTTTGCACCATCGCGGCCTCAAACGCGGCCTGGCCGCGCTGTGCCTGGGCGGCGGCAACGCGGTGGCGATGATTGTCGAGATGGTTTGAGCGCGGCGAGCGGCGCATGTCGGCGAGCGGCGGGCATTACGAGAAGCGGCGTCGTGCGTGCTCCGCCCCCTCACCCCCGGCCCCTCTCCCACGAGGGGAGAGGGGAGGACGAGGAAGAACGAGGGCAGCAATCGGCGGGGCAAATGTCCGGGCACGCGCCGAAGTGCCCGATGACGGCCCGCTCGCTTGGCTCGGCAATCCGCTCGCAGATCAGCTCGCGAATCATTTGCACAAATCGCGGATGCGAGCCGACTGTCTCGGCCCGAACCATGTGGATGCCGAGCTGCCGGCACCGGTCCCGAGCTTCGGTATCAAGGTCGTACAGGATTTCGAGATGATCGGACAGGAATCCGATCGGCACGACCGCCACGTCGCGTACGCCGGCGGCCGCCAGCTCGCCGAGCGCATCGTTGATGTCTGGTTCGAGCCACGCCTGACTGGGGGGACCGCTGCGGCTTTGATACACCATCCGATATCGCGCGGCGCCTACGCCCGCGGCCACCAGTCGCGAGGCTTCTGCCAACTGCTGCTCGTAGCGGCAACCATCGGCCATGACTTGCGGAATACTGTGGGCCGTGAATAGCAAATAAGCGTCGGAGCGGCGCTCGTCGTCGATCTGATTCAAGGCCGCAAGCGTGCGCTGGATCATCGGCTCGATGAAGCCGGGATGATTGAAGTAGGCCCGCAGCTTCGAGACTCGCGGGGCCGCCGGACCCACTGCCGATTGGGCGTCGGCAATGTTTTCGAGATACTGCCGGCAACTGGAGTACGAGCTGTAGGCGGACGTGAATAGGCCGAGCGCGTGGCGGACGCCGTCGCGACTCATCTGAGTGAGCGTATCCGCTAGCAGTGGATGCCAATTGCGATTGCCCAGATAAACGGGCAGCCGGGGGCCGTGCTGCGCCAGTTCGGCTATGAGCGCCGTCTGCAAGGCACGGTTCTGGGCATTGATCGGGCTGGCGCCGCCGAAGTGATAATAATGTTCGGCCACTTCGAGCAAGCGCTCGCGCGGCACCGGCTTGCCCCGGACGACGTTTTCCAGAAAAGGAATCACGTCTTCCGGCCGCTCGGGCCCGCCGAACGAAACGATCAGCACGGCATCATAGCCGGGCGTACCACTCAAAATGACCCCGACGGGATTCGAACCCGTGTTGCAGGCGTGAAAGGCCTGTGTCCTAGACCTGGCTAGACGACGGGGCCGGCAATTCGGCCAGCGACCGGGTATAACGGCAGCCCGGCCCGTTCGTCAAGTATCGCGCTGTCTCCAGCGAAAGTCGATGGCCTGCGCGAATGCCAAATTTTGGAAACGAACCAGCGGCGGGAGAGAGGCAAGCGGCAGGCAGGCGGGAGCAGGCTTGGCCCTTAGGCTTCGCCGGCCGGAGCATCTGCTTGCGTTGCCTTGTTTGGCAGGGTAGAACTTCCCTCGGCGCCTGCGGCATTCCGGTGGATGGCGTCGTAAACTTCACGCCGATGCACCGGAACTTCCTTGGGAGCTTCCACGCCTAGACGAACCTTGTCGCCGCGAATTTCGACGACAACGATCGTGATGTCATTGTTAATGACAATGCTTTCATTCTTCTTGCGGGATAAGACCAACATCGCCCATTCCTTCGCTTCGTGACTCGGAGCTCCTCTGGGATTGGGAGCGTCCTCCTTGGACCAAACCGGCGAGAAACTGGTACTTCAATCCCCGCTTCTTCCCACAGCCGACCGCCCCTAGTGGCGGACCGAAAACAGGCAGTGCGCAGGAGTTTGCCTCATTTCACTCTACGTGCTCGTTAATGAGAGTCAAGCTGCGCAAGGGCCACGGCGAGGCTTTTTTTCACAGTTTGGCCCTTTTTGGCATACTTTTAGTAAAGGCGCTACACTCGGCACCCCAGGCGTGACACGTTGGCCGCACCCCAAATTAGAATCAGCAACAACATATGCTCAAGCAACTTACATCACGCCACGCGTGCAATTGAAACCGCATTGTCGACAAAACGACTAAATAATGCCTTCCAGCGTCGCCCGGCCCGGATGTGTCACCTGCCCGACACTTTTTGTCATTCGGCCGAGGCCTGCCAGTTTGGGCCAACGGCCCCAAAAGCCGCCGCCTCCTCGAAGCCGGCTAATCCCCACCGAACGACGCCCAGCCCGCCACGGACCATAGGCCGCGCTGGCTACTGACAACGGACCACGGACAAACGGACCACCGCGCACCATTTCCGCATGCCCCAAAGTGTGCATGACACAACGCGAGTCGTCGTCATTCGGCCTTCGCCTTTGTTGCTTGCGAGACTCGGCGCGATGCCTATAATTCAAACGTCGATGTCCTCTGCTCGACTCGCCGGTGTTTGCTGCCGCCCCCAGACGACATTTTGGGCGGCTTCGGTAGCGTTGTGTCTCCCTCGTGTGCAGCTGTCCAACCTCGATTTGCCGACCAACTTTTTGCGGCCCCTGTTCTAGCGGACCATGCTCATGCTTCAGTGGTTTCGGGATGTACTGGACGCCGTGAGCACCGTGGCGCACGGACTGTGGGTCACGCTGCGCTATTGGATCAGGACCTATGATCCGCAGCGAAAAACGTTCACCGATCACTTTCAGTATCCCGAACTGCCGGTGCCCGTGGCACCGCGATATCGCGGTTTTCATCGCTACGATCTGACCACCTGCATCGCCTGCGACCAGTGCGCCAAGGCCTGCCCCGTCGACTGCATTTATATTGGCAAGGAACGGGTGACGCAGGGCAAAGGCTTTAAGGTCACGGGCTTTACGATCGACTATACGAAGTGCATGTTTTGCGCCCTGTGCGTCGACCCTTGCCCGGTGGATTGCATTTTTATGGGCGCCACGCACGACTTGAGCTGCTACAGCCGCGACGGCTGCATTGTCGATTTTTCGCGCTTGCCGGTCGAGATTGCCTGGGGCCGGGCCACGCTCAATCCGGCGGCCGTCGCCGGTTCGAAGGTGATCGTTGAACCCGTCCACAGTGGGCCGAATCAATAGGCGGGCCGAATCAATAGGCGGGCCGAATCAATAGGCGGGCCGAATCAATAGGCGGGCCGAATCAATGAGCGGCAGGCCGCTCGAGCGTTAGCTTCAGAGGGCGACAAGTTCCGGCAGGGGCGACAGCGAGGGTAAGTAAAAATGACCGACAATCCTTTCGAAGGCCGCAAGCTGTTTACCCCCGAGCAGGCCAACGCGGCTTTGCCGCTGGTGCGGGCCATTACCAAGGACTTGTCGGAACTTTCGCGCGAAGTGATCGAACGTCGAGAGCGGCTGGCCGCCTTGCGTGCCGGCCGCGAGAAGGCCGCTTCGTCGCGCGATGTGTATGGCGAAGAGTTGGCCCTGGTCGAACAAGAGCTCGAAAAGGACGCGCAGCGCCTGCAAGAATACGTGGAAGAACTGCGGCAATTGGGCGTGGATCCGAAGAACGGCCCCGAGGGCCTCGTCGATTTTCCGGCGATGATCGACGGGCGGCCCGTATTTTTGTGCTGGAAGCTGGGCGAGCCCGACGTCATGTACTGGCACGACCTCGAGGCCGGCTTCCAAGGGCGCCAGCCGCTCGCCGCCGGCAGCGTGGCGGGCGGTTCGCCGAGCGACTCGTCGCTCTCGTAGACGCTATAGCGGAAGGCGTGCCGTACGAACTCCGGTCGCTGACGCTCCCGGCTCGCCGATGGAATTCTTACGAATTCCCCTCCTCTGCGGCTCCGCTTGCAAAACGGGGGCACGGCTTTACAATCGACCTCTCACGAGCCTGCGTGGCTCGCCCGATTTGGCCCCAGCCGCTCCCGGCGTAAGTAGCTCATGTCGCCGACCGCCATCGTCGCCTACCTGGCCCTGTTCGTTGCTTTGGGCTTTTTGTTTTTGTTTGTCAACCTGTTGGTCGGCAAATTCGTTCGCCCCAAGGCGCCCAACGTCGAGAAGCTCGAAGTCTACGAATGCGGCGAGCCGACCATCGGCTCGAGCTTTGTGCAATTCGATTTGCGGTTCTATGTCGTGGCCTTGTTGTTCATTATTTTCGACGTCGAAATCGCGTTCTTCTTTCCCTGGGCCGTGGTCTTCGGCAAAGCCACGCACCTGATGGATCCGCATTATCAGCCGGTCGTCCAAACTTCGGCCGACGGCGCCCCCATCGGTCAGCCAGGAAAGATCGAGTTGGCCACCGGCACGCGCAACACGCTGGCGGCCCTGGGCGTGCCGACCCCCGCACTGCCGAAGCCGCAGGGCGACGTGACCGAAAACACGGCGGCCATCCGCGACACGGCTGCGTCGCTGGCACGGACCTCGATCGTGGACATCCTGGTATTTTTCGCGGTCTTGCTCGTCGGCTTCGCCTATGTCTGGATGCGGGGCGACCTGGATTGGGTCCGCGCCGTCAGCCGCCAGCGCGCGGGCTTGCCGCTGCCCACGCCGCCAGCATCGGACGCAATGGAAGAAGCCGCGCTGTCCGCATGAATGTTCTGACCGCCGGACTCGGTTGGCGCGCACGAGGGGCAGTCGAACTAAGTTCCTGTTTCTAATAAGGCACGCTCGATGAGTGGAACGTCGTTTGTCGACCGGCTGAAAGCCCGCTTTGGCGAAAAGATCACCGGGGCCAGTCTCGAGGTGATCGATCCATGGATCGAGGTCTCGCCCGACGGCTTGCGCGAGGTCTGCCGCTTTCTGCACGACGAGCCGGACTTGCGGTTCGATTTCCTCAATTGCGTTAGCGGTGTGGATTACTTCGAGGCCGACCCCAAAAAGGCCGCCAAGACCGGCTGGGAGCCGCACACCGAAGTCGTCTACCACCTCTGGAGCCTGCCGCACAAGCGCAGCCTGGTGCTCAAGGTGCTACTGCCGCGCTGGAAAAACGACAAGCCGGGCGAGTTGCCCGAGGTGCCCAGCGTGAGCGACATCTGGCGCACGGCCGATTGGCACGAGCGCGAGGTCTATGACCTGTCCGGCGTGCGTTTCACCGGCCATCCAAATCTGCGGCGAATCCTATGCCCCGAAGACTGGGTCGACCACCCGCTGCGCAAAGACTACGAAATGCCGCTGGAATACCACGGCATCAGGGGAAGATAAAACTTGTCCGTTGCCAGTTGCCAGTTGCCAGTTGGTACGACAGCATGATGGTGCGCGGTGACGCATGGCGCGGACGAATTTCGAAAACTTGCAGGTGTACCGACTGGCGGAGGAAGTTTGCGACCGAATTTGGAAGATTGCCAGCTCGTGGCCGAACTTTGCACGGGATACGGTTGGAAAGCAGCTCGTACGTTCGGCTGATAGCATCGGCGCCAACATCGCTGAGGGTGCGGGCAAAGGGTCATACCAGGACAACCGACGTTACGTGCGGGTAGCACGCGGATCACTCAACGAAACAAAACATTGGCTGCGCCGCGCTTTTGTGCGCGAACTGCTCACCCCCGAGCAGGTCGCAGCCTTGAAGGCACTGCTGGATGAACTCAGCCCGCGCCTCAACGCATATCTTCGCTCCATCGGCCCCGCTCCAGAAACTCCCAGCAAGCCTACCGTGATGCCGCTAAAAGCAACTGACCACGGACAACTGACCACGGACAACTGACAAATGACCTCCGTCGATGACCCGCGCATTATCGAATTCGATGTCCGTACCGACGAAATGCTCGTCAATATGGGCCCGCAGCATCCGAGCACGCATGGTGTGCTGCGGCTGGTGTTGCGGACCGACGGCGAGATCGTCTCCGAGGTCACGCCGCACATCGGCTATCTGCATCGCTGTGCGGAAAAGATCGGCGAAAACCTCACGCCCAAGCAGTGGATTCCCTATACCGACCGGATGGACTATCTGGCCGGCATGAACATGAATCTCGGTTGGGCGCTGACGGTCGAAAAGCTGATGAAGCTCGAGCTGCCGGAAAAAGCCCGGCACCTGCGCGTGATCATCGCCGAGATGAACCGCATCGCCAGCCACCTGGTCGGCATGGGCGCCTACGGCCTCGACCTGGGCACGTTCAGCCCGTTTCTATATGCCTTTCGCGAACGCGAAAAGATTCTCGACCTGTTCGAAATGGCCTGCGGCGCCCGACTGACATACAGCTATCTCACCGTCGGCGGCGCCACGCACGATCTGCCGCCCGGCTGGCTGCAAAAATGCGACGAGTTTCTCGAACAGCTCTGGCCGGTCATCGACGAATGCCACGCGCTGCTGACGACGAACACGATTTTCGTGCGCCGCTGCGCCGGCATTGGCGTCCTTTCGCCCGAAATGGCCATCAGCTACGGCTGCACCGGCCCCGTGCTGCGGGGCAGCGGCGTGGACCACGACTTGCGGCGCGACGGCGAAGCCCGCTACACGGAAATGTACGACGGCTATGCCTTCGAGGTGGTCGTGCAAAAGGACGGCCATTACCCGAAGGACCACGATTATCCGGCCGTGCCCGAGAGCGCCGTGTTGGGCGACTGCTGGCATCGGTTCTACGTGCGGATGCTCGAAGTCGTGCAGTCGATCGACATCGTGCGGCAGGCCATCGACCGCTACAGCACGGCCAGCGGCTCCTTTACCGTGCCGCTGAAGCTGAACGAAAAGCTACCCAAGGGCGAGGCCTATCTCGAAACCGAATGCCCTCGCGGCCAAATGGGCTTTTACATCGTCAGCGACGGCTCGCCGATTCCCTGGCGCGCCCGGGCCCGCAGCAGTTGCTTTTGCAACCTATCGGTCACTCACGAACTCTGCCGCGGCTGCCTGATTGCCGATGTGCCGGCCATCGTCGGCTCGCTCGACATCGTAATGGGCGAAATCGACCGGTAGCGGCGCGATGCGGAACGCTGAAGTCGGAATGCTGAATGCGGAATAACGGCATTTAGCCCCGGTGCTCGCACCGGTGATTCCACCGGCCGCTCACCGTCGCACCCCCGGGCTCCAAAAACCGCCCCGAGGGGCTTGTGGGCAGCGGTGGCTTTGTGCAATATTTCACAATCTTGCGGGCCGGTTTGCCGGTGGATTTATCGTAACGCCGGCACTGGGAAACCCTTTTGGGCCGTTGGGCTACGGCGCGAGTGGGTGGCCGCCGGATGCCATCGCCGCTTCGTGCCTTGCCAAAACAAGCGTGGTCTCGTGGCTCTAGCGCTTTCACAATATCTGCCCATCTGGTTGGCCTACCTGATCGCCGCGCTGGTGCATGCCGCGCTGCTGATCAACGTCATCGCCGGCGGCGCGCTTGTGTTCATCTGGATGGAGCGCAAGATCGCCGGTCGCATCCAGGATCGCCTGGGCCCCACGCGCGTCGGTGGCAAGTTCGGCTGGCTGCAAACTTTGGCCGACGGGCTGAAACTCATCAGCAAAGAAGACCTGATGCCCAATGGGGCCGACGGCATGCTGTTTCGCATGGCCCCCTACATCAGTTTTTGCGCGTCGTTCTGCGCGTACCTGGCCCTGCCCTTCGCCGATGGCTGGGTGGCGCTGGATTTGAACGTCGGCGTGTTCTTCATCCTGGCCGTGCTGGGGCTGGAAGTTTTTGGCGTGATCCTGGCCGGCTACGCCTCGGCCTCGAAGTGGTCGCTGTTCGGCTCGATGCGCGAGGCGGCCCAAGTCGTCAGCTACGAAGTGCCGCTGGGCCTGTGCGTCGTGGTTCCGGTAATGATCGCCGGCACGATGAACCTGGTCGAAATCGGCGAAATCCAATCGGGCTTGTTCATCAACTGGCTGATCTTTCATGATCCATTTACGTTCATCACGTTCTGGGTCTTCTTCACCTGCGCCATGGCCAGCGTCAACCGCGCCCCGTTCGATCTGGCCGAGGCCGAAAGCGAACTGGTGGCCGGCTTTCACACCGAATACTCCGGTTTGCGGTGGAGCTATTTCTTCATGGCCGAGTACGGCTCGATGTTCGCCGTCAGCGGCCTGGCCGCCATTTTGTTCTTCGGCGGCTGGAACGGCCCGCTGCCGATCACGCATTGGCTGGGGCTCACGGCCGCCAATGGCCCAGTGGCCGAGTACATCGGCAATTTCCTGGGGATGCTGAATTTCATTATCAAGTGCGTGGCCTGGGTCACGTTCATGATGTGGGCCCGCTGGACGCTGCCGCGATTGCGCATCGACCAGGTGATGCGAGTCTGCTTGAAATACTGCACGCCGATCGCCTGCGCCATGTTCCTGGGCGCCGTGTTCTGGACGTATTTGCTGCCCGGCGGCATCGGGTTGCGAGCACGGCCGTATGCCGAATACGAACGGGCACCGCAAGACAGCGGGCCGACTGGGCCAACCGAACCCGTCGTGCCAGTGGCGCGTGCCGCAGGCGAGTCAGTTGCCGTCAAAGCGCCGGTCGCTATTAAAGCTTTGCCGAGCCGGGCTCCCGCGGCCGCGGCTGCCCGAAAGGAAGGGTAGCAGCGATGGACTTCAGCCACTGGGCTCCGATCAATTGGCACACGGTATTCTTCCTGCTGTTTTCGATCGTGGCCTGCGTGTTCGGCGTGGCCGTGGTGCTCTCCAGCAATATCGTGCGGATGGCCTTGTATCTGATCGTGTCGCTGGGCGCGATAGCTGGCCTGTTCTTTCTGGCCGGCGCCGATTTCGTCGGCTCGATGCAACTGCTGATTTACGTCGGCGGCACGCTGGTGCTGCTGGTGTTCGGCGTGATGCTCACGGCCCAAGGGCCGTTTGTCTCGATGAAAACGGGCGGCGGCGATTGGATTTTGGCCTTTCTGCTGAGCGGCTGCCTGCTGGCCATTCTCGTGCCGGCCGGCTTTAGCGTCCGCGCTTGGCAGAATCGTCCGGCCGCGGCTGATGCCGCCGAGGGCCATTCCAGCCACGGTCGCGCACCGGCCCAATTGGTTAGCGCAACCGATCCTCACGCAACGAAGGCCCCGGCTAAAACCGAGGACGCAGTCGACCGCGAAGTCGTGCAGCGCAATACCGCGGCGCGGATCGGCATGGGTCTGCTCGGCGTGCGCGTCGACAAGCTTGAATCGCCGCCCAGTAAGCTGACCGGCGGCATGGTGGGCTACCTGTTGCCGTTCGAAATTGTGTCGGTGCACTTGCTGGTCGTGCTGATCGGGGCGGCATATCTGGCCCGCACCAAGAAACGGGCCGGCGGCATTGGATCAGGCGGAGTTGGCTAAGCCCGGGCAGGCGAAGAAAGTCTGGCAAGCGATGACACTGGGAACTTGATCGATGGACGTGCTTTCACAACCGATCGGCGTGGCTCACTACATGGCCGTGGGCGCCATCCTGTTTGTCTCCGGCGCGGTGTGCATGGCCACCAAGCGCAATGCCCTGGGCGTGCTGATGGGCATCGAACTGGTGCTCAACGGCGCCAACATCAACTTCGTGGCCTTCGGCAGCGAGTTCCTGCAAAGCGAAGGCTCTTATGGCCTGGGGCTGGACGGCCATTTCGTGGCCCTATTCGTGATTGTGCTGGCGGCGGCCGAAGCGGCCGTGGCCCTGGCGATTGCCCTCAACTTTTATAACAACCACTCCACCGTCGACGTGGATCGCGCCGACGAGCTCAAGGGTTAATCCATCGTCCGGCAGCTTTGCACTGACGCGCGTCTCCCAACTGACGATTAGAAAAAACTGCTCATGGAACTGGGTCAACTCCTTCCCGCGCTGCTGATGGCCGCCTGGCTGCTGCCGTTGGCCTCGTTCGTGGTGATCGTGCTACTGGGGCCCAAGCTGGGCAAGCACGGCGTGGGCGCCAGCTACATCGCCACCGCGGCCATCGTCTGCTCGTTCATCCTCTCGGCGATCGGCTTCATCGGCTGGTGCGGCACGTTCGGCGCTGTCGGCGCCGCCGCGCACGAATCCGGCCATGCGCCCATCGTAGCCGGCCACGAGGCGCAGGCCGCCGAACACCAGGCCGAATCTACCGGCCACGCTGAGCACGTGCCCAAGCTCACGCCGCCCAAATCGTTCAGCGGCGTCTGGTACACGCTCGGGAGCTTCGGCAAGCTGCGGGTCACGATCAGCTATTACATCGACTCGCTTACCGTGGCCATGTTTTGCATGGTCACGCTGATTGCCTCGTGCATCCACTTCTACGCGATCGGCTACATGCACGACGAGCTGCACGACGTGGTGGATCACCAGGTCGTGCTTTCCGACGGCCAGCACCTGCACCGCCACGGCCGCTTCCATCGCTTCTTTCAGTACCTTTCGCTGTTCTGCTTCAGCATGCTGGGCATCGTCATCGCCGGCAACGTGGCGATGGTCTTTGTCTTTTGGGAACTTGTCGGCATTTGTTCGTATTTTCTCATCGGCTTTTACATCGAACGCAAGAGCGCCAGCAACGCGGCGAACAAGGCGTTCATTGTCAATCGCGTCGGCGATTTCGGCATGATCATCGGCATGATGGCCCTCTGGGCCAGCCTCGGCACGTTCTCGTTCGGCGATCTCTCCGACGCCGATGGCAAGGTCGTCGAGCGCGGCATCTTCAGCCAGGTCCGCGACCCGGCGAACAACTACGCTCTGCTCACGCCGCCGGGCATGGTTCGCGCCGCCGCTTCCGACCACGTGGCCAGCATCGTTCGCGACCACGAAGGCGCCGGCCACAAGCCGATCGACGCCGAAATGGAGATCCAATCCGAACTCAGCGGCTGGCGCAACCAGGGCTACGGCTACTGGCTGCTGGTGATTGCCGGCGTCGGCATTTTTTGCGGCTGCGTAGGCAAGAGCGCACAGTTTCCGCTGCACGTGTGGCTGCCCGACGCGATGGAAGGTCCCACGCCCGTCTCGGCGCTGGTGCACTCCGCTACGATGGTGGCCGCCGGCGTGTATCTCACCGGCCGGTTCTATCCGGTGTTTGCGCCCGAGGTGCTGCTCGTCGTGGCCTACGCGGGAGCAATCACGCTGGTGCTGGCGGCCACGATCGCGGTGGTGGCCACCGACATCAAGCGCGTGTTGGCCTATTCCACCGTCAGCCAGTTGGGCTACATGATGCTGGCCCTGGGCGTCGGCGGCTGGGTGGCCGGCATGTTCCACCTGATCACGCACGCCTTCTTCAAGAGCCTGCTGTTCATGTGCTCCGGCTCGGTGATCCATGCCACGCACACCAACGAAATGCCGATGATGGGCGGGCTGCGGCACAAGATGCCCTGGACCGCCTATACCATGCTCGTGGGCTGCCTGGCGATCATCGGGGCCGGCATTCCGTTTCTCATCGGCTTCAGCGGCTACTACTCCAAAGACGCGATCATCGCCCAGGCGCTTTCGTTCTGGCATCACAATCCCACGCACGGCGCGGTGTTCTTTTTCGCGGCTGCCGGCGGCGCATCACTCACCGCGTTTTACATGTTCCGGCTGTGGTATCTGACCTTTGCCGGCGTGCCCCGCGATCATCACGTGTACGAGCATGCCCACGAGTCGCCCAAAGTGATGTACATGCCGCTGGTCGTGCTGGCGGTGTTTGCGCTGGCCATCGGCTGGAGCTTTCCAGGTGTGATTGGCGTGGCCGACTGGCTCGAGCAGTAGCGGCCGGCCGGGCTGTTGCATGACAAGCTGGCCGAAGCCATGCTGATCGGCACGCTGCATCATCCCAACGAGCACCTCAGCCACGCCACCGACATCCACTGGACGGCCACGATCGTGGCCTTTTCCACGGCAGCCGCCGGTTTTCTGCTGGCCAGCGTGTTCTACGGCTGGCGAATCCTCAGCCCGGAAGAAGCGCGGCAGCAGTTCTACGGCATCTACGTGTTTCTCAAGAACAAATGGTATTTCGACGAGCTGTACGACTTCATTTTCGTGCGGCCGGTGATGTTTATCGGCGGCCAGGTGGCCCGCTTCGACCGGCAGGTGATCGACGCCTTCATCGAGTTCCTGGCGCGCCTGGCAAAGAAGATCGCTTCTTTCGACGACATGCTCGACCGCTACCTGGTCGACGGCATCGTGAACCTCACCGCTTACTGGACCTACTCGGCCGGCCAATCGCTGCGCAGCGTGCAGACCGGCAAGCTGCGGCAATACGTGATGCTGATCGTCATCGGCTTCGTGGCCCTGACGGTGCTGATCAAGTGGAGCGCAGCGGCCGGGCCATGAGACCATTCAATGTAGGGTGGGCACTGCCCACCATGACTGACCGAACATAAAAAGCGTGGTGGGTAGTGCCCACCCTACCAATTGCACTAAAGCGAACGAACCATGCAGTCACAAGCCGTGTTGTTGTTGAGCCTGATTGTCTTCCTGCCGGCGTTGGGCGCGCTGATCGTGGCGTTTCTGCCTAAGGAAAGACCGGACGTCATCAAGTGGGTCAGCCTGGTCGTCACGCTGATCGTCTTCGTGCTGACGGTCATCCTGGCCATTCCCGGCGAGAACCCGCGATTTCAGCTCGGCGTGGGCCAGATGCAGGATGCGTTTTCGCTCGATTGGATCCCGTCGTTCAATATCTACTACTTCATGGGCATGGACGGCATCAGCTTCGCGCTGCTGCTGCTGACGTCGTTTTCCACGGTGCTGGCGATGGGCGCGAGCTGGCCGATCGACAAGCACGTCAAGGCGTACTGCATCCTGTTTCTGCTGCTCGAGACGGGCATGCTGGGCGTGTTCCTGTCGCTCGACTTCTTCCTGTTCTACGTGTTCTGGGAAGTCATGCTCCTGCCGATGTATTTTCTCATCGGCGTGTGGGGCGGCCCGCGGCGCGAATACGCCGCCATCAAGTTCTTCCTCTACACGCTGCTGGGCAGCGTGCTGATGCTGATCGCCATTCTGATGCTGTACTTCAATAGCGATTTGGTCACGCTGGCCAAGTCGAGCGACCTGGTGGCCGGGGCCGAGAATCCGGCCGTGAAATGGTCCGAAATGCACCTGCATCCGCGAATCACCGAAGAGGTGCGCACCGCGGTTACCGGCAACCAGGACGTGCCACCGATGCACACCTTCAACATCCTGGCCCTGGCGCAGATGGGCCAGCACACCAACCTGTTCGACGAACCGCTGCTGTTCGGCCTGACCCTGCAATGGTGGGCGTTCGTGCTATTGTTCATCGGCTTTGCCATCAAGGTGCCGATCGTGCCGGTACACACCTGGCTGCCCGATGCGCACGTCGAGGCCCCCACGCCCATCTCGATGATCCTGGCCGGCGTGCTGCTGAAGATGGGCGGCTATGGCATTATCCGGATTTGCTATCCGATCTGTCCCGACGCGGGTTACGACCTGGCCTGGGTCGTCTGCCTGATCGGCGTGGTGAGCATGATCTACGGCGCGTTCGCCGCCTTGGCTCAGAAGGATTTCAAGCGGCTGGTGGCCTACAGCTCCGTCAGCCACATGGGCTACGTGGTGCTGGGCATCGGCGTGTGGAGCGCCGTGGCCGGCAATCAGTTCAATTCCGACTATTGGGCGATGGGCATGACCGGCGCCGTGTTCCAGATGCTGGCCCACGGCATCAGCTCGGCCGGCATGTTCTTCATGGTCGGCGTGGTCTACGAACGCGTGCATCACCGCAACCTCGACCAGTTCGGCGGGCTGTTCGGCCGCATGCCGGTTTACAGCGGGCTGGCCTTCGGCATCTTCTTCGCCGGCTTGGGTCTGCCGGGCTTGTGCGGCTTCATCGGCGAAGTGTTCGTCACGCTCAGCGTCTGGAGCTTCAGCAAAACGCTGGCGGTCATCTCGGCCGGCACGGTCATCCTCACTGCCGGATACATTCTCTGGACGTTGCAGCGCGTGTACCTGGGACCCGAATACAAAGGTCCGCACGGCGACCATCTCTACCCGCTCAAGCCGCGCGAGCTGGCGATTGCCGCGCCGCTGCTGTTCTTCGCCATCCTGTTCGGCGTCTACCCCCAGGCGATCTTTAATTACGTCACGCCCAGCGTCGAGCGGAACGTGAAGCAATTGGCTCGCTGGACCGAAGACGTGAAAGAACCGCGGACCGAGCGGGCGAAGGAGCAAACCGCCATGCAGCAGCCGCCGAAGGTGACGGCCGTGCTCGATCAACAGCCGCCGGCAGTGAAGTACTGGGGCGTCGATTGGCCGCTCTCGCGATTGCCCCGGTAGCCGCAATGAATGCCCTGCGATTGGGGCCAGCATCCGACTGAAAACGAGTTGAGACCGTGAACTTCGATACGCTGATCAATAACCTGCTGCGTGACACGCTCGATACTTCGCTGCCGGGCTTCATGCCCGAGCTGCTGCTGTGCGTGACGATCGTGGTCATGCTGTTGGTACGGCTGCCGCGCTTTGGGCGGCGGTTCAATTCGTTTTTTATCGCGCTGCCGGGCACGCTGATCGCTCTCTATTTCGCAGCCCCCTGGCGTTATCTGTTTCACGACGTCGACCTGGCGTTTCCGTCCGATGCCGTGCTCAGCACGCCGATCTTCGACGGCCTGCTGGTGTTCGACACGCTGACCGTATATTTCCGCACCGTGCTGCTGGTGTTTGCGATCCTGTTCTTGTTCTTCACCTGGCTGTCGGGCATTCCCGACCGCGAAGACAGCCCCGATTTTTACACGCTGATCCTGGGCGGCACGCTGGGCATGTGCATCATGGCTTCGGCCAATCACCTGTTCATGGTGTTCCTGGGCGTGGAAATGGCCAGCGTTCCGTCGTACGCCCTGGCGGGCATGCTCAAGGGCCGGGCCAAAAGCAGCGAAGCGGCGCTCAAGTATTCGGTCTACGGTGCCGGCACCGCCGGTGTCATGCTCTACGGCATCAGCCTGTTGGCCGGCGCGCTGGGCACGCTGCACTTGCCCACGATGGCCCAGCAGTTGGCCCACATGCCGGCCGACATGTTTGCCGAGCGGCAGACCGTGCTCTTGCTGGGCGGGCTAATGTTGATGGTCGGGCTGGCGTTCAAGCTCTCGGCCGTGCCGTTCCACTTCTGGTGTCCCGACGTGTTCGAAGGCGCCAGTGCCGAAGTCAACGCCTTTCTCTCGGTGGCCTCGAAAGCCGCCGCCTTGGCCCTGCTGCTGCGCGTGGCCATCGGCTTCAGCTACGCTCCGGAGCCGGAAGCCAGAGAGTTGGCCGCGATTTCCGTAGGCCCGGCGAGCCGAGCCGGGCTGGAGCACCGCACGGTTCACAAGACCCCGATTGTGCTCACTGCTCACGAGAAGCCGCAGCCCGCATCGAAACCGGGTGCCGCTCGACTCGCGGCACCTACGAATCCCGACGTCAACACGAATCTAGCCAAGACGCGGCACTACATCGTGGGACTCATCGCCCTGTTGGCCGCGATCACCTGCACGTTCGGCAACCTGGCCGCGTATGGGCAGACGAACATCAAGCGGCTGCTGGCGTATTCCACCATTGCGCACGCCGGCTACATGATGATGCCGGTGGCCGCGGCCGTGGCGGTGATGGACGACAACCCGGCCCTGGCCCGACAGGCGATCGGGGCGTTGTGCTTTTATGTGGGCGTGTATCTGTTTATGAATCTCGGCGCCTTCGCCATCGTGGCGTTCCTCCGCAATGCGATGCGCACCGAGGAGATCGCGGCGTACGGCGGTCTGATCCGCCGCTCGCCCGGCCTGGTGATCTGCCTGTCGATCATTCTGGTGAGCCTGCTGGGCTTGCCGCCGTTGGCCGGATTTGCCGCAAAATTCCTGGCCTTTGCGCCGCTAGCGGCCGATCCCAATCGATATCCCGTCTTGTTTACGCTGCTGGTGATCGGCGGCATCAACACGGTGATCAGTCTGTTTTATTATCTGCGCGTGGTGAAGGTCATGGCGCTGGATCCCGAGCCGGACGACCACGTGCCGGTCAGCTTCTCGCTGACCTCGCCCGAGGGCGTGTTCGTGGCGCTGATCTCGATTCCGGTGCTGGTGTTGGGCGTGTGGTGGGATCCGCTCAATCGCTGGGCGCAGGCGGCTGCCGAAAGTCTGTTTTCGTAAGGAAGTGTGCTGGGCGATGAGCGAAACGACAATCGATCTGCTGAACCGGCTGCTGGTGATCGAGTATCGCTCGCTGTCCATGTACCTGCTCGACGCGACGCCCTGGACACATCCGGGCGACGAGAAGGCCACCGCGGCCCTGCGCAGCATCGTGCACACTCAGCGCTCGCTGGCCCAGCGGCTGGCCACGGCGATCATGGAGCGCGGCGGCACGGTCGAGACGGGCGAATACCCGATGGACTTCGCCGAGCTCAATTTCCTCTCGCTCGATTTCCTGCTGAAGGAATTATTGCGCCACGGCAAACAGCGCATCGCGCAGGTCGAACTCATCGCCAATCGCATGCTCGACTCCGAAGGCCACGAGCTGGCGCTCGAAGTGCTGGGCGCCGAAAAGGCCCACGTCGAGATGCTGCAGGAATTCGCCGGCCAGCCGGCGGCGTAGGGAAAATGATGCATGCCGGACGTTGTCCGTTGTCCGTTGTCCGTTGTCCGTTGTCAGTGGCAACGAACCACGGGCAACTGACACCGTCCGATTCCATCATTCCGACTTCCGCATTTCCTTAACGCATGCTCCTCATCGACACGCACGCGCATCTCGATTCGGACGATTTTGCCGCGGACCGCGACGAGCTGCTCGAGCGGGCCGCGGCCGCCGGCCTGACGCGGATCATCACGGTCGGCACCACGGCCCCAACCAGCCGAATTTGCGTCGAGCTGGCCGCCCGGCATTCTCTGCTGCGTGCCGCGGTGGGCATTCAGCCGAATTATTGCGCCGAGGCCGCTGCCGGGGACTGGGACGTGATCGTTGAACTGGCCGGCGCGCCTGGCGTGGTCGCCTTGGGCGAAACCGGGCTGGACCGGCACTGGGACTACGCGCCGCTGGAATTGCAGCGCGACTATTTCGACCGGCATTTGCGCTTGTCGCAGCAGACCGGCTTGCCGTTTATCGTCCATACGCGCGAGAGCGATGCCGATGTGCTGGCCATGCTGCGCGAAGCGCGCGGCCGCGGTCCTTTGGCCGGCGTGATGCACTCGTTCACCGGCACGGCCGAAACCGCGGCCGAGTGCGTCGAGTTGGGAATGTACATCAGCTTCGCCGGCATGGTCACCTTCAAAAAGTCGCACGAGTTGCGGGCGGTGGCGGCGACCATTCCGCCGGACCGGATCCTGATCGAAACGGACAGCCCTTACCTTTCGCCGCATCCCATGCGCGGCAAGCGCAACGAGCCGTCCCATCTCGTGCACACGGCCGCCTGCCTGGCCGAAGTCCGCGGCCAACCGCTCGAAGCCTTCGCCGCGCAGACGACGGCCAACGCCCAGCGGCTGTTTCGGCTGGAGTAGCGCAGCGCGCGGGAATGGCTCGTGAACTCGCCGGCTGAATGATTTGAAGTCTACGCGCCGGCCGTTAGATCGGGCACAGCCGAAATCTTCGGCAACTCTGGCACCGCCCGTACGGGCCACGCGGGATTGATTGCGGACCGCCGCAAGCGGCAACCGAAGCTTCAATGGAATCGGTTGTTCGTGCAGCAGGTGCCTCATGGCCTTTCGAGCCGCGGTTGCGGCCGCCGCGCTCTTCGCCTACGGGCTGGCCGGTGCCTGCTGCGCCGATACGCCCATTCTCGACTGGCTGTCGCAGCACCCGCAACGGGTCGCGGCAAACCAGTCGTACCTGGATACCGACGGCCCCAGCTTTACCCGGGCTAATAGCACCGTGCCGCAAGGCATGGTGCTGCTGGAAGATCGGTATACGTACACGAGCCCGGGCATGAACAATCTGCCGCAAATGGATCTGCGCTTTGGCGTTTCGTCGCGCCTCGAGCTGCGGGCGGAGTGGGGCGGCGTCAACCTGGGTCCCGGCCTCCAGTCTTCTCAAAGCCTTGAAGTCGGCTTCAAATACCTCGTCAGCAAGGGAAAGGGACTGATTCCAAAATCGGCCCTGATGGTCGAACTCTTCACGCCCACCGGCTATGGCCCCGGCACCATGCGAAGCGTGGCCCCGGAGGTGGATTATCTTTATGGCTGGTCGCTGAACGACAAGTTAATGCTGGAGTGCAGCACCGGGGCGATCTTCGGCCAGCCGAGCGCCCCCAGCGTGACCCAATACTATCAATCGGCTATGTTCAGCCGCACGTGGCGGCAGCAGCATCTCGTCACCTTTGCCGAGGCCTACTCGCTGTTTGGTAATGGCAGCAGCCCCGGCGCCGTGCTGCCGAGTCTCGACACCGGCGCGCTCTGGCGGCCGGGTTATAACTTTCAGATCGACTGGCGCGTGGGCATGGGCTTGAATCGAACCGCCGCGCCGTTTTTCACGGGCGGCGGCGTCTCGTTCCGCTATTAGGTTCCAGTGCCATCGGCCGCCGCAATGAAGAAAAACGGCTCATGAATGAGCCGGCTAAATGAGCCGACTTGCGCTCATCGGCATCACGATCCCAGCGCCGGCTGCGAGACGTTCTGGTCGATGGCTTCTTGCAGACGTTCTTCACTGGTGCGGGCGTAGGACAGCCCGCGAAACCAGGCAAGCAGTAAGACGGCTAGCGCGGTGCCCATGAACGTCACGGCCCAGCCATAGGACAAGCCTTCGTCGGCCGAAACGCCCATCGCTCGCAGCCATTCGTGCGCGGCCAGGAAGGCGGGAGTCGCCCGCGTGGCCAGCAGCGCCAGGCTGTTGTGTACGAAATGGAAGGCGATGCCCGGCAACAGGCTGCCGGTTTGCACGACGAGGTAGCCGATCAGCATGCCCAAGAGGCAGGCGACGATCGACTGCTGGAAGATGGCATGCGTGATGCCGAAGAAGAAGCTGCTCAAGGCAATGGCCCGCCACTTGTGGCCCATGCGGCGAAAGCCCGAGAGCATGAAGCCGCGGAAAGCCAGCTCCTCGATCACGGCCGGCACCAGTCCCAGCACGAGCACCATCTGCCAGGCTCCCGGCGGATCGGCCATCAGAGCGGCGAGCGATTGCTGCATCCGCTCGCTGACCGGGTAGAGCCGCTGCACCAACTGGTTCACGGCGCCTGCCAGCGGGTGCAGTGCCACGGCCAGCAGCACGGCCGCCGGCACGCTCGCCAGCGGCGGCAGCCGCAACGACAGCGTCCGGGCCGGCGAACGCGTGAGCATAATCGTCATCAACAGCGCCGGCGTGCCGATCACCACCAACTGCGTGACCACCGTGAGCACGGCCAGGTCGCGAAACGTCTCGGGCTGCGGCAGTGCGAAGCTCATGAAGAAGCGCACCAGCAGAATCAACACGCCGCAGAACACGGCCTCGGTGGCCGACGGCGTGTCCTCGCGGTCGCGCAGCATGTGCTTGAGCCACAGGCCCAGATCCCAGCGTTCGCTCTCACGAAACAGCACGCTTTCGCTATTGAACTGGTCGATGGCCCAGCGAATGGAAAACAGGCAGCAAAGAATCGTGACGCCGGCCACCGGCAGCAGCATCGGCAGGGCTTGCCAGTATTCGCCTTCGAGCATGGTCCGCAGCAGCAACACCACGCCCGTGATCGGAATCAGTGCGTTGCCCAAATTCAGCTCGACGCCCGGCGACATCGGCAGCAAGACCAGCGGCATCGTCACCAGCAGCACGGGCATCAGGTAGTATTGCCCCTCCTTGCTGCTGCGGGCAAAGGCGGCCAAGGCCAGGCACAGTGCGCTGAACAGGGCCGATACCGGCAGCAGGGCGGCCAATAGCAGGACCGGCGCCCACAAGGGTGGCGGCCCGACGCCGGGAAACTGGCTCATGACCAGCGAGCCGGTCAGGCCCATGCTGAAAATGTTCAGCGCCGCGGTGACGACGCTGAATAGCATCACGGTCAGCAGCTTGCCCCAGACGATTTCCGAGCGCTCGGCCGGGCTGCTGAGCAGGGTTTCGAGCGTGCCGCGCTCCTTCTCGCCGGCGCACAAGTCCACGGCCGGATAAAACGCGCCGGTCAGCGCCCAGATCAGCAGCAAAAACGGCAGGATCTTCGACCAGACCACCGCCTTGCGCTGACTCTCGTCGGCCGTGTCGTGCTCGGCCAGGATAAACGGCCGGGCGGCGGACTCGGGCAGATCGCTGCTCTTCAAGTTTTCGCGGCCGATCGCGTCGGTCCAGCGGTCCAGCACCTTGGTCACGCGGAGATAGGCGAGCTGGCTCTTTTCCTTGGCCGTGTTGTAATAAATCTCGGGGCCGGGAATGCGCACGTCGGCAAGGGGTTGGCCGCCGCGCTCGTGGGCCGCCCGCTGGCTCAGATCGCGGCGAAACATTTCCAGCCGCCGGGCAAAACCCGCGGGGACCGACACCACGGCCTCGAAGTCCCCCTGCTGGACGGCTTGGCGAGCCCGCTCGGGCGCATCGGCCGCCGGCACTTCGGCAAAGTGCAACTCGGTCAGTCCCTGCGACTGCGGATCATTCAATAGCGCCGGCGCAAACTTCCCCTCGTCGATCAAGGCCGGTGCCGCCGGCAAATCTTCGGCGCCCAGCACGAGCACCCGCGTGGGCTGCTCGCGGATGAACTGGGCCACTTGGAACATGCTCATCCCCAACAGCGGATAGAGCAGGATCGGCAGCACGACGATCATGAACAGCGTGCGCCGGTCGCGCAACTGGTCGCGCACCTCGCGGCGAAAGATCAATCTGACGTTCGACCAGTTCATAAATAATGCGGAACGCGGAAGTATGAATGATGAATGGGCTGGCGCCAGCTCCGGCATTCATCATTCAGCATTCCTACTTCATCATTTCCCCACTCTGCACTCTGTACTCATCACTCTGCGCTCCCTCATCTCCTTGCGAGACGAGCGCAAAGAACAACTCCTCCAAATCCGGCTGTCCGTACTGGGCACGCAAACCTTCGATCGGGCCGTGGGCGAGGATGCGGCCGTGGTGCATGATGGCGACGCGGTCGCAGAGCTTTTCGGCCTCGCGCATGATGTGCGTGGAAAACACGATGCACTTGCCCTGGTCGCGCAGCTCGGCCACGGTCCGCAGCAGCGCGCGGGCCACCAGCACGTCGAGCCCGGCCGTGGCTTCGTCGAACACCAGCACCGGTGGATCGTGAACCAGGGCCCGGGCAATCGAGACTTTTTGCTTCATGCCGGTCGACATTTTCGAACCGAGCAGGTCGCGGACGTCGTTCATTTGCAGCCGCTCGAACAGCCGCTCCATGCGCTCGCGCAGCGGCCCGGCGGCGATGCCGTATAGGCCGCCGAAATATTCGACCATTTCCCAAGCGCTCATGCGGTCGTACATGGCCGTGTTGGCCGAGACGAACCCGATCTGATGCCGAACCTGCGACGGCTGCGTCAGCACGTCGAAGCCGTTGACCGTGGCCGTGCCACTGGTGGGCCGCAGCACGGTGCTCAAGATTCTCAGGGCCGTGGTCTTGCCCGCGCCGTTGGGTCCCAACAGGCCGAAGATTTCGCCCGCCCGAGCATCGAAGCTGATGCCGTCGAGCGCCACAAAACGGCCGCGCCGCAAGTCGGCGTAATCCTTCGTCAACTGCCGGACATGAATCATGTGGGTGCGACCGCAACGATTACAACGAACTTACTGGGCGACGCGATTCATCAAGCCGCGACCAGTGGTGGCGGGATGCTGGTCGCGGCGAACAAGCGGCCGCCCCCGGTCCGCTCCTCGATAACCCACTCCAAGAACATAGCTCACGCTATCGCGGCCGTGGGCTCTGGTTCGCGATCGATCAACTCGTAAAACACGTTACGCTGGCGGGGGATATAGCCCGCCTCGCGGATCGCGTCCTTGATCTGCTCGAGCGAGAGATAGTGCACCGTGCCGGCCGAGGCCACGACGTTCTCCTCGATCATCAGGCTGCCCATGTCGTTGGCGCCGAAGCATAGCGCAAGCTGGCCGATCTTGAGTCCCTGCGTGACCCAACTCGATTGGATATTGGGAAAATTATCCAGGTACAACCGGCCGACCGCCTGCGTCTTGAGATACTCGAAGGCCCCCGCACGGCCGAGATGAGCCAGCGCGGTATGCTCGGGCTGAAAGGTCCAACAGATAAAGGCGGTAAATCCGCCCGTCTCGTCCTGCAACTGGCGCAACCGTTCCAGGTGTTCAATCCGCTCGGCCAGTGTCTCGACGTGGCCGAACATCATGGTGGCCGTGCCGCGGCCGCCCAGCTCGTGCCACACGCGGCAGACGTTCAGCCAATCGTCGGTCATGACCTTGCCGCGCGTAATTTCGCCCCGCACGCGATCGACCAGGATCTCGGCCCCGCCGCCGGGCAGGCTACCCAGGCCCGCCGCCTTCAACCGCTCGAGCACGGTGCGCAGCGGGAGCTTATTCACCTTGGTAAAGGCATGAATCTCCGGCGGGCTGAAGCCGTGAACGTTCACCTGCGGGAACCGGGCTTTGATCGCCTGCAACAGATCTTCGTACCACTCGAGGCCGAGCGTTGGATGCATGCCGCCCTGCATCAGGATCTGGTCGCCGCCGAGGGCGACCGTCTCTTCGATCTTCTGCAGCAGCACGTCGCGGGGCAGTACGTAGACCTCGTCGTGGCCCGGCGGCCGATAGAAGGCGCAGAAGTCGCACACCGCCGTGCAGGCATTGGTGTAGTTGATGTTGCGGTCGATGTTGTACGTGCGATAGCTCTCGGGATGCAGTCGGCGCGTGACGGCGTCGGCCGCGCGACCCAGGCTGGCCAGGTCGCGCGACTCGAGCAGCGTGAGCCCTTCCTCCGGCGTCAGACGCTCGCCGGCGACGCTCTTATCGAGAATTCTGGCAGTCGGGCAAACCAAGTTCGACTCCTTGCGGCGCCAGCTGCAGGTGGCTGGCCAGGCGATAAAAATGTTCGAGCCCGCGCACTTCGCGCGGGCCCAGGTAGAAATACAAGTTGTCGCGCAAATAGCCCAGGCAGTCTTCGGCCGACATGCCCAGTGCCGGCGACTCGCGCCGGGCGATTTCGTCCAGCGACCGCAGGCCCAAATCGCGGGCTTCGCTCAATGCGGCATCGAGCCCCGACAGATCGCGGCCCGCGCGGGCGGTCCACATGGCGAACACAAACGGCAGCTCGGCCCAGCGGCACCAGGTGTCGCCCAGATCCCAGACTTCAACAAACTGCCCCGGCTGCGGCCGCATGGCCCGATCGCCGATCAGCAGCACGGCGTCGGCATCCGTGTCGGCCGCGGCGGCTCCGATCGGCAGCGTCTCCAACCGGGGATCGAGCCCATAGCGCTCGTGGAGCAGAATCCGCACCAAGGCGGCGCTGGTGCGCGAGCCTTCGTCCAGAGCCAGGCTGCGAATCTCGGCGGCCGGCACGCGGCTGAACAGCTTGACGCTGAGCACCGGCCCGCGGCAGGCAATGCAGGCATCGGAGATGATCGTGTAGCCGCTGCCATGAAAGTATTCCACCGAGGGAATCAGCGCCACGTCCAGCTCGCCGGCGGCCAGCCGGTCGGCCAGCCGGCTGGGCAGGTCCAGCAGCAGCTCGATCTGCGGCGCCAGCCGGTCCAGGCCGTAGATCAGCGGCTTGGTATTCAGATAGTTGACTGCGCCGACGCGAAATTTGTCCATTGCCGCCATCCGTTTTTGGGAACGAGTGAGTCCATTCAGCCCGCAAAGTCACAGGTATTGGATCGCCCAATTCTACTCGCTGAGCCGATCGGCCCTCAACCGGGGAGGGCGACGCTCCTGCCGGGCAAATTGGTCAGGACGCATTAAGAGGATGAAGCACGGATTTCACGGATGGCACGGATAAAAAAATGCCTTTTGTTCGTATCCGTGTTATTCGTGAAATCCGTGGTCACTCCCCTGAATTCTCCCCGCAATTGCGGCTCGCGATTAACGCCGTGCCGATGATCGCCTCAGAATTCCAGCCGGCGGAAGGCTTTGGCACCGAACCAGAGGGGCACGACGGTGGCCAGGATGCCCGATAGCACGCTGCCGATCATGCCGAGCACCAGCCAATACTCCAGCGGCTCGGGATCCATCGCGCGCTGCAAGGTGGGGCTGTCGAGCAGCGCCAGGTAGAAGTGGCAGGGCACGGCGGTGGAAAGAACCGTCAGGGC
Organism: Pirellulales bacterium; assembly: GCA_036268995.1. GTDB lineage: Bacteria > Planctomycetota > Planctomycetia > Pirellulales > PNKZ01 > DATATB01. The sequence goes on along the minus strand of DATATB010000025.1, from coordinate 19,430 downwards.
GATGAACGCGGTGCTGAGCACCAGCGTGAGCGTGCCGCCAAAGCCGGCGGCGATCCGCGATGGGGAGGGTTGCCGCATGTTGGGCAACATGGCCCCCAGGCCCACGGCAATGCCCGACAGGCCCGAGCAGAGTGCAATGCACAGCAGCAGGTGGACCAGCAAGATCGGACGCGAAACGCCCAGCAGCACGTCGCTGGCTACGACCAGCAGGCAGCAGGGACCGATGGAACCGAGCGTAGCAAACAAGAACTTCGAGCGCAGGATGGCTTCGCGCTTCACGGGCAACAATCCCAGGATCCAGAACCGCCGGCCCTCGAGGCTGATCATCGGAAAGACGAAGCGCGTGGTGAACGTCGAGAGCATCAGCCCGATGATCGCCAGGTTCAGAAAGCTGATCATGTTGATCCAGCCGATGTAGGCGGGATTGTGGCTCAGCTTGCGCGTATTGAAAAAATAGAACAGCAGCAGCGCGAAGAAGATCAGCGACTGCGACCATTGCAGCGGATCGCGGCGAAACAGCCGCAGGTCTTTGACCATGAGCAGCCGCATATGTGGCGGCAAAAAGCCGGCCGACCGCAGCAGGAGTTGATCCACGGCGGCCAGTTCCAGCGAGCGCCGCGAAGTGCGTTCGCCTTCGAGCGCCAAGAACCCGGGCCGAAAAATCCGTTGCGCCGTCCACACGGCCAGGAGGTTGAAGAACAGAGCGTTGGCCACCAGCAGCGTGAGAAACAGCATGCTCTCGGAAAATGCCTGGTTCGCGGCCGCGTTGTTCCAGCCGGAGTGCACCGCTTCCAGCAGGGCCGAGCTGAGCCACCAACTGGGCAGCAGGCGGTATTCCGTCAGCCGCAGCCGGGCGAGCACGTTCTGGAACCAAGCTGGCGTCAACAGATTGCCCTCGATGCGGTGAGCAAACGTCCAAACCAGCGAGCCGACCGCCACGACGCTGACCACTAGCACCAGTATGAGCAAGTGCTTGCGATTGCTCGGCAAGTAGCGCACCACGAGCATGCAGGCAATCGCACCCAAACTGCCGGGAATGGCGGCAAAGGCCAGGAGCGAAGGCACCAGCAGCGCGAAGAAATACCAGTTAGCCCCTTCCACTCGGCCATGCGCGACGAGCATCGGCGTGGCCAGCAGCAGAAACACCCAGGAGCTGAAAAACATCGACTCCTGGAATTTGTGCAAGTAAATCCGCTCGGGCCGGGCCGGCGTGGTGAGCAGAAACCGCGTTTCGGCCGATCGGTAGAGCAGGCCATATAGAATTAGGCCGGCCGAAAACATCAGCAACAGCAGCAGCGAGGCGAAGAACAAGCTATAGATGCCGCGGATCGCTTCGTCCTGCGTGGCCGGGTCGGCAATCGTCGTGCGCAAGAAACGAAAGCCATCGACAAACAGCACGTACAGAATGCCCCACAGCGTAGCGGCCAGCAGGCCGACCATGGCGATGCGAAAGCGCGAGGCCTCGCGCGAGCGGACCATCGCATTGCGCACCGTGGCCAGCCGCGCGCGCCAGAAGGCCCGCGCTTCGCGCTCCGGCGAGATCAAGTTGGTCCGGCCATCGACGGGCATGGCGCCGTAGCCGGCGGCTGCGGCCGAGAAGGCGTCGGCAGCGGCGTGCGCTGACATTAGCGCCCCTCCGCCGGCACGGCCGGCAGCGACGGCTCCGTGCTCGCATCGCCCGTAAGGGACAGAAAGATCGATTCCAGCGAAGAGTCGTGCCGCGCCAGATCGCCACGCAGCGCTTCGAGCGTGCCGCAAAATCGGACCCGGCCATGATCGACAATCGCCAGCCTGGTGGCGATTTCCTCGACCAGGGCCAGCGTGTGCGTCGACATGAAGATCGTCACCCCGGCACTGGCCCGCTCGCGCAGCAGATCCTTGAGCAGCCGGGAACTGCGCGGGTCGAGCCCGACCATCGGCTCGTCGATGATCAACACGCGCGGCTCGTGCAGCATGGCCGCGGCAAACACCAGCCGCTGCTTCATGCCGTGCGAATAGTTCTCGGCCAGCTCATCGAGAAACTCGTGCAACTCGAACTGGGCGCATTGCTGCTCGATCCGGGTGCGGGATTGGCGGTCGTCCAAGCCGTACATGCTGGCGATGAATTGCAGGAACTCGCGGCCGGTGAGCTTTTCGTACAAGGTCGGTTCGTCGGGCACATAACCGAGCACCTGGCAAGCCTGCCGGCTGTGGGTCGCCAGATCGAATCCGCCGACGCGCACGCGGCCTGAATTGGGGCGTAGCAAACCCACGAGCATTTTGATGGTGGTCGTTTTACCGGCGCCGTTGGGCCCAAGGAAGGCGAACAGCTCGCCCGGCTGCACGGCCAGGTTCATGCCGTCGACGGCCACCTTGCGCCCGTATCTCTTCGTCACCTGCTCGAGTTCAATCATGCGCGCCTGGCTCGCTCGCCTTGCCGGTAAAGAAATCCAGTAAAGTCGACTGCCAATCGCGCGCCGGCTCGGGCGTCGAGGCCGGTTTCTCGATCCACCAGGGTTCGAGGTCGTCGGCCGACTCGCCGGCTTTCGGCGCCGCCTTGGCGACGCGCGTGAAACGTAAGCGGCCGCTGCCCAGCAGCACTTCTTGCTTGAGCACCGAGCCATCGAAGCCGACCCACAGCTTGGCCCGCACCGTCTGTGCATTGGTCAGACCCGAGCCAGGGTCGGCCCGCATCACCACCAGCAACGTCGGCATCCGCCGGCCATGCCACAACAGCGGCTCGCTGCGATCCACCCGGGCTTCGAGAATCTCGAGCGGGCTGTTGGGCGGACGAAACGGGCTATAAGCCGGCACGGTCCAACTCTGTCCCAAACGCAGCCCCGGCAGCCGCGCTTGCGGCGACATGGAATCGCCCAGCACCGCATCGCGCGGCACGTAGGCCTTGGTGTGGTGAACGAAGTCGCCTGAGCGCATTTCCAGATCGAGATAATCGCCTTCGAACGTGCCGCGCATGCTGAAGCGCAGGTCGGAGGCCACGATCCGGCCTCGGCCGGGATATCCGAGATTCGCCACCGAGTCGAAATCGACCGGCCGGCCCAGCGGATCGATGTCGATGCTGCTGCGGGCATCGACGTTCATTTTCAGCCCGGGGATGGTGCCGCCGCCATCGAAGATTTTCAAGATCGACGACATCCAGGCTGGGGCCAGCGTGGCAAAGGGAATCTGCTCCATCCGCACGCGGCTTTGCATTTGGTAGCCGCCTTCGGCATCGAGCACGGCGGAAGTGATGGCCCAACCCAGCGGGCGGCCGTCCAGGCTGATCGACCAGCCCACCGGCCGGTTGGCCGGGCCATTGCGCTCGACCATCGTGCGATACGAAGGGGGCTGACCAACTGCCAGCGAAGGGATGATCTTGTTGTGTACGAGCCAACCCATCGTGCTGGCCCAAAACAGCACAATCGCCACGCTCGCCCAGCGACTGGTCATGGACCGCCTCGGGAGGAGAAAGAACGCCAGCGGCCGCCTGGCACGCTGCTCACACCGCTGGTCATTCTAACACGCCCGCGCAATGCGGCACGTATTTGCTGGCGGTTTCCTGGCCAAAGACCGCTGCACGCACCGCCAGCAGGGCAGGCGAGATTAAGGAAACGAAAGGCGGAACCGCCGCATCAGCCGTCGGCCACTTCCATGTAGACCTTGAGCGCGCTTTTGCCGTCCGCGCTTTTGCCGTCGACCAGCAGCTTCATCATTTGTTCGTAGTTTTCGAGCCCTTGGACCGGATGCGTGAGAATTCGCTGGACCACGCCCGGGAACATGACCTCGCCCAGGGCCAGGTCGCGGATGCCCGATTCGAAGTGTCCGCGGTTGGCGTTCACGCTGCCCAACAGCAGCTTGTTGCCCAGCACCCAATCCAGGTTGATCTTGTCGCCTGGCACCTGGACTTGCTGGTTGCCGCCGGTAATGCCAGTCCAAACCAGCACGCCGTTGTGGCCGAGCATTTCCATCGCGCCAAAGGCCATGCTGCTGGATCCGGTGGCATCGACGATCAGATCGGCCTTGCCGGCCTGCTTGCTGAGCTCGGCGATGGGCCGCTCGCGCGTGCTGAAGTAATGGGCCCCCATGCCGGTCGCGATTTCCGAGCTGAGTGTCGGCGCCGGCGAGCGGGCCACGGTGTACACGTCCAGCCCGCGCAGCCGCAGGATCAAGGTGGTTAGCAGCCCGATTTGTCCGGCGCCCATGACAAAGGCCGTGCGCGGCCGCCAGACTTTCATCCGCCGCTGCACTTCGAAAGCCTGCTCGACGGCCTTGGCAGCGCAGCTCATGGGCTCGGCCAGCACATGGAGATGCTTGAGCCCTGTGGGCATTTTGACGATGAATTCGGCATCGTCGACGTAATATTCGGTCAAATAGCCGTGCAGCAGATTGATGCCGCGTTCGAAGTACACTTCTTCGCTGGTCATGTCGCAGGTGCCGATCAGATCGTAGATCGACTTGCCCGGCCGGCGTACGGTGGCCGTGACGTACTCGCCCGGCCGCACGTGCGTGACATTGGGGCCGACCTCCTCGACCACGCCAAACGATTCGTGACCCAGCACGAGAAAATCGTAGCCCGGCGGGGGATTGCCATACTTGGCTTCGTTGATTTCGCGATCGGTAGCATCGACGCCCACCTTGAGCACTTTGACCAGAACGCCTCGCCCGCCCGGGATGTCGTTGACGTTGGGCCGCGGAAGATCGGTCAGGTGTACGCTATTGGCAGTGCCTGGGCGAACGGCGACGGCTTTCATCTCGAATCACCTCGGCTGGGGGGGCGGTCGGAACCTGGGGGCAGCGTTGCTGGAATCAGCGTAAGTTGTTTGGCAATCTACGCTCGTATGCGGCCGCTCGCAAGTGACCGCAGGGCTATTGAAGCCCCGACCGGCAGGGTTCAGGTTTGCAAATTAAAACCGTTCGGCCAGCGGGCGGCAGGGCGAATTCGCCGCTTGTCGGCGATCAATCAGCCGAACCGTGGTAGACGCCCCCCGCCAGCGTCCAATTGCCGAGCAACCCGAGCGCAAAGTCGATCACAGCGACATGGTCGGTATTAGAGCCGGATGAAGCGTAGGCCGTGGCCGTGGCAAAACCGGTAGCCACGTTCGTCTCACTAGCCGTGGACATTGTGGCACTATTGCCGGAGGCCACGAGATTGCTATTGCCGACGTTGGGCAGAAAGACAACCTCGGTGTTAGCGCCGGCCCCGATGCCCGCAACGGTTTGGAACCCAAAGGCCCACGATGCCATGCCGTTGGCCACTCCGACATTGTCAACGTAGGCGGCATACTCTCCGGCGACAAATTCTTGCATGTAGCCCGAGTTGCCGACGGTCGTCAACTGGATCGTGTCGCCCGCACCGCCTGCGTAGTTGTTGAGCCGGCCAAAACCACTGGCCTCGGTCACAAAGCCTTGGCTACTCATGCTGCCGCCTGTGACCGACGCTTGAAACGCGGCGCTGCCGTTGCCGTAGAAGTCGGCGATCACCAGGCCGCTTGTGTCGATGGCATCGACCGTGGCGAATCCGTACTCGTAATGGTGATAGGTACCGTTGGGATAATAGCCGAAGTCAAAGCTGCTGCCGACGTAGGCCGTGTATTGTGCCGAGGTCGCGGCTTGCACGTCGGCCGTATCCAAGCCGGATCCGTTGGAATAAGCCGCCACCTGGTTCCCGCCGATCACCACCAGGTTGAAGTTGGTGCCGGCCATCCATTCGTAGCCGGGCGTAACGGTCAAGGTATTGGCGCCGGCCGGGTCGGTCAGCTTCGCCGTGTCGGTGACTTTGGCGTAGTAGAAAATGTTCGGGATGTTGCTGGAAGTGATGTTGAAGTCTTTGACCGCGAACGAAATTGTCCCGGAGGACAGCGCCACCGTGGCGTCCTCCGTCGGCGGCGAATAGACCGTCAACGTATCGTTGCCCGAAACGCCGTTGACCACGATGTTGTTGATGTCGCTGGTGCTGTAATCCTGCAGGACGCCGTTGACTTCGACCCCGACGACACTGAATGTCCTGTCGAACTCGATCATCAAAACATCGGCCCCCGTAGTGCCCGTGACGGTGAGCGTCTTGCCGTTCTGAATCACGCCGGACGCGATCGTGGTAGTTGCCTCGGCGACCGTGGGAGTGGGCTCGACGTTGCCGACGTTGTCGGTGGCGACGCTATAGAAGCTGTACGTATCGCCGACAGTGCCGGTGTAGGCGGCGGAAGTCTGCGTGGTCTGGTCCTGCCACAGCGTGTACGGCCCGCCGTCGTCGGAGACATATACATCGTAGCTGGCGACGCCCGATCCGCCCGCGTCGTCGGTGCCCGACCAGTTCACGGTGAATGCGTTGAGACTCTTGTCCGCTAACATCGCGACACTGCTGGTCGGCGCGCCCGAGTCGATCGTGTTGGTGAACGTGTTCGTAGGGACCGGGGTATTGGTGTCGAAGACCACGGCCGCCTGCTGGCCGATCGTGGCGCCGGTGGTCAGCCCGGCCGTGGGCTGCACCGTATATTGCACATACCCTTCGCCGACGTGGCTGCTGTCGTCGGTGGGCAGAAAACCGTCGAACACGCCGGCCGGCGCTTGCCCGGTGAGCGGATCGAGCGACGTGAACGTGGCCGTCAGCAGGCCGGTGCCGACGTTGAAATCGAGCGCCACCACCACGTTCAATGCGCTGCCGTCCTGGTTCTCGTAGCTGACCGTGGTTTGATACTGCGTCAATCCGGCCGGAATCGTGACATTGATCGGCCCGAACCCAAACGACCCGAGCTGGAACGTGGTCCAGTCCAAGTTCGCAGCGAGCTGCTCAGTGACCGTAACATCCTGCGCCGGCGCGCTGCCGTCGTTTTCGAACTCAACGGTGTAAGGCAGGTTGCTGGTCGTCGGCTGGATGAAATTTTGCGAGCCAGCGCCTGCCGGGCCGATGAGGGCGTTGGGGTCGTTGGGAGCCCCGACCGCGGCGTCTTCGCGATCAAGATCCTCGTGTTGCTGTGAGTCGACACTGTTGTCAACCTGCCTCCGCGCAGTCGCTTCATTGGCGTGTTCAGCCAGCTTTATGGACTGCAGAACGACCACGGGTGCAATCTCTTCAGGGGAGGAAAGAGCGGGCAACGCATCGGGGAACACCTTGTCGGTTATCCCGCCGACAAGGAGGCTAGCAAGTAATTCGTCACCGATCGCTGCCGCGACTGGCGGCGTGAGTGCAACGTTTACTCCCACAGCTGCCGCAGTCTCCAGAGTCATAATGCCTACTTGCTTTGCCGAATCACCAATCCGATCGGCGAGCCATTCCCCGGCGACGCGATTTTGGTCTTGATCGTTATAGTCAACCGCCGCGGGATCGACAGTACCGTCAACAACATTGATAGCATAATTGTATTGCGCGAACAGTGCATCATCCTCGTCAAAGTTGGAGTCAAGGCCCATTGGATCGCGTTTCGCAATCGGACTCTCTCCTGTGTAGGCATACAAGTTGGTTCCGCTCCCCAGCACGCCCAGCGGATCGGGCGAAACAAATCGCCCGGTGCTCGCGTCGTAAAAGCGGTTGCGCATGAAATACAGACCGTTGCCGGCGTCCATCACGCCGTACTGGCCGACGTACGTGAACGGATTGGCCGTCGTGCCGGTGGACGAAAGGATCTGGCCGAACGGCAGGTAGCTGTAAGTGTTCAGCACTGCGCCGCCGGCGCCGGTCAGTTGCGTGGTATTGCCGGTCAGGTCGAAGCTGTAGTACGCGCTCGCTCCCAGCGCGCTCACCTGGCTGACGAGGCCCAGGCCGTACGTGTACTGAGCCAGAATGTTGCCGCTGCCGTCGGTCTGAGCCACGACGTTGCCCAGGCCGGTGGGGTCGATCAGGTTGTTCGTCACCTGGCCGTTGACGGTTTCCGAAATGAGGAAACCCAGGGCGTCGTATTGATAGGTGCTGGTGCCGGAGGGCGAAACGACGCTCGTCACTTGCCCAAAGGCGTTGTACGTGTACGTGGTCGTGCCGGTTGAGTCGGTACTGGAGATGAGTTGACCGGCAGCATTGTACTGGTACGTGGTGCCGCCGACCTGCGTGTACTGGTTGAGATTGTTGGTGGTGTAGGTGGTGGTCGTGCCGCCGTCGACCACCGCGACGCGGTTGCCGTTGGCATCGTACTGATAGGTGATCGTGTCGCCCGCGGGCGTGACGACCGAAGTGAGCTGGCCGTCGGCATCGTAGCCGTACGTGAACGTGCCGGCCTGGGTGGTCATCTGGATTGGCAGGCTGTCGAGGTTGTACGTGTACGCGTAGCTGGATTGCACCGAGCCGCCGGGCGCCAGGTTCACGATGTCGGTCACGCGGCCGTCGGCGTCGTAGGTGTAATCAGTCTCGGTGCCGTTGCCGAACAACTCGCTGGCCAGGTCGCCCGCGGCGTCGTATGTGTACTGTACGACCAGGTTGTGCGAGGCGTCCGTCAATGCGCTCAGCCGGCCCAGCGTGTCGTACAAATAATCGACCGCGAAGCCGGTCTGATCGATCATCTGCGTCCGCTGGCCGGCTGCGTTGTACGTGTAGGTCAGGAACGCGCCGCCGGGATACGCCACATTCGTTAGCTGCCCGGCCGCGTTATAAGAAAACGTGGTCGTGCCCGTGGTGTCGGTCATCGAGACCAGATCCTGATGGGCGTCGTAGCTGAACGTGGCTTGCGTGCCGTCGGAGAACGTTTCGCCGGCCAGCAGGCCTTGCGAGTTGTAGCTGTAGCCGATCGCCTGGCCGAGCTGGTTGACGAACTCGGTGACGTCGCCCAGGGCATCGTAGGCATATTGCTGCTGGCTGCCGTCGGCATACGTGATGGTTTGCAGATTGCCGTCCTGCGGGTTGTACGCGTAGTTTTGCGTATTGCCCAAGGGGTCAGCCAGCGAGGTCAGTTCGTCGAACGTGCTGCTATAGGTGGCCGTGGTCGAATGGCCGAGCGGATCGGTGGCCGAGACCGGGTCGCCGACGCTGTTGTAGCTGATCGCGCCGGCTTGCCCGTCGGGCCCTTGGGCCGAGACGACGTTGCCGTTGTTGTCGACCGTGGCATAGCTGACATTGCCCAGCGGGTCGATCGTCTTGACTGCCTGGCCAGCGTCGTTGAGGTATTCGCTCGTCGAATGGTTCAGCGCGTCGGTAACGGTGATTTCACCGCCGCTATAGGCGAACGTCACCGGATCGCTATCGTTGTTGGCGCTGATGCCCGCCAGCCGGCCTTGCGCATCGTAGCTGAAGTTTTCCTGCGAGCCGTCGGGAGCGGTGAGCGATAGCAGCGCGTTGGTCGTTTCGGGATTGCCGCCGGTTTGGTACATGTACAGGGTCGTGAGGTCGCCGGGCGCGGTGACCGACAGCAAGTGGCCGGCCGCATCGTAGGCGTAAGTCCAGGTGTTGCCCGTGCCGTCGGCGACTTGCGAAACGAACCCTGCGGCGTTGTAGCTGAGCGTGAGCTGTTCGGTCGGCTCGGCCGGATCGGAAGCATTCGAATACGTGAGCGAGGTGATCTGGTTCTGGCCGTTGTAGCCCAGCGTGATGCGATTGCCGTTGGTGTCTTGCACATAGCTCAGCAGGCCATTGGCGAGGAACACGGATTGGTCCTGGCCCGTGTCGGTGAATGTGTAGACGCCTGCCGAGAAGGTGAGCGTGCCGGCTTCGCCGTCGGTGTCGAGATATTCGCCGTTGGCTTGCTCGACGAAAAAGCTCGAGCTCAAACCGCCGTCGGAGTTGATCGTCACGTTGCCGGAGCTATCGACCGACAGCGAAGTTTGCCAGCTCGTGGCCCAGCCGATGCCGAACATGCCGGGCGTGTAGCGGCTGGCGATCGTCGAGGCAAAGGTGCGATCGACACTGAGCGACACCCCGCCGGGAGCGGCCAGCGAGGCGTCGACCGCCGAGGCCAGCGTCGAAGCCGGCAAGGCGGCGCCGGCCTGGGCCAGCATGAACGACCACAGCCGGCCGACGTCGCTGGTCTGAGCCGTCGTTTCGCCGATGCCGCTCAGATACGTCGCCGAACTGGCCAGGGCTGCATCGAACGAATCCGTCGTCGAACCGATCATCGTCAGCAGGTTGCCGAAGATCACATTCCAGGCCGCCGATGGAATCGTGCTCGGCCGCAGCGATCCCTGTTGCGAAGCCCAGTTGATTGTCTGCCCTGCCGTCAATAGGCTGACCTGGAACGGGATCTGGTCGCCCTCGCTCGTGTCGCTGGACACAATGGTCAACGAAAGCTGGCCGCTCTGCCCCGGCCGCACAATGCCGGCCGGGCCGCTGGGGGCCACGGCCAGCAACTGGGCCGAAGACACAAAATCGTTCGGATCGTCGGGCGTGCTGAATGAGACGGTGCTGTTGGTGGAGGCGATTTCGAGCAACGGCGCAACGATGTCGTTGTCGGTGGAGTTGGTGTAACTGATCACGATCGTGCTGGTGTGGTCCGGGCGAATCGCCTGCGGCACGCTCAACGATATCGAGAGCGAGCTGGCCGGCGCGGCCACGACGTTGAACGCGCTGGCCGCGGTGGCCGTTTGCCCGCTTTGCTGCACGCTCAGCGTATAGCCGCCGACGGCGGCTCCGGCCAGGTTGAACGTGGCGAACAGTTGACTGGAGCTGACAAAGTCGATGGCCGTGGCGTTGAGCGTCGTGAGCCCGAGCTTCAGGCTGGCCGTGGCGTTGGAAGTAAAGTTCGTGCCGTCGATTTCGAGCGTGATGTTGCCCGTGTTTCCGCCGGAGGTGGCCGAAATGGCCGATACGCCCACGGCGTTGGTCTGCGCGGCGGTGAGCGTAAAGCCGGCCGCCGCGGCGCCGCCCGAGACGCTCTGGGCCAGAATGTAATAGACAGTCGCGGCGAGCGTCTGCGGCACGATCAGCGTCTGATTCGGCTGATTGGCGACGTTGGCAGCATACTGATAACTGTAGGGCGTGGGCAGCGTGCCTTGGCTGACATACAGGGCCGTGCTGCCAGCGCCGGCGGCGCTGGCCAGCGCGACCGTCAGCGAACCGCCGAGCGGCACGCTCACCTGGTAATACAGGTTCTGCTCGGCGGCCGTGAAGGCGCCGGCCAGCGGAGTGCCCAGCGTCAGGGTCGGCAGCGAGATAGCGATCTGCCCGGCCGCGGCCAGCGTGTTGTTGGCCCGATTCGAGTCGGGCGATTGATACAAGCTGTCGGCCTGGACGAGCACGTAATAATTCCCCGGCGCGACGGCCGGCAGCGCGGCTGTCAGGCTGCCGTTGTAGGATTTGCCTGAGCCCAGCCCGAGGGTGTACTGCGTCGTGCCCAACAGGATCGAGCTGGCAGTAATCGTCGGCGTGCTGGACAGATACACGCTGTCCTGCCAACTGCCGCTGGCGGCCTGGCCGCCGGCGTCGGTCACTTGCCAGTTGACGGTGATTTGCTGCCCGGCCAGCGCCGTGGCCGGAGCGCTGGCGCTGCTAACCTTCAGATCGGCCGGATTGCCAGCCAGGAGGCTCAGGCCGCTGGAGGTGAGCGTTTCGCTGAGCACTGACTGGAGGCCGCTGAGCGAAGCAAAGTTGCCGTTCTCGCTGGCGAATGAGGCCACAGGAAAGCTTTGACCGACGGTGGGCGTAAAACTATTGACCAGCGACAAGTTGAAGATGCCGCCGAGCATTGCCGCTCCGCTCACCGTGATCTTGCCCAGCAGCCCGCTGCCGGGCGTGCCGCCGATCTGATCATCCAGTGCGCCGGGCGACGATTGCGTAAAGTTGCCGGCCACGTTCAGCACGCTGCCGGCGCCAACAGTCAGCGTGCCAGTGTTGGCAAAGTTGCTGGCGGTGGTAAACGTCGCGCCGCCAGTGAGCGAGAACTGGCCCGTGTTCGAGTTCAAGCCCGATATGCCCACAATCGAGGCGCCGGCGCCTTCCATCGCAATGTTTGCGGCGTTGGTGGTGATATTGGTAGGAAGCTGAATCGTCGCGCCGTTGAATGCGTTCCAGGTGCCGCCGGAAAGCGTGGCGCCGACGATTTGGGTGACACCCAGGACGGGCTCGAGATCGATCTCGCCCGAATCGGCCTCGATCATGCCGAGATTGTCAATCGCCCCCAATGGATCGAGGTAGGAAATGCTGGTGCCGGCCGTCTTGCGGATGGTGCCAAGGTTGACGATCGAGATTTGGCCCGGCGCCGAATCGTTATCGGAGCCTTCGCCAAGCCCCGAATCGCCTTCAAGCAGGTAACTCGCTCCCGCTTCGTTCTTGAGCATGGATGCATACACGCCATCGGTGCCGAGGCGCAGATATCCAGAACCGGCCTGCACGATCGTTCCAAAATTATCCAGCGTACCGTCGTTGTAAAAGTCTTTGTTGAGGTCGCCTACGAGGTTGAGCGTTCCCAGGTTCGTCAGATTTCCATTGCCGGCATCCAACTCGCCGCCGGTCCACTGGAGCGTGCTGCCAGCGAAATCCAGGGTCAGCCCTCCAGCGCCGATATACAGTCGATCGAGGCTGAGCAGCACCGTGCCGGCTCCCGAGCCCGTCAGCGTGCCCGAGTAGGTATCGTCGGGGTTGGCCCCCTCGAACGTGAAGCTTGCGTTCTGAGCGACATTCAGCGTGGTGACGCCGACGAATGTGCCGTCGACAGCAACCGCGCTGTTCCCTTCGGCTAGGTCAATCGTCAGATTCGAAAAGGTTCCATCATCCCCGACCGCTGAAATGGTCCCTCCGGCCAGCGCGAAGGATCCGCTGATCGGCTGCTGGCCGGCGGCCGACAGGCCTTGCTCGATCGCCAGCGAACCGCCGGTAATCGAGAGCGTGGCGCCGGCGCCCAGGGCCAAGCTCTGGATCGTCGTGCTTCCGGCCGATGCGTCGTAAATGATCGGCCCGGCGCCCGGTAGATCGATCACCACGTTATCCGCGGCCGTGGGGACGGCATCGCTACTCCAGTTGGCCGGGTCGCTCCACAGGTTCCCGTGGCCGTCGCCGTCCCAGGTGACCGAGCCGGGAGGGGCCACGACGATCGAGACGACGACGGGCGTGCCGGTCAGGCCCGAGCCCGAGGGATCGTTGCTGGTGGACTCCTCGACCGTAAAGCTTCCGGGAGCGGTCGAGTTCGCAGTAGGCGTGAATCGGAGTCCGGCTTCCCCTACATTTGCCGCGATGAAGACGTCTGAGCCGACACCGCCAACCAGCGTGCTGCCGTCGCTCTGGTAAAGCGTCCCGCCGGAAATGCCACTAATCTGAAAGTACTGGATCCCGTCCCAATCCGGATTGATGGGGATCAAGGAGCTTTGGACATTCTCCGTCGTAGCCGTGTTTTTGACGATGGGGCTGAGCGGGGCGACCGTGATCGTCGCCGTGGCCGCCGTCCCCACCACACCCGATGGGCTCTCGGTCGTGGACTCCAGCACGGAAAAGCTGCCGTTTGCGGGAGAGTTGGGCGTGAATTTCAATCCCGGTGCGCCTTCATCGACGGTAATCCAGAATGGAGTCGGAGCATTTAGTGCCGTACCGTCGTTTAGAAATAACGCGCCGCCGCTGATGCTCAGAATCTCGAAGTACTGGATCCCGACGCTTCCGACCGACGGCTTGATTACGAGGCCGGAGGTGGTCTGAACATTCACCGACGTCGACGCATTGGTAACCTGGGGGGAAACGGTGCTGTACTGGAAGGCACCGATGTCGGGATTTTCGTTGCGGGACGCGCCGGTCTGGTCCGTGTCGAGGTAAACACCGGCGCCGGACGAATGATCGGCCGGCGTTGTGCCGTTGTAGCCGCGGGTCACCGTCAGCGTATTGTTGGTGGTATCAACGCCGGTCACGAGCAGCTGCTCGCTGTCGATGTCGATCACGTAATCGCCTGGCACGCTCGTGATCGCGCTGGCGTTGGTGACTGTGATTGTCGTGTCTGTCGGTTCGACCTCCTTCGCGGCAGTTGTCACCGGCCCGCCGTGGCCAATGGCGGGGCTTCCGGCCTCCAGGGCCATCGTCTGGGTCGGTCCGCCATTGTTTTGCAAGGGGCCAAGCAACGGGTTGACAGGCGCGGCGGTTGAGCCGATCTGATTGGAATTGCTGCCGTTGCTTATGCCAGTCAGGCCCGTGCCGTCGCCAATGAGGTTGTAGCTGCTCGAGCCAGAGATCGACCCGAAGACATCGGGGGCGCTTGTCGTGGCGCTGTCTCCGGCAACGATCGTGCTGAGCAGAGTCAGCAGGCCGGTAACCCCGAAATCCTCACTAAAGTTCGAAACGCCGCCTCCGCTGCCGGCTGATTGATTATCAAAGATCGTGGAGCTGCTAATCGTCAACGAACCCTCTTCGACGTTGATTGCGCCGCCAGCTTCGTTTGCCGAGTTTCCGGTAAACGTGGAGTTTTCGACGGTGAGCGTGCCAACGTTATCAATGCCGCCGCCGGTCCCGCCCGTCGAGTTATTCACGAATGTTGAACCACTGACGGTTGCGTCGCCAGAATTAGAAATCGCTCCGCCTGAGCCGTAGTAATCCTCCGGGGCCTGGTTTCCCGTGAACGTTGAACCGCTAACGGACAAAGTGCCTTCGCTACTGATGGCTCCGCCGAAATCTTCGCCCGTGTTGGACGTAAACGTCGAATCGGCCACCGTGGCGGTGCCGTAATCGATGTCGATTGCGCCGCCGCTACCGCTGAGTCCAAAGATCGCGGAATTCTGCGAGAACGTCGTGTCGCCATCGACTGTGAGCGACCCGCCGTCCTGGAGGATTCCGCCGCCTCTGCCGCCGGCAGCGGTGTTATTGGTGAACGTGCAGCCGCTGGCGGTAAGGGTTCCCTGATCGTTGTAGATGGCGCCGCCATCCTCGGCAGTGTTGTTGGAGAATACGACGTCGCTCAAAGACAGCGTGCCTTGGTTCACGATGCCGCCGCCGTACTCCGCCGCATTCCCATACACGATTGAGACGTCGTCCATTACCGCGTTGACGCCGGAATCAATCAAAAACACGCTGCTTGTTCCGCCCTGGCCGCTGACGGTGATCTGGCTGGTGCCGCCGTCGATCGTGATCACGCTGCCGGTGCCGCCCGAACTCAGCTCGAGTGCGCCTTGCGCGAGCGTGATGGTCATATCCGAAGAAAACGTGATGTTGTCGGAGATGCCGTTGGCCGCGTCGCCGTTGGCTTCCGTGATGGCGTCGCGCAACGACTCGCCGCTGTGGACGACGGCGTCGGAAGCCGTGCTCACCGTAATCGCGGTCAGCAGCAAGCGCCCTTCCAACGGCTCGATCAATAGCGGGCGATACGCCGTGCGGAGTACGCGAGGCTTTTTCGATCGGATGCGGCGCTTGGTCGATGACATGCCCGGGGATCCTCCGGTTACTTCAAATGGCTGCGTGGTTTCACCCGCAATAAGGGATGCGGCGACCAAGCTAACTCGCGCTAGCATCAAATGCCAGCGATTTACTTCAAAATTTGCTGGCACTCCGCAGGCGAAGCTTCGTGTACGACAATATGACGTATCCGGGGTTGTCCACGGGGGCGGTCTTGTTATCATCCGACTCGTCTTGCGTGCTGCGGGCCGGCAAGCGCCCGATTTTCTCGCACGCCTGTTTTTTCCTTCAATCAGCCCGTCGATTCGTGTCCGAAACCCAGCTTTGTCACCGAGCGGACGCCCCGCATTCGATCCCGGCCAAGCGCGAGCCGGCCCAGCGCACCGACCTGTGCGCGGGGCTGGGCGATGGCACTGCTTTCAGTGTCATGGTGGGCATGGGCGAGACGTATCTGCCGGCCTTTGCATTGGCGGCCGGACTGGGGGAAGTGGCGGCCGGGCTGGTGGCGACCATCCCGCTGCTGGCCGGTGGCACGCTGCAATTGGCGGCGCCCTGGGGCCTGCGTCGCTTTGGCTCGCTGCGCCGCTGGGTGGTCGTGCTGGCCGCTTGCCAGGGGTTGTGCTTTCTGCCGCTGGCACTGGCGGCATGGCATCGGCGCGTCCCGGCGTTGTTGCTGTTCACGGCCGCCGCCACGTACTGGGGCTGCGGGCTGGCAACCGGCCCAGCCTGGAACACTTGGGTCGGCACCCTGGTGCCGCGACGACTTCGAGCGGCGTATTTCGCCCGGCGGACTCGCTTCAGCCAGGCGGGGCTGCTGGTGGGCTTCGTGGGCGGCGGCGTGGCTTTGGAACTGGCGGCGCCGCACGGCGCGGCGCTCGATGTGTTCGCCTGTCTGTTTCTGGCGGCCACGATGTTTAGGCTGGTTTCGGTCTGGTTCCTGTCGAGCCAGCGCGAATTGGTCAGCGGCCCAGCCCGCAATCACTCGCTGCACTTGGGCGATGCGATTAGCCGGCTGCGCGGCTCAACCACCGGGCGGCTGCTGTTCTACCTGCTGGCCGTGCAAACCGCCGTGCAGATTTCGGGGCCGTATTTCAATCCTTATATGCTGCAACACCTGCGCTTCTCGTACGCGCAATACGTGGTGCTCGTGGCCGCGGCCTATGCCTCGCGCATCGTGGCGCTGCCGGCGCTGGGGCGATTTGCCCAGCGCTTCGGAACGCGGCGTTTGCTGTGGCTGGGTGGGGTCGGAATCGCGCCCATGTCGGCCGCTTGGCTGATCTCGAATCATTTTGTCTATCTCATCGGATTGCAGTTGGTGGTCGGCGTGGTGTGGGCCGCCTACGAATTGAGCATCGCTCTGCTGTTTTTCGAAGCCATTCCCGAACAACATCGCACCAGTGTGCTCACGCTCTTCAATTTTGCCAACGCGGCGGCCACGGTCGTCGGGTCGCTGGCCGGCGGCCTGGCGCTGGTGTATTTCGGCAAAATCCAAATCGTCTATCTGACGCTTTTCGCCCTTTCTTCGGTAGCGCGGCTGGCCGCCTTGGGGCTACTGTGGCGCGTGCCGGCCGCCACTGACGACGGCTTCGGCAGCCCGCTTTCGCCGCTTCCTATCGGGGCCTCCACGGCCCACCTCCAGCCGCTGCCGGCCGCCACGGCCAACAGCGGTCGGGCGATTGCAGCCTGACCTTGGCTTGAGTAAAAACAAGGAGAAATCTAAGCCGCCCCAGGTGCGCGATCATGGCCAAACCCGAGAGGGAAGAACCACCCTCTGCCGGGAAGCAGCAGCCGGCCAGCTCGACGGAGCGGCCGCTGGCGGCCCACGTGCCTCCGTTGGCTGGCACCAACACGCTGGTCCGCAGCGGCCTGGCGGTTTCGCCGGGCGTGGCCGTGGGCAAAGCCTACTGCATCGCCGAAATTTTCGTCGGCGACGAACATCGCCCCCTGGAAGACGCGCAGGTCCTGGCCGAACTGGCCAACTACGATCACGCGCGCAATCAAACGGCGGCCGATCTGCGGGCCTTGGCCACGAAGGTGCAAAGGCAAGTCGGCAAGGAACAGGCCGCCATCTTCCATGCGCACGAAGCGATCCTCCAGGACCCCGCCTTCACGGCCAAGGTTCGATCGTGGATTGTCGATTCGCGCCTGCGGGCACAAGCCGCGCTCAAACGCCTGCTCGCCGAATACACACAACTGTTCGACGAGACCGAGGACGAGTACATCAAGGAGCGGCTGGCCGATGTGCGCGACGTCGTCATCCGACTCAGCGGCCACTTGTCGACCGTGCTCGAACCTTATTCCGACGCCCTGCCAGGGCCGATCATCCTGGTGGCCAACGAGTTGGTGCCCTCGCACGTGGTGACGCTCGGGCAGCGCGAAGTGGCCGGCGTGGTCACGCAGCGCGGCGGCCGCACCAGCCACGCCGCCATTCTGGCCCGCAGCCGCGGGATTCCGGCCGTGTCGGGCGTGGCCGGCATCTTGCAGCAGATCAAGACCGGCGATCTGGTCGTGGTCGACGGCCGCGAAGGTCACGTGCTGGTGAATCCCGACTTCGAGACGCAGTACGAATATCGCAAGCTGCAGCGCGAGTTCGTACACTTGAAAGACACGCTGGCCGAGAACCACGATTTGCCGGCCGTGTCGGCTGATGGCCAGCCCGTCGAGCTGCTGGCCAATATCAGCAACTTGAGCGACGCCGAGGCCGCCACGCGGATGGGCGCCAGCGGCGTGGGCCTGTATCGCACCGAATATCTGTTCCTGACGCACCCCGACGTGCCCGACGAAGAAGAGCAGGTCGAGGCCTATCGGGCCATCATCGATGCCAGCCCGAACCGCCGGATCACGATCCGCACGCTCGATCTGGGCGGCGACAAGACGATTCCGTATCTCGGCCACGACCACGAGGCGAATCCCTTTATGGGCTGGCGCTCGATCCGCTTGTCGTTCGAGCATCCGACGTTTTTCATGGCTCAAATCCGGGCCGTGCTACGCGCCGCAGCGCTGGCGGTGCAGCCCTGCAGCGTGCGGCTGATGTTTCCCATGATCACCACGCTCGAAGAAATGCGCAAAGTCCGGCGCATGGTGCACCAGGCCGGGCGGCAACTGGCGGCCGAAGGCACGGCTTTTGCCGAAGTGCCGATGGGCATGATGCTCGAGGTGCCGGCGGCGGCCGTGTCGATCGGCGCGCTGCTCAAGGTCGCCGACTTCATCTCCATCGGCTCCAACGATCTCGTGCAATATTTGATGGCCGCCGACCGCGACAACCCCAAAGTCAGCCATCTCTGCCAGCCTTTGAGTCCCGCTGTCATCCACGTCCTCGACAGCGTGATCGGCGCCTGCCGAGCGGCTGGCAAATCTGTGACGGTTTGCGGCGAGATGGCCGGATCGCCCCGGGCCTGCGTGCTGCTCTATGCCATGGGGCTGCGGAGCTTCAGCATGAGTCCCGCCTTCATTCCGACGATCAAGGATCTGCTCAAGCACCTGCACGAAGCCAAGGCTGCCGAGATCGTGCGCCGCGCTTTGCGCCTCACCACCACCAGCCGCGTCATCCGCTACATGGAAAAGCAACTGCTGGAAATCGCCCCCGACTTGAAGATGCTCGATTCGGTGTAGGGCATGGTATCATTCATACAGGAAGGAACCCGGGGAGAAGAATGATGGTTAATGTTCAGCTTAGCGAAACGGTCGCTGCCGCTCTGAGCGCCCAAGCCGCCGCTCACGGGCTGACGCTTGAAGCCTACCTCGAGAGCATTGCACGATCCTCGCCGTCGCAGCGCTCAGAGCGACTATCCATCGAAGAACTGGACCGTCTGCTTGATGCGGAGGCCTCGACTGGACCTTCTCCTTCCGGATCCTTCTCCCGGGCCGATCTCTACAGCGACCATGACTAATGGCCTGCCTCATCGACACTGGCGCGTTGCTACGCGCGTTCGACGCTTCTTCTCCGGAATACCGAGGGATTCGACAGGCGATTCGCGTCCTCTGGGCGCGCCAAGAGCGAATCGTCGTCACATTGCAAAACTTGGCCGAATTCTGGAACGTTTCGACTCGGCCAATCGACAAGAACGGATATGGCGTTTCAATAGAACGGGTCAGTAAACGGCTCGCAGTAATCGAGCTAGTCTGTGAAGTGGTAACGGAAGACGACCGCTCGTTTCGCGTCTGGAAAGGCTTGTTGACAGCGCACGCTGTCACCGGAGTTGCCGTCCACGATGCCCGCCTCGCTTCGGTGATGCTTTGC